>CAKSIH010000004.1 GCA_934462705.1 uncultured Eubacteriales bacterium | reverse complement strand
TGATACAATTATACCATAAGGGGGGGGGGGGGATGTCAATATATTTTATGAAGAATTTATGATTTTTTAAAGGATAAGGCAAAATTTATATATAAAATATGTTTGCGTGATTGATGCGGGGCGCGCGTCTCCGGGGCCTTTTTTTAATCCGAGGGGCCACAAATTGCATTAACGTTGCTGCTGTGATATAATAAAAACAAAAAATTATGGAGGGCCAAAATGAAGGTGCAAAAGCAAGATGACAGCATTTTAGAAAGCAAGCAGGAACAACCGGAAAAATTAAATGCAACGAGAATATTATCGGCATTTTTATTCGTAATGTTAGTTTGGCTGGTAGTATGGGGAACGGATATAGCTATAAACTTTGTAAAGGAAATATTTTTACATTAGCAAAAACCCTCAACCATAAGCTTTAAGCTTATGTGGCTGAGGGTTTAAATAATATTAGATATTAAAACTAAAGTTTTTTTGTTTCTACAATTAGTTTAATAGCGGTGCGGTCTTCACCATCAATTGTCACATTGACAAAAGCAGGTATACAAACAAGTTCTACGCCTGTTGGAGCTAAGTAGCCTCTTGCAATAGCAATGGACTTTATAGCTTGGTTAGCGGCACTAGCACCGACTGATTGAATTTCAACACAGCCTTGCTCACGAATAACTCCAGCAATAGCACCTGCAACGGCGTTTGGAGCAGATTTAGAAGATACTTTTAAAATTTCCATATTAGAACCTCCATTTTTATAATGATTTAAAGAATACAAATATATAATATATGCATTTTCGATATTTTACAAGATGTTTTTGAAAAAAAAATAGTTTTTTCCCCATTTTCAGCGAAATAATTAAATAAACTACATCATTTTATTTATTTAGACAACTTATTTATGAGAATTTTACTATACACAATTGTTTTAAACATTAACCGCAAAATTAAATAACCGTCAATCGTTTAATATCAGTGGTTTTTCTCGACTTTTCGTCTATGTCTAAAATCACAATATCCATCTTGCATTCGCCGGATGCGTACTCAAATCGCACAGGCATTTTTGTAGTAAGCTTTTTGATTATAATCTCAGGTTTAACGCCGAGGTTTGATTCTATAACCCCAGTCATGCCGACATCAGTAATATACCCAGTTCCACCACGCAATATACATGCATCTGCAGTTGGAATGTGTGTATGGGTTCCAAAAATAGCAGAAACTCTTCCATTTAAGTAAAAGCCCATAGCTCTTTTTTCAGACGTGGCTTCGGCGTGGAAATCCACAATAATTATAGAATCCTTAGGTTGACTTTTCAAAATTTTATCAATAACTTTAAAGGGAGAGTCAATTGGCTCCATGAATACTGTTCCCATGATGTTTATAATAACTACTTGATATTTTAACATATCTAAAACACAAACACCGGTCCCTGGTGAAAATGAAGTTGGGAAATTTGCGGGACGTATAATATTAAAGCAATCGTCATATTTTTTGTACATTTCTCTTCGCCTAAAGCAATGATTTCCTGTGGTTATAACGTCTACGCCGCTGTTTAGTAAAAAGTCAGCAGAATAAGGTGTAATACCGTTTCCCTCGGCTGAATTTTCACCATTTGCAATTACTAAATCTATATTATATTTTTGTTTTACTTCGGGAAGTTTTTTTCTTAAAAATTCGCAACCAGAATTTCCAACTACGTCACCAATAGCTAGTACTTTCATTATTATTTCTCCTTAAAATTTTATTTTTGCTACAAGAAAAATGCGATTCGTAAAGAATCGCGTTAATTGTTATTTTTCATTAAATATTTTCATTAATTTTTTTTGTGAATTTCCCTCGCAAATAGCGACAACATCGTCACCTGAATATATTTTTGTGTCACCTTGAGGAATTATTAGCTGTTCGTTTCTAGTTATTGAAACAATAAGTGAAGATTTAGGTAATTCTATGTCCTTAAGGGGGGTGCCATCTACTTTAGCTTCTACAGGTACTGCAACTTCACAAATAGCAGCCCGCCCTTTATTAAGGCTGGCAAGCAACCTTACACCCGCACTTTCAACTTCCTGCTCAATCAGTCTTGTAATAATCTCTGTACTACTAACTGCATTATGCATTCCAAGTTTGCGCAGGGCTTCGAGGTTTCGAGGATTATTTGCCCTTGTAATTACTTTTTTAACTAAAAATTTCTTTTTTGCGAGCTGAGACGCCACAAGGTTATCTTGGTCGCTGCCGGTGACAGCAATGAAACAGTCGGCCCGGTTGATTCCTGCGCCGGCTAAAACCTCAATTTCGGTTCCGTCGCCACAAATAACCTCAGCATTTAAAGCATCGGCAAGCTTTACACATTTATTTTGGTCTTTTTCAATTAGTTTGACTTCGTAGTCCCTGTCTAGCATGGTCTCAGAGAGGTAAAATCCTAATTTTCCCCCACCAACTATAACAATTTTCATAATATAAAACATTCACAAAATGAATGTATACCCACCTTCCTTGTGTATTAATCTGATATTATAGCATATAAAATTTTATCTTTGGGGTTAAGAATAATTTCTTGTCTGCCGTCAAATAAAAAAATGGAGCCATCTTCACGTAAAATGCCCATAATAGTTTGATCTGCCTTAACAGGAATGGCATTTAAATTTCGGCCCACTAAAATAGGGTCAATTTCGCGCGCGTTGACACCTATTGTACGGTCGCCAAAGTGGAGCTGCCTTTCGGGAATTTCCTGAGTTATTGCAGAAAAAATAGCGCTTGAGGCAAGGTTTGTTTGGCAGATGGTTTTAAGCCCAAAATGATGAAAAACATCTTCGCGAGCAGGGTCGGTAATTCTGGCAACAACATTGTCAACGTAAAAAAATTCTCTTACAATTTGAGATACTGTAATGTTAAGGTTGTCATCAGAAGTAACCACGGCTACAGCATCACAGTTTTCAACACCGGCATTTCGCAGCACATTCATATCCATAGGCATGCCAATAACAGTAAGTCCGTCAAAATCGTCATCTAGTTGTTGAAAAGATTCGGGTTTTATATCCACAATAGAAACAGTATGCCCGTGATGAAAAAGGCTGTTTGCAAGTCTGGAGCCAAGCTTTCCGCAACCTATAACGAGAACATTCATTCAGTAAATCCTCCTAAAAACTAATAGTTATTATTGGTTTAAATTATACATTTATTTTGCAATGATTTCAATAGCTGATTCATACAAATTAATAAATTGTTTACACAAAAAGAGGTTTATATTCTACACAAATATATTTTTTTCTGATATAATAAAAATAAATACCTAAAAGGAGGGAGAGCAAAATAATATATTGTTTTGCTATAATATGAGAATACGTAGAAAAGCGTGGGTTCGGCCGGAACTTGAAGCTTGTAATTTTTTTGTTGATGAACCTGTGAAAAATTATGGAAACTGGGCAGGTCAGTTTGATGTACAAAAACCTATGCACTTAGAATTGGGCTGTGGCAAGGGATCTTTTATTGCAAAGAAAGCCAGCAGTGAGGTAGATGTAAACTTTATTGCAGTTGATATAAAAAGTGAGATGCTGGGGCTTGCGAAAAGAAATGTGCAGAGGGTTTTTTATGAAAGAAATCTTGAGGTAAAAAATGTCCTTTTAACGGCGCACAACATTGAAAGAATTAACCTTGTTTTTGGCGACGAAGATAGATTCGACAGAATATATATAAATTTTTGCAATCCTTGGCCGAGGGCTAAGCACAAAAAAAGGCGGCTTACTCATCCCAGGCAACTTAACCAGTATAGGGAGTTTTTATCGAAAAAGGGAGAGATATATTTTAAAACCGATGACTGTGGCCTTTTTGAAGACAGCATTAGTTATTTTAAGGATGCAGGGTTTAATATAAAATATTTAACGTATGATTTACATAACTCTGGTTTTGAGGGAAATGTTGAAACTGAACATGAGAAAATGTTTGCAAGTGAAGGAATAAAAATAAAGTTTTTGATTGCTGAAGTATGACAATAAGGGATGTGAAAAAGTGAGGAAATGGATTGGATTCATGTTGGCATTGGGACTTTTTATGCTGTCTGGGTGTGCATTTGGAAATATAGAGACGGACAAGCTTATGCGTCCTCCCAAGCCTACCGGTGAGATGGCTGAAATAGTGGGTGCTATAGAAGAGGTTTCTGGAAATGAAATAAACTTTAAATACCCTCAAAATGGAGATTACCGTTCGGCTATTATAATGCAGGATATTGACAATGATGGCGAGGACGAAGCTATTGCTATATATCAGGTAGTCAATGAGGAATCTATAACACATGTGGCCATAATAGACAAGGTAAACGGCAAATATGTAAACTCCGGGGATTTTAAATATAAGGCTTCTGATGTAGACAAGGTGTGCTTTGGGGATATTGATGGAGACGGTCAAAAAAAAGTTTTTGTTGGATTTAGCAGCTACAATAATTCCGGAAAAACAATTGCTATGTGCTATAAGGACACTGAATATACTACCCAAGTGCTTGAAGAGACCTATTCTGATTTTATAGTTGCGGATTTTGACGGAGACAATCATGACGAGTTGTTGACTTTAACGCTTAGCAGGACGGATTCTAATGCTGAGTCGGAAGACAAAACAAGTGATAGAGAGGCAAATGCAAAACTTATAAGGTGTGAAAAAGACGGCTTATCGCAGTGTTTATTATATAAATTTAAGGTTATGGATAAGGCGCCTATGGATAGCACAGCATTAAGATATGCAAATACATTGTTTGGGCAGATTGACGCTTCCCAAAAGGGTGCAGTGGTTGATTCAATGGTGTCTGGCAATGTTGTTGCTACAGAAATAGTATATTGGGATACCCAGAAGGAAAGATTGGTTACACCTTTATATAATGTACAAACACATAAATCGCAGCTGTTTTACCGTGAAAGTTTGATTTTATCTGCAGATGTAAATGGGGATGGAATAATAGAAATTCCAAGCATAGATTCCTATCAATATATGTCTTACAAGAATGAGGCATATATTGTATCGTGGATTGTATACAATACACAAACAGCACAGACCATTAGCATAAGAGAGTATCTTAACAATGACCCAGATGCGTATATAATGGGAATTCCCGACAAATGGGTAGATCTTGAGCATCAGGGCTATAAGATACTTGTTAAGTATGATGGAAGTTCAAGGACGATGACGGTTGCTGAAAAGATTAGAGCAGATTCCAGTATAATTGCTGGTGTAGATTTAATGATGATTCAGGTGGTGAACTTGGACAGTTGGAGTAATATGGATAACAAATCAGAGTATTTGGTGCTTGAAGAAACGACAAATGGAGTTTATGTGGCAAAGGTTTTAAATTCGGAGAGTCCTTTGAGCATAGACGTGAAAGAGATAGAACAGCTATTTTCCATGAGATAAAAATAGGAGGACACACAATGAAAAAAATATTGGTTGCAGAAGATGAAGCTGCAATACGTGAATTTGTAGTAATAAATTTGCAAAGAGCGGGCTATGATGTGACAGAAGCAGACTGCGGGGAGCAGGCATTAAGTCTTTATGAAGATCAGGGCGATTTTGATGTAGCAATACTTGATATAATGATGCCGGGAATAGATGGCCTTACCGTGTGCAAAGAGCTGAGAAAGCGCAGCGATGAGATAGGGATAATAATGTTAACAGCCAAAACTCAAGAAATGGATAAAGTTACAGGGCTAATGATAGGTGCGGATGATTACGTAACGAAGCCTTTCAGTCCAACGGAGTTGGTAGCAAGGGTAGATTCAGTATACAGGCGGGTTTCGCTTTCTAAAATGAGAAACGAAAATAAATTTAAGGATGAGTTAACATCGGGGGAATTTGTTTTAAATATAAGAAGCCGTACGCTTACGAAGTCTAGTAGATTTATAGATTTAACACAGGTTGAATTTCAAATTATGGAGTACTTTTTTTCAAATCCAAGCACGGCGCTTAGTAGAACAGATATTTTAAAACATGTGTGGGGCGATGAGTATTTTGGTGAGGAAAAAATAGTTGACGTAAATATAAGACGCCTTAGAATGAAAATAGAAGACGAACCTTCAACGCCACGGCACATATTGACGGTGTGGGGATTTGGATATAAATGGGAGGCCTAAATTTTATTAATTGAAGGGAACGATTATGGCTTTAAAGGGAATTACAAAAAGGTGGTTTTTTAATAGCTTAAGTCTTATAATTTTAATATTAATAGTCATAGAGGTATCACTGGCATTTTTTATACAAAACTTTTTTTATGGCGGCGTAATGCGAACGCTTTATTCAAAGGCAAGCAGCTTATCAACGGTATTTGCGAATTATGAAGAAAGCTCAGAAGGTGCCTTTAATGTAAGAGCAAGGGAATATGTTGAAGGTTTTGAAGACAAAAAATTGATGGAGCTTATTGCCTATGATAGCAGAGATCAAGTTATTATAACATCTACGGGATTTTTACCAAGCGAAGGCGAATACATTGAGGATTACGATAAGGCGAAGACGAATAGTTTTCATGAGGCTGTGTATACCGGCAGGCTTTTATCTGGAGAAAATATTATGGCGCTAACCAAGGCGATTTATTCATCTGAAGGTGAGTACATGGGGGCGGTGCGCTACATTGTTTCGCTAAAAAGCGTAGATTCAGTAATATTTTGGTCTATCGTTTCATGTATATTGGTTGGTTTGGCTGTTTTGGCTTTCGTTATCATGTCAAGCTCGTATTTTATAAAGTCTATAGTTAATCCTATAAGAGACATAGGAAGGACGGCAAGAAAGATTGCTTTGGGTGACTTTAATGCGCGGATAGAAAAAAGATATGATGACGAGGTGGGGGAGCTTTGCGATACTGTAAATTATATGGCAAAGAAGCTTGGTGAGTCGGAAAAAATGAAAAATGACTTTATATCATCGGTTTCGCATGAGCTTAGAACACCGCTAACCGCTATAAAAGGCTGGGCAGAGACTATGCAATTGTGTGAAGAAAAAGATACGGAAATGAGAAGTCGCGGGCTTACCATAATAGTTCATGAGGCGGAAAGACTTTGCGGAATTGTGGAGGAACTTCTTGATTTTTCAAGGATGCAAAGTGGAAGAATGGTGCTCACGCTTGATAAAATTGACATACTAGCGGAACTAGGTGAGGCTGTTTATATGTTTAAGGACAGGGCTGTAGACGAAAAGAAGTTTCTTGAGTATGAGGAACCACAAATTATTTCACCGGTTTTGGGCGACAAAAATAGACTTCGCCAGGTTTTTATAAATATCATTGATAATGCGCTTAAATACACGCCGGTTGGCGGATTTGTAAAAATTAATGTAAGTGAAGACTCTGAATATGTTAAAATTGTGGTTTCAGATACAGGATGTGGAATACCGCAGGAACATTTGCCAAATGTTAAGGAGAAATTCTATAAGGCAAATACAACACAGAAGGGTTCGGGAATAGGCTTAGCGGTTGCAAACGACATAGTTCTTTTGCATTCCGGAAAGTTGGAGATAGAAAGCAGAGAAAATGTTGGGACCACCGTTACAATATCCATACCGGTGATAAGACAAAATTCTGAATCGAAGGTTTAAAAAAATAAACTTAGATCTATTAAGGGGGAGTAAAATGAAAGAGAAGTTAATAACATCAATTGGTGGGCAGGCGTTAATTGAGGGAATAATGATGCGCGGGCCGAAAAAAACATCTGTAGCAGTACGCACAGAAGATGGTTCAATTTACGTTGAAGATTTAAAGGTTACATCTTTGGCCGAAAAATATAAAATATTTAAGCTGCCCTTTTTTCGTGGAATAGCTGGGTTTATAGATTCTTTAATGATTGGTCAAAAAGCACTTGCAATTTCTGCAGAGAAATCGATTTCTGAAGAAGAAGAGGAGCCATCTAAATTTAGTAAGTTTATTGAAGAACACTTTGGTGACAAATTTTTAAATGTGGTTGTAGGAATTGCGAGCGTTTTGGGTGTTGGAATTGGAATTTTACTTTTTATGTTTTTTCCAACTTGGATTTTTAATGTAACCATTGGTCAAATTCCGGCATTGGGTGAGACATCGTTTTACCGTTCGATTTTTGAAGGGGTACTCAGAATTGTGCTATTCTTTTTGTACATATTGTTGTGTTCACAATTGAAAGATATAAAAAGAGTATTTAAGTATCATGGTGCAGAGCACAAGACTATTTTTTGCTATGAGTATGGAGATGAGTTGACGGTTGAAAACGTAAAAAAATATAAAAGATTTCATCCTCGCTGCGGAACGAGTTTCATAGTGATAATGGTATTGCTGGGAATTTTCATAGGATTTTTTATACCATTTAAGCAAGCAGGCATCCGTCTTGCGATAAAGCTTATGTGTGTTCCGGTGCTGGTTGCGGTGGGTTATGAGCTGATAAGAATTTGCGGAAAATATGATAATAAGCTCACAAGAGCAATATCACTGCCAGGAGTGTGGATGCAAAGAATAACCACCAAGGAGCCAGATGATGACATGATAGAGGTAGCAATAAGGGCGATAAAAGAAGTAATTCCGCAAAATGGAGAGGATATAATACGTAGATGACGGCATATGAATTGTATAGAACCGGCAGAGACATTTTACGCAATTGGGGCATTCAAAGTGCTGATTTTGATGCTATAGAAATATTTAATTTTTGCTGCGGAATGAATCGTCAAAGCTTGATAATTAATAAGGATTTGGTGGTATCTCAAATTGAAGAGGACAGATTTTTAGATTGCATAAATAAAAGAGGCAGTGGTATGCCTCTTCAGTACATTCTTGGAATGTGGTCCTTCATGGGTCTTAACTTTAAAGTGGGCAAAGGTGTTTTAATTCCTAGAGATGATACCGAAGTTTTAGTGCGTGAGGCAATGTCTTTAATAAACTGCAAAACTAATCCTAGAATATTGGACTTATGTTCCGGAAGTGGTGCAATTGCGATATCTTTAGCAAAAAGTTTTCCACACAGTGAAGTTGTTGCTGTGGAATTCTCCTCTAAGGCATACTTTTATTTATGCGAAAATGTAAAGTTAAATAAAATAGAGAACCTCCGATGCGTGAGAGCGGACGTTCTCTGTGACTATAACAATACTGATTTGGGCAAGTTTGATTTAATTGTATCAAATCCGCCGTATATTCCAAGTGATGATATAGAAAACTTGCAGCCCGAAGTTCATTTTGAGCCTCGTATTGCCCTGGATGGCGGAAAAGATGGCCTGGTTTTTTATGAGTGTATATTGAAAAATTGGAAGACGCACTTAAATCATGATGGACACGTTGCTGTGGAAATAGGAATAGGTCAATCAAACAGCGTGGCAGGCATATTTGGAAAAAATGGATTTTGCAATATTAAAATAAAAAAGGATATAAACGAAATTGATAGAGTTGTTTTAGGAAAAATAAATTAATGAAACTCTCGGGGGCTCGTGTAATCGGGCCCTTTTCCTATTTGACAGTAGTATCTTGATTTAAAAAACATAGTTTTAGGTCTATTCTTGCTGTGTATACAAAACTCGCATGAATTTTCAGATATGCTAGGATTTAAAATTTTAGTGGGATCGATTAAAAAGTTAGTGCAAAGTCCGTTTTTATCAACTATTTTTGAATTTTTTTTGCCACCTGCAATCGCTAAAGCTTCCTTCATAGTAATAAAATTTGGACCGACAAATACGGAGGTTTCGTAATTGAGTTCTATTTTTTCTTTTTCGTTAACTACTTTTAATACTTTTTTTTCTTGATTCAAAAATATTTGCATGGCAGTAAAACTAGAAAACTTATCCACTTGAATTTCCTCCTTTTAATTTATTTTCTTTAACTGGTGGGCTCAATCTGCTGACGATTAACCAAATCAGCAAAAAAACCATTTTCATTCATCAATTCATCATATGTTCCATCTTCAATAATTTTACCGCCATCTATTACAACAATTCGGTCGCAATTTTTAATGGTAGAAAGCCTATGCGCAATAACAATTCTAGTGCCGTTGAGCTTATCTAAGGCTTCAGAAATTTTCTTTTGAGTAATATTATCAAGGGCAGAAGTGGCCTCATCGAAGATCAAAATACTAGGTTTAGGAGCAATAGCTCTTGCAATCATAAGGCGTTGCCTTTGCCCGCCAGATACACCACCGCTGCCTTCTGAAATCAATGTGTGCATGCCCATGGGCATATTTTCAATATCTTTATCAATGCTGGCAATTTTAGCAGCTTCCCAGGCTTCATTTAAAGTCAGCCATGGTGCGGAAATTGTAATATTTGAGTAAATATCGCCCTGAAAAAGCTTTCCATTTTGCATAACAGAGCCGATATGCTGCCTTAAGGTTTTAAAATCAAGGGAATTTATATCCTGGCCATCGTAGTAGATGGAGCCACTAATAGGGGTTTCAAAACCCAAAAGCAGTCGCATCAGCGTGGATTTTCCACACCCCGTTTTTCCAACTATAGCAACGTACTCCCCAGGATTGATTTTAATGCTTATATTATCCAAAATAAGTGGAGTATCATCGGAATATCTAAATGAAATATTATCAATCTCAATTGCTCCTGAAAGCTCGGTTACAAGTCTTTTATTTTCACTGATTTCAGGTTCTGCATTTAAAATAGGCTCAATTAATTCAATAATTGGCTTCATTTCGGAAAAACGTGTAGCAAGAGGAGCCAATGCTAAAATAGCGCCGCTAACGGCAGAAAAAGCAATGTTAAAGGCAATATAATCTGCTTGTGAAATTCCGCTTATCCCGGCAATATAGTAAAGAACTAAGGTGCTAATCATAGATATAATAGTGCTGAAAATAGGTAAAACCTTGATAAACAATGGTGGATTATATGATAAATCAGCGCTTTGTTTGTATACATTAGACCACTTAGAAAAGGCTCTTTTCTCGGCGCCGGTAAGTTTAATTTTTTGAATTCCCGAAAATAGTGAGTATACAAGTGAGTTTAATTTTACGTTATATTGCATCTTTTGCCGGGAAATTTTAAGTAGCATAAAAGTACTTATAATGGTAAACCCAAGCTCGATAAAAACAAAAATCAGGCCCGGAATGACAAGTTGCGGAGCGTAATTGGACATTTGAAAAATGTAAAAAAATGAAAACACTGCAGAAAGCCCGCTACCAAAAATTGTGCTGCTTGCCATCATGCATACTTGAGCAATTCCACCAATACGGGCGGATAAATCTCCGGCGCTGTAATTTTTAAAAAATGAGGCCGGAAGAGACAAAAGCCGGTTCATAGAGGCGCTGTGAACAGCAAGATTCATTTTTAAACCGATCCTCGACATTATTAAGCTGTTAAAAATCGAAATAAGCTCTTTTGAAAAGGTCATTCCAATTAAAAGGCAAGAAAATGGCAATAATAAGCTCGGCATGCCGGAGGGTATAATTTTCCCTATAAGAACATTGTTTATATATGGTAGTAGCATACTTATGCCTTGAAAAATCAGGGCTGTAAGCACTATAAATAATACATCTGCACGCGATAAATTTGAAAGTGTAAATTTTGATAAATCTCTAATTTTCAACTTTTTTAAAGGAAACGGTTTATAAAAGCAAAAAGCTTCTTTTTCGAGCATATTTTTTGTTTTGTTATTAAGCTTTATATTTTTCCCAGATTGATAATCAAAAAACGTGTAACCACTTAAGTTGTGAGGTATTAAAGCTACTGGGTCACCGGTTTTAGTTAAAGCAAGCATGGGGCCGATTGCGTTTTTCCACCAAGTCCCCTTAAGTTCTATGGCACGCCGCATCACCCCAGTAGGTCGCAGGGCATAATCTATTCGCTTATTCATGTCTTCAACTTCTTCAGGAACCTGAAGAGTGTTTACATTATAGAATTTTAAAATTTCTTCTATAGCATCTTGAGCCTTTTCTTTTTTGCTGTTTAAAGCGGCAGCCAATGCAGTTTTCCCAATAATAACTGAGGACAGCTCCAGGAATGAATTTTCAAAGTTTTCCTGATCAGATTTCATACGTTTTTTTAGTTGTTCGCCAAACCAACTCATAATTTCACCTCTTTTTTATTCAGTAGTAATAAGCTGTTTATAAAGCCCATCATTGTTGTAGAGCTCCTCATGAGTGCCTCGTTCAACCACTTTGCCATTATCCAGCACAATAATTTCATCGCAATCACGAATGGTCGAAAGCCTGTGTGCCACCACAATACAAGTAATCCCTCTGTCGGTAATAGAATTTATAACATCAAACTCAGTTTTTGAGTCAAGAGCAGAAGTAGCTTCATCTAAAATGATTATAGTAGGATCCTGAGCTAGAGCTCTTGCTATTTCAAAGCGTTGTCGCTGGCCACCTGAAAAATTTTTTCCGTTTTCACTTATCAGGTAATTGTAACCACCAGGGCGTTTCATAATGTCATCATGAATTTGTGCATCCTTGGCGGCATTAATCATCGAGATGTTTTCAATAGAATTATCCCACATTTTTATGTTGGATGAAACGGTGTCTTCAAACATAATTATATCCTGATCTACAACGGCAAGGGATGCTGTAAATATTTCTCTTTTTATGTCACTGATTGGTTTACCGTCAAATAATATTTCGCCGGACCATGGCTTATACAGCCCAGAAATAAGCTTGGCAAGGGTGGATTTTCCACATCCAGATGCACCAACCAGTGCAACTTTTGATCCTGGAGTGAGAGACAAATTAAAATTTTCAATTAAAGGGTCACTTAATTTTTTATATCCAAAGGTTAAATTTTTAATTTCAACTTGTCCGCTAAGTTTAGAGTAATCAGCGGTTTCATCTATGCTTTCGCTTGTGTATTCGATGTCTGTTTTGTAGCTCATAACATCCTCAATTCGTTCCATGCTGGTGCGCATTTCTTGAAATTGTTGACCAACTCCCCTCAAGGATTCCACAGGAGCCACAAATGAACTTAAATATCCCTGGAGCGCAAAAAGAAGACCCACTGTAAAATTTTCCGTGCCTTCCATAATAAACAGAACTCCGATTATAAGTATAGCCATATTGGCAAGTCCCTGAATAATAGCTGGAAGTGCGCCTATATATTGATTTACCTTTTCAAAGTTAACGATGGATGAATTTACTGAAGCCTGATATCCAGCCCAACGCTCGAAAAAGCCGTTTTCAGCGCCCGATGATTTAATAGTTTCAATCATTTCAACTCCAGATGATGTGGCTGAAGCAAGTTTACCAGCGTCGCGCATTTGTGCTCTGGTGATGTTAATTCTTTTTTTAGAAATATAATTCGCCATGAACATATTTATAATAACAGCAACGATTCCTATTAAAGAAAGTTGCCAGCTTATTTTCAAAATGACAATAAGGTAAAAGAACAACAATATGCAATTGAGTAACACCGGTGCAAGCCCGGCAATTAAAGTTTCAGCCACCTTTTCATTTGAGTCCTGTCTTAGTGCAATGTCTGATACTTGTCGTTGTGAAAAAAAATTCATAGGCAGACGCAAAACATGCCACATAAACATAGAGTTTGCAACAATTGCTAGTTTTCCGTGTATTTTTAACATATAGACGGTATGGATGGATTGAACAATAAGCTGGAAGATTACAATTGATGCCATACCGAAAATTACCGGGATCAACCAATTGGGATTTTGCCCTGTTAATATTCTATCCATAAAAATTCTGCTGAAAATAGGGTTTATAATGTCTGCAATTGTTATTAAAAGACCGGTGAGCATTACAAATATAAACGGTACAAGTGTACCTTTCAATCTTTTTTTGGCGAAATCCATTATGCTTTTGGGTTTACCTTCAGGAACAAAATTATCGGTAGTCTCAAGGCAAAGAACCACTCCTGTAAAAGATTCATCAAATTCCTGCATGTCCACAGTTACAGTTCCCCTTGCAGGATCGTTAATAACAGCGGCGTTTTTCTTAAAACCGTTTAAAACAACAAAGTGGTTAAAGTTCCAGTGTATAATCGACGGCACAGGAAGAGTTTTAATGTCATCTATACCGCATTTGTAGGCGTCGCATTTAAGGCCATAGGCAGTTGCAGCGTTTACCATATCTCTAAGATTACTTCCATCTCGAGAAACTCCACAGTCTTCGCGTACCTTTTCAAGTGGAATCCATTTTTTATGATATGCAAGTACCATCGCTAAACAAGCAGCACCGCATTCAAGTGCTTCCATCTGCATGATAACAGGCACTTTAGCAACTTTTTTCTTCATAGCTATACCCCCTTGCTGGCGTTATCCGGTTGATTAAGCAAAAAGCTAATAGGGCTTACGGACTCCGTTATAATGTCGACCTTGCAGATGTTGTTTTCGGCAATAAAGGATGAATCCCCAATATCGTTATCGACCCAGCTGTATCCATCGGATGAGGAAGAGTCTTTATTAATTTTTATAACAACGGGAACAACATATTCCACGTAATCAGGAATCAACATCTCAGATGACCATGCGTCCGGAGAGATGGAACCGAGTTCGTTGCGGCTAACTTTTGCGTTTATAATGTTGCTAATTTTTCCCGTAACATATCTGTTATCGGAAGCATAAAGGCCGCAAATGTTGACATCCATATTTTTTTTCATGTTGCTAGCTTTTTCAGGTAGAACATAGCAAATAAGCGTGTCGGGGGTATCTTCAGAAGATTTAACAATAGCATTTGTGGAGGCCTTAGTTGTAATATTTCCGCTGACTGACCAAATAATGACGGAAACAATTATAATTATTAAAGCAGATAAAATAAGCCAAATGCTAGGGTTTGACACCTTTATATAGCTGTTTAGTTGTTCGGGAGAAGAAATTCTATCGAGACTTTTTTTTCTAAAAACATTATTATTCATGTACAAGACCTCACTTTTAAATGAAATGCATAAAATAATTAACTAATACAAGATTTATTTTAGCCTAAATAATTGAAAATGTCAATTAAAATTTAAATTATATTTTGTATAAAGATGGTTTTTATGGAAATGATTATATATAAACACTTATAAAACGAAGGAGAATATAAATGATAAAAAAAATTAGCAGCATTAAAGGATATGAAGTGCTTGATTCTAGAGGATTTCCAACCGTAAAGGCAGAAGTCACTTTGATTGACGGGACAAGTGAATCTGCTACGGTGCCATCAGGAGCGTCGACAGGGGCTTATGAAGCGCTAGAATTAAGAGATAAAAATAGTAGGAGATATTTTGGCAAAGGAGTTTTAAAGGCAGTTGAAAATATAAATGAAATAATTTGGCCGGCTTTAAGCAAACTTGAAACGTTAAATCAATGGGAAGTAGACAAAATTTTAATAGGATTAGATGGAACAAAAACAAAGCAAAGATTGGGGGCTAATGCCACTTTAGCTGTATCACTTGCTTTTGCAAAAGCAATGTCAAAGTTTTTAGGTGTTCCATTATACAGATATTTAGGTGGGGTAAATGCAATAAAAATGCCGGTACCAATGATGAATATTTTAAATGGCGGGGCTCATGCAAGCAATAATGTGGATATTCAAGAATTTATGATAATGCCGGTTGGGGCAAAAAGTTTTCATGAGGGGTTAAGATGGTGCTCTGAGATATATTATACCTTAAAAACAGTGTTAAAGACAAACGGATTTCAAACAAGTGTTGGTGATGAGGGAGGTTTTGCACCAAATCTTTCGTCCGATGAGGAAGCCCTAGAACTAATATTGTCAGCAATAAAACAAGCACAGTATAATATTTCCGATGTAAAAATTGCAATAGATGCTGCAAGTAGCGAATGGTATTCCAATGGGACGTATACTCTACCAAAAAGAAAGACAACATTTAAAACGGATGATTTAATTGAATATTGGTATAATCTTAGCAAAAGATATCCAATAATTTCAATTGAGGATGCGCTAAGTGAAGACGATTGGAAAGGTTGGAAAAAGTTAACTGAAGGGATGGGAGAAAAGGTGCAGCTGGTTGGAGATGATCTTTTTGCAACCAATAAAGAGCGCCTAAGCGAAGGAATAAAACAGGGAGTGGCAAATAGCATATTAATAAAACCGAATCAAATAGGGACGCTAACAGAAACACTTCAAGCAATAGAAGAAGCAAAAAGCGCGGGGTATAATACGATTATATCTCATAGGTCGGGAGAGACAGAGGACACAACAATAGCGGATATAGCTGTGGCAACAAATGCAGGTCAAATAAAGGCAGGAGCACCGTGTAGATCGGAGAGAGTAGCAAAGTATAATAGATTACTGCAAATAGAAAATGAGATAAAAGGATATAAATTTAATCACATTTTTCAAAACAAGGTAACGTCAAGAACAATACCGGGAATAAAAAATAGGTATGTATCATCACAGAAGACGAGAAAAACCGTTACAGCACGGGTGTAAGGAAATGCCGACTTCCGCGAACCTAAAGGTTCACTTCCGCCGGCGGAACCATTGCAATGAAAGATATTGCGGAAGTTTAAATTTGCTAATTTGTTTTAGATTAATGGAGATGTATTTTAGAAAGGAATATCTGTTTAAAGGAAGCAACAAGGCACCGCACTAAATCGCGCGGCGCCTTGTTTTATTTAGCATAATCAATAGCTCTGTTTTCTCGGATAATATTAACTTTAATTTGACCGGGATATTCAAGTTCACTCTCAATTTTCTTACAAATCTCTCTAGCCAAAGGAATCATTTTTTCATCGTTAATAACTTCCGGCTTAACCATAACTCTAATCTCACGACCGGCTTGAATAGCAAAGCATTTTTCAACGCCATTAAAAGAAGAAGCTACGCTTTCAAGTTTTTCAAGTCGTTTTATGTAATTCTGCAAATTTTCTCTACGGGCACCTGGTCTAGCTGCGGATATAGCATCTGCAGCTTGCACAATATAATCTATGATACTTTTGGGTTCTACATCGCCATGATGTGAATGAATTGCGTGAACAATAATATCGTTTTCCTTATATTTTTTGGCAATGTCAACACCGATATCAACGTGAGATCCCTCGGTTTCATGATCCAAAGCTTTACCGATATCATGGAGAAGGCCAGCTCTTTTAGCCAAAGTAGGGTCAAGACCAAGTTCTGAGGCAATTAAACCACTTAACTGAGCAACTTCACGGGAATGATCGAGAACATTTTGCCCATAACTTGTACGGTAACGCAATCTTCCCAAGAGCTTAATTAATTCTGGATGTATAGAGCTAATGCCAGTTTCAATAACCGCTTTATCGCCTTCGAGCTTTATATTTCTGTTAACTTCGCGTTTGGTTTTTTCAATGGTTTCCTCAATTTTTGCAGGGTGGATACGTCCATCTAAAATTAAGTTTTCAAGTGAAATTCTTGCAATTTCCCGCCTTATAGGGTCAAAACTGGAAAGTGTTATGGCTTCAGGAGTGTCATCGATTATTAAATCTACGCCAGTTAGAGTTTCAATTGCACGAATGTTTCGACCTTCTCTGCCAATAATGCGTCCCTTCATCTCATCATTTGGAAGGGGCACGACGCTGATAGTAGCTTCAGACACGTGATCAGAAGCACATCTTTGAATGGCAAGAGATATAATGTTTCTTGCTTTTGTTTCGCATTCTTCGTGAGTTTTTTGTTCAAACTCCATAATTTTAACAGCTTTTTCATGAGTGAGCTCATCTTCTAAACTTTTTAATAAATATTCTTTTGCTTGGGTTGTTGTAAACCCGGATATTTTCTCAAGCACAGTAAATTGTTCGTGTTTAATGTCATCAGCTTCTTTAAGTTTACTTTCAATAAGCTTTGATTTTTTATTAATTTCCTCATTTTTCAGTTCAATGTTTTCGAGTTTCTTATCGATAGATTCTTCACGCTGCTGAATTCGTTTTTCCTGTTTTTGAATGTCTTTGCGTTTTTCAGAAAGTTCTCTTTCTGTATCAACACGAAGCTTATGAACTTCATCTTTTCCCTCTAAAAGTATAGATTTTTTCTTAGCTTCAGCTTCGGTTATGACATCGCTCAAAATTTTGTTAGCTTCTTTTTCCGCAGAGCCCAAAAGGTTTTCGGCTACTTTTTTTCTATAAGCTACCCCCATTTTAAAGGCAATAACTGCCAAAAATACTACAATAACAGAAATAATAATTGTAATTAACCACTGTTCCAATTTTCCGGCACCTCCTTAATTAAAAATTTTTTTATTGTTAGTTAAAATCGAGATTATCCAAGAAGAATATAATACGAAAATTATATTCCAAGCTATATTTTATTACGTAAGGGTGTGTCATGTCAAGAAAATTTAAGTTTAAGTTATTATAGTTAAATAATAGAATTAAAATTTATACATTTGAAATCTTGAAAAAGAGTGTAAATTAAGGTATAATTATAATTTAAAAGAGATTAAAATAAAAAGGGGTATGGCATGAAACTAAAGTTTACTAAAATGCACGGATGCGGTAACGATTATGTATATTTTAATTGCTTTGATAAGAACATTGATAACCCTGAAAAACTGAGTGTTGAGCTTTCTAACAGGAGGTTTGGCATAGGTGGAGATGGAATAATTTTAATTTGCCCGTCAAATGTAGCTGACGCAAAAATGAGAATGTTCAATCTTGATGGTAGCGAAGGAAAAATGTGCGGGAATGGTATTCGTTGTGTGGGAAAGTTTCTTTATGACAATGGGATCGTACGGAAAGATAAAATCACCATTGAAACTTTAAGCGGAATAAAAACGTTGCTTTTGCATACAAAACACGGTGAGGCAACAATGTTAACGGTTGACATGGGGAACCCGGAGTTTAATCCTAGCAAGGTACCAGTGAAATTGCCGGGCAATAAAATTGTTAATAGGTGCGTAAAAATTGGAAAGGAAGATTACAACGTAACGTGTGTATCCATGGGAAATCCGCACTGCGTTTTGTTTTTAAAGGACGATGTAAAAAATTTAAATTTAGATGAAATTGGACCTAAATTTGAAAATGCAGAAATTTTTCCTGAAAAAGTCAACACGGAGTTTGTTAATGTTATTGATGATAAAACTTTATCCATGCGTGTTTATGAACGTGGCAGTGGAGAAACGTTGGCATGCGGTACAGGAGCATGTGCGGTTGCTGTGGCAGCTGTTTTAAACGGAATCTGCAAAAAAAATGAGGATATAACAGTGAGGTTATTAGGCGGCAGCCTTAAAATAAAGTACACAGATGAAACGGTGTTCATGACGGGACCGGCAAAAAAAGTTTTTGAAGGAGAAGTTGAAATATGACAAAATATATTTTTGTAACAGGTGGAGTTGTTTCAGGGCTTGGTAAGGGCATTACAGCGGCCTCTTTAGGGAGATTACTTAAAGCTAAGGGGCTAAAAATAGCCGCACAAAAGCTTGATCCATATATAAACGTGGATCCGGGCACAATGAGTCCATATCAGCACGGTGAAGTTTATGTAACTGAGGATGGTGCGGAGACAGATTTAGATTTGGGCCATTATGAAAGATTTATTGATGAAAATTTGAATAAATATTCGAACTTAACAACAGGTAAAGTTTACTGGAACGTTTTAACTAAAGAAAGAAACGGTGAATACTTGGGTGAGACAGTGCAGGTAATTCCGCATATTACCAACGAAATTAAGGGTTTTATTTATTCTGTGGGGGAAAAATCAAAAGCGGATGTTGTTATAACAGAGATAGGCGGAACAACCGGAGATATAGAAAGTCAGCCGTTTTTAGAGGCAATACGGCAGGTGTCTTTAGAGGTTGGCAAGGAAAACTGTCTGTTCATTCATGTAACTTTAGTACCTTATATTAAAAGTTCCGGCGAACACAAGTCAAAGCCAACGCAGCACTCAGTTAAGGAACTTAGATCTTTAGGGATTAATCCAGACATAATAGTGCCAAGGTGTGAAGAGCCTTTACCAGATTCTATTAGGCAGAAGATATCGCTGTTTTGCAATGTTAAACCTGATTGCGTAATCGAAAATAAAACTGTTTCAACGCTGTATCAGGCACCGTTAATGCTGGAGGAAAGCAACTTTTCAGCGATTGTGTGCAGGGAGCTTAATTTGGATTGCACCCAAAGTGATATGACAGAGTGGACTGAAATGGTTGAGAGAATCAACAAAAGGGACAGAAGTGTTAAAATTGCGTTGGTTGGAAAGTATGTTCAGCTGCATGATGCCTATCTTTCTGTTGCAGAAGCGTTGAATCATGGGGGATTCGAAAACAGTGCAAAAATTGACATAAAATGGATAGACGCAGAACTGGTTACAGATTATACAGCAGAGGACTTACTTTCTGAGTGCGATGGAATACTTGTTCCCGGAGGATTCGGAGACAGAGGAATAGACGGAAAAGTTTGTGCAATAAAATATGCAAGGGAGCATGATGTCCCATTTTTGGGAATTTGCCTTGGCATGCAAACCGCAGCAATGGAGTTTGCAAGGAATGTTTTGGGAATAAAAGATGCAAATTCAAGCGAGTTCAAACCGGATGGCGAAAATTCAATTATAGATCTAATGCCGGATCAGCAAGGTAATCTACCAAAGGGCGGAACCATGAGACTTGGTGCGTATCCGTGCAAAATTAAACCTGGATCCATTATGGAGAAGGCTTATGGTGCCGAGGAAGTAAGTGAACGTCATCGCCATAGATATGAATTTAACAATAAGTACAGGGAAGTCTTTGAGGAAAACGGTATGGTGTTTACAGGGACTTCGCCGAATGGGCTGCTTGTAGAGGCTGTTGAAATACCTAAAAATAAATTCTTTATTGGTGTGCAGTATCACCCGGAATTTAAAAGTAGACCTAATAACGCACATCCGCTGTTTAGGGAGTTTATAAGAGCATCTTTGCAAAATAAATAATGGAGGTACGCTTTTGCGATTGAGTGAATATGAAGATAAATAAGAATTTTTTAAACTTTAAAGATAGTTACCTTTTTACGAATATAGCAAAAAAATCCGCTGAATTTTCAAAGAAAAACCCGGATAAAAAATTGATAAAACTTGGCATAGGAGATGTAACTCTTCCGCTGTGTTCCGCTGTTGTTGACGAAATGAAAAAGGCCGCAGACGACATGGGAAAGAAGGAAACTTTTAAAGGCTATGGCCCGGAACAAGGCTATAAATTTGCGCGTGAAACCGTGAGAGATTATTATAAAAATTTTGGCGTTGATTTATCCATTGATGAGATTTTTATTAATGATGGTGCAAAAAGCGATCTTGGAAATATTTTGGAGCTTTTCTCCAGCGACAATGTTGTGTTGATTCCGGACCCGGTTTACCCTGCTTACGTTGATACTAATATTATGGACGGGCGCAAAATTATTTATATGGATGCAAATGAAACCAACAATTTTTTGCCCCTGCCGGATGAAACGCAAACCGCTGATATTATTTACATTTGTTCTCCCAACAACCCGACCGGCGCAGTATATAATCATGAGCAGTTAGGGCAGTGGGTCAATTTTGCAATAAAAAACAATGCGGTTATTTTGTTTGATGCTGCGTATGAATCGTTTATTGAGGACAAATCTTTACCAAGAAGCATCTTTGAAATTGAGGGGGCGAGGAATTGCGCAATAGAAATTTGCTCGCTTTCCAAAACAGCTGGATTTACAGGTGTAAGGTGTGGTTACACTGTAATTCCGAATGAATTAATTTTCGAAGATCAAAGTTTAAACAAAATGTGGTTTAGGCGATTAGCAACAAAATTTAATGGTGTTTCGTATGTTGTTCAACGCGGCATGACAGCAGTGTTTTCAAGTGAAGGTCAAAAGCAGGTTCACGAAAATATAATTTATTATAAGAAAAATGCTAAAATAATTGCAGATGCACTTGAAGAGCTTGGTATATACTTTATAGGAGGAGAAAATTCACCGTATATTTGGCTTAAATGCCCTAATAATATGACTTCATGGGAGTTTTTTGATTATCTGCTTGAGGGTGCAAACGTTGTGGGCACTCCGGGTGAGGGATTTGGCAAAAATGGCGAGGGTTTCTTTAGACTTTCAGCATTTGGAAATCGTGAAAATATACTTGAAGCTGTTGACAGAATCAAGAGTTTGCTGCAAAAATAAGGTTTGATGATATTGTAAGCGCTGCCGCATTCAGACAGTAAAATTTGATATGAAAAATGAAAACGTCTGTCCATTAATGGGCAGACGTTTTGCATTTAAGAATTTTTTCACTTATATTATATAACTGAGTGAGGGATTCAAGGCAATAAATTTCACGCCTGAATGCGGCGGCGCCGGGGATCCCTTTAACATAAGATGCGATGTGTCTTCGAGCTTCCTTCATGCCGTGTAACTCACCTTTATATTTACAAATGAGCTTAATATGTTTTATCATAACGAAAATTTTATCCTCCAAAGAAGGTGGAGTATAAGGAATGCCGCTAAAAAGGGAATTAACTTCCTTAAAAATAAAAGGATTTCCAAGAGAAGCTCTGCCGATCATGACCATGTCACAGCCAGTTTCATTAAGCATGGCTAAGGCGTCATTAAATGAAGCTATATCTCCATTGCCGACAACAGGAATTTTCACAGATTCTTTAACCTTGCGAATAATTTCTAAATCAACATTAGGCTTATACATTTGTTCACGAGTTCGGCCATGAACCGTCACAGCGGCGGCGCCATTTTGTTCACAGATTTCAGCAATCAATGGCGCATTAACACAAGTTTCATCCCACCCTTTGCGAATTTTAACAGTGACAGGAACTGGCACTGCAGATGCGACGCTTTTAACAATTTCGCCACATAGTTTAGGAAATTTCATCAAAATGGCACCGCCGCCGCTTTTGTTAACTTTAGGAGCAGGACAGCCCATGTTTATGTCAATAAAATCTGGGGAATAACGCATGGCAGATGATGCAGCTGAGGCCATAGTTTTAGGGTCATTTCCGAAGATTTGAATACCGCAAGGCCGTTCAGCGTTTGAAATGGCCATAAGTTCGAGCGTTTTCTCGTTTTCGTAGGCAATGCCTTTGGAACTCACCATTTCGCTAACCACATATTTAGCGCCGAACTCAGAGCAAATTTCCCTAAAAGCCCTGTCTGCAACACCGGCCATTGGAGCAAGAGCGGCGATTTTATTTTTACATTTAGTAAACATTAAACGAGGACCTCCACATGCAAATGGTTAATTTTTTGAAAACTTTCTTTTTCTTAAGTTTCTATTAAAACGGCTGTTTCCGGAAATTTTTTTACTTGACGACTCAAAAGGGCTCTTAGCTTTATAAATCTTAGTGGTTGTGGAGACACCGCAAATTTTACAGTTTTTCATCATTTGAATAGTAGAATCCACATTTTTTTCCGGGATAGAAACAACAGTAGAGTTATCGAAAATTTCTATTTTACCAATGTCCTTGCCTGAAAGCGATGTACTTTCGGTTATAGCACCAACAATATGATTTGGAGCGACCCGCTTGGTACGGCCGATGTTTATTATAATTTTTTTGAAATTATCATTGTTAAACTTGTTTTTTCTTTCTTTTATTGACTTTACTTCGGAGATCTCGAATTTATTTTTTGAGAAATATAAAGACAGTGCGCAATCAGCAATGTTTTCAAGTGAATATCCTTCAGATACAAGTTCCGAAATCATGCTGTTGTAAGAAGTATCAAAGTTGTTATCGAGCCAATCTTTAATCTCCGATTTTTCACAATTATAAATTTGAGCTTTTATATCATCGATACTGGGCATTTCTTTGGCAATAATATTAGCTTTTACAAGTTTTGCAAGGCGGGTCATAATTTCAGCCTGATGTCTACCGCTGCATATGGTGATAGCCTTGCCAAATTTGCCGGCCCTGCCGGTTCTACCAATTCTGTGAATGTAGTATTCAGTATTTTGTGGGATATCGTAATTGAACACGAAGTCGATATTATTTACATCAATTCCCCTGGCGGCGACGTCAGTTGCAATTAATATGTTTGTTTTTCCGGATTTAAATCTATCCATAACTTTAGTACGTTGAGATTGCTTCATATCACCATGCAAGCCTTGAACACTGAATCCATTTTTATGAAGGTATTCAGTTATTTCGTCAACAAGCTTTTTTGTATTGCAAAATACCATGGAAAGCTTGGGTCTATAGTATCTTAAAATTAAATTTAGAGCATCCATTTTTCTACCCATTGGTACGTTGTAATAAATCTGTTCAATATTGCTAACAGTTATTTGTTTGCGATTTACCTCAACCATTTGTGGGTTTTTCTGATATTTTTTAGTGAGAGCCATAATTTCAGGTGGCATAGTGGCAGAAAATAAAATTGTTTGTCTGTTTTCTGGAATTTCAGTTAAAATTGTTTCAATGTCATCTCTGAACCCCATACTGAGCATTTCATCAGCCTCATCAAGTATAACCATTTTAATGGTAGATAATTTAAGGGTTCTGCGTTTCATGTGATCCATTATACGCCCTGGAGTTCCAACGACGACATTTGCAGATTTAAGTTGGGCAATTTGCCTATCGATAGGGGCGCCTCCATATACTGGGACAGCCTTTATGCCTTTTTTAAATTTTGATAGTTTACGAAGTTCATCGCAGGCTTGTGTTGCAAGTTCTCTGGTGGGGCAAAGAATTAATACCTGAACACCTTTTATAGATGGATCTACAGATTCAATAGCAGGAATGCCAAAAGCAACGGTTTTACCGGTTCCAGTTTGAGATTTGCCTATGACATCTAGTCCTTGAAGAGCGATAGGTATGGATTTAAACTGAATCTCGGTGGCATATTCAAAACCCATTTCGTTTATGGCTTTAGTAATCGGCTCTGAGAGATTTAAGCTCTCGAATTTTAGTTTATTCATTTGTGACCTCTTTTCAAAATTTCTAATTTGCCGAAACTTAAACCATAAGATTATAGGGACATTAACGGTGTGGATGATTTTGCTATAAAAATGGAACGCTACGTTAAAATGTTATCAACTGGACTTTCCGACAAACATGAAATATTATTATATCATAAATGGGAGAAGTTTTCAAGGTGGATTGAATAATACAAATAAAATCTTAGCAGGTCATTTGAATTTGGCCGCGAGGCCCCGCGGTTTTAAACCGCGGTAATTGTAAATAGCGTTGCTATTTACAATTTGCAAGCTTTGCTTGCGGCCTCGCGGCCTGGCTAAGTCATAAATTAAAGGAAAGAGATTACAAAAAATAGTATTGACAAAAGCCTGTTTGTGTAGTAAAATATAATTTATTAAAGAAGCGAGTGTGCTGGAATAGGCAGACAGGCACGTTTGAGGGGCGTGTGTCTTTGACGTACGGGTTCAAGTCCCGTCACTCGCACCAGGTAGCACCTGGAGGCAGTTCGCGTATGAAGTTAAAGGTAAATTGTTTTCTTTCACGCTCGCGTTTCTAGCCTTCAGATCCCTATTGGTTATTCGCACCAGGTAGCACCTGGAGGCAGTTCGCGTGTGAAGCTAAAAGTAAATTGTTTTCTTTTACGCTCGCGTTTTCATCCTTCAGGTCCCTATTGGTTATCCGCACTAAACAAAAATAATTTTTAAAGCTATCAGTTTGATAGCTTTTTTATAAAATTTTTATTAATGTTTAAAATATTTCTAAAGTAAAAAAATGAGAGACTTAAAAATGGTTATTGGAACAAAGGTATGAGTTGTGAATAAAATATGAGGCCTCATTATGTATGATGAAATTATTGAAAATTTAGAAAAGCAATTGCCTGCTAATGATATAGATAAAATAAGAAACAAAAAAGTTCATTTAGGAATATTTAGTGAGCCTTACTTGACTTATATTTTGGATGGTAAGAAAATTATAGAATCGAGATTTAGCAAAAATAAAATTGCACCATATAATCAAATAACTAAAAAGGATATAGTGATTGTAAAAAAGTCAGGTGGAAATGTCTTGGGGTATTTCACAGTCAAAAATGTGTTATTCTTTGATTTAAATGCTACTAAGATAGATCAAATAAAATCAAAATATGGTGATCAGTTATGTGTAGACGAAAAATTTTGGATTAATAAGAAAAATAGTAATTATGCAACATTAATAGCCATAGACAAATTGTTTAAGTTAAAACCATTTCGTATTAATAAAAGAGGAATGCAAACCTGGGTGGTGTTAGGATAGCATGATTTATTTAAATGTAGTGTGTTTAAGATAGTAAAAGTTTATGGAAATAAAACTTAGGCAGATGATTTTATTTAACTTTTAAAATAAGTTGAACTACTAAGAATTTTAAAACGCGCGACTGAAAAAGGCATTTGCTTTTTAACTGATGTGCAATTTGTTTCTGGAGTTACCCAAAGGAGTAGAATAGGATTTAGGTGTGAGTAAAACAAAAAGGTCGTACAGAATTGTGTACGACCTATTATTTATAAAATACCGTATGGAGCGGGAAACGGGGTTCGAACCCGCGACTTTCAGCTTGGGAAGCTGACGCTCTACCACTGAACTACTCCCGCATAACATTAATTATTTTAACATAAAATTTTAAAAAATCAAGTATTTATTGCAAAAATAAATTTTATAAAAAGATTGACATTTAGTGTGTTTAGTGTTAATATAATACACGTGTGGTATAGGTAATATAAAGGGGTATAGCTCAGGTGGTAGAGCAGTGGTCTCCAAAACCACGTGTCGAGGGTTCGAATCCTTCTGCCCCTGCCATTACGTATTCGCACAGATTACGTTGCTCCAAAAGCCAGGTTTAATTTTTAAGTTTTAATGTATACTTTACTACTTTCAGATACTTAACATTTATTTGTCCCAGAGAAAGCGTGCGGCGGGGGTGAATCGGTGTTAAAGGACTTGAATTTTATATAATAAGGGTCAATGATTTGGATTAGAATGTAATTATACAATTTAGCTAAAAATTATTTTTGGAAAGTGACCATAATTTATTAAGTTACTTGGTAACTGCTGTTTTGCTGGTATAGCTCAGGAGGTAGAGCGCATCCTTGGTAAGGATGAGGTCACCGGTTCAAATCCGGTTATCAGCTCCACAAACATCTAGTATTTAAAAGAATACTAGATGTTTGTGTTTTATAAAATTTTAATAAAGGGTGAAGGTCAATGGTAAAAAAAATGAAAAAAGTTATTTCAGTACTGTTTTTATTTGTGTTCATGATATCAACATTATCCGTTGATGTTCACGCTGATGTACGATATGGTGGCTTTTTTTCAAAAACATCCAAGAACTGCGGACTTTTGTATTATTTTTTTCCACCAATAGGAAAGTTAGAGATTAATGGATATGGATATATGCAGATTGGGAATTACCCGTGGGCACAATTTGGGAATGAGGTAAAGTCAATAGTAATAATCGGAGGTGTAAAATCTATTGCCAAGCATGCATTTAGTTGCTGCCCTAATTTAGAATCAGTTACAGTTGCAACGGATTCTTTAGATTTCGTTGACAGCTGTGCGTTTTGGAATAATATGAAGTTGAGGACAGTAAGATTTGAAAAAAATGTAGGTAAATTTGGAAATAATGCTTTTAATTCTTGTCCTAATATATCACATTTTGATTATTTAGGTATGATCCCCCCTATGTTTGATGGTGGTCCAATTACTGGTCCTAAAAATTTAGAAGTAAATGTACATCCTGACTATAGTGGCGAAAGTTTTGGCGGAGTTCCGATAAAGCGCTTAAGAAGTGAATATGAGATGGAAAATCCAACTGTAAAGCATTGTTTTTTTCTCGACCCCGACACTCCCGACGCCGGAAAGTTAATTATACATGGTGAAGGAATCATCCCCCCCAGTTTTGAGATAATAGACCGTTTTGGCCTGAGGAGAAAAATTATTGCTCCATGGAAGGAAGTTAAAGAAAAAGTAAAAGATTTAGAAATTCAGGATGGCATAACTTTAATTGGTACAAAGGCATTTAGTGGCTTTAAAAATCTAAGTACTGTATATCTTCCGCGGGGAATGAAGAGGATAGATTATCAAGTATTTAAAAATTGCTCAAGTTTAAAATTTATAAATTTTCCGGACAGTTTAAAAGTCATTGGTGATGGGGCGTTTGCAAATTGCTCAAGTTTAGAATTTATAAATTTTCCGGACAGTTTAGAATACATTGCTGATGGGGCATTTGCAAATTGTATAAAATTAACAACTATAGACCTTCCGTCTGATATATTGATTGCGAAAGAAGCATTTACAGGATGTTATAGTTTATCTACTGTAAGATACCATGGCAAAAAGGAGCTGCCTAGAATTAGCAAGCAGGTATTTGAAACTTGCCCTAATTTAAAAATAGTGCAAGTTCCAGTTAATTATGAGGGGGAGCATTTTGCTGGAATTAAGGTAGAAAAGGTTTTGGAGGAAGTCTAACCGTATTAATTGTTATATATATGTCTTAAGTGTAAGCATTTGTATTATTAAAATCTTGTTTTTTAAAACATAAATACAGCAAAGACCAGTATGCTGTTGTCGTAATTACTGGTTTTTGCATCTTAATTATATGCATATTTAAAGAATAAAAGCTGGATAATTGAAAGGCAAAGTTAGTCGTGTTTTTGCTTAAGCGCGACTTTTTATTTTGATTTGCGAATAATATTAAAAATTTTTGTAAATATAGGAGCGTTATCATGAACAATTTACTTAAAGTGAATAATATTTTAAATGTAGATGAAACCATAGCAAAAGAAATATTTAAAAGCGTTGATTTACCATGGAAAGTTATTTCTAATATTTCTGGTTTTATTGTGAAGTTAGGCGAGTTGTTACCCAAAGATAAGTTTGACAAAATTTCCGATGACATTTATATAGCAAAAACCGCTAAAGTTGCACAAACAGCATGTTTAAACGGACCATTAATAATTGATGAGTGTGCGGAAATTCGGCACTGTGCGTACATTAGAGGCAGCGTTATAATAGGAAAAAATTGTGTTGTGGGTAATTCCACGGAGCTAAAAAATGCAATTCTTTTTAACGCGGTTCAGGTACCTCATTACAACTATATAGGGGACTCTATTTTGGGCTATAAATGCCATTTTGGTGCGGGCAGTATAACTTCTAATGTAAAGTCGGATAAATCGCCTGTGACGATTAATTATAATGCAACTAAAATTAACACAGGGCTTAAGAAGTTTGGTGCCATAGTTGGGGATTATGTTGAGATTGGCTGCAATTCAGTTTTAAATCCCGGGTGTATAATCATGAAAAATAGCAGTATTTACCCTCTTTCATCGGTTCGAGGCGTTGTTGCAGAGAATTCCATTTTTAAAGCTCAAGGTAACGTGGTAAAGAAGATTTAATCTTTTACAAGTTCTGTTCCAGGGTAATACCATGCCAAAATTTCCTTATAATCAGCACCTTGTTTTGCCATGTATTCGGCTCCATATTGGCTTAATCCCACACCGTGCCCGTATCCTCGCACTTTAAATATTACATTATCTGGAGTAATTTCAATATCAAAATTTGACGATCTAAGCGAAAACAACTCCCTAATTTCGCGTCCGGTAAATGTTTTGCTTCCAACGCTTACTTTTTTTATTAATCCGGAATCATTTTTTTCGGATATGCACATAGATTTTACGGCATTGGTATCTAATGCTTCACCTGGAAATTTAGCTTTTAAAGTCTCAGTAATTTCTGCAATAGACAATGTTTTTTCGGTTAAATATCCATTTGCGAGAGTATCCCCCGGGCTGGGAACAGGTTTTAAATAGGGGTTATTTCCGCCAAAGACATCCTCTATGGATTCAGTTTGACCACTTGAAATTGCATGGTACATTGCTTCAATATATTCACCATTATATTTAAGTGTTTGCCCCAAGACTTCACTTAAAAGTCTTTGAAATTTATCATTGTAAAAATCAAAATTGTTTCCCCATTTTTCATGGATTTTTTCATCTGTCGCAAAATATTTACATTTACTTGAATCAACTGCAAAATCCGCGCCGTTCAGTTCATTTGAAGGGTGTGATTTTTGTTTTTTCTGAAGATTTTTAAAATATGTATAAGCTGCTACCATTTGTGCCTTTATAGTTTCGTCGCAAAAATTAGCGGGAACTTCGGTTGCAACGGTTGAAAAAATAAATTTATCTTCGGGAATAGAAAATACTTCATTTGTTGCCTTATCAAGGATTTTAAATTCTTTATTAGTAGTTTCACACGTGCTCATAACCTCGTGTTCTTGTCTTTCATTAAAAATAAAATTTTTAACATTTGCAAAGTTGAGACCTTGGTCAATTGCAATTATGGGTATGGAAATCATACAAATTATCATGCCAATAAATAAAAAAAGAAATTTTTTCATAAAACCACCCTTAAATTTTTATTAATGTGAGGTATTTACAATTTATAAAGTAAGCGGTAAAATATTATTGGAGAGATTAAATTTTTAACTGGAGGTATTTTTAAATGAAATTAAAGAACAATTTTATAGTTTTTTTTATTTCGCTTATTACAATTTTAGGCTTTAGAATTTATGAAATAATTAATGTGAGCAATGCAACAAACTATAATCTTCGGCCGATAGAAACAATATGCTTAATATGTATGCTGGTTTTTACGGTACTTATTATATTTATGAGTTACTTGTCCAAAAATATCCCACAAAAGTTTAAATTAAGAAAGAATACTTTTCTTTGTGTATTGGCTTTTATGGCTGGTGGATTACTCGCAATAAATGGTATTAGTGATATAATAGCATTGTTTACGGTAAGCCCTGTTGAGATAATTTTACTGTTTACCGGAGTTTTATCAGTATTATCAGGTATTATATTCTTTGTGCTGGGTAAAGATTTTTCACAGGGTAAAAATACTTTTTTAGAATATCAGTTAATTATATTAATTCCGGTTGTTTGGTTGGCAGTGAGACTGTATCAAATATTTTTATATTACAAAGGGATAGCCATGCAGGTTCAAGACATGTCAAACGAGATTGCTATAATATTCTTGTTGCTCTATTTTACGAATTTTTCTAGGCTTCTTTCAGGTATGTATGCTCAAAAGGTTTATAAAAAACTTCATATGTATAGTGTTTTGGGAGCTACCTTTGCATTTATGTCAGCTACATACCAATTTTTAGATATGGCCTTAAACAGTACGGCAAGCATTAGTCTGACAATAAGGTTAATTACCGATTTGTGTTTAGCGCTATTTGCAGTTTCATTTGTTTATTTTTTAAGTAAAAACTCTGAATTTGTAACCGATGAAAAAACTGAGAATAAGATTAAAAATGAGGAAAGTATAATTAATGAAAAATCGAGTGAAATTGCGCCGGATGGAAATGAAGAGCTTAAAAATGAAAAACAAACGCAGCAAGAAAAAGCTGAGCTAAGTAAAAATGAGAGACTTGAGGAGAGTTCATCTAATGAGTTTGACATGAATGCAATAGATAAGCTCATTGATGAAATTTCAAACTAGTTGATTGTAGTGTATAATTTAACATTTGCAATCTATAATAAATATTAACTTAAGGAGGTATATTTATGTCAATAAAAATTGGGATAAATGGTTTTGGTCGCATTGGTAGGTTGGTATTTAGAGAAGCGTTAAGTAATCCACAGGAGTATGAAGTTGTTTCAGTAAATGATCCGTTTATCACGCCGGACTATATGGCATATATGGTCAAATATGATACAGTTCATGGAAGATTTAACGGTGAAGTTTACGCAGATGAGGGTAACTTGATTGCAAACTCTAGAAAAATAAAGGTACATTCTTTTAGAACTCCCGAAGAAATTCCTTGGGGAGAAGATGGTGCGGAGTATATTGTTGATTCTACAGGAGTTTTCTGTACAAGTGAAAAGGCATCCGGGCACCTTAAGAACGGAGCTAAAAAGGTTGTTATATCTGCACCGGCAAAGGATAGTGAAACGCCAACTTTTGTATGTGGAGTAAATTTAGATAAATACACAAAAGACATGAATATAGTTTCAAATGCTTCTTGTACAACAAATTGCCTGGCACCGCTTGCAAAGGTTATTAATGACAATTTCGGTATAGTTGAGGGATTAATGACAACAGTACATTCAACTACGGCTACGCAAAAAACAGTAGATGGCCCATCAGCTAAGGACTGGCGTGGGGGTAGAGCGGCAGCAGGTAATATTATTCCGTCGTCGACGGGTGCTGCTAAAGCTTGTGCATTGGTTATACCAGAGCTAAAAGGCAAATTGACGGGAATGGCTTTTAGGGTTCCTACAATAGATGTCTCGGTTGTGGACCTTACATGTAGACTTGAAAAAGGAACAAATTATGAAGAAATATGTAAGGCAGTACAAAGGGCCAGTGAAAATGAGATGCGGGGTATTTTGGGATATACAGAAGATGCTGTGGTTTCATCAGATTTCTACACAGACTCCAGAACATCAATTTTTGATGCTAAGGCAGGAATTATGTTGAATGACCACTTTGTAAAACTGGTTGCATGGTATGACAACGAGTGGGGATACAGTAATAAAATTTTGGATTTAATAAGCCACATGGCTACTGTGGACAATAATTAAATTATAGACGCAATAAGCTTGTAGGCTGCCGCGAGGCCGCAGCCGAACGGCTGCGAAAAAACGGAGGCGAAATCGCCTCCGTTTTTAGCAAGCTTTGCTTGCGCCTCTCGGCGCCTTTTTCTGGTAAAGGCTCAGATAAAAGAGTTACGAAGAGGCTAAAAGTGTCTGATAGGGTAAAAAGGAAGAAACGTGAGACTCAAGATCTATTTAATGTAATCTTTAAAGCATACATATATTATAAAAAGCATAGTTAATGCTTCGATTAAATTTAAGACAGACAAAAAAGTTCCTCAGCTTGGCCGAGGAACTTTTTTGCTATTCTGCATGAAACCCGTGACGTCTTAAACATGCTGTTTGAGCTTTAATTATTGCTTGTTTATAAGCTTCGGGAGACACTTCAGTTGGCAAGTTTTCCCTCCAGCTACTGTCTTTATTTAGACACTCTTTTTCAGCATCCGATAGCCTCAATTCTTTAAGCCTATTAGAAAAAAGCCAGGTTATGGAGCTGTATCCGCCGGAAACGTTTTCGAGGGAATCCTCTCCAAGGGCCTGAGCCGCATGTTGCTTTTTAATGTTTTTATCCTTCATGAGTTTCACCCCCTTTCTATGATACAATTATACCATAAGGGGGGGGGGGGGCATGTCAAGATATTTTATGAATATTTTATAATTTTTGAAAATGAGATGGCGGACATTTATGAAATGTGTGCTTGTTTTTTACTAATATGCATGGTCGGCGATATTTGGCATAATCTTTAAAAACTCCCTAAATAGGGAGCTTTTTTATGTACCGTTTTTATTGTTATTCGACACGCGCTTCATGATAAAATAAATTGCATAATTAGAATAATAAAAATAAAAATATATCAAATACTATTAAATGTATGAATAAAATTAGGAGAGGATTGCGTTATGCTGGCTACGAAAGAGAAAATGGATGTTTACGTGGATTTAAATAAGTTTCATGGCGGCGAGGAGTTTCATGCGTATGAATATATGGGTTATCATAAGATATTTATAGAAGGCAACGAGTTTTCAGTATTTAGAACATGGGCAAAGAATGCGAAAAGCGTATCGGTTGTAGGCAGATTTAATGGTTGGGACAGAGAAAAAAATAAAATGCATAAAATTACGGCATATGGTATTTGGGAATGCCAAATAGACATGAAAATAGAAGAGTTTTCAGAGTACAAGTTCAGCATAGAAACGCAAGATGGCAACATTATATTAAAGAGCGATCCATATGCATATCACTATGAAAACAACATAGGCAAAGCTTCAAAGACGTTTGACATTAGTGGATACAGTTGGGGTGATGAAGAATGGAGAAGGCGTAAGTCAGCAAGAGATAATTATAATTCTCCGATAAATATATATGAGGTACATGCAGGTTCATGGAGAAGGTATGATGACAATAATGTGTTTTCATACACGAAACTTGCAGATGAGTTAATTCCATATGTAAAGGATATGGGCTACACGCACATAGAGCTTATGCCGATAACTGAGTACCCTTATGATGCCTCGTGGGGATATCAGGTGACGGGATATTTTGCGCCAACGGCCAGGTATGGAACGCCAACGGATTTTATGGAGTTTATAGACAGATGTCACAAGGAAGAAATTGGTGTAATAATAGATTGGGTGCCAGCGCACTTTCCAAAAGACGATTTTGGTTTGGCAATGTTTGATGGAACAAAAAGCTATGAATATGATGACCCAAGAAAAGGAGAGCATAAGGAATGGGGGACTTTGGTTTTTGACTACGGTAAGGGTGAGGTAATAAGTTTTTTAATATCCAGCGCAATGTTTTGGATAGATAAGTATCACATAGATGGCATACGTGTAGATGCCGTGGCATCTATGCTCTATCTTGATTACGACCGCAAAGAAGGGGAATGGGTTAAGAACGTAAACGGAGGCAAAGAAAATTTAGAGGCGGTAAAGTTTCTACAAAGGCTTAATGAAGCAATTTTCGAAAAATATCCGGATGTAATGATGATAGCTGAGGAATCAACCGCATGGCCAATGGTATCACGCCCAACTTATTTGGGAGGATTGGGTTTTAACTATAAGTGGAATATGGGCTGGATGAACGATATGCTGCGATATATTTCAACGGACCCATACTACAGACCGCAAAATCATAATAATATTACATTTTCATTTTTTTACGCTTTTTCAGAAAATTTTATTTTACCTGTATCGCACGATGAGGTTGTATATGGCAAAGGTTCATTAATAAACAAAATGCCTGGAGAGTATGAAGCTAAGTTTGCAGGAGTGCGGCTTTTTATGATGTACATGATGGCACATCCGGGGAAAAAGCTTTTGTTTATGGGCACGGAGTTTGGACAATTTAAAGAATGGGATTACCAAAACGGGCTTGATTGGATGCTATTTGATTTTGATGCACATAGAAAAATACATTGTTTTTTTAAATCGCTAAATCATTTTTATTTGGAAAATAAACCGCTTTGGGAAATTGATTTTTCATGGGAAGGGTTTTCTTGGATATCAAGTGATGATTACAAGCAAAGTGTTATAAGTTTTAGACGTATTGATAAAAAAGGAAAAGAAATTATAGTAATATGTAATTTTCAACCCGTCAAGAGGGATATATATAGAATAGGGGTGCCGTTTGATGGCACTTACAGTGAGGTTTTCTCAAGTGAAGATGTAAGATTCGGTGGCAGCGGTTCTTCAAATGGGGACAATATCAAGAGCAAAAATATACCAATGCATGGATATGATCACTCAATTGAGATAGAACTTGCGCCGCTATCGGCAATATTTTTAAAGTGTACTCGTAAGAAGAGTAAAAAGATAAAACCTACAGTATCTAAAGGGAAAATTTGATCACTTAATAAGAACAATAAAAGGTGGGAATTTGTATGTTACCCAAGCAGAGCGTAGTAGCAATGCTGTTAGCAGGAGGTCAAGGAAGCAGACTTGGAATATTGACAAAAAAAATAGCAAAGCCGGCGGTACCATTTGGTGGCAAGTATAGGATTATAGATTTTCCGTTATCAAATTGTGTGAATTCAGGAATAGAAGCAGTTGGTGTTTTAACACAGTATCAACCGCTTGTTTTAAATGAATATATAGGCAACGGCCAGCCGTGGGATTTAGATACAATGAACAGTGGAGTGCAAGTGCTGCCGCCATATCAAAGGAGTCGCGGGGCCGATTGGTATAAAGGCACTGCAAATGCGATATATCAAAATATAAATTATATTTCAAGGTACAATCCAACCTATGTTCTTATTTTATCTGGAGACCACATATATAAAATGGATTATTCTAAGATGATAGCTTTCCATAAAGAGAATAACGCTGATTGTACAATAGCATCTATAAATGTGCCAATAGAAGAGGCATCAAGATTCGGTATACTAAATACAAACGAGGATGGTTCAATATATGAGTTTGAAGAAAAACCGAAGAAACCTAAAAGTACTAAAGCTTCAATGGGAATATATGTTTTTACTTGGAGCACACTTGAAAAATATCTAAAGGAGGACGAGGCAAACAGTAAGTCCTCAAAAGACTTTGGAAAAAATGTATTACCGGCAATGTTGGCAGCAGGCCAGCGCATGTTTGCTTATGAGTTTAATGGATATTGGAAAGACGTGGGAACCATTGAAAGTTTGTGGGAATCTAATATGGATCTATTAAATCCCAATGTGGAGCTTGACTTAAACGATGATAACTGGAAAATATACTCAAGAAATCCAGTATTGCCGCCGCACTATATAGCAGATAGTGCAAGAGTGCAAAATTCGCTAATATCAGATGGCTGCAATATTTACGGACAGATAGATTTTACTGTAATTTTTGCAGGTGTTCACATAGGAAAGGGCGCAATTGTTAAGGACTCAATTATTATGCCGGGGGCTGTTATTCATGAAGGAGCAAAAGTACAGTACACTATAATTTCAGAAAATGTGGTTATAGGAAAAAATGCTGTTGTTGGCGCAAGGCCTGAAGATTTTGTGGACAAAAAGGATTGGGGAATTACCGTAATAGGAGATAATGTAAAAATTGGCAGTGGAGTAACAGTTCCGGCCAAGTCAACTGTTGAAACAGATATAGTGGGGGTGGTATAATGCGTGGCAATAACGTGCTTGGAATAATTTTTTCAAATGCGGGTGAGGAGTCTATTCGTGAACTTACAGAAAAAAGGACATTTGGTTCGGTTCCTTTTGGCGGAAGGTACAGATTAATAGACTTTCCGCTATCGAATATGGTAAATTCAGGAATAAATAAAGTTGCAGTCATTACCAAAAGAAACTACCAATCTCTTATGAACCACCTAGGATCAGGAAAATCATGGGATTTGTCGAGGCGAAGGGACGGATTGTTTATATTTCCCCCATTTGGTAACGGAACAGAAGGATTTAGCAATAGGGTTGATATGCTATCATCGATAAGTGGATTTATAAAAAAGTCAAAGGAAGAATATGTAATTTTGACGGATTGCAACATGGTTTGTAATATAAATTACAAGAGGGTTATAAATGAACACATTAAAACTGATGCGGACATAACTATAATGTATAAAAATGAAAATCTTCTAAGAAAAATGAGTGAAGCGCTTGTTCTTACGGTTGATGAAGATAAAAGAATAACTCAAATACGCATTAATCCTAATGTTAAGGACAGGTGCAATTTAAGTATGAATATGATAGTAGTAAAAAAGAATTTACTGCTTGAATTAATATATGGTTGCATAAGCAGCAATAAAACTGATTTTAACCGTGATATGTTGCAACGTAATGTTGCGAATTATAAAATGTTTGGCTATGAGTTTACGGGTTTTAGCAGGAATATAAACTCTATGGGAGCATATTTTTCAGCCAGTATGACGTTAATGGACCAAGAGGTACGAAATGAACTTTTTAGAAGTGATGTGCCAATCTATACAAAAGTTAGGGACGATATGCCGGCAAAATATGGGTTGTCATCCAATGTAAAAAATTCGATAATAGGCAATGGCTGTGTAATAGATGGTATTGTTGAAAACAGCATAATTTTTAAGGGTGTTAAAATTGGAGCTGGGAGTAAGGTTTCAAACTGTGTTATTATGCAAGATACGGTAATAGATGAAAATTGCAGCCTTAGCTATATAATTACGGATAAGGATGTGAAAATAACAAATGGTAGAACCTTAATGGGTTTTAGATCATACCCAGTTTATATAAGCAAGGCGAGCATAGTTTAAAAAAGAAAGGATACATGTATTTTGAAGTGTTTAATATGTACAAGTGAAGCTGTACCGTTTGCGGGAACAGGAGGGCTATCGGAGGTATGTACGTCCTTGGGAATAGAACTTTGCAAAAGCGATATTGACTGCCGTGTGGTAATGCCTCTTTATTCAGATATAGAGGTAAAATACAGGGATAAAATGGAGTTTGTTAAAAGTTTTAATGTTCCGCTCGCATGGAGGAGCATATACTGTGGTGTTTTCAAGCTATTTTATAAAGGTGTGATGTTTTACTTTATAGATAACGAATATTATTTTAAAAGGTGTGGCCTATATGGTCATTATGATGACGCAGAAAGATTTGCATTCTTTTCGCGAGCAATACTAGAAATGCTGCCAAATGTGGAATTTAAGCCGGATATTATACACTGCAACGACTGGCAAACAGCTTTGGTTTCGGTTTTTTATTCAACTATATATGCCAAATATGAATGGTATTACAATATAAAAACCGTATTTACAATACACAATATTCAATATCAAGGTAAGTACGGTAAAGAACTTTTTTCGGATATTTTAGGCCTTCCTGAAAAAGATTTTAGTTTTTTAGAATTTGAAGGCTGCATAAATTTCATGAAAGGTGCAATTGAAGCATCCAACAGAGTTACTACGGTTAGTAAAACATATTCATATGAAATTTTAGATCCATGGTTTTCGCACGGACTTTCCCCTATTTTAAATGCAAGGAAGTTTAAAATTGAGGGTATATTAAATGGAATTGACACGGACAGTTACAACCCTCAAACAGATCCGGATATCTATGTAAATTATGATAAAAATTCGATCGGGTTAAAGTTAGATAATAAATTGGAACTTCAAAAGAGACTGAATCTTAATGTGAGAGAAGAAATTCCTATGATAGGAATGGTAACAAGAATGGTTTCGCATAAAGGGCTCGACATAGTAAGGGAGGCCTTTGACGAACTTATGAAGGAAGATATACAGTTTGTAATATTGGGCAGTGGGGATAGCGAGTACGAAAGGTTTTTCGACTATATGCAAGGCAAATATGAAGGAAAAGTAAGCTCGTGCCATGGATTTGTACCGGAACTTTCAAGAAAGATATATGCAGCAAGTGATATTTTCCTTATGCCATCTAAGAGCGAGCCTTGCGGGCTTGCACAGATGATAGCTTTAAGATACGGTGCAATACCAATTGTGAGAGAAACCGGAGGACTTTTTGATACCATAAAAGACAGCGGAGACAATAAGGGCAATGGATTTACATTTAAAAATTACGATCCATGGGATATGCTTAGTGCAATAAAGCGAAGCATTGCTGGATATTATAATAGAGATGGATGGGAGATACTGGTGAAAAGGGCCATGGGCTGCAATAATAGCTGGAAGGCTTCAGCAGAGCGGTATATAGAATTATATAACACTTTAATTAAATAAAAAAAGAATCAAACCGGCATAATAAATATTTATTGTGCCGGTTTACAATTTGCACAAAAAGAGATTAAAATACTATGGGTTGATATACAAAACGTAGAAATGTCCTCTTTTTTACTTTGTGGAATTATAACTCGAATTTTGTATGATATAATATAAACAAGATCTGAGAAATAAATAGTTTGTTTAGCACAAAATTTATTTTGCGGTCTAAAAAAAGGAGGATTTTTTTATGAATAATTTTAAGAAGGTATTAGCTGGTGGATTAGTATTATCAACACTAGCAACAACAGCAGGAACAGTGGGTTGTTTCGCAGATGAGTCTTTAAATACAAAAAAAGCTAGCAAAGAATATAGTTTTACTGAAAATGCATATAGTGGATATAATTGTACGCCTAATGATCTCACTTATCCAACTATCGATGATGAAACACAAAGTCGTCCATATCAAAAAATACTTGAAGCTGCGCCATATTATACTGACTATGTTAACACAGAATGTACGACGAATTATCCAACTATCGATGATGAAACACAAAGTCGTCCATATCAAAAAATACTTGAAGCTGCGCCATATTATGCTGACTACGTTAACACAGAATGTACGACGAATTATCCAACTATCGATGATGAAACACAAAATCGTCCATATCAAAAAATACTTGAAGCTGCGCCATATTATGCTGACTACGTTAACACGGAATGTACGACGAATTACCCAGTAATTAATGAATATTCTGATACAAATGTCCCTGTAATTTATGAAAAGTTTAATAGAATGAATTCTAATGATAAAAAAGATGCATCAACGGCTAATGAAGTTGATTCAACGAAGAATGAGTCAACAAATGATGCATGTTCTGCTGCTCCTGTAATTTTTAATAAAACGAATTTTAATGATAAAAAAGATGCATCAACGGCTAATGAAGTTGATTCAACGAAGAAATTAAGTAAACTGAAAAAAGGTTTGGTTATAACGGGCGCAGTTGCCGGTGCAGCAGCAGTAGCAGCAACAGGTTATGCAATTTACAAGGGTTACATACCTACAGATGGTATAAAAAATGCCATAGCTGTAGTGGGAAACAAGGGAAAAGAGCTATTTTCTAAAAAAGCAGAAGAAAAGGATATCTGTTCAATAAAAGAAGATTCAGCACCGGTATATCTGCCAGAGGATAAGCCAAAGATGGCTAAGTGCATAGATAAAGCAAAGAAAATGTCAATAGCGGTAGGGAATAAAGGAAAAGAAGCAGGAAAGACAGTAGTTAGTGAAATAGTAAAAGCAGGTAAAGCAACAGGACACGGAATAGTTACAGCAGGTAAAGCAGTAGGAAACGGAGTATCAAAAGCAGGTGAGACAGTTAGCAACGCAGGTAAAGCAGTAGGAAACGGAGTATTAAAAGTAGGTAAGACAGTTAGCAACGCAGGTAAAGCAGTAGGAAACGGAGTATCAAAAGTAGGTAAGACAGTTAGCAACGCAGGTAAAGCAGTAGGAAACGGAGTATCAAAAGTAGGTAAGACAGTTAGCAACGCAGGTAAAGCAGTAGGAAACGGAGTATCAAAAGCAGGTGAGACAGTTAGCAACGCAGGTAAAGCAGTAGGAAACGGAGTATTAAAAGTAGGTAAGACAGTTAGCAACGCAGGTAAGGCAGTTCGGTCAGGAGCAAAATTCATAGATAGAGTAGCTGATTTGATTTGGAAGTGTAGAAAACCAATAGCTATAGGTGCAGGTACTGTGTATGTATCTAAAAAAGTATTAAATACAGCAAGAGCAATCGACGACAAATGCGTAAAAGCCGTTGGAAGATTTAAAAAATTTGCTGATATAGTAAAACATCCTATTAAAAGTGCAAAGGATTATATTCATCCTAATAAAGATACAAAGGATCGTAGTCATCCTAATAAAGATACAAAGGATTGTAGTCATCCTAATAAAGATGCAAAGGATTATATTCATCCTAATAAAAAACCAAGTACATCTAAAGTTGAATTAATAATGAGCTTATTAAACGATTTAGATAAATCTGAAAAAGAATGCTTAAAAAAGGCTTTAGGAAATGCAAATAGTAAGAATTAAAGGAAATTCAAAGAAAGCTTATTGAGAATAAAAAAGGTAAGCTTTTCAGATATTGTAGATGTGATAATGCTTAAAATTTAAGGTTAGAGCACCCCGGGGATATTTATCCTCGGGGTGCTCTTGTTTTTATTACAGCAAATGTGAAATGTTAAAAATTTTTATAAAGTTAGTTTAGCTGCTGAATCATACCTACAGAATAAATTACATATAATAAAATGAGTCATCATAAATACAGGGCTTTGTTTATGATGTTTTTGTTTTACAGGAGGAATTTTATATGTGTGGAATAGCAGGTTGGATTGATTTTGATAGGGACATGGGTAATGAAAAAAATGTTCTTAATAGAATGAGCGAAACTTTAAAAAACCGTGGCCCAGATTCAGAGGGAATGTATATTGAAAAGAATGCGGCATTAATTCACAGAAGGCTGGTAGTAATAGACCCTGAGAATGGAAAGCAACCAATGCATGCTGGGCATGGTGACAGCAGATATACTCTAGTTTACAACGGAGAATTATATAATACAGAAGATATTCGAAAGGAACTTTTGCTTCATGGACATAGCTTTAAAGGACATTCAGATACAGAAGTACTATTAAAATCGTATTTGCAGTGGGGAAAGGCATGTGTAGAAAAGTTAAACGGAATATTTGCGTTTTGTATATGGGATAACAAAAATCAGCAACTGTTTATGGCAAGAGATAGAATGGGTGTAAAACCGTTATTTTTCTATAATTATGAAAATGGAATAATTTTTGGATCAGAGATAAAAACATTACTACAGAATCCACTTATAAAACCACAGGTGGATGAAAATGGCTTAAAAGAAATATTTTTATTAGGCCCAGGGAGAACACCGGGACAGGGTGTCATAAAGGGAGTGAAGGAACTATGTCCTGGGGAAATAGGAATGTTCTCGAAGGGACGATTTGAAATTAAGAAGTATTGGAAGCTTAAGGCAAGTGAGTTTACAGATGATTTTAATACGGCAAGAGAAAAAACAAGAGATTTATTGGTAGATGCAATAAAAAGACAATTGTTTTCAGACATGCCACTATGTTGCTTTTTGTCGGGTGGCTTGGATTCCAGTATAATATCTAAAATAGCGGCAGAGCATTATAAGGAAAATAACTGGGGTAAGTTATCAACATATTCGGTAGATTATGTTGATAATAAAAAATATTTCAAAAAAAATCTTTTTCAGCCAAACTCCGATATGGAATTTATAAAAATAATGATTGATAATATTAATTCTAAACATAAGTACGTGGTGCTGGATAATACTGAACTTGCAAAGACACTTTGCAGTGCAACGTTTGCAAGAGATTTACCAGGTATGGCGGACATAGATGCGTCGTTGTTACTTTTTTGCAAGGAAATAAAAAAAGATTTCACTGTTGCACTATCTGGAGAATGTGCAGATGAAATTTTTGGAGGATATCCATGGTACCACAATAAACAAATTTTGTTTGAAGATACCTTTCCATGGTCGAGGTCAATAAGTGTAAGGAAATCTATTTTTAAAGAAGGATTATTAAAAAATAGTGATGAATATGTAAGAGAACGATATTTAGCTACTGTAAAAGAGACGGATAAATTATCAACGGACAGTAAATTAAACGCTAGAATGCGTGAAATGTTTATGTTAAATATCAATTGGTTTATGCAAACACTTCTAGATAGAAAAGATAGAATGAGTATGGCAAACGGGCTTGAAGTACGCGTGCCGTTTTGCGATTATAGAATAGTGGAATATGCATTTAATATGCCCTGGGAAATTAAGGCATATAAGGGAAGGGAAAAGGGTATAGTGAGAGAGGCAATGAGGGGAATTCTCCCTGATAGCATAGTTTATAGAAAGAAAAGTCCGTACCCAAAAACATTTAACCCTGTTTACTTAAAGGAAGTTAGTGACAGAGTAATAAAAATTTTACAGGATAAAACAACACCGGCTTCGGAGATGCTAAACCATAAAGCTGTAATGAATATAATTAATAATCCTGAAAAAATTAGTTATCCATGGTATGGACAGCTAATGGTTTCGGCGCAAATACTTGCTTATATAGTGCAAATGGATTGTTGGTTTAAGAAATACAACATAAATATAGTTTAAAAGGAAAAAAAGAATGAACACAAATGGTTCATTCTTTTTTTATAAAAGGGGCGCGCGCAGCAGGTTTAACTGAACATAAAAATCAGTACCTGCTGCGCGCGCCCCTCTTTCTTTGCGTTTAACTGTGGCAGGGGAAGAGTGCCAATATTATAATATGAGCAAACTAAAAGCCATACTTAATGGTGCCTCCACCTACAACAAAGTTATTATCGTCGTAAAAAACTACAGATTGACCAGGAGTGACGGACCGTTGAGGGCTAGAAAATAGAACCTTTACCTCATTATTAGAGTGTGGAATTAATGTAGATTTTTCTGGAGTTGCTTGATATCTAATTTTGGCAAAGACAGTGATTTCATTTTCAAGGGTGTCAAAGGGTATGAAATTTAAGTTATTAGCAATAAGCCCATTAGAATATTGAGAGCCTTCTTCACCAAGTGTTATACGATTGGTAGCAGAATCGATTTTAGTAACGTACATAGGCTTACCAAAGGAGACTCCAAGGCCTTTTCTTTGGCCAATTGTGTAATTTATAATACCACTATGAGTTCCAAGAATATTTCCGTCAGAATTAATAAAATCACCAGTTTCAGTAGTTTTATTGGAATATGCGTTTAAAAAACTTATGTAGTTATTATTTTTAATAAAGCAAATATCCTGACTTTCTGGTTTATTGTTAATTTCAAGGTTGTGTTTTTTAAGTAGCAATCTGACTTCAGCTTTATTCATTTTAGATAGAGGAAAAATGACATGAGAGAGTTGTTCCTGCGTAAGTGTATAAAGTACGTAGCTTTGATCTTTAGCGGAGTCCGCTTTTTTAAGCAGAAAACGATTCATCTCAGGGTTAAAAATAACATCAGCATAGTGGCCGGTAGCAATGTAATCAAAGTTATGTTTTTTAGCGTAACTTAAAAGGGCGCCAAATTTTAAATGTTTATTACAAACAACACAAGGATTAGGGGTTCTGCCTGAATAATATTCGTTTATAAAATTATTAATGACATTTTCCAAAAACATATCAGAAAAATCAATCACAATATGATTTATACCTAATTTACTAGCTACTTTTTTAGCATCCTTTACATCTTTAGAAAAATTTGAACCGGAAAATAAGTTATGGCTATCGGGGCACATTTTAATTGTAACCCCGGTAACATCATAACCCTGTTCTTTCAAGATTATTGCACTTGCGGAGGAATCAACGCCACCGCTCATGCCAAGCAATACTTTTTTCATGTTATACCTTCCTTTATTTTACAGTGTACCATTTAACCCCCTGAGGAGTATCTTCAAGTACAATATTTCTTGATTTTAGTTCATCTCTAATAGCATCAGCGGTTTTAAAGTCTTTGTTTTTACGCGCAACTTGACGTTTGCTAATTAAACTTTCAATTTCTTTATCTGCAGTTTCCTCTTTTCGGTTATACACAAGACCTAAAATGGAGGCTAACTCGTCAAATAGGTTGGCAGAGAATTCTATAAGATTTTTAGGCGCTGGAGTATTTCCGTTCACAAGGGAGTTAATATCACGGGTTAAATCGAACAAAGCAGAAGTAGCGTCAGCAGTGTTTAAATCATCGTCCATGGCGGAGATGAACTTAATTTTATGTTCTAGAAGTTTATTTTTAATTGATTCATCAAGATATTTGGTGTCATCAGCATTTTTTAAAAGAAAATCCAAATTATTGCGGCAATTGTATAGCCTTTCAAGGGAAGAAGTGCACTGCTCAATAATTTCTGTGCTGTAGTTTATTGGGTTTCTGTAATGAGATGAAATCATTAAAAAACGAATTGGCTCATAACCATATTTTTCAGCGACATCTCTAACAGTAAAGAAATTATTTAAAGATTTTGACATTTTTTGGTTATTAATGTTTATATACCCATTGTGCATCCAGTACCGGGCAAATGGCACGCCATTGCAGCATTCACTTTGTGCAATTTCATTTTCATGATGCGGAAAAATTAAATCCTGACCACCGCAATGAATATCAATTGTTTTGCCGAGGTATTTATTTGCCATAGCAGAGCACTCTATATGCCAGCCGGGACGCCCATTACCCCAAGGCGATTCCCAAAACGGTTCGCCGGGCTTAGAAGCCTTCCAAAGAGCGAAATCCATAGGGTCGTTTTTTACTTCATTGGTAGATATACGAGCACCAGCCTCAAGAGCATCAAGTGGTTGGTGCGAGAGTTTACCATAATCATTAAATTTTTTTGTGCTAAAATAAACATCTCCGTTAGATGAAGCGTAAGCAAAGCCATTTTTTATAAGTTTGGAAATTATATTTATGATTTCATCAATGTTTTCAGTGGCAAGTGGATGAATATCTGCATTGCGAATGTTCATACCTTGTGCATCTTTTTTATATTCATTAATATACTTTTTAGAAACTGTTAAATAATCAGAATTTTCTTCATTAGCCTTCTTGATTATCTTATCGTCGATATCAGTAAAGTTTTGAACAAAGGTTACTTTGAAGCCCTTATATTCCAGATATCTTCTCAGGACGTCGAACACGCAAAGCGGTCGTGCGTTTCCAATGTGAATATAGTTGTATACGGTTGGTCCGCAGGCGTAAATTTTAACTTCTCCGGGGGTTAGTGGAACTAACTCTTCTTTTTTTCTTGTTAAAGTATTAAAAATTTTCATTTTAAATCTCCTTTTTATGTCTTATTATTTTTGCGGGAACACCAACTGCAGTTGAGTAAGGTGGAACTTCTGACAATACAATGGCGCCGGCGCCAATTTTCGAGTTATTTCCCACTTTAAATGAGCCCAATACCTTGGCGCCGGCGCCCACTAATATGTTGTTGCCAAGGGTGGGATGCCGTTTTCCAGACTCTTTTCCAGTTGCTCCAAGGGTAGCATGATGATAGATTGTACAGTTGTCACCAATTTCAGTGGTTTCGCCAATCACAACTCCCATGCCGTGGTCTATGAATAGACCTTTACCTATTTTTGCACCTGGATGAATTTCTATACCGGTTTTTTTCCGAGTACGCTGAGAAATAAAACTTGCAATAAACTTCATGTTATGCTTAAAAAACCAGTTAGCTCTACGGTACGATTTAACAGCTTTATATCCGGGATATAAAAAGTAAATTTCCAATTTTGATCTAGCAGCAGGATCACGTTTCATAATAGATTCTAGTTCATTATTCAGTTTTCTAAACAAAGGGCACACCTCCACGAGTAAAATATATTTATATTTTTACACGTCCAAAAAAAATGCCACAGTCCTCAAAAAAAGAGGACGGAGGCGATGCTTGCGGTTCCATTCCTGTTTATAACTCCAAAACAATGTAACGGTTGCAGTTTGAATGACGATACTTAAAAAATGCCTCATACGTGCTGAAAAGTTTATTCACAGACTTAGCAGTAAAAATCTTTTTAACCTACTACGGGTAGGGTCTGTCTATCCTCTTTTTTTACGCATTTGTCGTATATTTTAATTATATTCAAAATGAAAAAATATGCAACGGTATTTGGATATAAATTAAACTTGGTTTTAGCACTCTGCGGCCGCGAGGCCGCAAGCGAAACGCTTGCAAAAATGGCAAAGCCATTTTACCGCAGCCTTTGGCTGCGGGGCCTCACGGCCGCAGGATGTAAAATTAAATACCGAGGATAAGTTAATTTAAAAGGGATAAACGCTAGGAATTTTAGAGAAAAATAAAAAATATATTGACAAAAAAACATAAGTATATTATAATAAATAATGCCGTTGCAAATGGCACTATTAGTCTGATGACGCAGGCTAAGTTAAAAGCGATTGCGGCTTTTAATTACACAATGTTTTAAAGGGATTTGATTGTGTAAAACGTCAACAAGACGAGGTGTAGCTCAGTTTGGTAGAGTGCTTGGTTTGGGACCAAGATGCCGCAGGTTCGAGCCCTGTCACCTCGACCATGTAAAACCTGGACACATTTTGTGTCTGGGGTTTTTCTTTTTTAGCTTTGTGTCTTGCTGTGGTCAATATATGGAGAAATATTATCTTATGCGGATAAAGATTTATTAATGAATCCATTTGAGAGGGACAATACAGTATAATTTAGATTGTTTTTCGGGGTGGGCAATCACACAAATTTTTAGGGATTTGTCTGACCATATTACAAAAAAGAATAGAAATGGTGGACATGTCCAATTATGCTTAAAAAATTTAAGCCGATTCAATGAAAGTGTAAGATTTAAGATTAAAACTCAAGTGAAAAGTCTATGCAGAGAGACTTTGTGTTAATATACAATACTGAAAAGGTAGAATTTGATACATAAATGAATTTATGCATTAAATTTACGATATACAACTTTTAAGGGAATGAATTTATGAAGATAAAAGTAAAGGCACCGGCCAAAATAAATCTTTACCTTGACATTTTGAGCAAACGCCAAGATGGATATCATAATGTAAATATGATAATGCAGTCTGTGAGTTTGTACGATACGGTTACAGTTGCGCAAACTAATGAAAACAAAATAAATATATCAAGCAACTTTAATTTTTCTGGAGAAAAGATTAATAACACGGCATATGTTGCTGCTGCTGAGTTTTTCAAATATACCAGCATAAAAAATAGTGGTATTAGTATAGATTTAGAAAAAAAAATTCCACTATGTGCGGGGCTTGCTGGTGGTAGCACTGATGCAGCTGGAGTTTTATTAGCACTAAACGCGATTTTTAAAACCAATCTTTCAAAATGCGATTTAGCAAACATTGGGAAAAAGGTTGGTGCAGATGTGCCTTTCTGTATATTTGGTGGAACAATGCTTTCAAAAGGTACAGGGACCTCACTGTCTTCGTTGCCATATATGCCAGATTGCTTTATTGTGTTGGTTAAACCTAAGATTTTGGTTTCTACGCAAAGGGCATATACTAAATCAGATGAAAGTACAGTATCGCCGGCTAAAAGTATGAGTGAAATAACTTATGCTGTAAAAAGCAAAAACTTAGGTATGATATCGCGCTGCATGTACAACAAATTTGAAAGAGTTTTGAGAATCAATGAAGTTTATAATATTAAGGAACTTTTAAGAAAAGGTGGGGCACTTGGTGCATCTATGAGCGGTAGTGGACCAAGTGTTTTTGGTATATTTAAGGATCAAAAAGCTGCGAGACAAAGTGCTTACATGCTGCAAAAAAAGTATAGTGATGTTTTTTTGTGTGAACCAACAAAAAAAGGATGTTATATAGAAAACGAAAATTAGTTGTATAAAAAATTTACACCCGTCCATAATTTAAGCGAAAGTTTAAATTATGGGCGGGTGTTTATATGAATACATTGGAAAAATCTATAGTATTGGGATTTATAATAACGGTTCTATTTAGTTTCACATCATTTGAAAAAAATTGCGAGTCAGTATCAGACAAAGTTTTGCGCTTACATATTATTGCAAACTCAGATTACGAGTATGATCAAAGCTTAAAATTAAAGGTTAGAGATAGAATTCTTAAATATAGTGGAGAGATATTTAAAAGTGCGAATAATAAAGATGATGCTCAAGCGGCTGCTTCTGAGAACATAGATGAGATAAAACGTGTTGCACTAGATGAAATACATAGCCAAGGGTATGACTATCCGGTAAATGTTGAAATTACAAATATGTACTTTACAACCAGAACCTACGACACGGTTACATTGCCTGCTGGCAACTACGATGCAATTCGTATATCAATAGGAGAGGGGAAAGGACATAACTGGTGGTGTGTTATGTTTCCACAACTGTGCTTAGGGTCATCTAAAAAGAATGAGGTGGTGGATGAGGTTTTAAGTACAGAAGAATCCAATGTAGTGAAGGGCAAAGACAGATATGAAATAAAGTTTAAGATAGTTGAATTTTTTCAATCAATTAAAAACTGGGTATGCAGTTTATTTAAAAAATAAGTTACTCATCAATTTCCCAGTTATGAAAAACATTTTGAACGTCATCATTGTCATCAAGCATGTCCAGGAGTTTTTGCATTTTGAGTGAGTTTTCTTCGTCTGAGATAGATGTGTAATTACTAGGAACCATCTCAATTTCTGCAGAAACAAATGAGTATCCTTTAGCTTCTAAATCTTCGCGAACGGCACTAAAATCTTCGGGTTCCGTATAAATTTCAAAGACATCATTATCTGCCATAAAATCTGAAGAACCGCTTTCAAGAGCGTCTTCCATTACTTTGTCTTCGTCAAGATCCTCATTTTCTATTACGATAACCCCTTTTGCTGAAAACATAAAAGATACGCATCCGGGAGTACCAAGATTACCACCGAATTTATCAAAGTAATGGCGAATATCACCGGCAGTACGATTTCTATTATCAGTTAAAGTTTCTACAATAACCGCAACACCGCATGGCCCGTAGCCTTCATATCTTATTGCCTCATATTTATCGGTATCACCATCGCCGGCAGCTTTTTTTATTATCCTTTCGATGTTGTCATTGGGCACGTTGTTAGCTTTGGCTTTTGCTATGCAGTCTTTTAGTTTTGAGTTGGACGCAGGATCAGCTCCGCCCCCTTCTTTTACAGCTACTGCAAGTTCTCTGCCTATTTTTGTAAAGATTTTTGCTCTGGCTCCATCGGTTTTTTCTTTTTTTCTCTTTATATTACTCCATTTTGAATGTCCAGACATACTAATTCCTCCTATATTTGCATATGATATTTTAAATTTTACCATAGCATTTCATTTATATCAATAGCATGAAACTTGACTTTTAAGATTTATTTTGATATCATGTAGATAATAGCTGTGAAGAGAAGAAGTAATCTTGTAAGGACTTTTCAGAGAGTCTACGGTAGCTGCGAGTAGATATTTCCGCAAGATGAAATACATCTTGGAGCTGCTGGCTTGAACTGAAAGTAGGGTCAGCCGTTTTGTGTGCGTTAAACATTAAGTGTTTTAAACACGCTAAGGTTGTATCTGTGAGGATACAATAAATAGAGGTGGTACCGCGGTAATTCCGCCCTCTGCGTTTGCAGGGGGCGTTTTATTTTGTCTGTAGCTTAGGGGCGGCCGTGCATGGCATTTTTATTATGAAAATGCCATTGAAAATTTAAAAATTAAATTTTCTGCCGATTATGAAGTAATCGGCGGCACGGCCGCCCCTGCAGCACAATTAAAATTTAGGAGGAGTAAGCATGGGAGTATTTGAAGAGCTAAAAAGAAGAGGTCTTATAGCGCAGATAACGGATGAAGAGAAGGTAAAAGATTTACTAAACAATGGGAAAACAAAGTTTTATATAGGATTTGACCCCACAGCAGATAGTCTGCATGTAGGGCATTTTGTACAAATAATGGTGATGTCACACCTACAAAGAGCGGGGCATACGCCAATAGCGTTATTTGGCGGAGGGACCGGAATGATAGGGGACCCCAGCGGGAAAACTGATATGAGAAAGATGCTAACAAGGGAGACAATAGAGCATAACATAGCTTGTTTTAAGAAGCAGATGTCAAGATTGGTGGATTTTTCTGAAGGAAGGGCCATCATGGTAAACAATGCAGATTGGCTGTTAAATTTAAATTATATTGAATTTTTAAGAGAAATAGGTGTACATTTTTCGGTTAATAGGATGTTAGCAGCAGAATGCTATAAACAGCGTCTGGAGAAGGGGTTATCCTTTTTTGAGCTTAACTATATGATAATGCAAAGCTATGATTTTTGGGTATTGAATAGCAAGTATGGCTGTGAGCTGGAAATGGGTGGAGATGACCAGTGGAGTAACATCATAGGCGGAGTAAATCTGGTGCGTAAGAAAGACGGAAAAGAAGTTTACGGCATGACATTTACGTTGCTTACAACGAGTGAAGGCAAAAAAATGGGTAAAACTGAGAATGGCGCTGTATGGCTGGACAAGGAAAAGACAAGTCCGTATAATTTTTACCAATACTGGAGAAACATAGCTGATGCAGACGTTATAAAATGCTTAAAAATGTTAACATTTTTACCTATAGATGAGATAGAAAAGATGGAATCATGGGAAGGAAGTGAGTTAAACAAGGCAAAAGAAATTTTAGCATATGAGGTAACACGGCTAATTCATGGTGAACAAGAGGCAAAAACTGTGCAGGAGGCGGCACGTGCAATTTTTGAGAAAGGTCAAAACACAGATAACATGCCATTTACAGAAACAGACAGGGAAGAGATAGATGAGCATGGCATGATGATAATTGACCTAATGTTAAAATCAAATTTGGTTGCTTCAAAAGGGGAGGCCCGCAGATTAATAGAGCAAGGCGGAGTTTCAATCTGCAGTGGTGAAGAGTATGAAAAAGTTAAAGATGTTACAATGGAAGTTTCGAAAAACGACTTTAAAGAGGGATATATAATTATAAAAAAAGGAAAGAAAGTATATCATAAAATAATTTTAAAATAACTAAATATAATAAAAAACCCGGTAGATAGCTCTTCTACTGGGTTTGTATTTTTCTGCAAATTTTAAAAATTTCGCTATACAGTTGTCTTATATGTTCTGCGTTATCTGGATCTTTTTTTGTAACCTTGTTTAAAATTTCTTGTTCACGCAATTCATTAAAAATTGGTAAGTTATTTGTTCTTTTTAAATCTCCAATAATTTTACATAACTGAAGTCTTTTCAAGAATAAATCGACTATTTGATCATCCATCTCATCAATTTGAGCTCTAACTTCATCTATTTTCATAAATAATCCTCCATCATAAAATCTAGAATAGCAATAGCACAAATACTTTCAACAACAGGCAAAACACGGGAGACAATGCATGGATCATGCCTGCCGGTGATGGAAATGTATTGCTGAGATAAATCACTGAGATTAACAGTAGTTTGAGATTTTGCAATAGATGGAGTGGGTTTTACAGCAGCCCTAAAAACAATAGGCATTCCCGAAGTTATTCCGCCCAATATCCCCCCATGATTGTTGGTTTCAGTTTTAATTTTGTTGTCGGAGATAAAGAAAGGGTCATTATTTTGGCTGCCCAAAAGAGTAGTGCCAAAGAAACCGGAACCAAATTCAATGCCTTTTATGGCGGGAATTGCAAAAATGAGTGATGAAATTATATTTTCAATACCCTCAAACATAGGAGATCCAAGCCCGGCAGGTACATTTAAAGCAGCACATTCTACAATTCCGCCAACGCTATCGCCTTGTAATTTTGCATTTAAAATGGTACTAATCATTTTATTTTTTACACTTGAATTTATGGTCGGGAATTTTTCATGCGATAATTTTTCAAGCAAGTTTTTAGATATATCAGTCTTAAACTTTTCATCGTAAACATTTTTTATAGAGTAAATATGGGAACCTATAAAAATGTTTTTACTTTTTAAAATTTGCCTGCAAATAGAACCGCAAAAGGTTATTGGTGCAGTTAATCTGCCGGATAAATGCCCGGAACCGCTGGAGTCATTAAACCCTTTGTATTTAACATTTGCCGTAAAATCGGCATGCCCAGGGCGTAGAACTCCAGAATTTTGATAATCCGAGGAATTAAAATTTTTATTTTCTATTATAGCGCAAATTGGCGCTCCTGTAGTGCAACCGTTTAAGACACCAGAAATTATTTTAGGAGTATCGGATTCTTTTCGTGGGGTGGTAATTTTACTATTGCCTGGAGCTCTTCTTTGCATATGGAAAATAATTTCGTCAAAATTTATTTTTTCTCCAGCAGGTATATTATCAAGGACAGCCCCAATTCCGGGCCCATGACTTTCACCAAATATGGATATTTTTAAGTTTCTAGCCCATATTGACGACATTAACAATTCCTCCAAGTTTGGTATAATCGTCAAAAAATGCTGGATAGGATTTGCTAATACTTTGCGCATCGTTTATAAGGACTTTTCCAGGAGCGTAACATGCAGCTATAGCCAAAGCCATAACAATTCTGTGGTCGTTATATCCATCGAGCTTTGCAGGAGTGAGTGAGGGGTTACCTTCAATTAAAAGGCCGTCATCGATTTCATGAACGGTGACTCCGAGTTTTTTAAGTCCATAAAACATAGAGCGAAGTCGGTTGCTTTCTTTAATTTTTAACCTTGATGCCCCCCAAATTCTGGTGGAACCTTCAGCAAAAGCGGCTAAAACAGATAAAATAGGGACAATATCTGGTGTTTGCCCTGCATATATATTTATACCGGATAAAGCTGATGGGATAACTTCGATGCCTCCATCTATAAATTTAACTTCAGAGCCCATTCTTGATAAAAATGAACACATAGCTTTATCTCCTTGGACGGAGTCTTTGCTTAGTCCAAGGATTTTAACTGGTTCCTTAATAGCACCGGCAGCCATAAAAACTGCTGCTTGAGACCAATCACCTTCAACTGTGTAGTTGTGTGGCTTGTACTTTTGATTTCCCTCGACAATGAATTTATTGGATACCCGCGCGACCTTTATGCCAAATTTTTCCATTGTGGCAATTGTCATGTTTACATATGATGAGGACTCTAAAGGTGATGAAATAATAATTTCACTTTTTGCATTTAGAAGTGGAAGTGCCATTAAAAGCCCACTTACAAATTGAGAGCTTATGTTGCCTGGTAGAGTAAAACTTCCAGGGGAAAGTTTTCCGACAAAAGAAAGAGGAAAGTCACCTGAATATGAATATCTAATTCCATGAGACGGCAAGTAGCTTAAATGTGGGGCAATGGGCCTTTTACTAAGGGCTGTACTACCTGTAAATGCAGCTTGAATTCCCAGTGCAGCACACACGGGAATAAAGAACCTAAGCGTTGAAGCAGAGTCGAAACAATTAATGTCCACATAGTTCATGAATCGTTCAGAAGAGTCAATTATTAAGTGCTTGTTCAACATTTGAACCTTAGCACCTAAAGCTTTTGCAGCGTTTATGGTTGCAATTATATCATTTGAAAGGTCAATGGGATAGATTTCACAGACGCCTCTTGAAAGCAAAGCACATATTATTGCTCTATGGGTTTCACTTTTTGAAGGCGGCGCTGTTATTGTACCGGAAAGACTATGTGGTGTGATTATTGCTGTACTCATTTTTTACCTCCAGAATAAATTTTTTATTTCATTTTTATAAAATGATTTTACGCAACTATTTCCTATGTCTTTTATAAATATTAAATTTAGTTTATCATCAATATTTTTCTTATCAAGCAAAATCAAATCAGATAATTTATTTAGTGGAATATTTAACGCAGTTGGCAAATTATATTTCTGTAATATATTTAAGGCCTTTTTTAAACAAGCTGGATTTGTAATTTTTATTTTTGTACCCAATTTTATTATTTCAAGCATTCCAAGTGAAACAGCTTGGCCATGAGAATATTTTGAATAGTTAAAATATTTTTCAACGGCATGTCCAATAGTATGCCCAAAGTTTAAAAGCATGCGTTCTTTTCCGTCAAACTCATCACGTTCAACAAGCTCTTTTTTTATTTTTACACATTCGAAAATAACATCATCAATAAATTTATTACTTAGAACATTACCTGAATAGTCATATAGCTTATCGAACAAGGTTTTATTTTTTATAAGTGCATATTTTATTACCTCCGCCATGCCGCTTGATATCTCAGAAGCAGGCAGAGTTGCCAAAAGTTCAGGATCTATAAGAACAGATGAGGGTTGATAAAAGGAACCCACAAGATTTTTTCCGGTACTTAAGTTTACAGCGGTTTTACCACCAATTGCCGCATCTACTTGCGCAATAAGGCTTGTTGGAATATGAATGCATTTTATGCCTCTTAAGTAAGTTGAGGCGACAAAACCGCAAAGATCTGTAACTACACCACCGCCAAGAGAAATTAATAAATCTGATTTAGAAATATAACTTTTTGATAATTCAAGATATATATTTTCTAAAACGGAAATATTTTTTGAAGATTCTCCAGCAGGAATAATTATTTTATTTACTTCATAATCGGAGTTTTCAAGACAATGTAATACTTTATCAAGGTACAAGAGAGCAACATTGCTATCTGTAATTATAGTAACTTTTTTCGCATTGCATATTGATTTTATATGAGGATAAAGCATGGTAATAATGTTGCGATTAATTACTACATTATAGCTGTGGGACGCGTTAATAAGTAGGTTTTTCAAAGATAACACCCTTAAAGTATATTTCTATATTGTAATTATAACACAAGAGTTTATAATTTATCAATAATTTTGATAAAAAAGAAAAATAAATGTAGAAAAGACAAACTTTCTGCATTGACAAAAATTTATATTTCCTTAAAATAAATATTATTAAGTAAAATAGTAAAAGAGATAAGTATCGGAGGTGTATAAAAGTGAAAATAGGACTTGATGTTGGTTCAACTACAATAAAATATGCGGTTATTGATAATCAAAACCAAATAGTTAGTAAATCTTATGAGAGGCATTATTCACAAATTAAGGAAAAAATAGACTATATACTTACGCAAATAAGGAAAACCATACCAGGAGTAGATAATGCGCAAATTGCTATATCCGGATCTGCTGCAATGGGCATCGCTGAAAAAATCGGTGTGGACTTTGTTCAAGAAGTCTACGCCACAAGGGTTGCGGCGAAAAATCTTTCACCTGATTCGGATGTAATAATAGAATTAGGAGGAGAGGATGCTAAAATTCTTTTTTTAACAGGCGGAACAGAAGTAAGAATGAATGGTTCATGTGCTGGCGGAACAGGTGCTTTCATAGACCAAATGGCTACTCTTTTAAATGTTCCAATTGATAAAATGGACGAACTTGCAGCAAAACATGAAAAAATTTATATAATAGCCTCTCGTTGCGGGGTGTTTGCGAAATCGGATATACAGCCCCTGTTAAATCAAGGTGCTAAAAAAGCGGATATCGCAGCAAGTATTTTTCATGCTGTGGCTAATCAAACAATAGCGGGGCTTGCACAGGGCAGAGAAATTAAGGGAAACATCCTTTATCTGGGGGGGCCGCTAACTTTTATGAGCGAGCTTAGACGAACGTTTGATGAAAGCCTACATACAAAAGGGGTTTGCCCGCAAAATTCTCTTTATTATGTAGCAATGGGTGCTGCAATGTGTGCAAATAAGAGCGTTAATATTGATGAAGTAACGGAAAAAATAAAAGGTTATAAATCTTGTGAAAATTTTGCTTTTAATAAGCCGTTGTTTGAAAATGAGCAGGAATACGATAAATTTAAGAAAAGGCATTTAAATTCAATAGTTGAAAAGAAAGATATAACTACCTATAAAGGAAAAATTTACATAGGAATAGATGCAGGTTCTACTACAGTTAAGGCGGTTGTGATGGGCGAAAATGACGAGCTTTTGCTTCACGATTATCAACCCAATAATGGTAACCCAATCCCCTTAATTAAGAGGTTCATTGAATGTATTTATGATCACTATGATAAGCTTGAAATTGCTGGCACGGCAGTTACGGGTTACGGTGAAGATTTAATAAAAAATGCGTTCAACGTAGATTTAGGAATAGTAGAAACAGTTGCACACTTAACTGCGGCCAAAAAGTTTATGCCAGATGTAGAATTTATAATAGATATTGGCGGACAGGATATAAAATGTTTTAAAGTAAATAATGGAAACATAGACAATATATTCTTAAATGAAGCATGTTCCTCCGGTTGTGGGTCTTTTTTGCAGACTTTTGCGAATGCATTAGGCTATGATATTAAGGACTTTGCAAAACTTGGCCTATTTGCAAAACGCCCTGTTGATCTGGGTTCTAGGTGTACGGTTTTCATGAATTCTTCAGTTAAACAAGCACAAAAGGATGGCGCCAGCATAGAGGACATATCAGCAGGCTTGTCTATTAGTGTGGTAAAAAATGCACTATATAAGGTTATAAGAGCGGCTACTCCTGATGAACTGGGAAAAAGGATAGTTGTTCAAGGGGGAACTTTTTTAAATGATGCGGTTTTAAGGGCTTTTGAAAAAGAAATGGGTGTTAACGTAATTAATCCTGATATTTCCGCACTTATGGGTGCCTATGGAGCGGCACTTTATGCGAAAAATAATATAAGAGGTAAGAGTAATATTTTATCGCGTCGTGAACTTAATGACTTTAAACATGACGTTAAATCAACCACTTGCAAAGGCTGCAGCAATAACTGTAAACTTACAGTCAATAGGTTTTCAGATGACAGAAGATACATAAGCGGCAATATGTGCGAAAGGCCCGTTACGAATAAATCTGAAAACGACACACTAAACATGTATGCATATAAGCTAAACTTAATTAAAAATTACGGCAATATAAAAGGCGAAAGAGAAACTATAGGTATACCTCTGGTTCTTAATATGTATGAGCTTTTGCCGTTTTGGCACAAATTTTGGCAAAGCTTGGGTTTTGGAATAGTAGTGTCTGAGCCATCTAACAGAGCTTTATATTTAAAAGGACAACATACCATTGCCTCCGATACGGTTTGCTTTCCTGCTAAACTTGTTCATGGACATATAGAATATCTGTTGGAGAAGGGAGTAAAAAATATTTTTTATCCGTGCATGTCGTATAACCTCGACGAAGGTCTTGGTGATAATCATTATAATTGTCCGGTTGTAGCCTATTACCCAGAGGTTATAAGTGCAAATGTTCCGGGAATCAAAAATGTTAACTTTATTCATGAATACGTTGGCCTTCATAGAGAACAAGACTTCCCAATTAAGATGCATAAAATTATAGAAAATTATTTTGGTAAAATCAGTTTAAAGTCAGTTAAGATGGCCTCAAAGCTTGCTTACGATGAATATTTTAACCATATAAGCAAAATTAAATCTGCCGGCCAGCAAATGATTGAAAGGGCTGAAAAGGAGGGCCGTGAAATTATAATTTTGTCCGGAAGGCCGTACCATATTGACCCGGAGGTAAACCATTCAATAGACAAAATAATTTCAGGTTTTGGTGCAGCAGTTATCTCTGAGGATGTTATAAGCGGACTGACTCCAAAATTTCCAACCGAGGTTTTAAATCAATGGACTTATCACTCAAGGCTTTACAGTGCGGCTAAGTATATAAAAAACCATAAAAATATGAATTTAGTTCAGTTGGTATCTTTCGGCTGCGGTGTAGATGCAATTACAACTGATGAGGTTAGAAGAATTTTAGAAGAAGAAGGAAAAATATATACACAACTTAAAATAGATGAAATTACAAATCAAGGGACGGTCAAGATACGCCTTAGAAGCTTACTTGCAGCTATTAAATAAGTCTATTTTAATACTAAAAAGGGGTAATTAAATGGCGAAGCTTTGTTACGATAAAACAGGTAGACTTCTTTTTACAAAGGAGATGAAAAGTGAGTACACTATACTGTTACCCATGATGTTGCCAATTCATTTTACACTTATAAAAAATATACTTGATCATTACGGGTATAAAACAGATTTGCTTGATACAACAGGGCCGGAAATAGCTCAAGAGGGACTCAAATATGTACATAATGATACCTGCTATCCGGCAATTTTAGTAATAGGGCAGTTCATCCATGCCTTAAAAAGTGGCAAATATGATGTAAACAAAACTGCCTTGATGATAACGCAAACAGGGGGCGGCTGTAGGGCATCAAACTATATTTTTTTACTTAGAAAAGCCCTGAAAAAGGCCGGGTTTGAACAGGTTCCCGTTATATCATTAAATTTATCGGGACTTGAAAAAAACAGTGGTTTTAAGTTTACACTTCCTATGATAAAAAAGGCGATTTCTGCCCTTATTTACGGGGATATTTTAATGAACCTGAGTAACCAAGTAATTCCATATGAAGTACATAAGGGTGACGGAAATAAACTCATTGATAAATGGACGCAGATTCTTACAGAGCAATTAAATTCGGGAAAGGGCTGCGGACTAAGAGAGTTTAAGCGAAACTTAAATGCTATATCTGATGATTTTGCCGAAATAAAAACATATAAAACCCCTAAGGTCAAGGTAGGTGTAGTCGGGGAGATATATGTAAAATATTCAAGCCTTGGTAATAACGGGCTTGAGAATTTTTTGAAAAGTCAAGATTGTGAGGTATGCGTGCCAGGCATACTGGGATTTATGTTTTTTAAAATTGACAATAGGCTCGAGGATATTAAACTTTACGGTGGCAGCAAGGTAAAAGCATATATTGTTAAATTCTTTCTTGATTATATGACAAAAGTGGAAAGGATAATGGTGAAGGCTGTCGAAAAAAACAGGTGCTTTACGCCTCCATCAACATATCGGCATACGAAGAGCTTGGTAAATGGAATTATTGGTTATGGAAATAAGATGGGTGAAGGTTGGTTTTTAACAGCAGAGATGATGGAGCTTATAAAATCCGGCTATGAAAATATCGTTTGCGCACAGCCGTTTGGGTGTCTTCCAAACCATATATGCGGTAAAGGCATGATTAGGCGGCTAAAAGAGATTGATGATAGAGCGAATATAGTTGCAATTGACTATGATCCGGGAGCACCTAAGGTTAACCAGGAAAATAGAATTAAGCTTATGCTTTCCATAGCTAAAGAAAAGCTGACAAGTGAAAGATGTGAGGTAAAAGTTTTAAAAGAGGAATCAGTTGAAAATGCGGAAAAAAGATTAGTTGGGGCACTTAAGTAGATCCTTTATAACTTCACCTGCAATTATTAATCCTGCAACTCCAGGAACGAAAGATACGCTTCCTGGAACGGGTTTAGTAAAGCTGGGGGTGTCTACAATTGGTTTTATTGGTATTTCCTTTGAATAAATTACCTTTAATTTTTGGATATTTCTCTTTTTTAGTTCACGCCTCATTACACGGCACAATGGGCAAACAGAGGTTTTGTAAATATCTGAAACTTCAAGTTGTGTTGGTTCCAGTTTATTTCCGGTTCCCATGCAACTGATGATTGGAATATTTATTTTGTTGGCGGTACTGATAAGTGAAATTTTCGATGAAACTGTGTCAATTGCATCAATTATGTAATTACAGTTTTCGCCAAATATGTGCTGATCTTCTGTAGTATAAAAGATATTGTGAGTGTATACCTTAGCACTTGGATTTATACTTAAAATTCTTTTTTTAGCTACAGAAACTTTGTCTTGACCAATGGTTTCATGTGTTGCAAGTATCTGCCGATTTAAATTTGTTATGTCGACTGTATCCTTATCAATTAAATGAAAGGTTCCTATTCCTGAACGTGCAAGTGCTTCAACTGTGTATGAGCCAACTCCTCCAAGGCCAAATATTGCCACGGATGAATTAAGCAGTTTTTGTATATTATGTTTTCCTAAAAGCATTTCACTTCTAATAAATTGATTCAATTTTTAATTTCTCCTTTTAAAGTAAATTATCAGGGGACCTGAAGCGGGGGCGACCGCATGCACGTAAACGTGCAAAAAGGTTTACTTTTTCGCTGCTTTTAGCAGCGAATGCGGTCGCCCCCTTGTATAAATAATACTGCAAGATTACAATTTATACAATGGAGGCAAGATATGTATTACATAGGGGTAGACTTAGGTGGAACGAATATATCAGTAGGAATATTAAATGGTGACTATGATATTATAGCAAAAGAAAGAATAAAAACCAACGTGCCAAGAGGGGAATCTGAAATATGTGATGACATAGCGGGTTTAATTTTTAACATGTTGAATAAATTGAATATCAGCATAGAAGATGTAAAAAATATTGGAATAGGGAGTCCTGGAGCTGTAAACATAGAAAAAGGTGTAGTGGAGTATTCACCTAATTTGTATTTTCACAATTGGGATTTAAAAGGTATGATGGTGAGTAGGTTAAAGAAACAAATTTTTATAGAGAATGATGCAAATGCTGCAGCGTATGGGGAATATATTGCCGGAAATGCAGGTGGTGTTGATTCAGCAATTATAATAACAATAGGAACAGGCATAGGAGGCGGAGCAATTTTAAATGGTAAAATATATCACGGATTTAACTATAACGGTGTAGAATTGGGGCATATGGTAATTTACCAAAATGGCAGAGAATGTACATGTGGCAGAAAAGGGTGTTTTGAACAATATGCTTCAGCGAAAGGGCTAGTAAATACCACTAAGATTGCACTTACCGAATGTAAGGAAGAAACACTTATATGGGATTTAATAGAAAATAAAGTAGAAAATATAAATCCAAGAACGGCGTTTAAAGCGATGAGGTTGGGTGATAAATTGGGTGAGAAAATAGTTGACACGTATATTGCTGATTTATCATGTGGCATTACTAATATAATTAATATATTTCAGCCGGAGATTTTGTGTATAGGCGGAGGGGTATCAAATGAAGGTGAGTATCTTATGAAGCCTCTTATAGAAAATGTATCGAAGAACAGATATAGTAAAAATTCAAGTAGACAAACAGAAATAAAAGTGGCAAGGCTTGGAAACGATGCGGGAATAATAGGAGCAGCACTTTTAAACCTGTTATATTAAAAAAAGTTACGTCAGGATCTTAAGATCCTGACGTAACTTTTAAACGTATAATCCTTATTTAAAACGATCTGCAATTTTATTAACAATACTTTGGTTTTTCATTTCCTCTTCTCGAGAGTGAAAAGCCTGCCCGCCAGCAATACTTAAAAGGTCTTCTTCGTTCAATTGGTTTGCAGAATGTTTTTGAGCTTTTGAGCTTACTTTTTCTTCCTTAAAATTATTTTTTTCAAATGATCCCACGTTCATCAACTCCTTAATTTTAATATACCCACTTAATTATATATATTATACAATATTTTTATAAAAAAATCAAATGTTTTATGTTACAAATATGTTTATGGAAAATGGTTACAATAGATTAAATAATATTGGTTTTAATTTATATTAAAATCTTAAATTTGTGGATATAAAATAAAAATTAAGTTTTAAATAAACTGAATGATTAAAAATTTTTAAATAATTTGTGTAAGAATTTAGCATTAGGTGCAGTATTTACAAAACCGTGTTCTTCAAGAAGTACTTTAAATATTTCTGCAAAGGTTACATTGCGCCCCATTTTTTTTATTTTGTTGAAAATTTTAATAGCTATTGCTCTTTCTTCCATTACAACTTTGCGTTCACTTTCATTTTCTATTGAAAAAATGTGTGTTCCATCTGAAGCTATAAAATATTTGAAGCCTGCAGAGATATTTTCAAGATTGTTATATGGTAGTTTTAATTTATTTCTAATGCTTAATTTAAAATTCTCCTTCATAAGTGTTTTTAAAGCCTCCAGCCTCCAAATATTGCTTAACTATAAATATAAGAACATCGGAATTACAGCAATTTCCGAAAGATGCTTTAACAGCATAAAAATCTGTTAATATTTCATTGGAATTGTTGGAAATAAACTCAATTTCATCTTTATTCATTATAAGAATGGGACTTGATTCGTTATTTAAGTAAAATCCGAATCCTCCGGTTATATTTTCAAAATCTTCATTAAATATAGGTAATTTATTTTTCATAATAACACTTTCTTTCCTGAGAATTTTCAAAGCCGCAAATTTCTAAAAGCCTTTTAGTTAAATATATAGAAACCTGGGGGGATAGCTCACCGGATGGTGAAATAGAAGCGATTGATGAGGCCAATGTACTTTCATGACCTTTTATAAATTGGGTTTCATCTTTGTTAAGAAAAAGAGCCGGATGACCATCTTTACCTACATAAAATGTAAATCCTCCAATAATGTTTTCAAGATCATCATGCGTTAGTTGTAAATTACTTTTCATGTTAAGTTTTCTCCTTTTGATATTTAAAGTAATGTTATTATAACATGATCAATACTGAAAATCAATAAAATGTATTGTGAATTTAGATAAAAGAACTTCGTTTTAATAAAAAACATGCAGTTATTTATGGACATTTTTGCATGAAAATGCGGTAATATGGGCAAACAATCTTTTTTACATGACTATAAGATATTAAAAGGTCCGGCAAACTGCCGAACCTTTTTTTTTAATTTATAGGACCTAAAACTTCTGTCGGGTTTATAAAATTCCCATCTTTTTTTACTGCAAAATGAAGATGATATCCATCTTGACTTTCACAAGGAACGTCATTAATAGAACCGATTTCTTGACCGGCTTCTATATTGTCACCGGCCTTTACAAGGGTTGTATTTCCAAGACCCGAATAATATGCTGTGAAATCGTTACTGTGGTCAATTACAATAGTCATACCATAAAGGCCATCATCGTAAATTTCCTTTACAACGCCGTCTGTTATGGCCTGAACCTTGCTGCCTTGCTCACACTTAAAATCGATTGCATTATGAACGCGCCAATCACCCATTGTTTTAGAGTAGACAGGGTTATTATCACTATAGTTTTTTATTATTTCTTTTCCTGCAGGATAAACTATTAATCCTGAAGTTTCACTACGGGTTTCAATACTGGCATCAGAGTCATGTGAAGTTTCATTTGTGGTAACTTGAGATTTGTTCTCTTCGTTTTTGTTACTCGTACTGTACATGCTGAATGCATCGTCAGGCAAAGTTTCTCTAGCTTCATTTTTAGAATCTTGTTCTACAGTTTCAGATTGTGTTTTAGCAGCAGATTTCTCAGAATTTGTAAAGTTTTTTATGCTGTTATAAGTAGTAAAAGAAGCCATTCCCACAGCTAAAATGCAAATACCTAAAGCAATAAAAAATCCGATTCCCTTTTTATTTTTGTTTGAATTCATGTTATCCATGTTTTACACCTCCGAGTATATTGTTGCCTAAAGTTTGAAGTAATATGCTCAGAAATTAAAAAACAATATAAAAAGAGGAATTTTTTATTACAATGATTAAAGTTTACTGATTATCTTTCACATAATTTACAAGTTCCCCGACTGTTCTTATGTTATCAATTTCTTCATCTGGAATTTCAATTTCAAATTCATCTTCTATTGACATTAAAATATCAACAACATCCAAAGAATCCGCACCTAAATCTTGTTCTATATTTGTTTCGGGTGTGATAGTTGATTCGTCTACAGAAAATTGTTCAGATAAAATAGTCTTAATTTTTTCAAAAATCATAAAAACTCTCCTTAAAATTACATATTAAATTATATCATCCATGTTATCTATGCTGTCTATGTTGTCAATTTTATCATCAGGCGTTCTAATTTTATTTACATCGAAATAATTACTATTTGGATAGTGAGGTATGTCTGTTTCAGATTGATCATCTGGTTCAACTAAAGGAAATATTTCTGATAAGATAGCTTTGAATTTTTCAAAAATCATAAAATCCCTCCTTAAAATTACATATTAATTTGCATTATTTATAATGTTTAAGATGTGGATATATTACGAAAAAATGTTAAATTCTTGACAAGGATGTTTTTTACATGCTATGCTCTAAAAGTGATTTGTTTAGAAATCTCCACTAAACAAATATTATTAGCAAAATAAGGCTTTGTCAATAACTATTTTCAAGTTTTTTATTTTATGTCATTAAAAAGGTGGGAATCAAATGGAAAAAGGTCAGTATGCACTTATCGGTCACCCTATTTTACACTCAATTTCACCATTTATACATAAAAGATTATTTGATTTATCAAAAATAAATGCTGAGTATAAACTGCTCGACATAGCTCCGGAAAATTTAGAATGCTCAATGAGAATTTTAAATAATTTTAGTGGCTACAATGTTACTTTGCCACATAAGTTTAACATAATAAAATTTTTGAAGGACATAAGTAATAAGTCCAGAATTTATGAAAGCGTAAACACTGTGAAAAACTCAGAAGCTGCGGTTGGGTACACGACTGATGCAGATGGATTTATACAAGCCCTTGAATATGAAGGTATAGAGCCTCGGGGCAGAGCGGTAATAATGGGAGCAGGAGGAGCTGCGAGTGTTATAGCTAATGAACTTGCGATAAAAGGCTGTAAGATTGTGATTGCGGCAAGGAAATTGGGTATTAAAAGAGCAATGGATTTAGCTGAAGCTGTAAATAGGAATGTGAACAACAGTAATACAAGTTTTTGCAAAATAGAGGAGATATCAGGCTCAATAGACCTGCTTATCAACGCGACACCGGTTGGAATGTACCCTAAAAAGGATGACAGCTTGGTTAGCTCTAAAGTTTTAGAATTGTGCAGCCAGGTGTATGATATTGTATATAATCCAAGAGAAACCAGGCTTGTAAAAGAAGCAAAATCGCTTGGAATAAAGGCCGCGGGAGGATTATCTATGCTTGTCTTTCAAGCTGCTTTGGCACATAAAATATGGAATGATTCGGAATATAGCGAAGGAGACATAAGGCAGCTAATGCTTGATTGCATTAGTGAAATAGATAGAGGCTTTGAATAATATATGAAAAAAGTAAACTTATTTCTGTGTGGATTTATGGGGTCTGGCAAGACTACTGTCGGAGAAGTCTTAGCAAAAAAGTTGGCTGTAAATTTTTTAGACACTGATAAGGTTATAGAAGCCACCTGGGGGTTATCTGTTAAAAACATTTTTCGAAATTATGGTGAAGGGTATTTTCGGATACAAGAAACAAAGGTAATAAAGCAGCTTTGCAGTAGATTCCAAGGTGTTATATCTTTAGGCGGTGGTTCTTTAGATTTTTGTGAAAATGTTAGAATGATTGAACATTCAGGGAGAATTATTTTTCTTGATATAAATTTTGAAACGGCTATGGTTCGGTTAAAAAATGATACAACAAGGCCTATACTTATGGATAAAACAAAAATAGAGTTACAAGGGCTATATGAGAGGAGAAGGAATGTTTATTTAAATCATGCGGATGTAATTATTGATGCAAATGCTGCACCTCTTGAGGTGTGCAATAAAATTGTGCAACACATAAAGAAAGATCTAGCTAAATTTAGCTAGATCTTTCTCATTAATTTAATTAATAATTACCAATTGAAACTTACAAAGGTAAAAATGCAATCCTCAACAACCAAAGCTGATGATATCTTAATTCTATTAGTAAAAAATGCAAAAAAATAAGCATATGCTCCTTGACAAAAAAATTCTATCATGGTAAAATGATATACTGTATCATAATGGAGACATGTACCCTAGATATAATAACAATACCATTATTTTGACAAAAAATCAAGAGTTTTTTTAATATTTTTTGTCTCCCAATTTGTGATTTAATGAATACATCTGAAATAAATGAATGGAGTGGTTGAACCTATGCTAAATGTAAAACCGGTGCATATGGGAAAGAATGTTAGAATGAGTTTTTCTCGTATAGATGAAGTTCTGGATATGCCAAACCTTATTGAAATACAGAAAAACTCATACGAATGGTTTCTTAATGAGGGATTAAAGGAAGTTTTTAAGGACGTTTCGGGAATAACAGATTATACCGGGAATTTAGTTTTGGATTTTGTTGATTATCATATTGATCTTGACAAACCCAACTATAGCGTGGCGGAATGTAAAGAACGAGATGCTACTTATTCTGCAGCACTTAGGGTTCGTTCACGTTTACTTAATAAAGAAAGTGGAGAGATAAAGGAATCTGACGTATTTATGGGAGATTTTCCCCTTATGACAGACAGCGGAACGTTTGTTATAAACGGTGCGGAAAGAGTTATAGTATCGCAACTTGTGAGATCACCTGGGGCATATTATAAAATGGAATATGACAAAACAGGAAAAGAACTTTTCAGTTCAACGATAATTCCAAATAGAGGAGCATGGCTTGAATACGAAAACGATGCAAATGATGTTTTATATGTTAGAATTGACAAAAACAGAAAAATTCCGGTGACTGTGTTTGCTCGTGCCTTAGGCCTTGGTACTACCGATGAAATAGTGGATTTTTTTGGAAGAGACGAGCGCATATTAGCAACTCTTGATAAAGATACTTGTACGAGTGTAGAAGAAGGTCTTTTAGAGGTTTATAGAAAATTAAGACCTAGTGAACCCCCAACTCTTGATAGCGCAAAGTCACATCTTAATTCTTTGTTTTTTGATGAAAGAAGGTATGATTTATCTCGTGTTGGAAGGCATAAATACAATAAAAAGTTAGGAATATCAGGAAGACTTTTTGGAAATGTTATATCTCAAAATATAGTTAACCCACTAACTGGCGAGATAATGGCAGAGGCCGGCGAAACTATTTCCTATGACAAGGCGATGGAAATAGAAAACGCGGGTGTAATGGTTGCTTATGTTTTGAAAGAGGAAAAGGAAATAAAGATTATCTCAAACGGAATGGTTGACATAAGCTGTTATGTAGATTTTGATGCCAAAAAAGAATGTGGAGTTAAAGAAAAAGTTAGATTTAGCGTACTTTGTGATATATTGGAGTCTTGCGGCGACGAAAAAAAGATTAAGGAAGCAATTATTTCAAGATTAGGTGAACTTGTTCCTAATAATATTTTAATTGATGATATTTTTGCAACAATAAACTATATGAATTGCTTGGCCTGCGGTATAGGGTCTACAGATGATATAGATCACCTTGGTAACAGAAGGATTCGCTGCGTGGGCGAGCTTTTACAAAATCAGTTTAGAATAGGTTTTTCGCGCTTAGAAAGAGTAATAAGGGAAAGAATGACGCTTCAAGCACAGGATTTAGAGCTTTTAACCCCTCAATCTCTTATAAATATAAGGCCAGTTGTTGCCGCAATTAAGGAATTTTTTGGCTCGTCACCATTGTCTCAGTTCATGGATCAGACAAATCCACTTGCAGAGCTTACTCATAAAAGACGTCTTTCCGCTTTAGGACCAGGTGGACTTTCGAGAGACAGAGCGGGATTTGAGGTTCGTGACGTTCACTACAGTCACTATGGTCGTATGTGCCCCATAGAAACTCCGGAAGGGCCAAATATAGGGCTTATATCTTATCTTGCAACCTTTGCCAGAATAAATGAATATGGTTTTATAGAAGCTCCGTTTAGAAAGGTTGACAAAGAAAAAGGAGTTGTTACTGATGAAGTTGTTTACATGACAGCTGATGTTGAGGATGACTTTATTGTAGCGCAAGCTAATGAGCCTTTGGATGAAGAAGGACATTTTATAAACGCAAAGGTTAATGGTAGATTTAGAGATAGCTTTGTTGAAGTTGAAAGCAGCAAGGCGGATTACATGGACATTTGCCCCAAAATGGTTGTTTCTGTTGCAACTTCTATGATTCCATTTTTGGAAAACGATGATGCTAACCGTGCCCTTATGGGATCAAACATGCAACGTCAGGCTGTTCCGCTTTTGAAGACAGAATCACCTATAGTTGGAACGGGCATGGAATACAAAGCTGGTGTTGACTCAGGTGTATGTATTTTATCAAAGGAAGATGGTGTTATAGAGTACGTTAGTGCTGATGAAATAAAAGTTAAATATGATAGCGGCAGAAGAGAAAAATTTAAGGTAACGAAGTTTATGCGTTCAAACCAGAGTACATGTATAAATCAGGTTCCTGTTGTAGCAAAAGGTCAGCGTGTTGTTAAAGGTGAGGTATTAGCAGATGGACCAGCCACCAGCAATGGCGAAATTAGCCTTGGCAAAAACGCACTTATCGGTTTTATGACATGGGAAGGTTATAACTACGAGGATGCAGTTTTAATAAATGAAAAAATTGTTAGAGACGATGTTTATACGTCTATTCATATAGAAGAGTACGAAACAGAAGCAAGGGACACGAAGCTTGGACCTGAGGAAATTACAAGAGATATTCCAAATGTTAGTGAAGATGTTTTGAAAGATCTAGATGAAACAGGTATAATCAGGGTTGGAACGGAAGTTCATGCAGGCGATATTTTGGTTGGAAAGGTAACTCCAAAGGGAGAAACTGAGCTTACTGCAGAGGAGCGCTTGCTAAGAGCCATTTTTGGAGAAAAAGCAAGAGAAGTAAGAGACACATCGCTAAGGGTGCCTCATGGAGAGTATGGTGTTGTTGTTGATGTTAAAGTGTTCACAAGAGAAAACAGCAGCGATGAACTTCAGCCTGGTGTTAACAAGGTGGTGAGGTGCTATATAGCGCAAAAAAGAAAGCTCTCTGTTGGCGATAAAATGGCTGGACGGCATGGAAACAAGGGTGTTGTTTCAAGAATTTTACCTTCTGAGGATATGCCATTTTTGCCGGATGGTACTCCGCTCGATATAGTTTTAAATCCACTGGGCGTACCTTCTCGTATGAACATTGGCCAGGTTTTAGAAGTTCATTTGGGTTATGCGGCTAAGGCCTTAGGTTGGAAAATAATGACTCCTGTTTTTGATGGAGCACATGAAGAAGACATTTTTGAGTGTTTCAGAATGGCAGGTTACAGTGAAGATGGAAAGACGTGGTTAAAGGACGGCAGAACAGGTGAGTATTTTGATAATCCGGTAACTGTAGGTTATATGTATTATCTTAAGCTGCATCACCTGGTTGATGACAAGATTCATGCAAGATCGACAGGTCCATATTCTTTGGTAACGCAACAGCCTTTGGGAGGAAAAGCTCAGTTTGGCGGTCAACGTTTTGGAGAAATGGAAGTTTGGGCACTTGAAGCATACGGAGCAGCATATACGCTTCAAGAAATATTGACTGTTAAATCAGATGACGTTGTTGGAAGAGTTAAGACTTACGAGGCTATTGTTAAGGGGCAAAACATTCCAAAACCAGGAATACCGGAATCATTTAAGGTTCTTATTAAAGAACTTCAATCTTTGGGTCTCGATATTAAAGTTCTAAACGCCAATAATGATGAAATTGATTTAAAGCAAAACTTTGATGGCGATGACGATATGGGACTAACTCCGATTTCAAGTGAATTTAAAGAAGATGAAGTTGTAACTTCTTTAGATGGATTTTCACTGGATGAGGGTTCTGAAGGTGGGAATATATTTGATGAAGAGAGCATAGTTGAAGAGTCGGATGACGATTTGGCAGAGGAAAATTTAGTTGATGAATATGATGATACAATATCAGAGGAAGAACTGGAATTTTAGGGGGGTAAAATCGTGGAATTTAATACATTTGAATCTATAAAAATAGGACTTGCTTCTCCCGATCAGATAAGAGAATGGTCGTATGGTGAAGTTAAAAAGCCGGAAACGATCAATTACAGAACGCTTAAACCAGAAAGGGACGGACTTTTTTGTGAAAGGATATTCGGACCGCAAAAAGACTGGGAATGTCACTGCGGAAAATATAAAAGGATACGCTATAAGGGAAAGATTTGTGATCGTTGCGGAGTAGAAGTAACACGTTCAAAGGTTAGAAGAGAGAGAATGGGGCATATAGAATTGGCAGCTCCGGTATCTCATATTTGGTATTTTAAGGGTATTCCTTCTAAAATGGGTTTAATTTTGGATATTTCTCCAAGAATGCTCGAAAAAGTGTTGTATTTTGCTCTTTATATTGTTACAGATCCTGGAAAAGCTAAGGAGCTTGTTAAATATCAATTTTTAACAGAAAGGGAATATCGCGATTTACAAGAGAAGTACGAGGATGACTTTGAAGCGCTTATGGGTGCAGAAGCAATTAAGAAACTTCTTGAAGAAATAGATTTGGAAAAGCTTTCAGCTGAACTGAAGGAGGAACTTGAAACAGCTTCTGGACAAAAAAGAGTTAGACTTTTAAAAAGAATAGAAGTTGTAGAATCCTTTAAGGTGTCCGGCAACAGACCGGAATGGATGATACTGGATGTAGTTCCTGTGATCCCGCCAGATATAAGGCCTATGGTCCAGTTAGATGGAGGTAGGTTTGCAACATCCGATTTGAACGATCTGTATAGAAGAGTTATAAATAGAAATAACCGCTTAAAAAGGCTTTTGGAGCTTGGTGCTCCTGATATTATCATCAGAAATGAAAAAAGAATGCTTCAAGAAGCTGTAGATGCACTTATAGATAACGGAAGAAGAGGAAGACCAGTTACAGGCCCAAATAATAGACCGTTAAAATCGCTGTCCGATATGCTTAAAGGAAAGCAAGGCCGATTTAGGCAAAATCTTTTAGGTAAACGTGTTGATTATTCAGGCCGTTCGGTTATAGTGGTTGGGCCGGAACTTAAGATGTATCAATGCGGCTTACCTAAAGAGATGGCATTAGAACTGTTTAAGCCGTTTGTAATGAAAAGACTTGTTGAAATTGGAGTATCCAATAATATAAAATCGGCAAGAAAAGCAGTTGACAGGGCAAGATCCGAAGTTTGGGATGCATTGGAAACAGTTATAAAGGGGCATCCAGTACTCCTTAACCGTGCGCCGACACTTCATAGGCTGGGAATACAGGCTTTTGAGCCAGTGCTTGTTGAAGGTAGAGCTTTAAAATTGCATCCACTTGTATGTACAGCTTACAATGCGGACTTTGACGGAGATCAGATGGCAGTGCACGTGCCTCTTTCAGCGGAAGCTCAGGCTGAAGCAAGGTTTTTAATGCTTGCAGCTGGAAACTTATTAAAGCCGTCAGATGGGCGACCTGTTGCGGTTCCAACGCAAGATATGGTTTTGGGTTCATATTATTTGACTTTAGATAAAGAAGGCGAGCCTGGTGAGGGCAAAGCATTTAGAGATTTTAACGAAGCCTTAATGGCATATGATGCCAAAGATATAAGCTTGCATGCTAGAATAAAAGTCAGAAGGACTGTAGAAGTAGATGGACAGCCAATAACAGGCATAATTGAAACTACAGTAGGAAAAATAATATTTAATCAGCAAATTCCGCAAGACTTAGGCTTTGTAGAGAGGTCTAAGCCGGAAGATTATTTGAAACTGGAGATAGACTTCTTAGTTGGCAAAAAGCAAATTCAACAAATAATAGACAGGTGCATAAAGGTACACGGTGCACAAAGGTCCTCGGAAGTACTTGATAATGTAAAAGCGCAAGGATTTAAGTACTCAACTAAGGGGGCAATAACGGTAGCAGTTTGCGATGCTGTTATACCTCCAGCAAAGAAGGAAATTATAGCAGATGCTGAAGAGCAAATAGAAAAAATTTCACGTCAATTTAAGAGAGGACTTATTTCTAATGAAGAAAGAGAATCGCATGTTCTTAAAATCTGGGATAAGGCAACAAATGGCGTAACAAAGGCTCTTCAGGAAAATCTTGATAGATATAATCCGATTTTTATGATGGCAGATTCAGGTGCTCGTGGTTCTATGAGCCAAATTCGTCAGCTTGCAGGTATGCGTGGTCTTATTGCAAATACATCTGGAAAGACAATTGAGGTTCCTATTCGTGCAAATTATCGTGAGGGTCTAAACATTTTGGAATATTTTATTTCGTCGCGTGGTGCAAGAAAAGGCCTTGCAGATACAGCTCTTCGTACAGCAGACTCAGGTTATTTGACAAGGCGTTTGGTTGATGTTTCACAAGAAGTTATTATAAGAGAAGATGATTGTGGAACCGAGGAAGGTATCACAGTATTTGAAATTAAAGACGGAAAAGAATCCATTGAGAGCTTGCATGAGCGTTTGATTGGTCGTTATTTATGTCATGATTTTATTGATGAAGCAACAGGTGAAGTGCTTGTTTCTAAGGATAAGATGATGGATGACACAGATGCGAGCATAATTGTAAATTCCGGAGTAGAAAAAATAGACATAAGATCTATACTTAACTGTAAAGCAAGACATGGAGTATGTAAAAAATGTTACGGAGCAAACCTTGCAAACGGAATGCCGGTTACAGTCGGCGAAGCTGTAGGAATTATAGCAGCACAGTCTATAGGAGAGCCTGGAACGCAGCTTACGATGAGAACATTCCATACAGGTGGTGTAGCTAGTGCAGAAGATATTACTCAAGGTTTGCCTCGTGTTGAGGAGCTTTTTGAAAGCAGAAAACCGAAACATTTGGCTATCATAAGTGAGATTTCCGGAGTAGTAAAGTTTGAAGAAATAAAGAAAAATCGCCATATAGTTATATATAATAAAGAAACAGGGGAACAGGTATCTTACCTCATTCCATTTGGCTCCAGGCTTAGAGTAACAGAGGGCCAGAATATTGAAGCAGGAGAAAGGCTTACAGAAGGTTCAGTCAATCCGCATGATGTTTTAGCTATTAGCGGCGTTAATGCAGTTCAAGATTATTTAATTCAAGAGGTGCAAAGAGTTTATCGTATGCAAGGTGTTGACATTAACGATAAACACATAGAAGTAATAGTTAGACAAATGATGAGAAAGGTAAGAGTTAAAGATCAAGGTGATACAAGGCTTTTACCGAGTTCACTTGTTGATAAATCAGAATATGAGGCTGAAAACAAAGAGATAAGAGAAAGAATAGGAAATGGCGAGGAAGGACTAATGGAGGCAACATGTACACCGATGTTGCTTGGGATTACCAAGGCCTCTTTAGCGACGGATTCCTTTTTATCAGCAGCGTCGTTCCAAGAGACGACAAGGGTACTCACTGATGCAGCCATTAAAGGCAAGGTTGACCCACTCATTGGACTTAAGGAAAATGTAATTATAGGAAAACTTGTTCCGGCAGGTACGGGAATGCATAGATACAGTGATGTTGAGCTTGAAAAAGTTTGCGAACCTGAAGAGGAAGAAGATCACATGGAAGACTTGACAGAGGAAGTTCCCCTGTGATATAATAACAAATTGGTAGAATTAGTTGCGCAGGTAAAATATATAATTTTATCTGCCGATAATTCCTCAACAATTGATTAAATTTTGGTTATAAGGCCAATAATAAAAAGGTCTTTAACATATAACTTTTTAATGAGGAGGTGTAATATGCCAACCTTTAACCAGTTAGTAAGGAAGGGTAGAGAAGTTTCAGAGAAAAAGGCTAAAGCCCCGGCTCTTTTAAAGGGATGGAATTCGAAGAAACGTGAAGCTATCGATCAAACATCGCCACAAAAACGTGGTGTTTGTACAGCTGTTAAGACTGCCACTCCTAAAAAACCTAACTCAGCGCTTAGAAAAATTGCCAGGGTAAGGCTATCGAACGGAATTGAAGTTAGCTCATACATTCCGGGTGAAGGCCACAACCTACAAGAGCACAGCGTTGTTCTTATTCGTGGAGGACGTGTAAAGGACTTACCTGGTGTGCGTTACCACATTGTAAGAGGAACCCTTGATGCTCAAGGTGTAGCAAAGCGTATGCAAGCCCGTTCAAAGTACGGTGCAAAGCGTCCTAAGGCAGGCGCAACTAAGAAGTAAAGAAAATGACAAAACCTTAACTACTGCAAAAAAAAGCAGGTAAGCTATGCAGAAGTGTTTATATAAACGCCTCTGTATTGGCCTACGGGAGTTGTCGCTTTCGAGTACCTATGATATCATTACTGTGAAGGAGGGAAGAAAAGTGCCAAGAAGAGGCTCTATTGCAAAACGTGATGTTTTGTGTGACCCAGTTTATAATTCAAAACTAGTAACTCGTTTAATAAATAATGTTATGTATGACGGTAAACGTGGTGTATCCCAAAAGATAGTTTATGGTGCGTTTGACATCATAAGAGATAAATCAGGAAAGGATCCACTAGAAGTTTTTGAACAGGCAATGGAAAACATTATGCCTGTTTTAGAGGTAAAAGCTCGCCGTGTAGGTGGTGCAACATATCAAGTACCTATGGAGGTTCGTCCTGAAAGACGCCAAACTTTAGGTTTACGTTGGTTGACCAATTATTCAAGGCAGAGATCAGAGAGAACAATGAGAGAAAGACTAGCAGGTGAGATTCTTGATGCTGTCAATGAGACAGGTGGAGCAGTTAAAAAGCGCGATGATACACATAAAATGGCAGAAGCTAACAAAGCTTTCGCACATTACCGTTGGTAAACTTTTAAAAAATGTATTAGTCACATCGTTAATTTTGGCAAGCATATCGCCTATCTTAACTTTTGCGGGTGGGGGCTCCAGGGCTTCAAGCACAGCTACAGCTTTGCCTAAATCAGATAAAGTTGTACCCATGAAAGCCCCCCAATTTCCTAGCAATGTTGAGCAGTCTCAAAGGTATGATATTTATCAGGAAGATGAATTTGATCAAAGGTGGATGGATTCTTTGCGGAGAAGACCGTTACCCCTTATAAATGCCAAAGCGGTTGGGACTCCTGTTGATTATAACAACTTTAATCAAGATACCTATACTAATGACATTCGCTATGGGAGATTTCGCAAAGTAACATATGAAAAATATAGAGACACAATTGTAGAACTTTCAGATCAAGAACGTCAAATTATAAATTTTGCATTAACTATAGTATTTATGAGTGCTGAATATGCTGAAGCTTATGCATCGAATGATCCGGTTACGCTTGAAAGTTTTCTTAAACTTGCAGCAAACGTTAAATATAACGAGGATCTTAACGAAATAATTAGGTGTAAGACTATGTATGTTTTAGATCGATACCTGTATTATTAAGGCTAAAATGTCAAAGTTATAAAAAACATATTGTGCTTTGGCTACAGGTAAAAAGTGATAAATCACAAGATGGTAGTAAATCAAGTTATATTTTGAGCGAAAATTTAAATAGAAATGAGCGAGAATATATTTTGATACGTTTAGCAAGGCAAACGATACAATTAAAAAGCTTGGTACCTAAAATAAAATGTATACAGATATCAAAGCTTTTGCATTTTACTGGTGGTAAACTATTTAAAGCATATGCAATAATATTTTTGATGTTATTTATTTCTTGTACATCTTATGTGCAGGCTTTCGACAGTGTTGGAGAGCCTATGGAAAGCACTCCCGCACCGGTCGATAGCGGAGAACTTCCATTTCAACATACTATATATGGTTGTCGTACTTTCAGTAATAAGACAGATGATCATGAATATTTTGAAGATATGGAAGAATGGAAATATCAAAGGATGCTAGATCGTTCTGTATCATTAGGGCTTTTAAATGTATGGGAAATAGGAGATCCTTATTACACTAATTCTAAAAGTAAGGACTTTAAGAAGCGTATGCGTGAGCGACAGGCTGAATATAATAGCACGATTATTGTGATGCCTGAGGTGGAAAAGAAAATAATTAATTGTGCAAGAAATATTTTATATAAGTATAACAAGACATATTTAAAGCCAATACCACAAAAACGCTCTGCTGAAAATTCCCCCGAAGATGAAGGATTAATAGATTTAAGATCAAAAGTCACCTTAGGGAGATTGATTTATGTTGCGAAGGAAATTGATTCATTGGCTTTAGAACGTGAGGTTGCTATTTATAATGCTGCAGGTGAACTTCAGTTTGAGGGAGAACTTGTGGATGCTTGTAGAAATGTATTGGATAAGTATGTTTATTATTAATTTTTTAAGAAAGGAGAGAGTTTAGCGTATGGCAAGACAAGTATCACTTGATTTAACAAGGAATATTGGAATTATGGCGCACATAGATGCGGGTAAGACGACTACAACAGAGCGTATACTGTTTTACACAGGTGTAAATCATAAAATAGGCGAAACCCACGATGGTGCTGCGACTATGGACTGGATGGCTCAAGAGCAGGAAAGAGGAATTACAATAACTTCTGCTGCAACAACTTGCTTTTGGAAAAACCATCGTATTAACATTATAGATACTCCAGGTCACGTTGATTTTACGGTTGAAGTTGAGCGTTCACTCAGGGTTCTTGATGGATCCGTGACTGTACTATGTGCAAAAGGAGGCGTTGAGCCACAGTCCGAAACTGTTTGGCGTCAAGCTGACAAGTATGGAGTACCTCGCATGGTGTATGTTAACAAGATGGACATTATGGGTGCAGATTTTTATAATGTTGTAAAAATGATGAAAGATCGCCTAAAATGTAATGCTGTGCCAATTCAGCTTCCAATAGGAGCTGAGGATACCTTTAAGGGTATTATTGACTTAGTTGAGATGAAGGCTTATGTTTACTATGATGACCTTGGAAAGGACATTAGAGTAGAAGAGATTCCTGAAGACATGAAGGAACTGGCTGAGAAATATCACACTGAAATGCTCGAGCATGTTGCAGAGCAAGATGAAGCTCTCTTTGAAAAGTATTTAGAGGGAGAAACTTTAACAGAGGAAGAAATTAAAAATTGCATAAGGAAGGCAACCCTTGCAAATGATATGGTTCCTGTTGTTTGCGGAACATCTTATCGTAACAAGGGAGTTCAAAAGTTACTTGATGCAATAATTGATTATATGCCGGCTCCAACTGACGTTCCTGCAATTAAGGGTGTAAACCCAGAAACGGAAGAGGAAGAGGAGCGCAAATCTTCTGATGAAGAGCCATTTGCAGCATTGGCATTTAAAATAGCAACAGACCCATTTGTAGGAAAACTTTGCTTCTTTAGAGTATATTCAGGTGTTGTAAATGCAGGTTCCACTGTATACAACTCTACTAAAGATAACAATGAGCGTTTAGGAAGAATTCTTCAAATGCATGCTAACCACCGTCAGGATATAGAAACCGTTTATGCAGGTGATATAGCAGCAGCAGTAGGACTTAAAAATACTACAACAGGAGATACTCTTTGCACAGAGAAAGCGCCAATTATACTTGAGTCTATGGAATTTCCGGAACCGGTTATTAGAGTTGCAATTGAACCTAAAACCAAAGCAGGCCAAGAGAAGATGGGCATAGCACTTGCAAAACTTGCAGAAGAAGACCCAACTTTTAAGGCTTACACTGATGAAGAAACAGGACAAACCATCATTGCCGGAATGGGTGAACTTCATCTTGAGATTATTGTTGATAGACTTCTTCGTGAATTCAAGGTTGAAGCAAATGTTGGTAAGCCTCAAGTTGCATATAAAGAAACAATCAGAAAAACTGCTGATGTTGACAACAAATATGCAAGACAATCGGGTGGACGTGGACAATATGGACATGTTAAGATTAAGATTGAGCCAAATCCAACTAAGGGTTACGAGTTTGTGAATTCAATTGTTGGAGGAGCTATTCCAAAGGAATACATTCCGGCTGTTGACCAAGGTATAAGAGGGGCAATGCTTTCAGGTGTTCTTGCTGGATACAATGTTGTTGACGTTAAGGTAACATTGTATGATGGATCTTATCATGAAGTTGACTCTTCAGAAATGGCCTTTAAAATTGCCGGTTCAATGGCATTTAAAGAGGCTATGAGAAAAGCTGATCCTGTACTTCTTGAGCCAATTATGAAAGTTTGCGTAACTGTTCCTGAAGAATACATGGGTGATGTTATTGGAGATGTTAACTCACGCCGTGGAATGATTCAAGGAATGGAAGCAGTTTCCGGCGCTCAAAGGATTAATGCTATGGTTCCACTGTCTGAGATGTTTGGCTACGCTACAGATATGCGTTCCAAGACCCAGGGAAGAGGACAATATACTATGGAACCAAGTCACTATGCAGAGGTTCCAAAGTCAGTTTCTGAGTCAATTATTTCGGCTAGAACGAAATCGGAATAATTTTTAAGCGACTATTGCAATTTTTTACAATAATTGCTACAATAAAACCACAGGTATTTTTAATTTTATAATTTTTTAAGGGAGGATTTTTTCAATGGCTAAAGCTAAATTTGAAAGAAGCAAACCACACGTAAACATTGGTACTATTGGTCACGTTGACCATGGTAAGACTACTCTTACAGCTGCTATAACTAAAGTTCTTAACTTAGGCGGAGCTGCAGAGTTCGTAGATTATGCAAATATTGATAAGGCTCCGGAAGAAAGAGAAAGAGGAATTACAATTAACACTGCTCACGTTGAGTATGAGACAGCAAACCGTCACTACGCTCACGTTGACTGCCCTGGCCATGCTGACTATGTAAAGAACATGATCACAGGTGCTGCTCAAATGGACGGTGCTATCTTAGTTGTTTCCGCTGCAGACGGCCCAATGCCTCAAACAAGAGAGCACATCTTACTTTCTCGTCAGGTTGGCGTTCCTTACATTGTTGTATTCATGAACAAAGCTGATCAAGTTGACGATGAAGAACTTCTTGACTTAGTTGAGATGGAAATTCGTGATCTTCTAAATGAGTACGAGTTCCCAGGTGATGAAACTCCAATCATTCGTGGATCTGCTTTAAAGGTTCTTGAATGTGCTTCTAAGGATCCAAATGCTGAGGAATATAAATGTATCCATGAGTTAATGGACGCTGTTGATAAATTCATTCCAACCCCAGAACGTAAGTCTGATCTACCTTTCTTAATGCCTGTTGAAGACGTATTTACAATCACAGGTCGTGGAACAGTTGCAACTGGTAGAGTTGAGCGTGGTCAATTAAAGACAGGTGAAGAAGTAGAAATCGTTGGTCTTAACGATGAACGTAAGAAAACTGTTGTTACAGGAATTGAAATGTTCAGAAAGATTCTTGACTATGCAGAGGCTGGAGACAACATTGGTGTTCTTCTTCGTGGTATTCAAAGAGAAGACATCGAGCGTGGTCAAGTTCTTGCTAAACCAGGAACTATTCACCCACATACTAAGTTTAAGGGTCAAGTTTATATCTTGACAAAAGAAGAAGGCGGACGTCATACTCCATTCTTTAATAACTATCGTCCACAGTTCTATTTCAGAACAACAGACGTTACAGGTGTTATTAAGCTTCCAGAAGGTACAGAAATGTGTATGCCTGGTGATAATGTCGTTATGGACGTTGAACTTATCACTCCTATCGCTATAGAAGAAGGCTTACGTTTCGCTATTCGTGAAGGCGGACGTACAGTTGGTTCAGGTGTTGTTACAGCTATTAATGAGTAATTTAATACTGGAATATAAAAAACGGTAGCCTTAAGCTACCGTTTTTTACTTGCCCACTTCAGCAAATTTTTTGGTTAGGTGCTATTAAGGGCCACGAGGCCCCGCCGCAGCTAAAGCTGCAGCGGAAGAATGGCAAAAGCCATTCTTGCAAGCTTTGCTTGCGGCCTCGCGGCCCTTATATGTTAAGCAGATAATATAAATTATAGAGCTATAGGTATTAGTAAAATTTAACATAAAAGATAATAAAAAAAGCATTATATTTACAAATAATACATTTACATATTACTAATATTTGTGATATAATTATAATGATTTAATAAAAAAGGAGAAAATATTATGAGTAGCAAAAACAGACATTCATTAAAAAAGCTTAACAATGAAGAGTTGAAAGACATTAATGGGGGATTCTACGTTTGTGTTGTAAATGACAATATAGCAGACGCTATTGTCTTAGCAGAAAATCCTTATGAGGATGAAATAGTTAAAACCTTAGGTGAAGAGAGAGGGGAGTCTACAATATATATTGTAAATTATTTGTATGAAAAGGGTTTCGAAGGTCATCTTCTGCACTTAAATGAGTGGGCGGAAGTAGGGTGTGTAATAGAGATATTACAGGAATTTAACAGGAATCAGCTCAATGTATAAATATTTAGAGCATAAGGTAAAATAGTTTAATGAATAGATTTACCAATTAGGAACTGAAAAATGTTTAAGATATGTTTCTTCTTATTATGTAGGCAGATAGAATATTATATTGAGATAAAGTTAAAAAAGGAGAGTCTAATTTCATATAATAAATAATTATTCTAATTATTTTACTTTTTAATCTTATAAAAACCCTATAACTGCATTTTTAAAGATTAGTGGACTTAGCAATTTACATAAAGAACTTAGACCATGATTAATTAATATTTTAACTTTGTGCAATTGACATTATGTCATTTTTAAATTAAAATTAAATTGAGTAGACTGAGCAGTTGCGGGTGTGGCATCGAAAGAGAACATCCGAGGAAAGTCCGAGCTCCACAAGGCAGGATAACGGCTAACAGCCGCCGGGGGCGACCCTAGGGAAAGTGCAACAGAGATATACCGCCGAAAGTATCGGTAAGGGTGGAAAGGCGAGGTAAGAGCTCACCAGCATATGGGAGACCATATGGCTCTGCAAACCCTATCCGGAGCAACACCGCAGAGAAACAATAAGTATTAGCCTGATACGTTTCGAGAAGGTGGCACTGAGCTGCAATGGTAACATTCAGCCAAGATAGATAACTGCTTTTAACAGAACTCGGCTTATAGGTTTAGTCATAAAAAACAGCAACCTTATGATTGCTGTTTTTTTATTTATATATAACGATAAAAGCTGTTCCGGATTCAATGGATATGGAGGCGTGCAGACTGTTAACAGAGTTGCTAATTCCAACGGGTTCGTTGGAATGCAAAGTTTTGGAGTTAGCAGGGTAAGCCATTCCGTCATATGTAACAGTACAAGAGCTGGATCCAAATGGAAAAACTGAAACTAAGGTTCCCACGCTGTTTTCAAAGCTTAAAATTTCATTGCAAGCCATAATAATTTCACAATTTTCGTCTATTATTTTATGTTTAATTTTTTGTTCAGATAAATATTTCAAAACGCACAAATTTCCGAAAGTATGATCAATCCTACCGCCGGTAACACCAAATAGAATAATTTCATTGGCATGCTTAGACTCAGCAACTTTAACTGCATGCATTACATCTGTGTCGTCTTTTTGGCGAGGAAGCTTAATAATATTAGGGCACATCACATTACCTTTAATAGAGTCCATATCGCCAACATACATATGTGGTTTCAACCCACACTTTAAAGCAGTTTTATATCCGCCGTCTGCACAGATTATATAGTCGGAGTCCTTAATAATTTTCTTAATTTTGTCAATGTAGAGGCAGGGTGCTGCCCCAAAAATTATACATCTCAATTTGATTCCCAGTCCTTAATAGCTTTTAGCTCATTATAAATATGAAGATAACTGTTATATCTAGACTTGTGTATTTTGCCGGTTTTAATAGCCTGCAGTACGGCACAACCGGGTTCACTGCTGTGAGTGCAGGATGAAAATTTGCATTTACCAATAAACGGAATAAATTCTTTAAAACAAAGACTTAATTTATCCTTTTTTAAAATATTAAAGCGCCCAAAATCAATGCTTGAAAAGCCAGGGGTGTCAGCAATATATCCACCAGATGGCAATTTAAAAAGTTCAACGTGCCTAGTTGTATGCTTGCCCCGTTTCAATTTTTTACTAATGTCACCTGTTTCCATAGAAAAGTTTTCATCTATGAGATTTAACAAGGTTGATTTACCAACTCCAGAGTTTCCAGAAAAAGCACTAATTTTATCCTTTAAAAGCGACTTAATTTGCTGTATACCCTCTTTGGTAACGGTGGAAACAGTAATTGTTTTAATTCCGGCAAGGCTATAAATTTCAAGTAGCTTATCAGGTGATTTTAAATCGACTTTAGAAATTATAAGTACAGGTTCTATGTCATTTGCGCACGCAGCAGCTATCATTTTATCAATTACTACTGTGTTGGGCTCAGGTTTAGCAACAGAGACCACAATCATCAGTGTGTCTATGTTAGATATAGGTGGGCGTATAAGGTGGTTTTTCCGCGGCATAATTTTATCAATACAGGCGTATCCATCGCTTGGCACATTAAATTCAACAATATCACCAACACATGGCGTAATATTGTCTTTTCTAAATATACCTTTAGCTTTACATTCAAAAACTTCATTGCTGGATTCAACATAATAAAACCCAGCTATTCCTTTAGTTATTATTCCTTCCATAGATTAACCACGACGAGTTCTAGTGCTTTTTGTATTAGATATATTATTTCTATTGGAAGGAACCTGCTTGATATTGTTGCTATTATTTGATTCAGAAGAATCATTTTTTACACTGGAAGAAGCAACAGTATCTGAATAAGAATAACTTTCTTTGGTAGATACGATGCTATTATCGAAGTTAAATTCATAGACCCTGTATTTTTGATTATCTAAATACACAACAACGGTCTTAACTCCAGATGAAGAAGTGATTTTTATTGTATAATTTTGAGTTGCAGAAGGTCTTACTGTATTTGAATTTTCTGAGTCCTTAACCCCGCCTACATATACCCCAACACTTACCTCATGATTAACTTCCTGAGGCATATCAACATAGGCGGATAGAGTTTTTTCATTAGGCTCACCACTGCTTACGGTTAATGTAATACTACTTCCTTCAGGTACAGCAACTCCAGGAAGAGGATTTGTGGAAAGTACGGTATCCTTGGGCTTAGAGCTATTCTCTCGTACAATATTTTCAGAGACCTTTAATGAATTTGCAACCAGTTCATTTGTTGCATCTGTTAAGCTTTTATTGATAACATTTGGAACGTTAACAGTTTTTTCACTAATACCGTTGCTTACAAATAATTTAACTATTGACTTAACTATAACCTCGTTTCCTTCAGGAGGATCACTTTCTTTTACTACACCAATGGCCGTTTCACTGTCTTCTACAAGCAAAACTTCATATAAAAGCCCAGCATCCTTAATTTTAGCTTTAGCTTTTTCCATAGTTAATCCTTTTACAGATGGAACATTAACTTTAGCGCCGGAGCTATTTACGGTAAGCACAATTTTTGCATCTTCCTTAATTTTTTTAGAGCCGGCTTTAGGATCTTGATCTATTATGATTCCTTCAGCTTTATTTGGGTCATAAGCTTGTTTAATTTCCCATGTAAATTTATATTCCTCATTTTCTACAACAGTTTCGGCTTTCATGCCAATAAAGTTCGGAACATCAACATCTTTACCTCCGGTGCCAAACCACCCATTAACAAGACCGATACCCAAAAGAATTAAAAATAAAATAACGGCAATTCCAACGCCTATTACTATATTTATAGCCTTAGAACGCTTATTCTTTTTATTGTTTTCATCCAGTGAGTAAGAGTAGTCATCATCGTAGTTGGATTTAGGTTTAGCCTCTTTAACAGTATTTATAGCGTCTATGTATTTTGTAGGATTGTTATCGTTAAAATAAGTGTACTCAAAACGAATGCTTGGATTTTTCCTGAAAGCATCAATAGCGTTGAGCATATCAGCAGCTGAATCATAACGATAATTAGGCTTTTTTTGCATAGCCTTTAGTGTAATTTCTTCAAGACCTTCTGGAATGTTTGCATTTATTTCTCGTGGCGGCACCGGATCCGATTGAAGCTGCATTATGGCGACAGATACTGCATTATCGGCTTCAAACGGTAATTTACCGGTGAGCATTTCATAAAGCATTACCCCGACAGAATAAATATCGGACTTTTCATCAGTGATGTCGGCACGTGCTTGCTCTGGTGATATATAATGAACAGAACCAATTGCCTTATTTGTAATTGTGTGTGAATTACTCTTCTGAATTCTTGCAATCCCAAAATCTGTAACTTTTATGGTTCCATCTTTGAGTAACATAATGTTTTGCGGTTTTATATCCCTATGAATGACGCCTTTTTCATGCGCGTGTTCTAATGCTTTTAATATTTGAACTGTGAAATGCACAGCATCTTTCCAATTGATTACATGCTGCTGTTCTATAAAATCCTTAAGCGTTATACCATCTATTATTTCCATAGTAATATACTGAATCCTGTCTCCGAAGCTGACATCGTACACTTTAACTATATTAGGATGCGAAAGAACAGCTATTGCTTTTGATTCATTTTTAAACCTTCTAATGAAGTCTTCATTACTTAAAAATTCATCTCTAAGTATTTTTATAGCAACTTCTCGGTCATCTATAATATCATAAGCACTGTAAACATTGGCCATTCCGCCGCATCCAATAAGTTCTTTTATTTCATATCGGCTATCCAAACGTTTTCCTACATATTTATCCATATTTCCATCTCCCAACAATGGCTAATTTGCTCGTATTAAAACAGCGGTTATATTGTCGTTGCCGCCATTATTATTTGCTTTATCTATAAGATCTTTTACAGCCGTTTGTAAATCTTTATTCTGAATTATTTTTAATATATCATTATCAGAAACAAGGTTGGTTAGTCCGTCACTGCAAAGTAAGCATAAATCATTTATGGAAATTTTATGTGCTTTATAATCTACAACTACATCACAATCGATTCCAAGTGCTCTGGTTATTAAATTTTTTTGCGGATGTTTACTTGCTTCATCTTCTGTTATTGAGCCTTTTTCTAACATTTCTTGAACTATGGAATGATCATTGGTTATCTTATCCATAGATTTATTTTTTATAAGGTAAGCTCGGCTGTCTCCAACGTGTGCCACGTGTAAAACTTCATCCTTTATTGCTGCAGCTACAATTGTTGTACCCATACCAGCTAAATTTTCTTCACTATGTGCAGCCTTAAAAATTTCTTTATTGGCAAGGGTGATAGCATGTATCAAAAGACCTGAAAATCTATTTTCATCCATAGACTTGTTATAATTTTTAATTATTTCATTTTTTACAATTTGGCTCGCCATATTACTGGCAGTATCACCGCCTTTTGTACCACCCATTCCGTCACACACAATAGCAAAACAACACTCTCCGGGCAAAATTTCAAACGCACAGGTGTCTTGATTTGTTTCCCGCACTTTTCCCGTATGTGTTTCACCATATATCTCCATATTTATTTACCTCCTATTCAAGGTTTCACTTCTTCTAAGTTGTCCGCAAGAAGCATTTATATCTGCTCCAAGCGTTCGTCTTACTGTGGTGGGTATTTTCTTTTTGCCTAATATTTTTGAAAAAGCATCTAAGCGAATTTTTGTGCTTTTTTTAAAATCCAGCTGTTTATTTCCAGAGCTATTAACAGGTATCAAATTTACATGGCACAGCATTCCCTGAAGCCTGTGAGCTAACTCATAAGCGCAAGCATCACTATCATTTAATCCATTAATCATAGCGTATTCAAAAGAAATACGCCTTCCCGTTTTGCTTACATAATACTTACAAGCAGTGAGGAGCTCATCAATATTAAACCGTTGATTTATAGGCATGGTTTTGTTTCGTATATCATCGTTAGGAGCGTGAAGGGAAACAGAAAGTGTAATTTGAAAATTTTCCCGTGCAAGATCATATATTCTATTCACTATACCACAAGTGGAAAGCGAAATATGTCTGTTTCCAATGTTCATCCCTTCATCGCAAGATACCAATTTTAAAAAACTCACAACATTATCATAATTATCCAAAGGTTCTCCCATGCCCATAAGCACAACATTTGAAATTCGTATATTATTGTCGCTTTGAGCGCTTTGTATTTGTGCTAGCATTTCCGATGGGGTAAGATTCCTTGAAAATCCACTAAGTCCGGTTGCACAAAATTTACACCCCATTTTGCAGCCAACCTGTGTTGAAATACATATAGTGTGCCCGTGATGATATTTCATAAGTACGGATTCAATAAATTCTCCGTCATTTAGTTTAAACAAATATTTTACAGTGCCGTCATTTTTAGATACAAGTTTTTTTCCTATTTTGGCATTAGCAATGTAATAAGTTTTCTTTAATTCTTCTCTTTGCTTCTTTGATAAGTCAGACATATCATCAAAGTTTGTAACACCTTTTGTAAGCCAGGCAAAGATTTGTTTTGCTCTAAATTTAGGGTAAGCAAGTCTTTCTTTAAGGTCTAACTCCAATGCTTTAAGTGACAAAGATTTTATATCAACAAGCGCCATTTTAGTTCCCCCTCTTCCTAAATGCCGAGATGAAAAAACCATCCGTATTATGAATCCCAGGAAATAACGTTAGTTGATTATTTTTTTCGGGTATTACCCGTTCAATTCCAAGATTATTTAAGCTTACGGGTTCAAAGTCAGGGTGTTCCAATAAAAATTTATCTGCAATATTGTTATTTTCGGCTGGATTTAAAGTACAGGTTGAATATACAAGAATACCGCCATTTTTTAAAAATACGCATGATTTACAAAGGATGTCATATTGTAATTCGGGTAGCTTATCCCAAAGCGTTTTCTCCTTATAGCGTATTTCGGGTTTTCTTCGTATAATTCCAAGCCCAGAGCAGGGCACATCACATAAAATTCTATCTGCGAGTGGCAAAGGCTTACTTGCGGATGTAGCATCTCTTACACTTGAATTTATTATTTCAATGCCAAGCCTTCTTGCTCCTTTTTGTATAAGTTCAACTTTAGAAGTATAAATGTCAAAGGCAAAAAGGTTACCACGATTATTCATCATTTCAGCAATAGTAAAACTCTTGCCTCCGGGGCTTGCACAAACATCTACAACGGTTTGTGAGGGCTTTGCGCATAGAGATTTAGAGCATATTTGAGAAGCTAAGTCTTGCACGTGAAAAAGGCCATCTTTGTAGCAGTTAAGGCTTTCAATTGAGCCGGTATTTTCTAAGGTTAAGGCTCCGTCAATTAGGTCTACTGTACAGGCTTTAACCCCATCAGATGCAAGCTTTTCGATTAACTCACTTGTAGTTGTTTTCAAGTTATTTACTCGAATATTTATGGGGGAGCGCCCACTTAGGGATTTGAGAACCTTAATAGTATTAACTTCGCCATAACTTTTCATAAATAGATTAATTATCCATTCCGGGCAGGAATATTCTATACAAAGGGACTTAATTTTATTCTGAGGTAGGCTATATTTCTTATTGCTTTTTAAAAACGATCGCAGTATTCCATTGACAAAACCGGAAGCACTGCGCTTTTTTATTACCTTAACCAAATTGACGCTTTCGTTAACTGCAGCAGAGTCAGGAACTTTATCCATATACACAATTTGGTATATTCCCATTCTCAAAATGTTTAAAATATCGGTTGAAATTTTTTTAATTGGCATTTTTGAATATAAAGATATTATGTAATCAAGGGTAATTTTTTTTTCCAATACCCCATAAAATAAATTTCCACAAAAGGCAATATCACGAGAATCAATCTCTGACTTTTTTATTTCTTTATTAAATATAATACCGGAGTAACCATCATTTAAATCCATTTTTAATAAAGCTTTCAGTGTTACAAGTCTTGCGTTTTTCATTAATTTCTATCTCTCCTACCGCCAAAAATTAAAAGCAGTCTTAAAAGAGACATAACGGCTGCAAATGTGGCGGCAAGGTAAGTCATTGCAGCAGCTTTAAGGACTTTCTTTGCACCTTCAAGTTCTTCCCCCTCAAGGGTTCCAGTTTGCTCAAGTGTCTGAATAGCTCTGTTGCTTGCATTTATTTCAACAGGCAATGTAATTATTTGAAAAAGTACCGAAAAACTAAAAAAGATGATGCCCAAAGTTACGATAAAATCATATTGGACCGGTAAAAGCAGGCCTATGAATATAAGCGGCATAGCAAGAAAAGAGCCAAATCTTGAAATTGGAACAAGCACGGCTCGGAGTTTCATTGGTGAGTAATCTGTAGCCTTTTGCACAGCATGCCCAGCTTCATGAGCAGCTACACCAACAGCAGCTACAGATGTCTGTGAATAAACAGAGTCGGAAAGACGGATAACATTTGTTTTAGGGTCAAAATGGTCATTTAAATTCCCGTGTATATGCTCTAAAGAAACACCTGTGACATCATTGTGGGAAAGCACTTTATATGCTGCATCTGCGCCGGTAAGTCCTCTTGAGTTCCTTACCTTTGAGTATTTTGAAAATGTAGTATTAACCTTTATTTGTGCCCACAATGAAAGCAATAAGGCTGGTAACATAAACAAAAAATAAGTGTAATCGTAATAATAAAATCCATACATATAATTTCCTCCTAGCTTAAAGTTAGCCTATCTTTATCTCTGTATCCACGCATGAAGTCTTCAGCGTTCATGCGCCTTTTGCCCTCAAACTGAAGCTCAACAATTTCAACGGCAGTATTATTATTGCAGCAAACTATAAAAGGAATACAGCTTTTTACTTCGCCGGGAATACCTTTAACATTCTTAATAACTTTAGTTTTATAAATTTTTAAATTTTTTCCGTTCAAAGTGGTACAAGCAATTGGCCAAGAATTAAGCCCCCTAACCAAGTTATGAACTTCAAAAGCAGTTTTATTAAAGTCAATTTTACACATTGTTTTATCGAGCATGGAAGCATAACTAGAGAGACTGTCATCTTGTTTAATTCTCTCTAAGTTGCCATTTTCTAAAGCTTTCAAAGTTTTAACTATAAGATTTGCACCCATCTGAGACAGTCTTTTAGAAAGTTCAGAAGAGTTTTCATTTTCGTCTATTAATGTTTCATCTTTTAAAAGCATATCTCCCGTATCAAGTCCTTTGTCCATATACATTGTAGTTATTCCTGTTTTACTTTCGCCATTTATAATTGACCATTGTATTGGTGCAGCTCCCCTATATTTTGGCAAAAGAGATGCATGAACATTTATGCATCCGTACTTTGGAAAATTTATAATTCTTTCCGGCAAAATTTTTCCATAGGCAACGACAACAATGATATCAGGATTTAGTTTTTTAATTATTTCAAATGATTCCTCATTTTTTAAACTTGTCGGCTGAAAAACATCAATTCCATGATGCAAGGCAAACTCCTTAACCGGAGGAGCACTAAGCATCTGGCCTCGCCCCTTTTTTTTATCCGGCTGTGTAAATACACCGCATATATTGTAATTTGAATTAATTATATTTTCAAGGCAGGGCACTGCAAATTCAGGTGTTCCCATAAATAGTACGTTCAAAGTATTACCCCCAATTTTAGTCTTCATATTCCGATTCATCGAGCATACGTATAGCGTGATCTTTAAATAATATTCCCGATAGGTGATCAATTTCATGGCAAAAAGCTCGAGCTACCAATCCTTCAGCTTCATAGATTTTTTCTTTGCCAAATCTATCGAGAGCTTTAACTTTAACTTTCAAAGGTCTTGAAGTAATCCCATATTCTCCGGGGCAAGAAAGGCATCCTTCAACATCCTCTTGAACCCCAAATTTTTCTATTATTTCTGGGTTTATAAGTTCTAAAATTTCGTCTCCGCTATCAACAATAATAACCTGCTTTAAAATCCCAACTTGAACGGCGGCAAGTCCAACTCCATCTTGTTGTTGCATTGTTTCTTTCATATCATCGATAAGCTCAAAAAGCCTTTCATTAAATTTTTCAATTTTTCTCGATTTTTTTCTTAGTATAGGGTCTCCCTCTATAACTATGTTTCTGGTAGCCATTTTTTACCTTCTTTCTACATAATGGTATCTGGATTAATGTCAATAAATATTTTTACTCCAGATAAAATTTTTTCAATCCTAGAACTTAAAATTAATTGAGATAAAAGCATACGTAAATTTTTCTCATCTTTAAATTTTATAATTATTTTATATCTATACTTATTATTAAGCTTTAAAATACTTGCGGGAGATGGTCCCAGCACCTTTAAGGCCAAATGCTTATATTCCTTTACAGCAAGATTTTTTAATTCCTTAAAAAATTCATTTACAACCATTTTAACCTTAAATTCAACAGGTCCTGTAAAACCCACCACGCAAATATTTGCAAAAGGTGGATACAGCATTGCCTGCCTTATTTCTATTTCTTCATTATAAAATTGTTCATAATCTTGTTTTGCGGCTAAGTTTATAATATGATTTTCTGGGGTAAAGGTTTGTATAACGGCAACTCCGGGATCCTTAGCTCTTCCTGCTCTGCCGATTACTTGAGTTAAAAGGGAAAAGGTTCTCTCAAAGCTTCTGAAGTCATCACTGTATAAAGATTGATCCGCAGATAAAATTCCAACCAAAGTTACCCCGGGAAAATCAAGGCCCTTAGCTACCATTTGAGTACCAATCATTATATCATATTTGCCTTTGCTAAATTCTTTAAGTTTCTTCTCGTGAGATGCCTTTGCCTGTGTTGTGTCAGCATCCATTCTAAGAATTTTAGCATCTGGAACAAGCAATTTTAGTTCTTTTTCAACTCTTTGGGTCCCCATTCCAGAATATTTAAGTTGTGGTTCTTTGCAAAAGGGGCATTTATCGCTAATATTCATAGAATGTCCACAATAATGGCACATCATTCTGCCGTTTGCAGAGTGATATGTAAGGGGAATACTGCAATTAGGGCACGTTACAACTTCACCGCAATTGCGACAAGATACGTGGGTGTTAAAACCACGTCTGTTTAGTAAAAGAATAGCTTGTCTGTCACTTTGAATGTTATGTTTGATTTTATCTATAAGCACACCACTGAATAAACCGAAGTTGCCAATTTCAGATTCTTTATTCATATCGACAACCTTAACGTCTGGCAAAACTGCATTACCATATCGTGCAGTTAGTTTGTTAAATGAGTATTTTCCCTTTTTAGCAAGATAAAAGCTTTCAAGTGCTGGGGTAGCGGAAGCTAGCAATAAAAGGGCATTGCTTTTAAAACACCGGTATTTGGCAATATCCCGCGCATGATAGCGTGGTGTAGAATCGGATTTATAACTGTATTCCTGCTCTTCATCCATAACTATTAATCCAAGGTTCTTAACCGGTGTAAAGACAGCAGATCTCGTTCCAATTACGATGGTAGCTTCGCCGTTTTGAACTCGCTTAAACTCGTCCATGCGTTCACCGGCTGAAAGCCCACTGTGGAAAACCGCAACTTTATCGCCAAAGCGAGATTTAAAAGTAAGAATTATTTGAGAAGTCAAAGCAATCTCTGGAACCATTAAGATAATGCTTTTTCCGTCTTTATAAACATGATCAATTAACTTCATAAAAACAGAAGTTTTTCCGCTGCCGGTTACGCCGTAAAGAAGGGACACATGGTATTTATTTTGATTATATTTTTTTAAAATAGAATTATAAGCTAGTGTCTGTTCATTGTTTAAATTTACGTTTGCACTATTATTTTGATTCTCGTATTTTTTATATGGATTTCTATAAACCTTCTCCAATGAATATGATATAATTCCCTTTTTTTCAAGTGTTTTTACAACGCCAATGCCCACTCCTGTGTGATAAAGAAGCTCTTTTATACATATTCCTTCAGGGTGGGTATGTAAAAATTCAATTACACATTTTTGTTTTGTGGTAAGTTTAACGCTGTTAAAATCTACACCCGAAAGCGTTACCGTTTTTTGAGTAATATCGCCTGTTTTTTGCTTAAAGACTACATTTCTTTTTAATATTTTTTGAGAAACAAGTTTATTAAGCACCGGAACAACATTATAATCAAATTTTTTTGCTATTTTTTCCTCCTCAATATCAGAGTCGGTTTTTGCAAGAAAATCTATTATATCACTTTCTTGGCTGCTAATAACAGAACCATTTAAACACAAGTTACTGTTTAAAGCATAAAGATTAACAATTTTCATGCCCATACCGCTTGGTATCATTAATTTTAAAGCGTCGTAAAGGGTGCAAAAATATTTTTGCTTCATAAAGTTTGCAAGATTAATCATTTTTTCGCAAATCAGTGGAGTTTCGTCAATAACTTCTTCTAGCAACTTTAATTTGCAGCAATCACTGCTTGTTTCCGTACTTATAATTACGCCCATTGTAAGTTTATTGCTGCGCCCAAACGGAACCATTACTCTAGCACCAATTTTAATTTTATCAGCTAGAAATTCAGGCACAGCATAACTGTACAATTTATCTACACTATAGATTAAATTGTCAACCGCAACCTGGACGCAATTTATACGGTTTTCGGTCTGGTTAGTAGATTTTTCATCCATTTTTATTTTTACCCCCAAAACGATACAAGAAGCTGGTTAATTATTTACCTCTGGTTCAAGAATCTCATATTTATGATCCTTAAAATCTTCAATTGCGCACATAACCGGCTTTTGAATAGTAGTATCACCGTTTTTTTCACATTCTTCTGTTATTTCTCGGGCTCTTTTTGCAACGCCAATGACCAAAGAATACCTGCTTTGTTTTCCTGCTAACATATCGTCTATTGATGGTTTATACATTGTGACAACACCTCATTAATAAAATTTTTCTTATTTGAAATTTTAAGTTTCTCACTTTTTATTATATTTAAAATATTTGTTACACAGTCGTCTAATTTGTCATTTACAACTGCATAATCATAAAAATCTGCACATTTAATCTCATTTTCAGCCTGTCTAAGCCGAAGTTTTAAAGTTTCCTCAGTTTCGGTTCCTCTGTTTACAAGCCTGCTTTTTAAAATGTCCATAGATGGGGGCAAAACGAATATTCCAGTAGCATCGCTGCATTCTTTTAGCACTTTTTTAGCTCCCTGTACCTCTATTTTTAATATAACATCAAACCCTTGTTCCCGCCATAGCTCAACAGCCTTTTTAGGAGTACCATAATAATTATCACAGTATTGGGCATACTCAATAAGCGCGTTTGAAGCGATCATTTTTTCAAAGACTTCTTTTGATACAAAGAAATAATTTTTTCCATCAATTTCATTTTCTCTTTTCGGCCTGGTTGTAGCAGAAACAGACATTTTAATGTTTGAGTCTTTTTTGATCAATTCTTCAATAATTGTATCTTTTCCGGCACCGGATGGAGCAGAAAGGATAATCAAGGCTCCTTTATTCTTCACTTTTTGGTTTCCTCCTTAATTTTTTATCCGGAGAATTACTTAATTTAAAGCGTCCCACTACGGTGTCGGGGTTTAACGCAGATAAAATTATATGGTTGCTGTCTGTAATAACAACGGATCTTGTGCGTCTTCCGCATGTAGCATCAATAAGCTCTCGTTTGCCTCTTGCGTCTGCAACGATTCTCTTGATAGGTGCAGCTTCAGGGCTTACAATTGCAACAATTCTTTGTGCTAAAATCATGTTACCAAAACCAATATTTATAAAAGTCATTTAAACATCTCCTTACTCTATATTTTGAACTTGTTCGCGAATTTTTTCAAGTGTAGCTTTAATTTCTATAACTGACCGAGAAATACATATATCAGAGCATTTAGAACCAATTGTGTTTGTTTCTCGATTCATTTCTTGAATGATAAAATCCATTTTTTTGCCCATGCTTCCATCGCATAAAAGCAGTTTATCCATTTGTTCAATGTGACTTTCAAGTCGTACAATTTCCTCATCGATAGCCACTTTATCGGCAAAAATAGCTACCTCGGTAAGTATTCGCTGCTCGCTAAGATCTATTTCATTATGATTTAATATATTTTTTATATTTTGCTCGAGCTTTTGTTTGTACTTTTCTGTTGCATTAAAAGAATTTTTTTTTAATGACGGTCAATATATTAGTGATGGAAACAAGTTTATCTTTAATGTCGGTTTTAAGTTTTTTACCTTCAGTTTCTTTCATACAAATTAAATTGCAAATGGCAGTGTTTGCACATTCAAGCACCGGTTTAATGATTTCAGTTTCGTCGATTTCCTGGTGTTCAAGTTTAATTATATTTGGAAGAGTTAAAATTTGAAATGCCGTTATATTTGAATCGGTGCCGAACTTAAGGGTTAAATCATTTAGTGCGTTTACATACTTTGATGCTAGGTTAAAATTTATATTTACATCTATATTATCGTCAGATGAATTCTCAATACGAACAAATACATCAATTTTGCCCCTGCAGATAGCTTTTTTTACAAGTTTGCGAAATTTATCTTCTAAAAATGTGTATCCGTAAGGTCCATGAAAGTTGAATTCAAAAAAACGATGGTTTATGGATCTTACTTCTACCGTTATATTTCCCAAGCTTGCAAAACTATATCCTGTCATGCTTCTCACAAGTTACCAGAACCCCTTTTTACAAAAGATTACATACTTTCTATTTTAACAGTTTTTTATGCCTTGTGTCAAATATTGATAAACCTTTAAATATCAATTATAATAGTAATATCTTAATTCTTAGGAGGAGTTTTTTTGGCAAATCAATTAATACATTCAATTACAGATGCACTAACAAGTAAGGTACCCGCGGAGGTAATAATATTCATAATATCAATGATGCCAATATTGGAGCTAAGAGGAGGACTTATTGCTGCCAGCATTTTAGGTGTAAAATGGGTTTACGCATTCCCGATTTGTGTAATAGGAAACGTTTTGCCGCTAGTATTTATAATACTTTTTATAGATCAAATTTTTGCTTTTTTAAAAAAGACCAAACTAAAAAGAATGATAGAGCATTTTGAGGAAAAGGCCGGAGCAAAAAGTGAACAAATTACAAAGTATAAGGAATGGGGATTGTTTACATTTGTGGCAATACCTCTTCCCATGACAGGAGGTTGGACGGGAGCCCTAATAGCGTCTATACTCAGAATGAAACTTAAGGACTCTTTTTTACCAATAACTTTGGGTGTAATAACTGCAGGGGTCATAATTTCAGTTATTGCGTATTTTATACCGTATTGTTTAAGATAGTTATGAAGAGCATAGATACAAACATTTTAGTAATAGGTGCAGGAGCAAGTGGCATTACTGCAGCTATTTCTGCGGCACAAAAGATAGAACAAAATGGAATAAATAAAAAAGTTGCATTAATAGAAAAAAGCGACAGGATAGGCAAAAAAATACTTATGACAGGAAACGGAAAATGCAACCTGTCGAATGAGAACATAACAAAAGATAATTACAACGAGGCAGCAAACATTATAGAGCCTCTTTTAAATAAGTATAATAGCAATTTTGTGAAGGAGTTTTTTGGAAAGTTGGGTTTACTAACAAAAGCAGATAGTACAGGTCGCGTTTATCCATATACAAGTCAAGCTTCCTCTGTTCTGGACGTTTTAAGAGTAGAGCTAAAAAGACTCAATGTTCAAACTTTTAATAATGTTGATGTTATCTTAATTAAAAAGAAAAAGGGCAAATTTGTTGTTATATCAAGCGATTTTACATTTACAGCAGATAAGGTTATTATTTCTGTTGGAGGTCTTGCATCACCGGGCAAGGTTTTTGCAGGCAGCATGTATGATATTGTAAAGAAGTTTGAGCATGCTTATGAAAGCCCATTTCCGGCTCTTGTTCCAATTAAAACAAATTCTGGCTTTGAAAAGGCACTAAAAGGTGTACGTTGGAATGCTAAAATTTCACTTTTACATGATGACGTGAAGATAAAAGAGGAAATTGGTGAGGTGCAGTTTACAGAATATGGTCTTTCAGGAATATGCATATTTCAGTTATCCAGGTTTGTAGGTGAAATAAAAAAGAGAAACCGAAAGGCTAAATTAAAAATAATTGTTGACTTAATGCCGGAGTATAGCTCGGAAGAAATATTAAGTATATTAAAAAATAAATTAAAATTTTACAGCAATGAAGAGTTAAACTCTTTATTTGTTGGTATTTTAAATAATAAATTAGGTCAAGCTGTGATTAAGCAGTATGGAGCTTTAAAATCATCGATAAACCTTGCAGATTTAACCGATTTGCAACTGAGCGACATAGCAGCCGCAATTAAAAACCTTGAATTTAAGATAACTGATGTTCAAACATTTAAGCATGCGCAAGTTATGTCTGGTGGTTTTAATTTAAATGAATTTAACTTAAAAACAATGGAATCCTTGCGTGTAAAGGGGCTATATTTAACAGGTGAAATGCTAAATGTGGACGGCTTGTGTGGCGGATTTAATTTACATTGGGCATGGGTTTCGGGATTTGTTGCCGGAAAAAGTGCAGCAGAATAGAGGCTTAAAATGATAAGAATATCAGACATAAATTTGGATATAGATTTTAATTTTGACAAATTAAAAGATTATATTTGCAGTAAATTTAAAATAAACCCTTGTGATGTAAGGAAAATTTATTTGCATAAAAAAGCTATAGATGCAAGAAAAAAGAATAATATAAAATTTAATTGTGCAGTAAATGTTGAGTTTATAAATGGAGAAGAAAAATATTTAAAAAGGTGCAATTTTAGTAATGTTTCAAAGGTAGAAAAGTATAAGTATGAACTTCCATTGGCTAAAAACTTAAAAAATAGGCCCTTAATTGTTGGATTTGGGCCGGCAGGAATGTTTTGTGGGCTTATTTTGGCAATGTGCGGGCAACAGCCTGTTATTATAGAGCGAGGAAAGGATGTAGAAAAAAGGTCTCAGGATGTTTCACTTTTTTGGACCAAGGGGAAATTTAATCCGGCGTCAAATGTTCAATTTGGTGAAGGCGGCGCGGGAACGTTTTCTGATGGCAAGCTCACGACAGGAATAAAAGATAAAAGAGTGAAATTTATACTTTCACAATTTGTTCTGGCAGGCGCACCTGAGGAAATAATGTACTTATCAAAGCCTCACATTGGAACGGACAACCTAAGGAAAGTTGTAAAAAATATACGCGAAAAAATAATTTCTTTAGGTGGAGAAGTGCGATTTGAACATAAACTGGTTGAATTTAAAAAAGATGGTAATAAAATTATTGGTGCAAAGGTAGAAAACAACGGGACTACCTATGAGGAAAAAGCGGAAAACATAGTACTCTGTGTAGGGCATAGTGCGCGAGACACCATTGAGATGTTATATAATAGTGGAGTAAAAATGAGTGCCAAGGCTTTTTCAGTGGGTGTGAGGATAGAGCATCCGCAAAGCATAATTAACAAAGCTCAATATGGAAAATTTTTCAGCAACAGAAATTTAGGGGCAGCAGATTATAAACTTGCGGTGCATTTAAAAAATGGCAGAGGTGTATATACATTTTGCATGTGCCCTGGCGGATCGGTTGTGGCAGCAGCTTCAGAGGAAAACATGGTTGTGACCAATGGAATGAGCGAATTTGCACGGTCAAATGAAAACGCAAACAGTGCACTTTTAGTAAGTGTTACACCGGAGGATTTTAAAGGAAAGTCAGCAATTTCTGGAATTGAATTTCAAAGGGATATAGAAAGAAGAGCATTCAAGTTAGGCGGTGCAAATTATTGTGCACCGGTTCAGCTGGTAGGAGATTTTTTGAAAAATAAAATTTCAAAAGCCCTTGGCAGGGTGACTCCAACTTACCTGCCGGGATATAATTTTGCAGATTTATCAAGATGTTTTCCTGGCTATTTGACGGAATCGTTGAAACAAGGAATATTGGAGATGGACAATAAAATAAAGGGTTTTGCCATGGCAGACGCAATTTTAACAGGAGTGGAAACTAGAAGTTCGTCTCCTTTTAGAATAGATAGAAAAGAGAACTTGGAATCAACAAATGTTCAAGGGCTATATCCTTGCGCAGAAGGTGCCGGATATGCAGGTGGTATAATATCCGCGGCGGTGGATGGTATGAAGTGCGCAGAGGCTATGTTAAAAAATGCTTTTTAAAAGTATAATTTAGGGGGATGTTTTGTGGTAACCAATAAATTTATTCTTTCAAATTTAAATTGTGCGAATTGTGCAAGTAAGATTGAGTCTCAAATTTCTCAGATGGATGGGATTGTAAGTTGCAATGTAAACTTTGTGAAGAAATATATTTTCATAAGTACGAATGTCCCCTTAACCCCTGAGAAGAAAAATGACATTATTAAGGTGATTAAATCTATTGAACCGGATGTAGAATTAAAAAATCTAGAAGGAGAAATTAAGGAAAAGGGCTTTGTATGGGACATTTTAGAACTTGCAATTTCAGCGGTTATTTTTTGTTTAAGTATATTTGTTTTAAACAATAATGTACTCAGTTTAATGTTTGCAATTTTTGCCTTTTTGCTTTGTGGATATAATATATTTCTAGGGGGCATAAAAAATCTCCTAAAATTTAAGTTAGAAGAAAAAGCTCTTATGACGATAGCAGCAATAGCAGCAATAGCGATAGGAGATTTTGCAGAGGGCTTTGCGGTTGTTTTCCTTTTTAGAATCGGCTCAATTTTTGAGAGAAAAGCAGTGGAAAAATCACGAAGATCCATTGAAAATTTGGCAATGATAGTACCTGATACAGTAACAGTTTTGAGTGAGGGAAAAGAAGAAAAAGTTCCGTCATCGGCAGTAAAGGAAGGCGATATAGTTTGCGTGCATCCATTTGAGCGAGTTTGCGTGGATGGGACAATACTGCAGGGGAGCACAAGTCTTGATGCCTCTGCAATTACAGGAGAAAGTTTACCAGTTGAACGTACAGAGGGTGAAGAGGTTTTATCTGGGATGATTAATTCTTCTAGTACCATAGCTATAAAAGCTAAAACTTCAGTGGAGGATTCTACAGCAGGCAGAATTATAAAAGCAATAGAGGGTGCAGGAGCTAATAAATCTCAAACAGAAGGAATATTAACAAGATTTTCGCAAATATATACTCCGGTGGTTATAGCTTTAGCGGTAGTGCTATGTACGGTTCCCATGCTATTTGGATTTTATGACTTTGAAACACTGTTTAGGCGCTCGCTTGTATTTTTGGTTTCGGCGTGTCCATGTGCCATTGTAATATCAATACCTCTGGCTTTTTATAGCGGCATTGGCAAAGCATCAAAGGCCGGCATAATTTTTAAAAGTGGGAAATATATTGAAAGTTTATCAAAAGTTAAAGCCATAGCATTTGATAAAACCGGAACCTTAACAACGGGTAAATTAAAAATAGATTCTGTTGAATGCTATGAGGGTTACACCAAGGATGAGGTTTTGAAGTTAGCTGCATCTGTAGAGGCACACTCAGCGCACCCCATTGCAGTTGCACTTACAAACTGCTATAAAGGTACGAAATGGAAAGTTGAAAGTCTTAAAGAATATCCAGGCTTTGGAGTATGTGCGGTTATAAATGGCAATGAGGTAATATGTGGAAAGCTTGAACTTTTAGAGAAGTTTAAATATAACACAACTGGCTTAAAAGAGGCCTCATTTTATATTGGGGTTGAAGATAAGGTTGTGGGATCCGTTACATTTTTTGATACAATAAAAGAAAATGCTAAGATGGCAATATCGGAGCTAAAGCAGTTGGGCATAGAACATACGGCAATTTTAAGCGGAGATACATTTGAAGAGACAAAAAGAGTTGCAGGTGTCACAGGTATAAAGGAATATTTTTCAAAACTTTTACCGGAAGATAAATACGATATAATCAAACAGCTTAAAAAGAAATATGGAATTATTGCATTTGTCGGAGATGGAATAAATGATACGCCATCTTTAGCTTTGGCGGATTGTTCTGTGGCCATGGGCAAAGGAAGTATGGCGGCTATGGAAGTTGCTGACTTGATTTTTATGAGTGAAGATATAGGAAAGCTGCCCAAAGTAGTAAGGCTTTCAAGAAGGATATTAAAGGTTATAAAACTAAATGTTATAATGACTTTAACAATAAAAGCATTGGTTTTAGTACTGGCAGCAATAGGTTTAGCCCCAATGTGGATGGCGGTTTTAGCAGATACAGGCCTTACTTTAGTGGCTGTTTTAAACTCTACGTGGTTAATTAAACTAGATTGAACATATAAAAGTTTATTGTATGCCAAAATTTTTACGAATTAATTTACAATCTAATTTATAATCAAATAGAAGCTACTACACACAATGTATTGGAGGGAATGGCATGGCAAACTATAAAAATTTATGTATGGGCTGTATGAGAAATATAGGGGACAAGCATGTTTGCCCGTATTGCGGCTATGATGAAAATCAAGGTTATGAAGAATATGCGCTAAAACCTGGTACAATATTGCAAGATAAATATATAGTTGGAAAAAAGGTTTACGTAAATGCTGAAAACATATGCTACATAGGTTATGATAAGTTTGAAAGATCCGTAATATATATAAAAGAATTTTATCCTAAGGATATTTCCTCAAGAGAAGACAATAAGGTAGTGATAGATAAAAATAATAATGATAAATTTCTATACTACAAAGAAAATTTCTTAAAGTACTTTAGGTCTATGGCTAAGGTAAGGGATATAAGTGCGTTTTTGCCGGTTTATGACATACTAAAAGAAAACAATACTGTTTATGTTATATCTGAAGCGGTAGAAGGCATGACGCTTTACGAATTTGTTAAACAAAGTGGTGGAAAAATAAGCTGGAATACAGCAAAGCCAATGTTTATGCCACTTTTGTCAGCACTTGACAGATTGAGTTTAGCAGGTATACAACACTTGGGTTTAAGCCCGGAAACCTTAATAATTGATAAGGAAAAAAAAATACATGTTATAGGGTTTTCAACCAAGTGTGTAAGGCAATATGGATGGTACTCTGAACCGGAATTATTTGACGGCTTTGCAGCTCCAGAACAATATGATAAAGACAGCATGGTTGGAGTTGCAGCGGATATTTATGGATTTACAGCAACATTGTTTTTTGCACTAACAGGAATAGTACCTCAAAATAGTAAAAATAGACTTATTGATGACAGAATACTAATACCCATAAAGGTTTTGAATTCTATCCCGCAAAATGTGGTAACAGCATTAGCTACTGGGCTAAAAGTTAACGTAATGGCAAGGCATCAAACATTTGATGAATTAAGAAAACATTTATCTGCACCAGATGAAATATTACATCCAATGCGAGAGGATGAAGTAAAAGAAAGCAAAAAAAATACAGCCTTATGGATTATAATTCCGGCTATTGTTGTTCTTTTTGTTTTAATTGCTATATGGTTTTTGTTTTTTGGAACAGACTCACAAAAAAAAGAGCTCAATAATAGGCAAGAAGACAGTTCAATTACATATCAATCACCGGAGCAAATTATAGTGCCCAATTTAGTTGGTCTTAACTTTGAGCAAGAGAAAAAAGAAGCTGAATCAATAGGCGAATATCAAGTGTTACAGTCAGAGAAACAGTTTAGTGATGAGGTAGAGGAAGGGTGCATAATATCTCAAACACCAACAAGAGGAAGCTATTTAAACAAAGGAGGGACAATTGTAGTAGAAGTAAGCAAAGGCCCTGAGTATAAAAATTTGCCGGACATAATGGGGCTAAGTTTAGCAGATGCGTCAATTTTGCTAAGTTCACAGGGATTTATACCATTAAGGGATGAAGAAAACAGTACCACAGTACCAGCTGGTATGGTTATAGGCTATAAAAATAACAATGCAGGAGATAAGGTTCAACAAGGTGCAACGGTTACTATAGTCGTAAGTAAGGGGTAATTTATTAAAAGTGAGGAATAGGCTTGAAATCAATAAAGGCTTTTTATTTAGTTAAGGTAGCTTTGTTTTCTGCAATTGCATTTATAGTGGCAATAATTGAATTTCCAGTAATTTTTCTCCCTGGATTTTATAAACTTGATTTAAGTGAATCAATAACATTAATAGCTGGGTTTTCGTTGGGACCAATGGGTGGTTTTTTAACTGAGATTATAAAAATAGTACTATTATTTGTTTTAAAGGGCTCTTTAACTATGGGGATAGGAGAAATTGCTAATTTTATAGTAGGGATTGCATTAGTTATACCGGCAGCATGTATTTATAAAAATAATAGAACGTTTAAGAGTGCTGTTTTGGGCATGGTGTTGGGAGGCATATGTTCTATTATTGTTTCAGCGTTCCTTAACTACTATGTGCTTTTCCCGTTGTATATCAGGGTATTTTCTGTATCAGAATTAGAATTTATAAATATTGCAAAGTCTGTCAATAACAATATAAATAATTTAGCTTCTTTAGTATTGCTGGCAACCATACCATTTAATGTATTAAAGGTTGTAATTTCGTGCTTATTATCAATTTTATTATATAAAAGGCTATCCGGTATAATAAATAAAGTTTATGGTAACATGAGGTAAATAGGAGGATTTAAATTTGAATAAGTTTGTGTCAGCAGTTATACTAGCAGCGGGGAAATCTAGAAGGATGGGAAAGGATAAAATTTTAATGAATATTTGTGAAAATCCGGCTATATTATATACCTTGCTGGCTTTTGAGACGTCAAAATATATAAATGAAATTGTAGTTGTTGGAACGGAATTTAATAAAGAAGCAATTTTAAAGATAATTAAAAATAATTATATCTCTAAGTTTAAAAGTTTTGTAATCGGTGGCCAGACAAGACAGGAATCAACTTTTAATGGAGTAAAGGCATGTAGCGTAGAGGCGTGTTATTTTGCTATTCATGATGGAGCAAGGATATTAATTACAGATGAGGAAATACAAAAGGTAATAAAGAAGGCCTTTGAAAAAAACGCCGCAGTTTTGGGTGTACCGGTTAAGGATACGATAAAATCAGCTGATGAAGAAGGCAGAATAACTTGTACGCCCAATAGAAATAATTTGTGGTCCGCGCAAACGCCACAAGTATTTGAAAAAAATTTGTATTTATATGCCATAAATAAGGCAAGACGTAATAACCTTAGTTATACAGATGATAGTCAGCTTATTGAGAATATGAATGAGTGTGTTTATGTGGTAGAAGGTTTATACAGCAATATAAAGCTGACGACAAAAGATGACATTAAGGTTTGCGAAAACGTAATATTAAGCAGGAAAATTTAAGTTTTGGGCATGCCAGGCGACAGGGGCGAGCCAATAGATATACAAAGGTATATCTATTTTAATAAAAAACCGCATATAAATGCGGATTGGCTCGCCCCTGCCGCCTGGCATGCTGCTAAAAAACAGGAGGTAAGTTATGAGGATAGGGCATGGATATGATGTACATAGGCTTAAGGAAGGGAGAAAACTTGTATTAGGAGGTTGCACAATAGAGCATAAGTATGGATTAGATGGACATTCTGATGCAGATGTGCTGATACATGCGGTGATGGATTCACTATTGGGGGCAATCGGAGGTGGAGATATAGGGCAGCATTTTCCAGACACAGATGAAAGATACAAGGGCGCAGATAGCATAGAACTTTTAAAAGAGGTTTGCAATAAAGTAGAAAGAGAAGGATATAAAATAGAAAACATAGATAGCACTATAATAGCACAAGAACCGAAGCTGTTGCCGTACATAGGGTTAATGAGAAAGAACGTAGCAAGAGCCTGCAGAATAGGAGAAGTGCAGGTAAATGTAAAAGCGACAACAGAAGAAGGATTAGGTTTTACAGGGGAAAGAAGAGGGATATCGGCACACGCGGTGTGCATGTTGCAGCAAAATAAACAAAAAAAGATAATTGAATAAAAAAATTAAGATTAAATGCTAAGTTCTTCATAAGAATAAACATTATTTTAAAAACGAAAAAATGACATTTGTGTAAACGGCAGAAAATTAGGATATATAGGGATTTTACCTTGATAAGACAACATAGATATGCTAAAATTATTACATGATTGTAATTAATTTTTTTACAATGTTCGAAGTGGAGGGTCAATTTTGAAAGGACGAAAGATTGTAGCAGGTATAGCAACAGTTTTAATTTTTTCTTCATTACAGTTTAAAACAAATACTAACTTAGTAAATGCAGCAGATTCTGGAAGCGTGGTTGCAGAGCTTAATCAAAAGCAACAGCTATTGCAAAGCCAATATAATGATTTGAACAATCAATTAAGTAACATTCACAGCGATATAAGTAAAAGCAGAGCTTACAGGAACAACATAAATTCACAACTTGCAACACTACAGGCACAAATAAATTTGGAAAATCAAAAAATATCAATTTTAGACGAGCAAATAAAGGCAAGGCAAGATTCTATAAATCAAATGAATCAAGAAATAGATAACAACATGCAACAGCTGAAATCAAGGCTGAATGTTATTTATAGGTCTGGAGATGTTGCTGTTATTGATATAATTTTAGGATCAAGTGGTTTTGAAGACTTAATTGATAAAGCTGATTTGATTCAAAAGTTGGGAAGTTATGATTCAAGGTTGATTGCAAGTTTAAAAGATCAAATTGAAAACGTTGCAGCGGAAAATGCTGAAATAGAAAAGAACAGGGAAGAGGTTTCTAAGGCAAAAGATATTTTGGATCAAAAAAAAGGTGAGTTGTTAGATCTCCAAAGCCAAAGTAATAGAGTTTTTTCAACTTTGAATGGACAAGCTTCAGCTTTGCGTTCGCGCATGAATAGTAACTTATCGGAAAGACGAAGAATAAATGCACAGATAATGAAGGCAAATTCATCCAATGAGCAAAGTGTAAATGCAGCTAATTATACAAAAGGGCGATATATCTGGCCAGTTCCCAGCTCTAGAAGGATAACTGCTGGATGGGGCGATGGCAGAAATCATAAGGCTATAGACATAGGTGCACCAACTGGTACCCCTATAGTCGCTGCAGCAGATGGAGTGGTTGTAAAGGCTGTCAATTCTGGTTGGGGTGGAGGCTATGGGCTTCATCTTCAATTGTGCCATGGTAGTGGCTGCGAAACTTTATATGGCCATTGCAGCAGATTATTAGTTACGTGTGGACAAGCAGTAAAACAGGGACAAGTTATAGCATATGTAGGTAGTACAGGCTATTCAACAGGGCCTCATCTACATTTTGAAACAAAGAAAAATGGTAGACAATATAATCCAAGAACAGAAGTGGGTTAATTTTAACTGCATAATTTAATTTAAAACAGGTAAAACTAAATATAGGTGAGAAAAAGAATAAACCCTTGTTGCTCTATGCAAAGCAAAGGGTTTATTTTAATTTATATGATGAGGTGTTTTTATGAGACGAATGGTTTATAAAAAGTACCTGGAACATTTAAACACAACAAAATTTTTAGTGTTTATAAGCATTACGGTAGTAAATTTATTTATTCTTTTAGTTGTTATGTTTTATGTAACTGTTGGAAACAGTGACCAACATGAAGATTTGCCCTGCGAAGGTACGTTATCTTATGTTGTGTATAACAAGCCTCAAATTGAGGATTTTTCAGAGTGGAATAATAACTGTGACTGGATGTTAATTATAGTAAATAGCAGAAATAAAAATTCACCAATGTACAGCAAAGAGTTAATAAATTTTGCCGGGGTGGATTTTGATTCAAGAATAGTTGCAGATTTAAATGATATGATTTTAGATGCTAGAGAAAAGGCAAATGTAAAACTATTTGTTTCGTCTGGTTACAGAAGTATTGAACGTCAAGAAGAGCGTTTTAACAAGATACTTGAAGAAAATATAAAAAATGGCTTTAGTGAAGATGAAGCGAGGAAATTGACTGAGCTAAAAATTTCAGCTCCTGGGTTTAGTGAACATAACTTGGGTTTAGCAGTAGATTTTAATGGTGCCAAGGATGATTTTGTTTATGCACCTGAGTATAATTGGCTTTTGGAGAACGCCTATAAATATGGGTTTGTTTTGAGATACCCGGAGGATAAGCAGAATATAACTAAAATGAGCTATAAGCCTTGGCATTTTAGATATGTTGGTGAACAAAATGCAAAAATTATGAAAGAAAAAAATTTTTGCCTTGAGGAATATGTATCTTCTATTATGAATTCCGACTAATTTTATATTATGAAAAAGCAATATATTTTTAGGATAAATATTAAGCAAGCTGAAAGCAATGCAGTATGTTCAAAGTTAAAAAATTTGCACCCGCAGTTAAAGGAAATTTAGTCTGTACTACCACGTATTGGCCGCGAGGCCCCGCATTTTTTAAATGCGGAAAAATGGCAAAGCCATTTTAGCAAGCAGAGCTTGCGGCCTCGCGGCCGAAAAGCTGAAAAGCAGGCAAAAAAATAAACATATTTGCGAAACATAAAAAATTTGGTATAATAAAAGTAAGTTGAAAGTTGAACAGAAAGAGGTTTAAAATTATGCCAAATAGGAAAGTAAGGACAAGATATGCACCGAGTCCAACAGGGTTCATGCATGTTGGAAATTTGAGAACAGCACTTTATGAATATCTTATAGCGAAGTCGATGGATGGAGATTTTGTACTAAGAATAGAGGACACAGATAGAGAAAGGCTTGTAGAGGGAGCCGTAGATGTCATATACAACACATTGAAATCAGTAGGGTTAAATCATGACGAAGGCCCAGACATAGGTGGAAAATACGGGCCATATGTTCAAAGTGAGCGAAAAGATATATATATAAAATATGCGCATCAATTAGTTGAGGAAGACAAGGCATATTATTGTTTTTGTACGAAAGATAGGCTAAATAAGCTACACGAAGAAAATAAAGACAAGGGAGGATTTTCTGGAGGATACGATAGGCATTGCAGAGATTTATCTAAAGAAGAAATAGACAAGCTACTAAAAAATGGTATACCGTATGTTATACGACAGAAGGTTCCACTTACAGGTTCAACTAGTTTTGAAGATGCGGTTTTTGGAAAAATAACGGTAGAAAACAGTGAGCTAGAGGATCAAATTTTATTAAAGGCAGATGGATACCCGACATATAACTTTGCCAATGTAGTGGATGACAACGCTATGAAAATAACGCATGTTGTTCGTGGCAGCGAATATCTATCGTCTACACCAAAGTACAATCTTTTATATGATGCATTTGGATGGGAAAAGCCTATATATATACATTTGCCATTGATAGTGGGCAAGAATGATGATGGTACGACATCGAAGCTTTCAAAGCGACATGGAGCGACGGGATTTGAAGATTTAGTTAAAGAGGGTTACTTGCCAGAGTCAATAATTAACTATATAGCGCTCCTTGGTTGGTGCCCAAAAGATAATAGGGAGATATTTAGCTTAAAAGAGCTTACTGAGGCGTTTTCAATTGATGGAATAGTTAAGTCTCCGGCTGTGTTTGACTATGATAAGCTAAACTGGTTTAATGCAGAGTATATTAGGTCAAAGCCGTTAAATGAGTTTACCAAATTAGCAATGCCATATTTTAAAGAAGTTTTAGGTAAAGATGGTTGGGATTTTGAAAAAATTGCTTCCATATTACAAAAAAGAGTTATAGTTTTAACTCAGATACCTGATATGATAGGCTTTTTTAAAGAGTTGCCTGATTATGATAAAGATTTGTTTATAAACAAAAAAAGCAAGACCAATTTAGAAAATTCCAGAGTAATGCTTGAAAACGTAATACCCAGGTTAGAAAACCTTGACAGTTGGAATCACGATTCAATACATGATGCATTAACAAGTTTAGCTGAACTTTTAGAAGTGAAGAACGGAACGGTAATGTGGCCAACAAGGATAGCTGCAGCTGGTATGACGGTTACACCTGGCGGAGCAATAGAGATTTTAGACATATTAGGTAGGGATGAATCTTTAAGGAGATTAAAATTTGGCCTTAGTAAATTAAAAAATTAGAATGGAGGTTTAATCAGGCATATGAGTGAAGCGATAAAAGAAGTAGAGAAATTCGAAGAAGAAAATAATAATTTTATAAAAGATTTTATAAAAGAAGACATATCTAAGGGAGGAATCTTTGAGGGAAAAAAGGTTCATACCAGGTTTCCACCAGAGCCGAATGGATATCTTCATATAGGTCATGCAAAGGCTATATGCATAAATTTTGGTATGGCAAATGGCTTTTCGGGCATTTGTAATCTTAGAATGGATGATACAAATCCTACTAAGGAAGATATAGAGTATGTTGATGCAATAAAAGAGGACATAAAATGGCTCGGATTTAATTGGGAAGATCGTTTTTATTATGCTTCTGACTATTTTGACGATATGTACAATTTTGCATGTGACCTTATAAAAAAAGGGCTTGCATATGTATGCACTATGACGCCGGAGGAAATGAGAGAAAATCGTGGAGATTTAACGCATCCTGCAGTTAGTCCGGAACGAGATAGGCCCATAGAAGAAAGTTTAGACCTATTTAGACGAATGAAGGATGGAGAGTTTAAAAACGGGGAAATGACGCTGAGGGCAAAAATAGATTTAAGCTCGGGTAACTTTAATATGCGCGACCCGGTTATTTATAGGATAAATCATGCCCATCATCATAGAACAGGTGACAAATGGTGTATATATCCAATGTATGATTATGCTCATCCGATTGAAGATGCAATGGAATGCATTACACATTCGCTGTGCTCACTTGAATTTGAGGATCATCGCCCGCTTTATAATTGGGTTCTAAACAATTTAGATTTGCCATCGAAACCAAGACAAATAGAGTTTGCGCGGCTTGGTATAAATCATACTGTTATGAGCAAAAGGAAGCTTCGTGAGCTTGTTGACAATAACATGGTAGACGGATGGGATGATCCACGGATGCCAACCCTTTCAGGGCTTCGAAGAAGGGGCTATACACCTGCAGCGATAAGAAATTTTTGTGAAAGAATAGGTGTTTCAAAGGTTAACAGCACTGTAGACTATGCTTTCCTGGAGCATTGTTTACGGGAAGACTTGAACGAAAATGCAGAGCGGACAATGGCTGTTTTAAGGCCAATAAAGCTCATCATTACGAATTATCCGGAGGGAAAGACTGAAAAGTTTGAGGTGGAAATAAACCCAAACAAGCCTGAGCAAGGCAACAGGACTGTAAGTTTTTCAAGAGAGCTTTTTATTGAACAGGACGACTTTATGGAAGAACCGGTTAAGGGATATTTTAGACTTTTTCCGGGAAATGAGGTTAGATTAAAAACAGCATATATTGTTAAATGTACAGGTTGCAAGAAAGATGAAAACGGCAATGTAATAGAAGTTTATGCTGAGTATGACGAAAATACACGAGGTGGCAATACTCCTGACGGTCGCAAGGTAAGAGGAACGATTCATTGGGTGGACTCAAAGACGGCTGTAAATGCAACAGTTAGATTGTATGACAACTTGTTTAAAGTGGCGGATCCTGAAAGTGGAGAAGGAAGCTTTCTTGATTATGTGAATAAAGATTCCTTAGAGGAATTAACAGATTGTAAGGTGGAAGAAAACATAGTTAAAGCAGTACCGCCAAAGAGCTACCAGTTTATGAGGTTAGGTTATTTTTGCTTAGATAAAGATAGTACACCAGAACATATTGTGTTTAATAGGTCAGTTTCGTTAAAGGACGGGTTTAAAGGTAAAAAATAGGGGAGCGAATCTGCCCGATTTGATCAGGTGTTGATGTGTAATATATATGTAGTAAAAAGCGACGGGCTTAGCGTTGTCGCTGGTTATATATAAAATGAAAAGATTTGTATTTGCAAGAAAGGGAGGTGGCGTCGCACGATTCAGTGCGACGCCACCTCCTATTTTTCAATTTCTTATTATTGTTTGATGTAAGGAGTAGAATTTTAGGGTTTAATAGTTTTAGCTAGATTTTATTATTTTTTGGGAGTATATTCTCAGCTTTAGCATGAGCAGCACCAGTATTAGCTATAATACACTTGTCTGCATGCTGGATTACCTCATCAATTGTGAGATAAGGGCGTAAAGCACCACCGGAAACATTTTTAGTAGAGTCGTCATCGAGGGCTTTAGCAGAGTGCAGGTTTTTAATTTTTTTATCGCTCACATTAATCACCTCCTTTCTATAATGCAATTATACCATATAGGGGGGGGGGGGCATGTCAATATGTTTTGTGAAGTTTTGCAAAAAAAGAAAAGAGACGTGTTTTTTGTGTCTCTTTTCCGTAGAAGCTGAGTATTTTATTATAAATAAAAGGATTTAAGATAGAAGTTTTGTAATAATAGCGTCGCTAATTTCATTGCCTTTTTTATCAGTGAAAAGGTAATTACCGGGGTTAGGATTAATGGATGCCCAGGGCTCAGGATCATTAACTCGTTGAACATTAATTCCGTAATTTTCTAAGGTTTGCTTTTGGCTGGAGCTCAAGTCGTCGTGTAGCCAACTGCCACCATAACGATATTGTCTGCTAACCCCGCCTGAAACGTTCTCAAGGCTGCTGTCGTCAATAGCGTGAGAAGAATGTTGTTTGTTATCCATGCTAAACACCTCCTTTCTGTAGTACAATTATACCATAAGGGGGGGGGGGGGCATGTCAATATGTTTTGTGAAATTTTCACTTTTATTTTAAAAAGTGGTTGCAAACATTTATATGTAAAGCCTAGATAAATACAAAAAAGAGCGGTTTTAATTTTTAGACCACTCCTTTTTATATAATTAAAATTTTTTAGTTTTGTTCATATGTATCGGGGCAAATTTCTTTGATTTTCTCCCGTAATTTTAGAAAATCTTCAAAGGCTCCCGGTTTATGAGTTGGGTTTCTCAAAAGTGCGGCTGGATGCAGGGTAGCCATCATTAAAACGCCATTTTTTTCAATAAACTGACCATGCTCTTTTGTAATTTTTATATCGGGGTTCATTATTTTCATTGCGGCAATTCTACCAAGGCAAACAATAATCTTAGGTTTTATTAATAGAACTTGATTTCTAAGCCAGTCAATACAATCTTCTTGTTCTTCTAGCAAGGGGTCACGATTTTTAGGGGGGCGGCATTTAACAATATTAGCTATATAAATGTTTTTGTCTCTTGAAAGATCAACAGCGGCCAGCATTTTATCGAGTAATTTACCACCTTTACCGACAAATGGTTCACCTTGCAAATCTTCGTTTTCGCCAGGGCCTTCTCCAATAAATAATATGTTAGAGTTTTTGTTTCCCACGCCAAAAACTACGTTATTTCTAGTTTCGCGTAAGGCGCATTTATTACAATTTTTGCAAGCCATTTCAAGTTTATCCCATGAATTAAACATTAGACACACAACCTTAAAATCAAATTTAATATTACAATTTTAGCACAAAATATAAAATAATTAAATACTAATTGTAATTTTAAATATTTAATTTGTTAATATTAACATTTACATTAATTGTTTATTGACACTAGCTATGCGTAGTGTTACAATAGAACAGCATTAAACAAAAAGGAGAAAATATTATGATTAAAATTGCAGAAGAAAAATTAAATTTAATAAATGGTGGCGCAAGATATAAAATTAAAAAGGCCTATTCACAGAGTTGGGGCCTTGCAACCTATCATGATATCTGTGGGATTTTTACTAGCCATTTTAATAGCAAAACATATGAAGAAGCCATGAGATCAATATCAAAATATGATACAACAGTTAGACTTTTTTTTACGTTGTTTGCAGAAGTTGAGGATGGTCGTATTGTTGGATGCAAGCCATATGAGCAAAGAAAAATATTCGATTTAATAAATGAATGCAGAAAAAATCCAAATTTACCCAGATGAAATAGATGAAAATATAAAGTTGTTTGGTGAGTTTGTTTCCATATATAAGAAGGATACATAATAGGATACAACGTGTAAAAGAAGCCCCTCGGCACTGCCGAAGGGCTTCTTATGAGTGAAAAATGAAATAGTAATAAGGGATTGAGAGAAAAAGTTGCAGAGATTGAGTTATGGACTAGAAAAAGTGCAGCAAGAGGAGACAAAAGGAGCGGTTTATTGGCCGAAAAAAGAAAGTGATGAAAAAAGTAAAATGTGATAAGGTAAAAAGGCTACAAAATTTGAGCTGAATTTGAAGTAAAAAAGGCTAGAGCGAGAAAGGAGAAGGTAGAATTTTAAGAGCAAAAGGGCGGTGCCAGAACGGAGTTATAAATGGCGTGATGATTGGCGCTCTAAAAAAGGGCAAATAAGGGAGTATACAAGGTAGCTCTGATTATAAAACCACAGGCGATGCAAAAATGGTAAGTGTACTCTTTTAATATGCTGATATGGAATTTAATTGTCTTATATACATTTGCATATTTCAGTTAGATTTTAATTAGCTCTATAAAGTCTATTGCCTTTTTGTAGTGCGGGATTTAATTTGTATCTTTCGGTAAAGAATTTAATATAGAAAAAAGATATGAAAAAAACATGAAAAAAGTAGTTGACAAAGGGAGAGGAGATGTGGTAATATAGAGAAGCCGCAAAAAAAGGCGAAGAA
>CAKSIH010000003.1 GCA_934462705.1 uncultured Eubacteriales bacterium | reverse complement strand
CCCCCCCCCCCCCCCTTATGGTATAATTGTATCATGAAAGGAGGTGATTTCCATGAGCAACAAAAAAAATACAAAGCAGCCTTCTGCTAAAGCTCTCGACGACAACTCTACTAAAAGTGTTTCTGGCGGCATTCGCGGGTTCAATTCTGTAATTAAGCCACTCACCAATTCCGATATCCATTCAATGATCTTGAACTCCCCCACCTTCCCCCAGCCAAAAGATCCCTCAAAAGAAAGTCGCAGAACGATCTTTGATTAACCTATCCAACTCTAAAATTTTACTTCTCTTATCAAAAAAAATAAAGAGGCTTAGTTCAAAGCCTCTTTATTTTTTTATTCATTTTTTCCGCAGCATTTTTTGTATTTCAGTCCGCTCCCACAAGGACATGGATCATTTCTTCCCACTTTATCCGTGTTGCGAATTGGTTTATTATGCACTTCACTCACGCCGCCTGTAGATGACGTTGGAGCATGGTTGTCGTGTCGTTTTGGAGCTTCATTGGGATTTCCATTTATCTTAAATGTCAATAGAACTTTTACAGTATCATCACGAATTGTATCAATCATTTCATCAAACATATCGAATCCTTCAATACGATACTCAACTGCCGGGTCTTTCTGCGCATAAGCACGGAGTCTAATACCCTTTTTGAGTTCTTCCATGGCATCAATGTGGTTCATCCAATGAGTATCAACATTCTTAAGAAGTACAACACGCTCAATTTCACGTATCATATCATCGCCAAACTTTTTGCCTCTTTCAGCATACATATCAAGAGCTTTTTCCGTCAACGTCTTACAAATTTCATCTGCAGTAGTTTTCTTAAGCTCATCCTCTGTATAGTTTAAGTCTTCCTCATTAGTCAGCCAGCCCAAGTAGTAATCTTTTAGACCCTCAAAGTTCCAATTATCCTCGTACTTGTCCTCCGGAAGATACCTTGTTACAGTGCTCTTAATAGACTGCTCAATCATCTTAAGGATCTGTTCATGTATGTCATCCCCGTCAAGAACCTTATTTCTTTGATCGTAAATAATCTGGCGCTGTCTATCCATAACGTCGTCAAATTGCAACACGCTCTTACGAATTCCAAAATCTCTACCTTCAACTTTGCGCTGTGCGCTCTCAATAGCATTTGTAACCATTTTGCTGTGAATAGGTTCATCATCTGCCACATTTAACCTATCCATCATAGCTTTCAGTCTTTCTCCACCAAACAATCTCATTAAATCATCTTCCAATGAGAGATAAAATCTAGTTTCTCCCGGGTCACCCTGACGACCAGAACGGCCTCTCAGCTGGTTATCAATACGGCGAGTTTCATGTCTTTCGGTGCCCATTATTACAAGTCCGCCAAGCTCAATAACCTCTTGTTTAGGCTTTGCTAACTCGCTTTTATATTTCGCCATTAAATCACTAAATATTTTTCTTGCAGCTAAAATCTCCTGATCATCTGTATCTGCAAAACCACTTGCCTCACTTATCATGTCTTCACTTATCTGCATGCGACGCATCTCTGATTTAGCAAGATATTCAGCGTTACCGCCAAGACTTATGTCAGTACCACGTCCAGCCATGTTGGTTGCAATGGTAACAGCACCCTTTCGACCCGCTTGAGCAATTATTTCAGCTTCTTTCTCATGATACTTAGCATTTAAAACAGTATGTTTAATACCAGCCTTCTTCAAAAGGTCGCTTAAATACTCCGATTTGTCAATAGAAACCGTACCAACAAGTATTGGTTGTCCCTTTTCATGATAGGTCTTTATATCTTCAATAATCGCCTTATATTTACCCTCTTCCGTCTTATAAACCACATCTGGGTGGTCAATTCTTATAACCGGCTTGTTTGTAGGAACTTCTACAACATCCAATTTGTAAATTTCACGGAACTCTTCCTCTTCAGTAAGAGCTGTTCCCGTCATGCCTGAAAGCTTGTTATACAAACGGAAGTAATTTTGGAACGTTACCGAAGCCAACGTTTTAGATTCTCTTTCAACCTTAACGCCTTCCTTGGCCTCAATAGCCTGATGGAGACCTTCGTTGTATCTTCTTCCGTACATTATTCGGCCTGTAAATTCATCAACGATTAAAACCTCTCCATTTTTAACAACATAATCTATATCATTTCTCATAACACCATGGGCCTTTATCGCCTGGTTTATGTGGTGCTGCAAAGTTAAGTTGTCAACGTCCATAAGGTTTTCAAGGTGAAAATATTCCTCGGCCTTTTTAACACCGCTTTGTGTAAGCGTTGCGGTTTTGGCCTTTTCGTCAACTATATAGTCGGCATCCTCGTATATTTCCTCACTATTTTCCTTTGTGTCTGTCTCGGCAACTTTTAACATCTTAAGCGTCCTTGCGAACTTATCAACAATTTTATAAAGGTCTGTTGATTTATCTCCAGCGCCTGAAATTATAAGTGGCGTTCTTGCTTCATCAATTAAAATTGAGTCAACTTCATCGACGATTGCAAAGTGATGTCCACGTTGAACACGATTTTCTTTATATGAAACCATGTTATCACGAAGATAATCAAATCCGAGCTCATTGTTGGTACAGTAAGTTACATCTGCATTATAAGCTTTCTTACGCTCCTCTGGCTCCATGTCTGAATATAAAAGACCAACCGTTAGGCCCAAAAATCTATAAAGTTTACCCATAAGCTCAGAGTCACGCTTAGCAAGGTATTCGTTAACCGTAACAATGTGCACTCCCTTGCCGGAAAGCGCATTTAAATAGGCCGGTAAAGTTTCCATCAAAGTTTTACCCTCACCAGTTTTCATTTCACCTATTCTGCCTTGATGCAAAATAATCCCACCTATAATTTGCACCGGATAATGCATCATGCCAAGAACTCTGCTTGCACCCTCACGGCAAACAGCAAATGCATCAACTAAAATGTCATCTGTGGTTGCACCATTTTTTAGCTTCTCGCGGAGTATATTGGTCTGATTTTTCAGCTCCTTATCTGACATTTTTTTATAAGTTTCCTCAAGAGCTAAAACCGCATTGCAAGTAGGCATAATCCGTTTTACTTCTCTTTTACTGTAATTTCCAAATAGCGCCTTTAAAAAATTCATATATTACCACCCCTAAAAATAAATAGCTGAGTTTACGTATATTATACCACAAAAAATATTGGTTGTCACTACTTTTTTATGAATAATGTTAAATCTCATAATTTGGATTTTTTATAAGTATTTTTCTATATTCTCAATTTATATTATATTGCCTACTATTTGCTTTTTCAATAGAATTTTAAAAATAAAATGAATAGAAAATTAAACCTTGGAACTAAATCCAAAATTATAATCTCCTATTCATTCTAAATTTCTATTTTTGCGTAAGACTAATAAATTTTATATTGTCAATTATATATATAACGCCTGAAATAAATGTAAATATTACGGATATCCACACTACCACCAAATTTATTACGCTAAAATGTGCAGCATTTATCCCTTGTATATTATAAGTTGTTTCCATAGTATATTGAGTTAAAAGAATTATAATTATTGCGACAATTTGACTTACAGTTTTGGCTTTTCCCCATATGTTTGCCGATATTACCTTGCCGTAACCCATTGCAACCAAGCGCACCGATGTAACTATAAACTCCCGCATGAGTATTATTATTACCGGAAGGGCCCCCACTATATCTAACTGGATGAAACATATAAACGCCGACATTACCAGCATTTTATCTGCCAAAGGATCCAAAAACTTTCCAAAGTCAGTTATCTGGCCATTTCTGCGAGCCAGCTCTCCGTCAAAATGGTCTGTTATAGCCGCAATACAAAATGTTATCAGTGCAAATAAAAATCTATTTGGTATACTCTGCATAAGCAAAAAAAATACGAAAAACGGTATCAAAATAATTCTAAATACTGTTAATTTGTTGGGTGTATTCATTTATTTGTTCCTCCGATATCAAACCATCTCTCCCAAGAGGTCACATTCTATAAAATCATTTACTAAAACAGTTGCAAAAGTACCCGGTGCAGGGCAACAATTTTCATTACAGCAAAAATAAACTAGTCCATCAACATCCGGAGAATCTGCACAGCTACGGCCAAACATACTGCCAACTTCACTGTCAAAACCCTCAACTAAAACTTTTATTTTTTTTCCAATCATTTTCCTCTGTTTTTGATTCATAATTTCAGCTTGCTGCAACATCAATATCTCTTGGCGCCTTAACTTTACCTCATCCTCTACTTGATTTTCAAACTCAGCAGCTTTTGTATCTTCCTCTTTAGAGTAGCAAAAACAACCCATTCTATCAAACTTTATTTCGCCTACAAATTCGCACAACTCTGAGAAATCTTCTTCAGTTTCACCCGGAAAGCCAACTATAAATGTGGTTCTAAGCACAACGCCAGGAATTTCATTCTTTATCTTATTTAAAAGTGCCGTTAACGTATTTTTGTCGCCTCTGCGGTTCATTGCCCTCAAAACCCTGCCGCTGCAATGCTGAAGCGGTAAATCTATGTACTTTAAAATTTTGTCTTCGCTTTTTATGACTTCAATAAGCTCGTCGGTTATCCTGTCCGGATAGCAGTAAAGCAGGCGAATCCACTCAATTTTTTCTATTTTGCAAAGCTCCTTTAAAAGCTGCGGAAGTTTAAGTTCACCATATATATCCTCGCCATACCTTGTGGTATCCTGCGCTATTACTATGAGTTCTCGTACACCAGTATCTGCTAAGCTTTTTGCCTCACTTATAACGTCCTCCATTTCGCGACTTTTAAATTTGCCGCGAATCAGCGGAATAGCACAATATGTACAGCAATTGTCGCAACCATCTGCCACTTTTAAATATGCATAATGCGCCGGGGTCGTCCGCAGCCTGTCGCTACTGAGCAACATATTGCATTTTGGCGGAAAACTTTCAACTTGCTTTCCACGCAAAACCTCCTCTAAAACAGACACTATATTTTTGTTGGCGCCAATCCCTAAAACTGCGTCGATCTCTGGAATTTCCTTTAAAATCTCCTCTTTATAGCGCTCTGCTAAACAGCCTGTAACTATGATACACCTTAGAGTTCCGGCATTTTTCATATTTACTAAGTTAAAAATTTCCTCTATGCTCTCCTTTTTAGAGTCCTCAATAAATCCACAAGTATTCACTATCGCAATGTCAGAATCACCTGCGTCCTCCACAATACGATAGCCAGAGTTTTTAAGCATAGATAGTAAAATCTCTGCATCGACCCGGTTTTTTGCGCAACCAAGGCTCACAAGCCCCACTTTATAACACATCTTTTTATTCCCTTTCCTAAAATTACTCATAAAGCGACAATGCTTTTTTTATGTCATCCCAAGAATATCCATACCTTTGCAAAAAAGCAATCGCCCTTCTTTTAATCTTTTCATCTGAGTTTATATTCTTATACTTCTTTTCTATCAAAATCTTAATTTGAGAAACCGCATCCGGAGCCTCATTTTCAATAATATATGCCGCCGTTTCACGGTCTATTCCCTTGAGCGTGAGTTCATACTCCACTTTTCGAGGCGAGTAATGCTTTGAATAAAGAAGTTCCTTTGTATATCTTCGGGCGAAATTTTCATCGTTTATTAAACCTAAATTCTCCATTTTTTCTGCTACAACCTCAGCGGTTTCCTCACTGTACTCTCGTTTAAGCTTGTCCTCCAGCTCTTTCCTTGAGTGATCCCGGTAAGATAACAAATTAAAAGCCTTATCTTTAGCTCTTTTTTCTTCTGATTTCCTAACAAGATCAGATAATTCTGACTCTGAAATGTCCATGCCTTCTTTTATTCCATTAATCACACGTATTTCACGATCTACCTTATTAAAATATTCCCCATCAATGTATATGTAATCATACATTCTTCGGCCTTTTCGTATAAGAGTAATCCTCATACTAATCTTCCACTGTTATATCAATATTTGCCTTTGTTTTTTCCGTGTCAGAATTATTTACTTCTATCTCAACTGGAGTTGCAACTGCTCTTGGCGCCGCAGATCTCCCAGCCTTTCCATAAAGTTTATCTATATTTTCGGTTACCTTGCCCTCTATCTCTTTCGATAATTCAGGATTACTCCTAAAAAGCTCCTTAACTTTGTCTCTTCCCTGCGCAAGCTTACTTCCATTATACGAGAACCATGAGCCACTTTTATTAACTATATCGAGTTTTACCGCAACATCTAAAAGTTCTCCTTCTCTAGAGATTCCAGTCCCGTACATTATATCAAACTCAGCCTCTCTGAATGGTGGTGCTATTTTGTTTTTAACTACTTTTGCTCTTGTTCTCGCACCCATAATTTCGGTTCCGTTCTTCAAAGTCTCTGCCTTTCTAACTTCAATCCTAACTGATGAGTAAAATTTTAATGCCCTGCCGCCTGGCGTTACCTCGGGGTTACCATAAACTATTCCAACTTTTTCTCTTAACTGATTTATGAATATTGCTACACAATTAGATTTAGAAATTGCCCCGGCCAGTTTTCTCAGCGCTTGAGACATCAATCTTGCTTGAAGACCAACATGGGAATCGCCCATTTCTCCCTCTATTTCCGCCTTTGGAACAAGCGCTGCTACTGAGTCAACTACTATGACATCAATTGCTCCCGAGCGTACCAATGACTCTGTAATTTCCAAGGCTTGCTCTCCGGTATCTGGCTGCGATACTAATAAGGAATCTACGTCTACGCCCAGGTTTGATGCATATACCGGGTCAAGTGCATGTTCTACATCTATAAATGCAGCATTTCCACCATTTTTCTGTCCTTCTGCTATGCAATGAAGTGCCAAGGTGGTTTTTCCCGATGACTCCGGCCCGTAAATTTCAATTATACGTCCGCGTGGTAAGCCCCCTATGCCTAATGCAAGATCTAGTGTCAATGATCCTGTTGGAATAGATGCTACATTCATGCTATCATTCTTTCCTAGGCGCATTACTGCCCCCTTTCCAAATTGTTTTTCTATTTGAGAAAGCGCTGTTTCTAAAGCCTTGTTTTTGTCTAGTGCCATAATTTTAACCTCCAATTTACTTATACTAGTCTATAATAATTATACTTTGTTTGGTATACAAAATCAAGAACAGTTCTCCCTAAAATACTTTAACCTTTGCAACACACGAAAGCATCTGCAAAATCTGGGCCGCAAGGCCCCCTGCAGCTAAAAGCTGCGGGGAACCGATGAATGGCAAAGCCATTCATCGGTTAGCAAGCTTTGCTTGCGGCCTTGCGGCCGCCTGGGTGGACTATAAGGCTAATTTGTAAACATTCAAATAAGCCAAAAGATTGACAGGTCTCCAAAAATCCAGTTATACGATAAAAAGCACCTAACCTATTTGGAGGACCATACTTATTACCATGTATTGAATAAATACACTCATTCCGTTAACATATACGATACAGAAAAAATTTTAGGGCATCAAAATTATCTGCATTTAATTGTGAATTTCTACTTTTACATTCTGCCGTATTTACTTAATATAAGCCAAAAGGGCCCTGACACACTAAACCGTGTGCCCGGACCCCTTTTTTGCTATTTCCAAACTTCTGCATTTAATACCCCTGCCTCTTTTGCTTTAAACCTAGGTATTTTTCCTTCTTTTTTCTGTTTAGTGTAATCCTTAAGGGTTTTCATAGCCACTCCACCAATTAACATGATTACCACTATATTTACACATGCCATTAATCCCATAAACAAATCTGATATGCCCCACACAGTTCTTGCATCTGTTTGAGTTCCAAAAAACACTGCTATAAGGCACGTAATTCTAAATATATTTAATAAGGTTTTATCATCCTTTATAAATAAAAAACTAGTCTCTGCATAGCAGTAATTGCCTATTATCGAGGTAAAAGCAAAAGCTAAAATTGAAACTGCTATTACATACATACCCCACGCGCCAACTTCCTGGCTTACGCATCTTTCCACAAATGGCATTTCCGCAAGAGGTAAATCAAAACTCACACCTGGAAGAGTAACTATAAAAGCTGTTGCACTACAAATGATAAGTGTATCTATAAAAACAGACAAAACCTGTGCAAGGCCCTGATTAACCGGGTGAGCTACATCTGCTGTGGCAGCTGCATTTGGCGCACTACCCATACCGGCCTCATTTGAAAATAAACCTTTCTTAACTCCCATCATAAGCGCTCCACCATAAAAACCGGCACCTATCATAGACTTAAAATTAAAAGCCTCCCTAAATATATCTGAAAACAATTCTGGAACTTTATCAATATTTTTGCAAATTATAAATATACTAAGTAAAATATACATTATAGACATTACCGGCACAATGTACATGGAAATAAAACCTATTCTATGTGTACCACCCCAAATAACAAGGGCTGTTAGTAATACCAAAACAATTCCTACAATTAACTTAAATATTCCGTCGTATTCATCCGGTATACTTGGCGTAAGGGCCGAAGTTAACTGAAATGCCTGAAGCGAGTTAAATCCATATGCATATCCGACTATTAAAAGGACAGCAAAAACCATTCCCAACCACTTTTGTTTCAGTGCTTTTTCTATGTAGTAGGAAGGTCCCCCTCTGAATCCATTTGAAGCTTTAACTTTATAAACCTGAGCAAGCGTGCTTTCTACAAACGCTGATGCGGATCCTATTAATGCCATTATCCACATCCAAAAAATTGCGCCCACGCCCCCTATTCTTATCCCAGCTGCTATACCAGCTATATGTCCTACACCTATCCGAGCTGCAGTTGAAATCATAAGTGATTTAAATGAAGAAACTTTACCTTTGTCAGCTTTCTCTATCAAAGACTTAAATGCATCGCCTATCAATCTAAATTGCACAAATTTCGTTCTACATGTAAAATACAACCCTGCAATTATCAACAGTGGTATTAGCAAAGTATATATTCCATCATTCACATTTTTTAATAAATCGTTAAACAACTCCAATGTATAACCTCCTTTTAATATTTTTTGCATAAACTGTAATTCAATTATACATTATTTTTTGTGAAAAACAATATCTAAATTTATAAAATTATTTCACTAAAAATTGTGCGATTTGTTCCATATGCATTCCCCGTGAACCCTTGACTAAGATGTTATCTCCTTTTTTTATTATATCTTTTAGGTAATTTTTGGCCTCACAATTTGATTCACACTCTATAACCCTCATCGTCTCGCTAAAAGATTTTGCACCTTTTGCTATATATTTCGCTTCTGTTCCAACTGTTACAAGTATATCTATATTGTGGTTCACAGTTTCTTTTCCCAAATTAAAATGTTTTTCTTTCGATATATCTCCAAGTTCCAGCATATCTGCCAAAACCGCTATCTTTCTTCCTTCCATTGCTACTTGGTCCAAAACATTTAAAGCGCTCTGCATGGAATCTGGGCTTGCATTGTAGCTATCGTCTATTATAGTGAAATTTTTCATTCTGTAAATTTGTTGTCGCATATTCAGATTTTCATATCGCAGCAAACCCAACTTAATTTTGTTCATTGGTAATCCCATTTCCAGCCCTAAGCCAATTGCTACCAGCGCATTGCAAACATTGTGAACTCCAACCACAGGTATAGCCACATTTTCGCGAATCCCATTAATCACCACATCAAAATAAGTTTTGTCACCGTTGATTTTTATATTCTCCGCCTTAATGTCACTATTTTTTTCTACACCAAATGTTACCACTTTAAATTTTCTTAAAGAGCTTATGCCGCTTAAAAGCTCGTCATCGCCGTTTAAAAACAAAACCGAGCCTTCTGTAAGCGTGTCCGCTATATGCAATTTCTCCTTTAATATATTCTCTCGAGTCTTTAGGTTTTCAATATGTGTTACACCAATATTAGTCATAACAGCAAAGTTTGGGCGCGCAATTTTCGACAGTTTTTCCATCTCTGAAAACATACTTATACCCATTTCAACAATTGCAACTTCATGATTTTTCTCAATATTCAAAATTGTTTGTGGCAGCCCAATTTGGCCATTTAAATTGCCGGCAGTTTTGGCAACATTTAAGCAACTAGACAGCACAGATGCTATCATTTCCTTCGTAGATGTCTTACCTACACTGCCTGTTATTCCTATAACCGGAATGTCAAACTTGCCACGGTAGTAGCTTGCTAAATCCTGCATAGCCTTTAGTGTGTCATCCACCCGAATATATACTTTATCTGTGTTTGCAAAATCATGTATGCTTGTAAACGTTGCCACTGCACCGTTTGCAAATGCACTTTCTATAAACTGATGCCCATCCATTTTTTCGCCGCGTATAGGTATAAACAGCGACCCTTTTGTAGCAGTCTTACTGTTTGTGCTCACAGATAGAATCTCTAAATTGGGATCTCCACAAAGTAAAATTCCATGCGTAGCATCTAAAATTTCTTTTATATACAGTTTTTCCATTAATCAATCTCCATAAAGCTCAGTTAAAATATCTTTTACTATCTCTCTCTCGTCAAAATGAGTTTTAACTCCGTTTTTCTCCTGATAATCTTCATGGCCCTTTCCAGCTAAAACAATTATATCGCCGTCCTGGGCCTTAGCTATACAGTACTTTATAGCTTCTTTTCTGTCCGGAATAACTACATATTCACCGTTTGTCTTAGCAAGACCTTTCTCTATATCTGATATAATATCCAGAACACTTTCATTTCGTGAATTGTCCTCGGTAACAACTGACAAATCCGCTAAAAGTCCTGCTGCTTCACCCATTTCGTATCGCCTTACTTTAGGACGGTTCCCACCGGCGCCAAAAAGCACTATAAGTCTATTAGGATTATACTGCCTAAGCGTTTTTAAAACGTTCTCCATGCTAACGGCATTGTGTGCGTAATCTATAAGCAAGGTGTAATTTCCGGGAACCTCCAAGACTTCTATTCTGCCCTTCACCTTAACTTCATCAAGCCCACTGAGTATCGCTTTTTTACTAATTTGCAGCTGCCTGCAAACCGCTATGGCCGCAAGCGCATTGTATACACTAAAACGGCCTGGTATATCTACATTCACAGATAAATTTTGTTTGCCTCTTAGTTCAAAATGCACACCCACATAGCCTGGATTCGAAATTAACTTGTCATCATACGCAATCAAATCCGATGCTTCACTAAACCCAAAAGTTTCATACTCACACGTGTGTCCCTGCAATATTCCCTCTAGATTTGGATCGTCTTGATTTAAAAGCCCAAACTTGCACCTTTTAAACAGCATAGCCTTGCACTCTAAATACTCAGCCATATCTTTGTGCTCGTTTCCGCCTACGTGATCTTCTGAAAAATTTGTAAATATTCCAAAATCAAACTCAAACCCATCTAGTCTATGGTCTCTAAGACCTATTGATGACGCCTCTATGACTGCGCATTTGCAGCCCATGTCTAACATCAACCGCAAATATTTTTGTATTTCATATGACTCCGGCGTAGTGTTTTCCGTCTTGATGACGTCATTATCCACAACTACACCTAGCGTCCCTATGAGTCCTGTTTTCATGCCTGCCTTTTGCAATATCGAACGTATCATACACGACACTGTTGTCTTGCCTTTAGTTCCGGTAATACCTATTGTTTTTATCTCCCTCGCAGGATTTTCAAAGTACTCCGCGGATATATACGCAAGCACTTTTCTTGTATTCTCCACTTTTATCACGGTAACCGAACTTACGTTTACTTCTTGTGAAACAACTACTGCTATTGCGCCTCTGGCTACTGCGTCATCTATGAATTTATGTCCATCAAAAGCACTGCCTTTCAAACAAACAAACAGCGTGCCTTCGCTTACCTTCCTTGAGTCATAAGCAATATTTTTTATTTCTGCATTAATATCTCCACTTATGCATTTATACTCGGCATTTCTCAATAGGTCTTTCAATGTCATAATTTGTATCATTCCCTAATTTAAAATAAAAACAACAAGAACCATCCAACCTAAGCAGATGGACAGTTCTTATTAAACATGGTGGGCCATCAGGGACTCGAACCCCGGACCAACCGGTTATGAGCCGGTTGCTCTAACCAACTGAGCTAATGGCCCGCTTGATTTAAGACATTATTTATTATATCAGCCCAGGTTTTGTTTGTCAACACAAATTTTTATTTTTTCTATTTAATTTATATGCCCCTATTTTTGCATAATGCAAAAATGGGTGGGTGGGCGGGAAAAGGGGGCGCGCAAACGGCCCTATGCCCGCCGTTTGCGCGCCCCATGTTTACAATAAAGTTATTTTTCGTAAGAAAAATCTTCCGATTTTAATGTAAAGTTTGGGTTATAATACGGGTCTCCTTTTTTTACTTCCTTGCTCCAACAATTTATAAAATTTTCCCTATCTATTTTAAGTTTATGCTTCAATTTTCTACTTAAGGGAGACGCTTTCCTTATTTCCATTTCACAGTACGGCGTCCAAACAATTAAATGACCCTGTTTTCTAATTTTCAAGCACAAATCTACATCCGCATAAGCTAATTTATACACTTCACAAAATTTACCAACATCAAAAAAGGCATTTCGCTTTATCATCATACAATCTGCCAGCACCGCACTCACGTTTTGCGAGTATGCTAATCTACCCATATATCCGCCTTGGCTCCTGCCAAAATTTTTATGCGACTCTCCCACACATTCATTTATTCCTATTATTAATCCTGCATTTTTTATACGTTTGCCGCATACAACCTTGCATCCAACTGCTCCAACATCATCACGCTGGCCATACATTAGCATTTGTTCAATCCAATCAGACGTCCCCACGATTATATTTTCATTCAGAAATATTAAATATTCTCCCTTTGCTTCTTCTGCTCCAAAGTTATATGCTTCAAATGCCCCCTCGTTATCAATTTTTTCACGAATCAGCCTAACTTTTTCACTTCGGGCAATTTCATCATAAATTTCTGCCTCCTCTAAATGGGTTTTACCACTTACAACCACTATAATTTCATAATTTTTATACGTGCTTTTTTGCAAAATTGACTGTACACACCCTTTTAAATTTTCCATTTTATTTTCACTTTTTACTATTATGGAAACAAGCGGCGTATCCTTCAGGCTATATTCTATAACATAAATTGTTGGACAAATTTTACTTCTATCAACTTTTGCTTCTATTCCATCTATTTTTAAACTATCCCTTACAGCTTTTATTCCTGCTACTGTGGTATAAGGTTTTGCTGATGCCTTTTCCGCAACAGAGCCTGCACATGCTCTCCAATGATATAGTATTTTGGGTATGTGAACCACTTTTTTTGCTTTCTTTGTTAGTCTTAATATGATATCATGATCCTGTGAACCATCACATTCTGGCCTAAAACCTCCGCTATTTTCAAGTAAAGCCCTTGCAAATACCGTAAAATGACAAATATAATTGTTAGCCCTTAGGTTGTCTATTGCAAAATCAGGCTTAAAGTGAGGACATATATGTTTACTTCCATCTTCTGAAACCACTTCTTCATCTGTATAGATAAAATCTGCACCTTCATTACAAATAACCATCATTACCTCATAAAGTGCCGACTTATGCAGCATGTCATCATGATCCAAAAGCCCTATATAATCCCCAGTTGCCATTTCAAGGCAAGCATTGGTATTTTCTGAGATTCCCTTATTTTCTTTTAGCTTTTTATAAACCACCCTACTATCTTTCTTTGCCAAATCCATACAGTATTCGCCTACATATTGATGGTTTTCATCGCTTCCATCCGCCAAACAAAGTTCTACATTTTTGTAGGTTTGACTTAAAACTGAGTTTATCATATCCTCAAGCCAAACCATTTTAGTATTGTAAAGCGGCACAACTATACTAAATTTTATATTCCTTTCAAAAATAGTATTTTCCTGGCTTTTTATATCCTCATCACTTAATACTATAACATGGTAGGTATCATTCAAGTTTACTCCCTTAAAAAACTTTTTTAAAACCCTTTTTAACGTAAGTTTCACCCCGTCATATTTGATAGATGCTAAAAACTTATACGCTAAATTTATTCCCGGTACTTTCTTTAAAACGTACTTTAATTTATTTAAATCCATAAAATTTCCTCTTTTTATATATGATGCTTTATTATAACACAAAAGCAAATAAATTACACAAAATTTTCATGCATTTATTTGCTTTATTTTTATTGCGCTCAGTTTATTATATTTTTATCATTTTTAATCTTCAGTTTAAAAGCAACCTGTTCATTTTCAACTTTGCACCTTTCAAACTGGAGATTTACCTTTTTACCAAGCAAATTTACATTCAGATTGGGGGTAAAGTAAACTGTTGAATCTTCTATTTCAATTTTATCTCCAAGTTTATTTTTTATTTTATTTAAAACCATTTTCCTTGATACTTTTAGCTTTCCTAGCTTTGTTTTTAATACCTCTACCTTAAACTTGCCATCATCAAAGGTAATTTTTGCTTTAGCTTTTAATCCCAAAGCCTTTCCTTTCATAATTACTCTGGCATAAACATCCACCAAGTCCTCTTGCGATGATGGTATTATAGTTATATTTTCAATCTTTTTTGATAACCCTTCATTTTTTTCTAAATTATCCGTAATTATAGCATTTAATTCATCTTTATTTAAGACCACTTCTTCATTTAAAAGTAAGGATTTCGATATTTTGGAATATGTATTGTTTGCATCTTCTAAATTTTCGCCTACTACAAAATCATCACTTAGAGCAAGACCTAAAACCACAATAAAACCCACAATGACCGCCGATACCACGCTTAAAACTACAAAATTCGCCTTAGTTTTTCCTGTTTTCATAATACATTCCTCCTAATTTGTTATATCAATAACCTTATTCATTAATTCAATATTATGAACAAGGGTATTTTCTAAAACTTTTTCAACCGGCTTATCTAAAAACTTCGACATGTTTTCATAGAATTTCTCACTTTTATCATCAAGTTTTATCTTGTATTCCTTTATATTAATCACCCTTTATTATGCCTATTATATCAAATATTAAATACTTGTTAAATATACAATATATAATATAATTTTACAATAAGGGGGAATGAAAAAAATGTCGAAATCTGTTCTTAATACTTCGAAAACTCAATGTATTACTCTTAGAATTAATGAAGAAAAATTAAAATCTATTGAAAAGCTTGCCATAAAAAATAAAATGAGCAAAAATAAATTTATTATTAAATGTGTTGAATTTGCTATTAATCATATGGTTTCAGAGAGTTAGAAAGGAGACTTTAGTTGTTAAGATTTACCCCTAAACATGAAAGCAGTAAAGTTGTTTGTATTCGTATTAGCTGTGAAAAGCTTAAATTTGTAGATACTTTGGCCGCCGAATACAATATGAGTCGTAACAAATTTATTTGTCAGTGCCTAGATTTCGCACTCGAAAACCGACATTTAATGAATAATCAATCAAAATAAAATTCTTGGATTGACATTCCTTTAATTTTGTTGTATAATTATTTCATTATGTGCCTGTAGCGCAGCTGGATAGCGCGCTTCCCTCCTAAGGAAGATGTCGGGGGTTCGAATCCCTTCAGGCACGCCATTAAAAGGTTTTCAAAATGAAAACCTTTTATTTTTTTATATTCACATTCGTAATCAGTTAGTATGCTTATATTTATATTTATCTTTAGCAATATCTGTTCTTTCTACATATTATACAAGTGCGGAACATGTGCACTTTAGTCCGCTTAATATAGATAAGCCCGCCGGAATATTTGTCCCGGCGGGCTTCCTTATTTAAATTCGGCACAAGATACGTTATTGCACCTTTTAATTTACATGTTTAAATTTCTTATAGCATTGTCTCAATTCACATGCACGCGCCCTAAAAATTTATCGAGAAGTTACATAGCTAAATTTCTCTTTTTACCGCCCTTGCTATGCTTTTCACCCCGATGCATAGGTCTTCATACTGCTCAAAATTAAGCTGCTGAAAACAATCGGAAAGCGCAAATTTTGCATTTGGATGTACCTCTACCATCAATCCATCTGCCCCGGCCGCTACCGCTGCTAAAGCCAATGACTTCACATACTCTGTATGTCCTGCGGCATGCGAGGGATCCACTATTATCGGCAACGAACATTTCTTTTTTATCACAGGTATTGCAGAAATATCCAGGGTATACCTTGTTGAGTTCTCAAATGTACGTATTCCCCTCTCGCACAAAATTACATTCTCGTTTCCACCGTATACTATGTATTCTGCGGCATTTAACCATTCTTCTACCGTAGATGCATACCCCCGTTTTAAAATTACCGGAAATTTAGTTTTTCCTATCTCTCTTAAAAGTTCAAAATTCTGCATATTCCTCGTACCTACCTGAAGAACATCACAATATTTCATGCAACTGTCCAAGTATTTCTCAGACGTAACCTCACTTACACATTTAAGCCCTGTTTCTTTAGCCACACTTCTCAGGATTTTTAAACCTTCAAGCCCCGTGCCTTGAAATGAATACGGTGACGTTCTTGGTTTATATGCTCCACCCCTTAAAAATTTTCCACCTGTCGCGCTTATAAATTTTGCGGTTTCTAAAATTTGCTCATAGCCTTCCACAGAACATGGCCCGGCTATCATGGTTAATTTTCTGCCACCGATCTCTTCATTATCAATTTTTAATAAATCTCTTTTTTTATCTTTGCAAATTTCCGTTATCCTCTTTTGAACCGATAAATCAATATACCTTTCCACCCCCGGCATCATGCGAATATTCATCTTTAGTTTTTTTAAATCTCCGCTTACATATATTAACTTTTTTGTGTTCTCGTTTATCACTTTGGCTCTCAGCTCATTTTCGCTCAACATATGTAAAACCTGCTGTAACTGTTCGTCGCTGCTCTCCCTTTTCATCAATATTATCATTGTGTTACTTCCCCTTAGTTAAATTTCGTACCGCTGTACCAATTGATTTTCCCCTTTTTCAAAGCATCCTTAAAATTCGTTACATCAACTGGCTTATTGCTCTTGCAAGCACTGTAATAAGCCTCTGGCAACACTGGACAGTTCGCCCAACTTGCCTTATCCACGTCAACATCCGTGCTTTCGCCATCTCGAACTTTTCTTGCAACAATTACTGTTCTAAAATCTTTCATCTCATAAGAGCACGTAGAGAGTGTTATTAACTCATCATTCTCATTCACATCCACTGGAATGTTAAGAAGCGATCTAACTTTAACTTGGTACACATAATTTAAAAAATCCTCATCGGAAGAAAAGTTTGGGCGCAGATATTCAAAAATCTCTCCTTGCTCCTCAAGGGTATTTGTTCTGAAAACTGATATAATCTTCCAATCGGCAATTTGTCCTGGCATATCATATACAAATGTGGGCGTAGTTTTATAAAAGTCAAGTTCAGTAAGCTCAATTAGAGATCGAAACATTGTTCCGTTGTTCATGCTGTGTCCATGGAGTAATATATTTTTACATCCCTTTTCAAGGTCACATTTTGAATCTACAAAAATGCTTCCGTATCTCGAATTTTCTTTTTTATAGTTTCTGTATAAGTAAAATTCTGCATCCGAGCTGTTTTGCATAACCGGATAATCTATAGGCGTATTATTCACTTTTATCCAGCCTTTTATAGCCTCATTTATACTTGTAAGCCCAGCAACCCTTTTCTTGCGAAACTCTAAGCTTTCAAGCTCATTGTTTTTTTCTATATTTTCGCCGTAGACCAATTTTTGAATTGCATCCATGTCAGTATCATTTTTTCTAGGATCTACTAAAGTAATTTTAATTAAAATGATTCCACAAATAATAAAAACAGCAAGCGCCAAATTTAAAATAACATTATTTGCAAAACGAGATTTTTTAATACGATTAGATGTATAAAACGCACTCATAAACTAAACTCCCCCAAAATTAAATTTAATTTTCAGGATATATCACCATAGTATCAATTTCACTTATGGAATTATTTATTAAGGTTTCAACATCCAGTTTAGACTCTTCTCTTTCTATTTCCGAAACTGTTGGCTTAGTTTTAGGATGTTTGGGTGTGAACACCGTACAGCAATCTTCATACGGCAATATAGAGGTCTCAAATGTGTCAATCTTCCTTGCTATGTACACTATTTCATCTTTGTCCATACCTATAAGGGGCCTAAAAATCGGCATATTGGCCGCATTATCCGTGCAACAAATCGCATCTATTGTTTGGCTTGCAACCTGTCCCAAACTTTCACCTGTTATCAATGCTTTTGCACCGTGCAAAGATGCTATTCTTTCAGAGATCTTCATCATAAATCTTCTCATTATTACAGTGAAAAATTCCTCTCGGCACTCGGATTTTATTTTTTCCTGAATTTCTGTAAACGGAACTGTTACCATCTCGATTCTGCCCGCATATTCCGAAACCTTTCTTAAAAGCTCTACAACCTTTTGTCTTGCCCTCTCACTTGTATACGGAGGACTTGCAAAGTGGATTCCCACAAGCTCCATGCCCCTTTTTGCCATGCTCCAGGCTGCAACTGGACTGTCTATTCCTCCGGAAATTAAAATTGCAGCCTTGCCGCCAGTTCCCACCGGAATTCCACCAGCACCCGCTTTCGCTGTACCATATACATAAGCACCAAAGTCGCGCACCTCAATGTTCACCACCACGTCTGGGTTATGCACATCAACTTTTATATTTGGAAACTTTTTAAGTATATGCCCGCCAATTTCCGCCGAAATCTCCGGAGATTTAAGCGAAAAACTTTTATCTGAGCGCTTAGTTTCAACTTTAAATGTTTTAGCAGTTGATAACTCATCATAGAGATATTTTTCTGCTAATTTTTTTATCTCGCCAATATCCTTATCGCATGAACCTGCCCTTGTGAATCTCGATATTCCAAATATCTTTGAAACTTTATCCGCCGCCATGTCAAGATCTGCCTCAGCGCCTTCTTTTGGAATCAAGTAAATGGTCGATTGCGCATTCACCACATGAAATTCACCTGCCAAACTAGTTCTGCGCTTTATCGTTTTTATAAGCCTATCCTCAAAATTTCGCCTATTAAGCCCTTTTAAAACGATTTCACCTATTTTTATTAATATTACTTCTTTCACTTTTTTTCTCCTTTAATATTTTGCTAACCTGTTAATGCCAGCTCTTATGCCCTTTAAAAGCTCATTTGCATCGTCAATGGTACTATGTTTGCTAAAGCTCACTCTAAGCGCCGAATCAACTATGGAATCTGGCAAATTCAGGCTTGTTAGCACTCGACTTTTCTGCCCTTTTGCACACGCTGAACCGCTTGAAACATAAATTCCCATTGCCGACAAAAAATGAAGCATCGTCTCAGATTTTATTTTATTTACAGAAAAATTAATTATATAAGGAATCGCATCATTGCTTGAGTTAACTGTTATTCCATCAAACTTTTCAAGCTCAGAAACCAAATAATCCCTAACCTCTTTTACATGATCATAATTTTCCTGCATTTTAAAAGCCTCATCAACCGCAGCGCCAAACCCCACAATCAAAGACACCGGCTCTGTGCCTGGCCTCAACTTTTTCTGTTGCGATCCGCCAAATGTTCTTGGCAAAATTGTAATTTTGTTCGATTTATAAAGCGCGCCAACACCCTTGGGGCCGTGAATTTTATGTGCTGTCACGGTGATTAAATCCGCACCTATTTTTGAAACTTTAACCGGAATTTTTCCAAATGCTTGAACAGCATCCACATGAAAAACAGCTGGCGAGCCTTTCGCTTTAATGCAACTTTTCACTTCTGAAACTGGAAGTATTGAGCCAACTTCATTATTGACCATCATCATGCTGACAAGTATTGTTTCCTCGTCAATGGCTGAAATTATCTGATCCTTTGTAATCATTCCATATTTATCTGGCTGTAAGTACACTATTTCAAAACCTTGGCGTTCAAGCTCCTTCATAGGTTCATCCACCGATGAATGCTCTATTTTCGTTGTAACTATTTTGTTCCCACGCTTTTTGTTTTTTAAAGCTGCCCCAAAAACGGCTAGATTATTGGATTCCGTCCCGCCAGATGTAAAGAAAATCTCGTTTTTGCTGCATCCAAGCATCCTTGCAATTGATATCCTTGCCGCTTCAACCGATTGCTCCGCTTGTAGTCCTTTATCATGCAATGACGACGGATTACCATAATTTTGCGTCAACATATATGAAATTTTATCACAAACGCCTTTACTTACCACTGTCGTTGCGCTATTATCAAGATACACCTTTGCCAAAGCCACTCTCTCCTTGCCGTTATTTTTACATATATTATACACTATTATGCCCAATAATAAAACTCTTATTGCACGTGCTGAATAAAATGGTCTTATTTTGCAACATTATAAAGTAGGTGATGCTATGAACAAGCTTTTAAAATTATTTATAAGCGTAATTGTTACTACCATGTTTGTTTTAATTGTTGGATTGCTAGGATACTCACTAACTTATAAGTACAAGTTTCTGCTTGAGAACGCTTTTAATAATGCTCAAAAAGAAATTAATTCATATATTGATTATTATTTAAATTTTATATCTGAACCATAATTATATTTCTAAATTGTAATAAAATTTGAGTTTTCCACACTTTCAACAGATTTTCAACCATTCAAATCAACGTTTTCTTCTTTTAGTTAAAATAAAAAATATACACATTAAAAATCCGCTTCCTATTATGGAAAAAAATGGCCCCCAAAAAACTGAGCCAAAACCATATGATTGATATAATTTCCCATATATATTTACCCATAGAAATTCATAAACCGAGCAAAGAATATTTCCTGCAAAGAGCACTACCAAACCTACATATTTTTGCCCTGAAAAAGCCAATACAAAAAGTATAAAAAACGCATAATATAACACCGTATCTGCAAGTTCACCAAACGAAATTATTGAATTTGTTATCATTAAAACAACTTCCAAATAAATAAGGTACTCGCTTAAATCCACACACAACCTTAAAACCTTGTTTTGCGAAATAAAATCATAAATAGCATTCTCAAGCTTTTCTATGTTCAAAACATCACCCTCTTAAAAACGGTATTATGCAGGCCGGCAACGGAAAATTAAATTTATTTAAAAATCCATCTAAAGAATAATCATTGTAAAAAAACATTTGCAGCTCTTCAATTCTTCGGTAAAATAGCCCCTTGCAGCACCTTTTAGCGGCATGATGAAATTGCAGAAATTCACTTGTAAGCAAACTTCTATCTATTAATGATAGGTCTTTTTCTCCCACCTCAACAGACTTTATTGATAAATAATCTGCACTGCAATAGCCTACCACGCCGTTTTGGGTTAATACCTTAACCCAATTACCATTATAGCTCCGATTATCAAGGATATCAACTTCTTCTTTGTATTTCATAGGCAAAAGTCTTTTAGAACTGGTACTAGGTTTTTCTCGCAAGTTCAGTCCGTCTGATGAAGTGACTTCACCTTTGTATTCAAAATTTGAACACCCAGATTTTAAAATTATATTTTTAAGGTCAGAGCTGTAAGTCCAACCGGGACCCAAATTATATGTAAAACTAACCAAAGCGTCAAATTGATTTTGTGTACACTTAATGTTATTATTAGTAATCAAATTATTTACCGCACTAGAATATATCCCCTTGTTTATGGCCCACCAAAGGCGCGCATAAGCTTCTTTAGGAGTTATATTATTGTAAAAAATCTGACCTTTATTTATAGTCTCGCCGTAACCTATATCATATGAAGTATGTGTAAGACCATCTACCTTGCAGTGTCCGTGAAAACCTTCTTTTTTTGTTATGTATTGCATACAATTATCACTGACTCTGTGCTCTAATGCAGTTGCCTGAGTTGTGTTTGCTACAAAAATATCTGTCGCACCGTTTGGACTTTCCGACCACAATCCATCTCTAAAAAAAGCCGTCCAAACCAAGTGACTTCCTGGACAATTTACAAAAAAGCTACATGAAAATATATAGTTTGGACCATCAATATCTTTTCTTTCATACATTATTTCCCTTACTGTGCCGCGCTCATTTATAAAAAATTTTACAGCATCCACGGTTTTATCTGTTATTGCATAAGCCGTAACTAAGCCACCTGCTTTAACAGTGTTTGGAGTTGTATAGCACAGTTTAATTCCCTCAGACCTGCAAACATTAACATGTATGGTATCAACATGAATTCCATTTCTTTTTACCAAAACCCTAGCATTTCCAAGACTGTGTGCATTTATAAAACTTTCCTGAACACCAGCAATGCTTGGATTTTCACTTTCAAGCCTAGTACCCGGCAAAACATTTGCAAACAAAGTTTTTCCCTGCGGAATTGTATAGTATGAATCTGCAAATGAAACAAAATTACATGAAAAACACATTAAAAAAACAATTAACAAAAAATAGCATTTTTTCATAAAACCATCCTTTTTGGTAAATGTAAAAAGGCCATCAAAGATTGATAGCCTAAATATATAATGCCATAATTTTAATTTCTTGTCAAGCACTAAAACCTTGATTAACTTTGTATATTATTGTTATAATGAAGTTGTATATAAATTAGATTTGCAACATTATTTATAAGCTTTATCTCTAAAAGAGTACCCTTAAAACTTAAATTTCTTTTAGCACTTTTAATCTAACTATTTATTTATCTGTGCATTTTAATTTTAAAATAGTTAAGCATTGATAAAAATTTTTATTAATTATCAAAATAAGCAAAAAAAATTTTGATAAATAGTTGCAATATTCTTAAAGTTTATGTAGAATATACTCAAGGCATTAATATTATATTTTTAATAACAAATTTATAGCAAGGGAGTTTTTTTATGTCTAACAGATTATTCCAAGGAATGGTTCATCAAATGCACGATGCCATCGGTAGAACCTTAGGCGTTATAGATGAATCTTCGGTGGTTATTGCCTGCAGTGACTTAGATAAAATTGGTGAGGTTAGGGATAACATTACCTCTGATTTTTTTAAGCCTGCTTCCACCTTCATTATAAATGGTTACACTTATAAATCTTTCGATTGTAAGTCTAACTCTGAATTCGCTGTTTTTGTTAAAGGTGACGACGAACAAGCTCAAAGATACGTTTCCTTACTTGCGATTTCGCTTGGCAACATAAAGCAATATTACGATGAAAAATATGATCGTGGTAATTTTATTAAAAATGTTATTTTAGATAACATTCTTCCCGGTGATATTTACATTAAGGCTCGTGAATTACACTTCAATCTTGAAGTTACAAGAGTTTGTTTCCTTATTAAAATCAAATCAAAAACTGATCATCTTCCTTTCGATGTTATCCAAAATATGTTCCCTAACAAATCAAAGGACTTTGTTATCAGCATAAACGAAACCGATATTGCCCTTATTAAGGAAGTTAACAGTGACATAAGCGCTAAGGATCTTGAGCAACTTGCAAAATCCATTGTAGACACACTAACCAGCGACTTTTATATTAATTGTTCAGTTGGAATAGGTACAATAGTTTCCAACATAAAGGATCTTGCATTTTCATTTAAAGAGGCTCAAATAGCTCTTGAAGTTGGTAAGGTTTTCGACACTGAAAAGCCAATTGTCAGCTACGATAACCTTGGTATTGCAAGGCTTGTTTATCAATTGCCAACCACTCTTTGTGAGATGTTCCTTCGCGAAATATTTAAAAAAGGCTCCATTGACCAACTTGACCAGGAAACTCTGTTTACAATTCAAAGATTTTTCGAAAATAATCTGAATGTTTCCGAAACATCTAGAAAGCTTTTTGTTCACAGAAATACTTTGGTTTACAGGCTTGAAAAAATCAAAAAGATTACAGGACTTGACTTACGTGAATTTGAAGATGCAATTGTATTTAAGGTCGCATTGATGGTCAAAAAATATTTAATATCAAACCCTATAAAATATTAAGCCATTTTAGTTTGAAAGGAAAAGGAGTAGAAACATGATAGAGTTTAAAAATGTTTCTAAGGTATATCCCAATGGCACACATGCTCTTAAGAATATTAATTTGCATGTAAAAAAAGGTGAATTTGTTTTCATAGTGGGCTCTTCGGGTGCAGGTAAAAGTACTTTTTTAAAGCTTATAATGCACGAAGAGCTTCCGTCTCGAGGTGATATATACTTAGCAGGAATAAAAGTTAATGAAATTTCTAAAAAAGAAGTTCCCTATGTTAGAAGGAAGATGGGAATAGTTTTTCAGGATTTTAGACTTATTGATAAGATGAACGTTTTTGATAATGTTGCTTTTGCTATGAGGGTAACCGGAGCCAGCGAAAAAGACGTTAAAAAACGAGTTCCTTACATATTAGGGCTTGTAGGTCTTCAAGATAAGGCGCTGAGTCGGCCTGCGGAGCTTTCAGGAGGAGAGCAACAAAGGGTAAGCCTTGCACGTGCTCTTGTTAATAATCCATCTATTATAATTGCCGATGAGCCTACCGGTAACATCGATCCTAAGATGTCTTACGAAATTGTGGAACTTCTTAATGAAATTAACAAGCGAGGAACTACCATACTCATGGTTACGCATGAGCATGATTTAGTGCATCAGTTCAAAAAAAGGGTTATTGAGATAAACAATGGGACAATTACCTCAGATAAACCGAGTACAGAGGTGAATTATGAGACTTAGTTCAATAAAGTATTTACTCTCTGAAGGATTTAAAAACGTATTTAAAAACTGGATGATGTCAATAGCATCCATAGGTGTTTTAATGCTGTGTTTGATACTTACAGGATCTGCTGTACTTTTTTCCTTAAACGTAACGGCTATCCTTGGTAATATAGAGTCTCAAAACAGTGTTACAATATATTTAAACGATGACATTGAAACCATTGATGCAAGAAATATAGGAGATCAAATTTCCGAGCTTTCAAACGTGGAATCTTGTGAATTTTTTTCAAAAGAGCAAGCAATCGAGGAGTTTGTTGAACGTCTTGGGCCATCATTCGAAGGGCTTAAAGATGAAAATTTCTTACCGCATTCTTTTCATGTCACTTTAAAGGATATTTCAAAGTATGATGAAACTGTCAACCAAATAAAGCAAATTGGCGGCGTAAATGAGGTTGTCAATCGAGCTGAGGTGTTTGAAAAATTAGCTCAATTTGATAAATTTGTTTCGCTCATTGGAACCTTGGTTGTTTTAATTTTAATCGTAGTGTCTTTATTTATTGTTTCCAATACAATCCGGCTGACAATGTACAATAGAAGATTCGAAATAAGCATTATGAAATCTGTTGGAGCCACAGATTGGTTTGTAAGGATACCATTCATAGTAGAAGGTATGATCATTGGATTAATCTCAGCCATACTTTCATCGTTTATAATAAACTTTACATATTCAATGATTATAGATTATTTACATAATGCAGTGCCATTTTTGCAAATCTCATATCCAACTGTTCCTTTCTCTGTTTTCGCAGCCTTTTTACTATCTGGCATCTTATTTGGTTTAATCGGTGGACTCATATCCATTGGAAAATACCTAAAAAAAGAGGGAGGAGAAATAATTGGTTGGTAAAAGATTTATTTCTGGTATTTTGGTGTTTTTTATTTGCACAGGTTACTTTTTCTTAGATCATTCAAATTATTCGGTTTGCGCAATAAATATTCGTGAAAACGAATTAAGACGGAAAGGTCTGCAGGAAAAAAATGAAAAATTAAGGAAAACTCTTATTGAGAATAAATCTAAAATTACTGAAAAACAAAAATACAAGGAAAATTTGCACCAACAAATTATTAAAATATGTGAAGAAATAGACACCCTTAACAATAACATTTCCACCTTGAATAAAAAAATTGTAAAAAAAGAAAATGAAATTGCTGAAAAGCAAAGGTTTATAAAAGAAAAGTTTGAAATTTTAAAAAAAACAATTGCATCAATTTACAAAGCTGGTGACGTCCATACTTTAGATATAATCCTTGGTGCACATACGTTTTCCGATTTTGTAGATAAGACTGAAATGATAAGCAAAATGAATGAGCATAGTCAAAAAATCATTTCTGAAATTAAGTCTCAAATGGACACCATTAGCAGTAAAAAAATTTACATAGAAGAAAAAAGGGCTCTTGTTTCTAAACAAAAAGCTACCTTGGCCACCAAATGCAAAGAACACTCCGCTTTAATGGAAAAAAATCAAAAGGCTATAGATGATTTAAATGCTGAACAAGTTAAAGTTCAAAGCTCCATTGATGAAAACAATGCTGAATATAAACGCATGGAGAAGGAAGCCGAAGAATATTACGCAGAGCAAGCACGAAAAATGCGCGAGAATAAGGTTCCTGCTGTTAATTACTCCTCCGGCAAAGGTTATGTATGGCCTGTACCATATACTACGCGCATAACGGCTCCTTATGGTGAAAATCGCGGTAATTACATTCACGGAGGCATTGATATTGCTTCTAAAGGAGTTTATGGTAAACCTGTTTTAGCGTCCGATAATGGTATTATTTACGATTGTTACAACGGTTGTACTCATGATTACGGCAAGCTGAAGAGCTGCGGCTGTGGCGGTGGTTACGGCAATTATGTTAAAATTGATCATGGTAATGGAAAAATGACCATTTATGGCCACTTATCTAAAGTAAATGTTTCTAAGAATCAAAAAATTAAAAGAGGCGAAACTATTGGCGCTGTAGGAACCTCCGGCCATTCTACAGGACCACATTTACATTACGAAACAAGGCTGTTTAACAAAAGATATAATCCTATGTCTGAATTTTAAATTTTAACCTCTTTCGGGTTTCCCGTTAGAGGTTTCATTTTTTATTTGTTTTCTGCATATAAATTATAGGTGTTATAAAAATGATAAATGTATTAACTGTAGAAAATGAATTTAAACCCGGTTTTTTTAATATAGTCAAATCATTCTTCTCTAAAAATGAAATTCTTTTGAAAACAGCTTATTTCTCTAATATCAAAATAAATTATATTATTGTAAAGCAAAAAAAAATGTCTATTTCATGGACTAAAGTAAAATCTTTTATGAATGATGACACTCAAAACATTATTTGTAAAAAAAGCTTAGTTCTTCCTAGTACATTAGGGTTTTCACGATCTAATGATAAACCATTTAATGAAGTATTATGTGTTAATTCAGCTAAATACGTGATACAACATCTTAATTCTATTCCAGAAAAATTAAAAATTACATTATATGACCCATTTTGCGAGTATTATCATATCTTAGAGGATATTATTATGTTCTCAAGGCATATTAAAGTCATCACAAATAATGTAAATGATTACCTTAAAACCATAAATCCTTTAACTGATGCCTATGGCGTTTGTATCCCTATTTCAAATAAACTTTCATGGATTTCTCCTTGTAATATTCTAATTGCACCTAAAATCAATTCCAAATTTTATGTATCATCTAACACCCTAACTTTTACAACGGAAAATTATACGACAAGTTTAAATGGGATTGTTTTTAACAATTATAAACTTAATATATCGAGTGATATAAGTAAGCTTATTCCAAATGAAATACCTGCAGAATCCTTTGTTGCTGCGCTTTATAATACCAAAAAATTTTCAAAATTAAATTTAATTATTCCAGATTATTGCTTATCTAACAATAAAATTATTGCTATTAACGAAATTTTTAAATATGTTTCTTTAATCTAAATTGTATTTTTCCTTTTATTTTTTAGGTAAATTTTTTTGCAAAACCTAAATTTACAGACCGCGAAACCCTACAAATGTGCACCTTAAATTATATTGACAAATTAAGCTCTTTGATGTACAATTAATTGTAAGTGTGGCCTTGTTGAAGGGGCAATAAGGTAACTAACTTAAAAGCATGCTTTTTCTCTAAATTTAATATTCACTAAATGGAAGTGTATCGAAGTGGTCATAACGAGCTGCACTCGAAATGCAGTTGTCCGTAAGGGCACGTGGGTTCGAATCCCACCGCTTCCGCCAAAAAACCTGTAAGTGGTTTTTACTACTTATAGGTTTTTTATATCCATGTTCTCTTTGTTTTTATTTTAAAATTTAACATAAACAAAAAAATACAAGGTATAAACTTTTATATCTTGTATTTTCTATATCTCATTTTTATTAACCCACGCATGAGCCGCGTGAAATATTCTTAAATCGTTATTGTGCCAAAGACAAGCCACCGCATCTTTATAGTTAAGCCACTTGTATCCTTCTATTTCGCTGTTTTGTACTTTTACCTGCCCATTTTTTGCTTTGCCCACAAATATTACTACCAACTTTTTTATCTTACCAAACGGCCTATAAACACCCGTTTTCCTAAATCCATCTAATATTGTTATATCAAGCCCGGTTTCTTCCTTCACTTCTCTTTTCGCTGTGTCTTTCTCCGATTCCCCAACCTCTATGTGCCCCTTAGGGAACCCCCAATGCTTAGCATTTCTATTCTTCACAAGAAGATATTTTCTTTCATTGTCCTCAACTTTATATATAACCGCACCACATGATTTTTCATATAGACAATAAAGCTTATATGGCCCTATATTTCTTATCCTAGAAAGGCGACATCTTATCTCCGGGGAATAATATATACTATTAAGCGGAGCCATAACTACCTTTTCTCTGCTCCCCATCCCCTTATTTGCTACTGCTATAACCTTTCCATAAAGATGTGTTCCTACATCCCTATTTGAGATAACATAAACCTTCTTTTTGTACAAAGGGCTATCTTGATTTGACACATGAGCACAATAAAGTGGCGCGCTAAACCTTGAATTGCGGCCATATGCTTGTCCATCTATTATAACTTCAAAGTTTTTTCCCAGCACGTCTTTATCACTTCCTTACACTTATACACATTTATATTTTACAATTTTTAATTCATAAATTCAAGGTTTATTTAATATTATTATCTAAAATTATATTGTATAATTTGCACCTATAAAGCTAAGTTGGTGGAGACACGGCCAACCATAATCTCGGTTGGCCGTGTCTCCACCTTATTTTATGCATTAAAAGTCAAGTTTTAGATTTATATATTTTTCCAAATCATCTATAGAAATTCTTTCTTGAACCATTGTATCCCTGTTTCTCACGGTTACACAGCCATCATTTTCGCTCTCAAAGTCATATGTAATGCAAAACGGAGTTCCTATCTCGTCTTGCCTCCTATACCTCTTGCCTATAGATCCCGATTCATCATACTCAACCATAAATGCCGCAGCAAGTTTTTCGTAAACTTTTTGTGCACCGCTAGAAAGCTTCTTTGAAAGAGGCAATACTGCAGCCTTATATGGCGCCAATTCCGGGTGTAACCTTAAAACAATCCTTGTATCCTTTTCGTCTATTTGTTCCTCATCATAGGCGTCGCACAAAAATGCCAACGCTACTCTATCTGCACCCAATGAAGGTTCTATAACATATGGAATGTACTTTTCTCCCGACTCTTGGTCAAAATACTCCAAACTCTTGCCGGAGTGAGCTTGATGCTGTTTTAAATCAAAATCAGTCCTGTCTGCTATTCCCCATAATTCACCCCACCCAAACGGGAAGTTAAACTCTATATCTGTCGTGGCATTTGAATAATGCGACAACTCCTCTTTGCTATGATCACGTAATCTTATATTTTCTTCTTTCATGCCTAAGCTCAAAATCCAATTTTTGCAGTAATTTTTCCAATAATTAAACCATTCCAAATCTGTTCCAGGTTTGCAAAAAAATTCAAGTTCCATCTGCTCAAATTCACGAGTTCTAAATGTAAAGTTTCCCGGAGTTATCTCGTTTCTAAAAGACTTCCCAATCTGTCCTATTCCAAACGGTATTTTTTTTCTTGTAGTACGCTGAACATTTGCAAAATTTACAAAAATTCCTTGTGCCGTTTCCGGTCTTAAAAAGATTTCATTTTTAGCATCCTCAGTTACACCTTGATATGTTTTGAACATTAAATTAAATTTCCTGATATCTGTAAAGTTTTTCGAACCGCAATCTGGACAACTTATTCCATGTTCCTTTATGTAATCTGTCATCTGAGCAAATGTCATTCCACTTGCATCTTTGCCGGTTTCTTCAATTAATTTATCTGCCCTGTGCCTTGTCTTGCAACTCTTGCAGTCCATTAGCGGGTCTGTAAATCCCCCCACATGGCCTGATGCAACCCATGTTTGTGGATTCATTAATATTGCTGAATCCAGCCCTACATTATATTTATTTTGCTGTATGAACTTTTTCCTCCATGCATTCTTTACATTATTTTTAAACTCAACGCCTAAAGGGCCATAATCCCACGTATTCGACAAACCGCCATATATTTCCGAACCAGAATATACATATCCTCTATTTTTGCACAGTGCCACTATCTTTTCCATTGTTTTTTTGCTATTTTCCATTCCTTTGCCTCCATCCATCTTCTCATTAACTTATATATTTATGGTATGATAAATTTATGCTATTGTCAAGTGAATTACACCCTTTCTCAACCTAACACCCTCAGGCCGCGAGGCCCCGCAGCTTTTAGCTGCGGTAATGGTAAATGGTATATCCATTTACCATTTGCAAGCGAAGCTTGCGGCCTCGCGGCCGTTCTAGTTTTTAGATTTTTTGAAATATAACAATATAAACCTATTTATCTTTTGAGTAAAAAAATTTTTCAAGTTCCACTATAACCAACGGGGATAACGACAACAGTGCCACTATAAGCCATTGAACAGGAGTTAAGTTTGCGGTCTTGAACATTAAAGACAGCGTAGGCAATGAAATTACAGCAACCTGCAATACAACGCAAATTATGGTTGAATATACCAATTTTATGTTACCAAAAACATCAGTCTTAAAAATTGATTTTTCATTTCTCACATTAAAAGCATGCACCAGCTGTGATAAACTAAGCACAGCAAAAGCCATAGTTCTGCCAATTACCGGAGTAATTGTTGTATCAAAAAAAACTCTGCCTATTGTAAAAGCTAAAATTGAAATTGCACCAATAAAACAGCCTTCCATCACTATACGTTTCCACATATTTTTGCTAAACAAACTAGTCTTATCTTTACTTGCTTTTTGAGTCATAATCTCCCTGTCAACCGGCTCAACCCCCAAAGCTAACGCTGGTAGAGAATCTGTTACGAGATTTACCCACAAAAGCTGAATTGCCAAAAGTGGTGAGGGCAGCCTTAGTAAAAACGCTGTAAGTACTGTTATTATCTCTCCTATATTGCTCGAAAGCAAAAAATGAATTGTTTTCTTTATATTTTCAAATATACCTCTGCCTTGGCGCACAGCCTCCACAATGGTAGCAAAATTATCGTCGGTCATAATCATATCTGATGCGCTTTTTGCAACATCAGTTCCGGTAATTCCCATTGCACATCCTATGTCAGCTACTTTCAATGCCGGTGCATCATTAACGCCATCACCTGTCATAGCTACCGATTCGCCTCTTTTTTGAAACGCCTTAACAATTCTAACTTTATGCTCCGGAGAAACTCTTGCAAATACTGAATATTTATATATATTGTTTTCAAGGTCCTGCTGAGACGTCTTTTCAAGTTCAACTCCCGTCATAGCTCGGTCGCCTTCTTGCATTATTCCCAAATCTTTTGCTATTGCTTTTGCTGTAATTACATGATCTCCAGTAATCATGACAGGTTTAATTCCGGCGTTTTTACACTCGCTTACTGCTAATCTCACTGTTGGTCTGGGTGGATCAATCAAACCCACAAGTCCGCAAAAATTTAGTCCTGATTCAAGCTCTTTTTTATTCTTTGGAATTTTGGCAATATCTTTATAAGCAATGGCCAAAACCCTTAAAGCATCTGCGGCCATATTGTTGTTCAGCTTAATTATGTTATTTTGCTTGCTGCTGGTAATTGCCACGCCGTCGCACTGGGTACACAGCTTTAAAAGAACATCTGGAGCACCTTTTGTTATGCACCTATATTTGCCACCCCCCAGTTTGTGTATGGTTGTCATGAGCTTTCTTGATGAATCAAACGGTATTTCGTCAACCCTAGGATATGTTTTTTCAAGGTCTTTTTTATTTTTACCAATATTAAATGCTGCCTGAACAAGCGCTTTTTCTGTTGCCTCGCCTATAAATTTAACACTTTTTCCCTTAACCTCTTCGAGTTTTGCATCGTTGCAAAGTGCACTCAAACTTAGTATTTTAACCGATTCCCCAGAAGTTAAACTCACTCTGCCGCTGCTTGTGCAAACTGTTGTTACAGTCATTTTGTTCTGGGTAAGGGTTCCTGTTTTATCTGAGCAAATAACCGTTGCACTGCCCAACGTTTCAACTGCTGGCAACTTGCGTATAATCGCTCGATTTGCAGCCATTCGGCGTATTCCCATCGCCAATACAATAGTTACAACTGCTGGCAATCCTTCAGGAATTGCTGCAACCGCTAAGCTTATTGCTATCATGAACATTTCCAACGGCTCTACTTTTTGAATTACGCCTAAAATAAAAATTACAAAGCAAATTGAAACTGCAACTATCCCTAAAAGTTTGCTTATCTTCTGCAATTTTACTTGCAGCGGAGTGAGTGGAGCTTCCTCCTTTATTATCATTCCGGCAATTTTTCCCACTTGAGTGTTCATGCCGGTTTCCACCACAACAGCCACTCCGTTTCCCGATGTTATTGTGCTTGTAGAAAAAACCATGTTGGTTCTGTCTGCTATGGATTCCTTTTCTCTTACCTTCGCATCTGCATTTTTCTCAACCGCTGCCGATTCTCCTGTAAGCGATGACTCCTCAACTTTTAAGTTGTGGCTTTCTATAAGCCTTGCATCAGCCGGAACCAAATCCCCGGTTTTTAAAATTAATATATCCCCCGGTACTAAGTCCTCCGAATTTACAAAAGTCTCGCTGCCATTTCTTATAACTGCTGCTTTCGGTGAAGACAACTTCTTTAAAGCTTCTATTGCTTTTTCCGCCTTGTTTTCTTGTATTACTCCTACCGTTGCATTCATTATTACTATTACCAAAATGATGATAGAATCTATGTAATCTTTGTTTCCCTCGTAAATTGACGTGAAAAACGATATCACCGCAGCAATTAGCAGAATTATTACCATAAAATCTGAAAATTGAGCTAAAAACTTTACAATTAAACTTTTTGACTTTTTTTCTACTAGCTTATTTTTTCCGTGCTGAGAAATCTTTTGCTTTACTGCAGATGCATTTAAACCAACCTCTTTCTTAACATTAAAGTGATTCAGTACTTGCTCTGCGCTCATATTATGCCAGTTCATTATATCAACCCCAATATTTTTTGTCCATTGTGTAAATATATTCGCATTAAGACGAGTTATATTACTCAAAAGCAAAATTTATTACTTTGCATATATTATATTGACCCTTGGCATATGGCCACACCCGACTTTTTGAATAAAAAATTACTTTTTCCGTTGCTTACTTTCCTTAATGAAAGTCGAAAGAGGTGTTTATATGATTGACTTTCAAATACTTTTATTAGCTGTTTCTCTCAGTTTAGATGCGCTTGTCATTGGAATTTCCTACGGGTTTAGAAAAATATTTGTTCCAACCTCTTCTAAGCTTATTATTGCCATTATTTCCTTTATTATAACTGGCCTGTCCATAGTTCTAGGTAGCGCCATACTACTTATTGTACCAAATATAGTAGCAAAAATTTTAGGCCCTGCCATGCTCTTTATTTTTGGGCTTTTTACAATTATAAAGGGATTCAGAAACAACACCAACAACAGTAAACGAGTCTGCCGTAGCAAAGACAACATCTTTAAAATTACAAAAAAAATTATCGATGACCCTGAATCTTGTGACTTTAACAAATCTTCAAAAATCGATGTTACAGAATCAGCTTACCTAGGCCTCGCTCTTTCCATAGACTCCCTTTGCTCTGGTATTAGCAGCGCTCTTTCCGGTTTAAATTCATTTCTTCTTCCTGCTTTTGCCGCCCTGTTTCAATTTGTTTTTCTATCGGCAGGATGTTTTCTATCAAAAAAATTCTCATCTATCATTCTAATAGATGAGAAATACTTTTCCCTGCTTTCGGGAGCTATTTTAATTGTCCTTTCAATAGTTAGATTTTTTACCTAGTTTCTCTGTTTTGTTGTGAAACAAGGTGAAAATCTTGCTTTAACACAACTTTGCACCTGCTGGAATATGGTCATCAACCATTAGAAGATGAAGTTTTTCTTCGCCTTCCTCAGTGTGTACTGCACTAATTAGCATACCACAAGATTCTATACCCATTATTGATCTTGGCGGCAGATTGGTAATCGCAATACAGGTCTTGCCAATCAGCTCTTCCGGCTCATAATATGCGTGAATGCCGCTTAAAATCGTCCTTTTTTCATCTGTGCCATCATCCAGGGTAAACTTTAAGAGCTTCTTTGATTTAGGAACTGCTTCGCATTCAAGCACCTTTACAGCTCTAAAATCCGACTTGCAAAAAATCTCAAAATCAACGCAATCTTTAAATAATGGTTCTATTTCAACCTTCGAAAAATCAATCGGCTCAATTTTTTTCGGCGCTTCTTCAACAGCTTCGCCAGCCGTAGATTTCACATCACTTTTTGCATTTGCACCATTTAAAGCCTTCATTGTCGGGAAAAGTAGTACATCTCGTATTGATGCGCTGTCTGTTAAAAGCATTACAAGCCTGTCTATTCCCATTCCAAGACCCCCGGTCGGCGCCATTCCGTACTCCAATGCATTCAAGAAATCTTCGTCTATCATGTTTGCTTCATCGTCCCCAGCGTCTCGAAGCTCCATTTGATGCCTAAATCTTTCCCTTTGATCTATTGGATCATTAAGTTCTGTGTATGCGTTTGCAAGCTCTCTTCGTGTTATAAATAGTTCAAAACGCTCAACTAGCTCAGGTACGTCCTTTTTCCTCTTCGTCAGCGGCGATACCTCTACCGGGTAATCACAAATAAAAGTCGGCTGAACAAGCGTCTGCTCTACCTTCTCTTCAAAGGCGGTATTCAGTATGTTCCCCCATGTGTCTGTAGCCTTAACTTCCAGTCCCAGCTGATTTGCTATATCTTTGGCCTTTTCCGTGTCACCTATGAAAGTTCCAAAATCTACACCTGTAACCTCTTTAACTGCGTCTATCATGGTTATCCTCTTAAATGGCTTTGATAAATTTATATCCTCGCCCTGATATGTAATAACCTCACTGCCGCACACAGCCTTTGCTGCTGCATTTATTATGTTTTCAGCATGGTCCATCATGTCATTATAATCTGCATATGCTTCATACAGCTCGATAGTTGTAAACTCCGGGTTGTGCTTTACCGACATTCCCTCGTTTCTAAATAATCGGCCAATCTCATAGACCTTCTCCATTCCGCCTACTATCAATCGCTTTAAATATAGTTCCGGCGCTATTCTTAAATATAAATCTATGTCAAGTGTGTTGTGATGTGTCAAAAATGGCCTTGCAGCTGCTCCTCCGGGTATCGTGTTTAGTATCGGAGTCTCAACCTCTATGTAACCACTATTATCCAAATATGTGCGTATCGCCTTTATTATTTTGCTCCGATTTATAAATGTTTCCTTCACTTCCGGATTTACTATTAAATCTACATATCTTTGACGATACCTTAAATCTGTGTCCCTCAGTCCATGAAACTTGTCCGGTAACGGTCTTAGCGATTTTGATAATAATTTTATTTTCTTTGCGTGTATCGATATTTCGCCTCTTCTTGTTTTAAACACAAATCCTTCTACTGCTGCTATATCACCTATATCCCACTTCGACAGACCCTCATACGCCTCTTTGCCTATATCGTCTATCTTTATATAAACTTGCATTTTGCCAGTTCTGTCGTGTATGTCCATAAACGCAGCCTTACCCATGTCTCTCCAGCTCATGATTCTTCCTGCTATTACTACGTCTTTGTTTTCAAGATTTTCAAAATTGTTTCGTATTTCCTCGCAATTTGTATCTTTATTACACTTTGTAACCTTAAATGGATCTTTACCTTCTGCTTGTAAATCTTTTAATTTGTCTCGCCTTATTTGCAACAGTTCATTTAAATCCTGCTCCTTGCATTCTTGCATCTCATTTACAGTGTTCTTTTTTTTCATTCTTTTTCCTCTTTTCTTAAGTCTTTCCTTTTTCTGCAGTCTGCGGCGCGCCGCCATCACCTGAAAGGTGATTAAATGCTCCGCATTTAACTGCAAAACAAAGTTTTGCGGCGGCGCGCCGCTGCAAGCAGAGTTATGCTGTACAATATCAATAAAACAGCAAGGGCAGGTGAAAATCACGCTGCCCTGCATACGACCACTACCTCATTATTTCCAAAACTTCATAAAACATAGACCCATCTGGGGTATCGACCTCAACTTTTTCCCCCACCTTGTGACCAATTAAACATTTGCCCACAGGCGATTCATCTGAAATCTTCCCGTTTACCGGATCTGCTTCACTCGACCCCACTATTTTATACTCAGCAACATCATCAAACTCTACATCACGAACCCTTACCTTAGACCCCACACTAATAACGTCGGTTTGCAAATCAGATTCATCTATTATTTTAACATTTTTAAGCATAGCCTCAATGGCAGCGATTCTAGATTCAACAATAGCCTGTTCATTTTTGGCCTCATCGTACTCGCTATTTTCAGATAAATCACCAAAAGACAAAGCAACCTTAATTTTCTCAGCTATCTCTTTTCTCTTCACAGTTTTTAACTCATCCAGCTCAGATTCAAGATTTTTTAGACCTTCATCAGTTAGCAGAACCTGTTTCATCATAATATACACAAACCACCTTTGAATGAAGATTTTGAATAACATAAACATTATAAAGCACTAATACATTTAAGTCAAGAAAGTTTTTATCAATATATAATATAGCATTACAAAAAATTTTTAAAAAAACTATTTACAAAAAAAGAATTATATGATATATTGTTCTTGAGATTGATTTTACCTTTTTCATTCTCATGAATTCCTTTTCTTTAATATGTAACCGTCTTCTTTATTGAGGGCGGTTATTTTTTTCATCTTCTCAAAAAATCATGCATATCTATTCATATACAAGCTTTTATGAAGGTGAGTGTTCAAAATATGTTCAAAAATAAAATTATGTTTATCGTTTCACTTAAAAATTTGAGAAAATCTCTTATATGTATTTTTATTTCCGTTGTTTGCATAATGCTTATGTTATTTTCGTTTTCAAAAAAAGAAAATAGCTCTCAAGACAATAATATTTTAAATATTTCTGCCAATGATAATAACTCTAGGATACTTTTTCTTAAAGAGTGCGGTTGGGAAGTAAATTCCGATCCTATTGAAGAAAACACTGTTACTATTCCATCTAACTTCAATGAAACTTTCAGCGCATATAATGATATACAAAAAACACAAGGGTTTGACCTTAGCAAATACTCCGGGAAGGCATGTCAAAAATACACATACCAAATTTTAAACTATAAAGATTGCGATACCCCGGTTAAAGCTAATATTCTAATTTACAAAAATAAAATTATTGCCGGAGATATCTTTCACACCGGTCAAGATAAGTTTATAAAACCAATTATAAGTAATTGATAAGTTATATTTGTCACAAATCGCCTTAAATGTACTAATTGCACAAAAATCTCTCTATTATTTACTTAAAAAATATCTTTTTATTTGCGCTAAAATTTGTTATCATACTCTTATACTTCGTATTCCAATTTTTAAAGGGGAGGTATTTAAATTGGCAAAGGTATTTTTAAATAAAGTTTGTAAAATATTTCCTGAAAACCTTGAAGTTGTTAAAGATGTTACTCTTGATATAGATGACAATGATTTTGTCGTCATGGTTGGCCCTTCTGGTTGTGGTAAATCGACTACCTTGAGAATGATTGCAGGCCTCGAAGAAATTTCTCGGGGAGAACTTTACATTGATGACGTTCTCTCAAATGATATTCCACCAAAAGATAGGGACATTGCTATGGTTTTTCAAAACTATGCTCTTTACCCTCACATGACTGTTTTTGATAACATGGCTTTTGGCCTTAAACTGCGTAAAATTAACAAAGACGAAATAAAAAGGCGAGTTGAAGAAGCTGCCACGCTTTTAGATATTTCTCACTTGCTTACAAGAAAACCTAAAGCTCTTTCGGGTGGTCAACGCCAAAGAGTTGCTCTTGGTCGCGCAATTGTTAGGGAACCTAAGGTTTTCCTCCTTGATGAACCGCTTTCTAACCTCGATGCTAAACTTCGTTCTCAAATGAGGGCCGAAATTTCTAAACTTCACAAAAAACTTGGTACTACATTTATTTATGTTACACACGACCAAACTGAAGCCATGACTATGGGGAACAAAATAGTTGTAATGAAAGATGGGCAAATCCAGCAGGTTGATTCACCTCAAAATTTATATAAACTTCCGTGCAACACGTTTGTTGCCAGCTTTATTGGATCTCCACAAATGAATTTCATCGATGCAACACTCACCCATGATAATGAAAACTTTACCCTCGTAGCTAATGGGTTTAAATTTAATTTGCCTGATAAGTGTAACACCGACGATATTAAACCTTATGAAAATAAACCGATTGTCATTGGTGTTAGGCCAGAAAATCTCTCATACTCCCCTGATAATCTGTCAAGTAACTACATCGGAAAATTTAAAGCTACTGTCGATATGACCGAACTTATCGGATCTGATATATATTTATATCTTACTGTTAATGGTAACAATATTATTTCTAAGGTCGATATTTCTTGCAACTTTAAGTCCGGTGACGTTATTGATATGTTTATTGATACTTCAAAAATTCACCTTTTCGATGCTAGTTCCGGTGTAGCTATCGCGCACCTTTCTAGATAAATATACCCTATTATAGGAAGATCCCTCGGCACACTATATCGCGTGCCGAGGGATCTTCCTTTTTACCGAAAAAACTTACCTATCTTCTCAATAGCGTTGTTCTTCGCTATGATCTTTCCTTGCTCACTTACTTGAGCAGCTACTATAAAGTCCTTTCCTACTAATTCTCCATACTCACTCACTATTGCCTGTAACTTCGTTGACATGGACCCTTGTACATATATAATTATATAATACTTTTCATTATATTCTAAAACCGTGCTTCTTATAAATTTACATTCATTGTCATAAAGCCTTTCTATAGCACGTATTAAGTTTTCTGATGATTTAAATAAAAACACATAAGGTCTCTTGTTTTCCTTTATTTTAAATATTTTTCTTTCTTTATTTAGTTTTGCAAGTAGCGTTATTAAAACAAAACAGCCATCTTGTTGAGGTATTGCCTCTATCATCAACTGTTTATCATCTGTCATAAACCCTATTTCTTTTTTTGCTCGCGAAAGTAATTTCCATATCACTTCTCTTGAGTAATCATCCTTCCAATTTAGTTGACTAAACGTCAAGTCTAGTAAATCCATATCCTCGCCGGTCAATCCTATTAATAAGCGAGTCTCATCTATTTTTTCCAGTATCAACAATGGCACCCCCAATGCACTAAAATTAAACTTCTCCTTAATACCATAATATTATGAATGTGCATTATGTGCAAGTGTATATTGCTGGATGGCGTAATTTATATTTTAAAATTACATCACTTTTTACAAAATTATTAATTTAACATAAAAAAACTAGGCATAATGTGGCAGTTACTGCTGCCGTACATATTATTATCATTGCTTTTTCAAACATTCTTCTTTTACTTTTTATGCTTGATGTCACATCTATGTTCCCTAGTATTTTTTTTGCCTCTACCTCCAACATCTCTCGTCCTATATCTGCAAACTGCGGCTTTATAAATAAAATTGCTTTATCATAGTATACGCTTTCTACATCCGATACTTCTATTACGTTTTTGTTTATTCCCTTTATCATGCACTATAACACCTACCTCTTCTCTTTTCCATATTGTGGTCACTTTTTTAATTTTATATTCACTTCCTTAATCTTTTCTATGTTACCATTTGGGTTAAAATTAAACACTTCTATTTTTGTGTACCTAACATGTTGAATAAACACGCATCTGTGCCGGGCCGCGAGGCCAGCAAGCTTCGCTTGCAAAATGGCGCTGCCATTTGCCCGCAGCTGAAAGCTGCGGGGGCCTCGCGGCCCGGCACAAGTATTCGGGATCCGGATTTCACTTATATACTATGAGTATTTATTTAAAATGTTTTCGTTTATTGGCCTGTGGAAAACACTGTGGAAAACGTGGAAAACTTAGTATTAATAATATATCTTAAATTAATTGGAAATAATTTCCGATTAGAAAATTAAAACAAACTGTATTATTTTGTCCTAAAAGAATTTTTATTTTCACTTTTTGATACTATAATTAAAATTTATCTGCTATAATAGTGTTATATGTGTTAAGGAGTGTTTTTTTGAAGTATTTTGAAAATGGTAAATGTATTGAAATAGCAGATATAGAAGATTTTAATCTAGATCAAACTTTTAATTGCGGACAATGCTTTAGGTGGAATAAACTAGAGGATAATTCCTTTGTGGGCATTGCATTTGGCAAGGAAATTAAACTCTTGCGTCAGAATAATTCTATTATTATAAATAATATGTCCCTAGCGGAGTTTGAAAAATTATGGCTCAACTATTTCGATCTCAACACTGATTACTGCAAAATAAAAAATGATCTTTCATCCTTAGATTCTATCTTAAAGACTGCTGCAGATTTTGCACCCGGAATTAGAATTTTAAACCAGGATCCCTGGGAAACCCTCTGTTCCTTTATTATATCTCAAAATAACAACATCCCCAGGATAAAACTTATTATAAAACGACTGTGTGAGAATTTTGGTAATAAAATAGGCGACGATGCCTTTTCCTTTCCTTCCGTTAAAATTATTTCCTCTTTAACTGAAAATGACTTGATTCCCATAAAATGTGGATTTCGTGCAAGATACATAATTGACGCTGCTAAAAAAGTAAATTGCAACTTTATCGACTTTTCAACTCTTAAATCTGCTCCGCTTGATGAGGCAAGAAAAATGCTAATGCAAATTACCGGAGTTGGTCCAAAAGTTGCTGAATGTACCCTTTTATATGGTTTCCATCGACTCGACGCTTTTCCCTTAGACGTTTGGATGAAACGCGCTATGGAAGTTTTGTTTCCAGGAAAGAAATTTGATTTTTTCGGAAAATATGCCGGCATTGCTCAGCAATATATTTTTCATTACAGTCGCATGAATCCTCATCTTTTTGATTAATTTGTAGATAATGTATGCCCGCTGTTACAATTATTATTTCATTTATTCCTTTTTAGGTGTATAATTGTAACAGCGAAAAATTAAAAATTTTTCGCCCCCGCAAGTTTCATTGAAACTTGCGGGGGCGGGCATACTAGAAAGGAAAAACTTATGAAACTAGGAATTGTAGGTTTACCAAATGTAGGTAAAAGCACACTTTTTAACGCTATTACTAATGCAGGGGCCCAGTCTGCAAACTACCCTTTTTGTACCATCGAACCAAATGTAGGGGTTGTCGCCGTGCCAGATAAGCGACTTGACGCACTTGCTGAAATGTACCAGCCGGATAAGTACACACCGGCGACAATTGAGTTTGTCGATATAGCCGGACTTGTTAAGGGGGCTTCCAAAGGAGAAGGCCTTGGAAACAAATTTTTGTCCAATATAAGAGAAGTAGACGCCATTGTGCATGTAGTTCGGTGTTTTGAAAATGACGACATCGTACATGTCGACGGATGTATTGATCCTGCCAGGGACATTGAAACCATTAATTTGGAATTGATTTTATCTGACATTGAAATGATTGACAGACGCATTGACAAAACTAAAAAACTTATTAAGTCAGATAAAAAGTACCAATTAGATCTTGATTTTTTTGAAATGGTTAAGGGAGTCCTTGAATCTGGAAAACCTGCCAGATCTATTGAATGCAGCAGTGATGAAAAGGTTTTGTTAGATTCTATATCTCTTCTTACAAGCAAAGCGACTATATATGCTGCAAATGTTAGTGAAGATGATTTTAAAAATGGTATTCAAAACAACAAAAATTTTAAAATTGTAGAATCTATTGCACGCGAAGAAAACGCTTCTGTATTACCGATTTGTGCTGAAATTGAAGCCGAAATTTCTGGAATGGATTTAGATGAAAAAATCTTGTTTTTATCAGATTTAAATCTTTCTGAATCTGGACTTGACAGATTAATTCGTTCTTGCTACGACCTTCTCGGACTCATTTCATTTTTAACCGCAGGTAAACCTGAAGTTAGGGCTTGGACCATAAAAAAAGGAACCACTGCTCCTAAAGCTGCAGGAAAGATTCACACAGACTTTGAGCGCGGTTTCATTCGTGCTGAGGTTGTTCATTTTGACGATTTAATTAAATGCGGATCAATGGCTTCTGCAAAAGAAAACGGTCTTGTTAGGTCTGAAGGCAAAGAATACATTATGAAAGATGGTGACGTAGTCTTATTTAGGTTTAATGTATAGGCAAGTGTTTGTCTTGCCTATTTTTCTACACTTGTAAATTCATGTAAATATACTTTCTTTCCGCACTTCATTGCATACTTTACACTATGTATGGTCCCTCTGGATTTTCCATCCCAAAAAGCTAAAATAAGATCTGCATTTTCTACAATTTCCTTATTTCTAATAAGGGGGGCCCCCCTACCAAACTTTTGATAATTAGGTTTTATTATTAACTTGGCAATTCCTTTTTTATCAGCATATTTTTCAGCAACTTGGTCTATTCCCTTTGCACCGCCACTAACAATTAACTCAGTATTTTGTGGTACATATTTATCTATACACACATTTAAACTCCTTGACCCTATAATTGCAATTCTCAAAATATCACTCCTAAAGCATTATAGTGAAATTATACCACAGAAGAATTGATTTTTGATTGCAAAAAAGAAATAACAAAAATATTCTAAAAAAGCAACAGTATCTCACCAGTACTGCTGCTTTTTTTATTATTATTAACACTTATTGAATTTTCTTAATATACAAGCAGTAACTACTACCTTTATTCATACCATTTATATGCTGAATTAAGGCCTTCCATTGGTAACTCGTAAGTAAAAGTGTAATTAACTGCAGTGGAAAAGAAGTAAGTTATTGCTTCTAAAACAGCGGCTCCCAGCAATGAAATACCGGTAGCAAGAATAGAATGCTCTTGCCCAAACGATGTCATATCAAAAATAGTCATCAGATATACAGCATAAGCTAAAGTTCCCCAAAACTTACTACTTTCAATTACTGTTTGAGATAACATCGAGATCTTTACTATGCTAACCTGTGTTTTTTTTAGCCTTTTCAAGTATTTTTCTTCTTTCAACCTCAGACCTAATCTCTACCTCAGCTTCCGGATTCGATAGATCGCTTAGTCTTTTATACCTAAAAGATTCAATAAGCACTCCTTTTCCATCATAAATATTCGTTGTTAAGGGGGTTTCTTTCTTTTTAACTAAATCTTCATAAATAAACTCTACTTTACAGTATCTAAATTTTTTTAATGCAGCTTGCAGGCTCTCAATGAGTTTATCAAGTTTAATACTTTTAAGTTCATCTTCAGTTATTTCGTGAACTCTTATCTGCTGACCATCAGCTCCATATAAAATTGCCTTTACAGAGGATGTCTCTTTATCTACTGTAATTGTCAATTCTATTCTCTCAATGTTCTCTTCCTTTAGTTTCTCAATCGCCTTTTGATATTCTACCTCGCTATTTGCATCTGCAAAGCCTTGACTTGAAGTCTCTTGTGTTTCATCTGCAAAGCAGAACATTGTTTTCAACGGCACTATTAACATTGACAACACTAAAATTACTGATAAAATCTTTTTCATGTGTATTCTCCTTTAAATTTCTAAAAAATTTAAATATTCTTTGCTTATTGACTATTAAGTACAATCGCATTTATTTTTCAACCTAGCATCCTATTAGAAAGTAATTAAGTTTACATACCTACCTAGTGCATCATAAAAAGTCGCGTACACAGAAATATTAGACTCAATGCCTTTTTCAAACACAACCTTTGCAAAACTGCAATTTAAAAGTTTCATTTGATTCAAAATTTTAAGCCTATCAATTTCTTTTACAAACAATGTACAGATTTCATTGGGTAACTCTTCACTTACTTTAAAAAATCCTCCTCCTTGTTTAAAAAAAATTCCATGTAAAACAATTTTGCCATTTTTGCTAACCTCCGCAACCATTTGCACCTTTTCCAATACATGTTCTTTCAAATTTTTACTAAAACAAGTGGATTCATATTTTCTACCCCAGTCCGCAAAACAGAAAATCGCTCCTGTAGGTACTAAAAACACCGACAACGCTAAAATTACTGATAATACCTTTTTCACGTGTACTCTCCTTCAAATAATTTAAATATTGCTGAAATAAAATGTATAGCAACCAACCTAATCTCAAATACTGGCTGTCACATGTTTTAGTACAAATATTGTTTAACTGAAAAATTTTTTAAATCCAGCCATACTGCTGAGCGTATTTACAGTAATTACCTTACTATAAATAAAAATCAAACAATTTATATGGATAAGACTCAACCTTAACAACTTTTTTATCCTTATCAAGAAAACTTGCCATTATAATATAGGTATATGGTATCATTACAAGTTTTGCTTTGCTGCAATTTAAAGATTTTATGGTTTCACGTACGTGATTATCCTTAATTTTCTTTTCAACACATTCGTACATTGGGCTTTCCTTGCATAATGTGTACGTGCCTAAGAATGCTTTTCTTTGCCCCCAAAAATCAAAATTTATTGTGAAGTCCTCTTTATCTCCCACTTCGACTACCGTTACCATTTTTACAAGACCTCTTGACTTCATTTTTACAAGCACCTCTCCCAAACGCTGAGCTTCACTCTTTCGTGCACCATCTGCAAAGCAAGATGTCATTCCTATTGGCATTATAAACATTGATAGTACTAAAACTAGTGATAAAATTTTCTTCATATGTATTCTCCTTTATTATAAAAACTTAAAATTTGATATCTGTTAGCTATATGTTAAATCATTATATATTTTAATACATACAAGTCTTAACAATCTTTCCGTCTTTGTCGAAGAAATTTGCAAACGCAAGCCCGCTATGTACCATTAAAACTGTTGCCCTTTCACAGTTTAAACGCCTGATTTCTTCCAAAATTCTAAAGCTACGAAGATATCCATTGGCCTCGTCATGCATTACTGTTCCTTTTCTCAACTTGTGCATATCAAAAAAGCCACCATCTAAATAATCAAGACCAACTTTTGCTTCAAATTCACCTTCAGAATTTATGTTGGCTACTATTACTATTTGTTCGGCTGCAGGACGACATGTCCTTACTTTAACTATATCTAAAGGGTTTTGCCCTACGTCATCTTTGCCTCCATTTGCAAAACACGACAATGCTTCAATCGGTACTAAAATTATTGATAATGCTAAAATTATTGATAAAAATTTTTTCATATTCGTTCTACTCCTATTAAATTATTAAGTTTTTTATATCCAAACATATGCAGCCGTACATAAATCTAAGCCAGATCTGCAAAAAAATAGTGATTAGACCCTGCTACCATTAAACCGATTTTGCAAACAAAAAGTATACACAAATTAGCTGATGCCATAGTCCTAGCTTGTCTATAATTTGTGGGCAATTTTTTAAACTAAAAAGCTTATAGAATGAAGTAATACTACTAGTTATTTCATTGTAATGTGCTTCATCGTAAGCTCTTACAGTTAAAATGCCAATATCTTTATGACCATTTGTCCCTATAAAAAAACTCAAATTTACTTTGGAACATTTATAAATGCCGATTGTATCTAAACTTGTAAAATAATTAACCTCTATGTATTCTTTTATTTCCTCGTATACAAAGCTGCCTTCTCTCAATTTTTGAATCTTTAAAAGTCGTCCATCTTTAGCAAAAAAACAAGCCCTTGCTGTATAACTACTTTGATCCATATCGGCAATTATCTCCATAGTATTCACGTCTTCTGAAGCAAGTTCAGCTAACCCCAAAGAACTAATTATTTCCTGCAGCATAATGTATTGATCATTGCCTATAAATTCTTTCTCATCTGCAAAACAAGATACTGCTCCCACCGGTAATATAACCATTGCTAAAGTTAAAATTATTGATAAAAATTTTTTCATATATATTCTCCTTAATTAAATCTATTAAAATATTATACACCTTTATTCTGAATTATCTAATGCTGCATAATGGTGCTTACTCAAATATAAACATATATTTATCTGGATCATTACATTCCTCAGATTTAACAAGATTACCTCTTGAGTTGTAAAATTTTATTTGTAGAAGTTGAGGACCACTAATGTATCCATTAAAAATAAGAAACGCTCTGTCACAATTTAAATCTCTTACCTCCTGTAAAACATGATTTTGATCGATTATTTTTTCAATTCCCATATATGCCTCTTTAGGACAAGGTTTTGCTGTTAAAAACTGATTTCTTTTTCCAAACAAAGCAAACCTCGACATATACGTGCCTTCTTTGTCTAATGTAACAACAGCTTGAACCTTCGTTGCACCTGTCCTTTTCATTGTTTCAAGCAGTTTATAACCTAATCCTCCATCCGCAACGTAAGACACTGCTTCCACTGGCACCACCAACATTGCTAACGCTAAAATTACTGGTAAAAACTTTTTCATATGTATTTTCCCCCGTTTTAATTTATTAAAATTTAAATATTTTCGGTTTGTAATTATTAGCCCAGCTGCAGTAGTTTCTATTTTTATGTTTGTTCTTATTCCTCGTTGATATTGTCGGTACGTGCAATAATTTTAACAATTCTATCTTCTGAATTAAAAAAAGTTAAAATGGTATGCCTGCAACCTTTAATGTGGCTTTCAATCATAATTAATACTTTACAGCTCCCTGTTTCTATCATTTTTTCCTTAACCCTCAATTGGTCGATCATATTTTCGATCATTTTCAGATGCATTCCCTCTGGTATATTGATTGTTCTTAAAAATTTTTGACCCTCGCCAAAGAATTCAAAATTTGCCTTGTAACGACCAGCTATATCTAAGATTACATTTATTAAAATTGTGTCCAAATCTGCATTTTCCAAGTCGACTGTAGCCTTAGTGTCTATTCCCCCATCCGCAAAGCAAGACATTACTCCTATTGGAGCCACTAGCATTGCTAGAGTTAGAATTACTGATAAAAACTTTTTCATATGTATTCTCCTTAAATTAACCTTATTAAGATCAAATATTTTTAATAAGCATCTCAGTCGCAAATATGCTTACTTTTGAAATCTATTATTTTTATAAATCTATCAAAAATCTATTGATTTTTCCTTGTGCATTGTAAATAATTGCATGAACAGACCCTTCTGCTTCGGCACTTCTTTCAAATATAACTCTTGCCATGCTACATTCAAATTTTTTTATTATATCTAAAATTTTAAGATCATTAAGTTTTTTTGCAAAATATGAATAATAACCCTTTGGTATTTCAATAATTTCCAAGGAATGTCCTTTATTTGCAAAGCAACGCGAATGTAATACAAATTTTCCATCTTTATTCACATCAGCAATTACCTGCATCATATCTATATTGCAGGCTTTCATTACTTCACCAAAGTTAAATGTACTGCCTTGTCCATCATCAGCAAAGCTGGATATTGCCCCCACCGGCACTATCAGCATTGACAATGTTAATAGTGCTGATAAAAATTTTTTCATGTATATTCCCCTTAATCTAATTTTATTAAAGTTTGCATTTAATTTTGTTCACAGCTACACACTTAAGTGTTTACAAAATGTTCTTAAATTGGCCTTCTGCACCTAAATAAAAAGTGCGTATAAAACAGTCTTTGCCATCTACCTCATATACCATTTGTGTTGCAATTAACCTGTTCCGCCTCATTTTGTTCAAAGTTCCCAAAAATTCAAATCTTCTTCTAAAATTCCTATAAAGATCTCTATCTGCACTGATATTTTCTAAAAATCTTCCATCTTTTCCAAGATAAACTATTCCTACATCCAATGTTCCATCAATAAACATGGTAGCAATTATTTTAAGTTTTTCAGATTGCTGTTCTTTTATGAATCTAATAAGGGGACTAAGTTCCCCTTCTAAAATACCATCAGCAAAGCTGGATATTACCCCCACCGGCATTATTAGTATTGACAATGCTAAAACTGCTGATAAAAACTTTTTCATGCGTATTCTCCTTAAATTTAATTTTCGTATTCAGTGCATTTAATTCTGCCAATTGAGTCTAAATAATATATATTTACATCTGAATTACCTTTAACGTAAACTTCATATATAATTTGCGCTACACTTAAATTTAGTCCTCTTAATTTTCCAAGAACTTCAGCACCTTGAATTTCTTTTTCTAAATCCTCATAGTCTTCCTCTTTTACATCAACATTTTTTATAAATCTTCCATCTCTGTCAAAATAAGCAATTTGTATGTTCATTGTTCCATCAATAAGTAAAGTAGCAATTACTCTTACCTTCCCCAATTCTTGCTCATTCATAAGTCTTATAAGGTCCATATGAACTTCTTCTGGTGTTCTGCCAGCTGCAAAGCAGAAAATTACTCCCACTGGCTCTATTAACATTGCCAGTGCCAAAATTATTGATAAAAGCCTTTTCACACATATTCCTCCAAATTAAAATTAGATCCTCTTATTGCCTCGAAACAGCGTCCAGTATTGCTAACCCGTCATTTCACTAATTATTTAAAAGCCTACAAAGTCGTTAATAAATTTTTATTTCGCGTTTATGTAGCCGCAAATATTGTCTCAGGCCTGCCTGCGCGTGCTTATAAGAATTACCGCTAAAGAACGATACCAAAAGGTACAGTTCTTACGACTTCATTATTTGCATTGAAAAATCTTGCAATTGCTCTAACGGTACCTTCAGATTGTATGGATTCGATCAGCAATTCAGCTTTAGGAGTATCAAAACTTCTCATTCCATGGTATATGTTAAATTCTTCCAACACATTTTCGATTAGTAGATTATGATCTGCTTCAGTAAAAACAATTTCTGTAATTAATTCGTCCTCTCTTCCATAAATACTAATTTTGGCATTATAAGCACCGGTTGCATTTACCTTAATTTTCGTAAAAATAATATCAAAATTCGCATTGTTCAGATCATCAACAAAATCATATTTTGATACTCCGGCCGTAAAATTTGAGGCCGCTCCCACCGGCGCTATTAGCATTGTTAACATTAAAATTACTGACAAAAATTTTTTCATGCTATTCTCTCCTAATTAAAATTATTAAAATTAATTATTGGGGGGTAATTTAACCGGATCCCAGAAATAATTAGATTCCAAGTTCCATCTCTCTGTTGTAACCTTCTTTTTTTAAGGTTTTAACGATTATCCCCTCATAGTTATAAAAATTAATGATTATAGAGTAACAACCGCCAACGTAATTCTCACATATAACGTGAGCCTTGTTACATCCCAATTCTCTAATTTTTTCCCCTATCCCAAGTGCAATAAGAGTCCTTCCAACCCTCCTATAAGACTCCTGGCTTGCTTCTTTCGCTCCAAGATATTGATCATCCTCCCCAAAGAAAGACATCTGCGCAAAGTATCTTCCATCATTTAGCAAAACTATGTCTGCCCTTGTCTTACCGATCTCACATTCCCTCAGTACATCAAAAACAGATTGATCATTATTTCCTCCATCTGCAAAACAAGATATCGCTCCCACCGGTAATATTATCATTGCAATTGCTAAAATTATTGATAAAAATTTTTTCATGTGTATTCTCCCTTGGATAAATTTTTCAAAATATTAAATATTAATGTTATGCATTGCTAGCTTCGTTGCAACATCACCTAAAAAAAGATATGTCGCAATCACCCACTAAGCAATCGCAGGCTGCAGCAAGCCTTTCTTCAGCGCTTAGAAAAGCATCGTCATCATCGCTCTTCATTAAACAATTGCAGGCTCTAACAAGTCTGTCTTCAATTCTATAAAATGACATACATTTATAACTTTTAATAGCTCGCTTATAATTACAGCCTTTAATACACTCTCCTTCACAGTCGTAATATCGCGCATATGCTACGATATTCCCATTTACCTTAAAATCAAATAAAACCCATGCACTGCCTCTTTTCCACTCTTTTAATTTACTTACAAATCCAAAACGTTCAATAAAGCGCATATCTCGTTGGTCCGGAATTTTAAAAATTTTCAGAATCCGACCTCTTTCTCCGATTAAAAACCCGCTAAACATGACCTCACCAGTTGGATCTGTACCAATCTGCACTGTAATTTGATCTATGGTATCCGTCCTTAATAAATCACTAAAGCCAACCTCTCCATATTGTTCTCCGTTTGCAAAACTTGACATCGTTCCCACCGGCACTATTAATATTGCCAGTGCTAAAAATACTGATAAAAACTTTTTCATATGTACTCTCCTTTGGGTAAAATTTAAAAATTTAGATTTTGGTTGTGATTCGTTGATTTTTATTAAAAAACCAACTTTTTATATATGCATATATTATTATTATAACCAATTCAACCAATAATTTCAATATAAACACCTTATAAATCATAAAAAATTACATGCAAGCTAATATATTGACATAAAGTGTAATGCTATCCCTGCAGCGCACGGCCTCTCCCATTTTAAATTTTAACCCAAAAATAAATCCAACATCCTTGAATTTAGATGTTTATTTAATATAGTTACACTTTGTACATTTAAAAATCTTTCATTCTTACTAAACAATGAAAATTCTGCTAAATAATTACCACTTTTTCTTTAAACAGACTAACCTATGCTTACTTTTTCGCTCTGCTTGTCTCCACTTTAATAACTCAAAATTACTTTATTTTTCAATTGCAAATAAAAAATGCTTCCACTGGAATTACGTGCATTACAATCGCTAAGATTATTTGTAAAAAAATTACATATTCATTCTCCTTTCAAATAGGCGCTATCATTATAACACAGCCAAAATTAATTATGTTTATAAAATAGATTTATTTTTAAAATTTTTAGTATGTTCTCACTTAATTACAAAAAAGCACCATATGGTGCTTTTTTTATAGTTTATTTGCGCATCCCAAAACGGTATTAATTTTGTGCACAACCATTTTATAAATTGCCTCTCTTGCAGGCCCTAAATATTGTCTGGGATCAAAGTGACTGGGATTTTCAGCCATATATTTTCTTATTGTTGCCGTCATCGCCAATCTTAAATCTGAGTCTATGTTGATTTTGCATACAGCTTTCTTGGCTGCCTGCCTAAGCATCTCTTCCGGTATTCCAATTGCGTCCGGCATTTTTCCGCCATATCGATTTATCATTTCAACAAATTCGGGTATCACCGATGATGCTCCGTGTAGTACTATCGGAAATCCCGGCAATCTGTTTTCAACTTCCTCCAATATATCAAACCTTAATTGTGGTTTCTGCCCCGGTTTGAATTTGTATGCACCGTGACTTGTTCCTATTGCAATTGCCAATGAATCTACGCCTGTGCGCTCCACAAAATCCTCTACCTGAGCTGGATTAGTGTATGATGCATCCTCGGCTGAAACGTTTACATCATCTTCTATTCCTGCCAGTTGACCAAGTTCTGCTTCCACTGTAACATTGCGAGGGTGTGCGTATTCTACAACCTTCTTAGCAAGTGCAATATTATCCTCATAATCAAGATGTGAACCATCTATCATAACCGAGGTGAATCCGCCATCTATACAGCTTTTGCATAATTCAAAGCTGTCCCCGTGATCCAAGTGTAGCGCAATTGGTACAGGGGTCTCTTTCACAGCTGCTTCCACCAATTTTATTAAATATTCATGGCTTGCATACTTTCGTGCTCCAGCTGAAACTTGCAAAATTACCGGCGAATTTAGCTCCTTGCACGCTTTTGTAATTCCTTGTACAATCTCCATATTGTTCACGTTAAACGCGCCTATTGCATACCCCCCATCATAAGCCTTTTTAAACATATCTTTTGTATTTACTAGTGGCATATGTAACACTCCTCTTTAATAAAGTCAAATCATATCTTATTATATAACATTACCATCAAATTATAAAGAATATTTTGTTGTAACATAGAAAATGAGCAAAACTTTAATATGACAACCACTGACATTCTCGGCAATCACATAATTGGGTGGATCAAACAAAATTGGGGATATACAGAGATATCGGGTTAGCAAAACAAATAACTGTTAAAAGAGAGCAATAATTGGATTTAATAATTAGACAGAGCATATAACTATAGACAAAGGCTATTAAACTAAAAGAGTAGGGCCCGCGGCGCGCAATATAGTGCGCCGCGGGCCCTTATTTTTTATAAAAACCCAAATCCGGAATATTCCGTTTTTAGGGAAAGGAGGCTAGTTTAAAATATATATTTCCATTTGTCTTCTACCAAAGCTATCGCATTCAGATTCAGAATCATAGCATAGATCCGCCAAAACATTTCCATGTTTAGTAAAACCACCTGTGTCTCCAGCTACTGCGTGACCGTAGACAATTCTTCCATCTGGCGACTTTATATATACTTTGGTTCCATATGGTATAATCTTAGGGTTCACCGCTATAACGCCTCGTTTAGCAACTCTACCCGTAGATGTTGTTTTTCCAAATTTATTGGAATATGCCGTACATGTGCCTTTTATAACTTTAGCATACGACAATACATTTCCGTTTGAATCAGTAAGTGTCTTGTTTTCAGTATTTACAGTTACAGTGGAGTTTTTAACAACTGGTTCCACCTTGGTTCCAAGCAATTTTACTTGATCAACCGGCTGTTTAATCACAGATTCGCTTACTCGTTCAGATTTAACAAGCTTGCCTGCTATATATTTACGTTTGTTTAGCACTAATTTTTCGCCATTTGAGCCATTTTGCTCGATTTTAGTTTTGCCCTTTAACAAGGTATCTGTATTTTTTTGAACCGTATTGAAAGGAATTTGTTCTATTTCTTCTTCATTTTTTTCTTCAAGCGGCCCTGCTATAACGATCATGCCATTTTCTACAATGGCATCCTTATTTACCGATGTGACATATGTTTCATTTAATGTTATTCCCGAAAACGCGAGTGCATCTTCAAGAGATCCCATTGGCACCTGTAAAGGTTTTAAATCTCCATCCATATCAAGTGTAATATTAATTAAATCAACTATATTGATGTTCATATTTGGTTGCAACTTTGTACTTAGTGGAATATTTGTTGTTTTATTCTCAGGTAGTATGATGTTCTCTGATTTTAAAAGATCGCAAACAGTTCCATCGTTCACTTTAATTTCTTTTATCTCATTTCCAATATTTAAATTGACAGTGAAAGCTCTCTTTATATCTATGTTTATTACACCATGAACCGAATAATCGGTTTCAACTTTATCATCATTTGAAACACTGATTTTGACGTTATCCAAAATTTTATTTATATCAGATTGAATTGTTCTTGTAGTCATCACGGTGTTGCCATCCTTGATGTTTACATCTCTACTCAAAGCCGACACAGAAATAGCCGAAGTCAGGCCCATTGCTGTCATGATAAAAACCGCTGTCACTTTCTTATTGTTTTGAGATAAAAACTGTTTTGCTTTTTCTTTTATAGTCAAATAATCTCCTCCTTTTAACTTAAAAGAAATGCTACGAAAAATTACATTTTCATTTCAAAATTTTTAAGTTTTACTTGCTCAAACTAAGGGCAAGTTTTTTTGTTTTTCAGCAACGATATTTATTATATTATATATTTCATTGATTGTCAAAATTGTAATTTTGGGGTTTTTTGTGCACTTTTTTTCGTTTTCGTCCTTTTGACGATAGGTTTTGTATTTTAAAATGGAATTTTCTGTAACCTCGTTCAGTTTTTTTCTTTAAATATTTGTGCAAGTAGTAGAATTTCTTAGGTTACAAAATAGTTACAAATCATTACACTTTTGCTCCTCCTGTCCCTATAATTCCCTACACGCTGGGCCTTATTCAAAATTAACTGTTATTTTTTCTCAAATTAGATATAAAATAGATCCTTTAAGTTTACTTGCTTCTCAACTTTATATGGCTACTTGCCTTGCATCAAATCTCGCATTAATAAATTTAACACATTTTATAATAACCAATCTTAAACGCATTTGGAAAATAGCTTAAATTTTACAAAATTATTAATATCTTCTTTTTTTATAATGTAACTAAACCAAATGAAAGCAGTAATCAATAAAGGTATTAAAAATCAGCACTCTGTCCTTGCTCTTTGCAATAATACACTTGAAATTACTGTTGGCAGGTTTGCGTTTACAGGTAATTATAAGGGCCAAAAAAAATTTTTGCTAACTCCTAATTTCAAACTTATTTGAAGCGTCAAGGAACCTTAACTGAAAAAACAAAATTTCACCCCTCATGCAAAGACGGTAATGGTAATTTATTATCCACAGCATATATTTCGGTTTTAATTTGCGTAGTGGGTTCTATCATTATATAATTTTTGAGCAAAATAAAAGCAGGAAACAAAAAAAATTCCCTGCTCAACGATGAGTTAATCTATCCTTTTTACAAACTGAAATTTGTCGAAGTTGTTCTTTATAAAGCATAACCCTTATTTATTACTGTTAGCCCTTGCCATAATTTCATCCAAAGGCAATTTCTGTGGACAAACTGATTTGCACAAAAAGCATTGTCTACAATCTAAAAAAAACTTATCTCTATACTCTTTTATCATATCTTCTTTATGTTCATTTTTTGAATTTTGCTCAATTGCCCGATATGCTTCTATCATGGCAGATGCACCACTGAATTTACCGCCCGCAAAAAAAATAGGGCAAACTTCAAGGCAACAGCCACATTGCAAGCACTGCCCCGCTTTACGCTGTAAATCCCTGTTCCATAAAAAGTCTGACGAAGCTTTTTCATCCATCCATACTTTCATTTCCTTCATTTTATGAAACATTGTACTTCTATCAACAATAAGATCCTTCACAATTGGAAATTTATGAAAAGGCTCTAAAACAATTTTCCCGTGTTTATTTATATCTTTTAAAAACACGCTGCATGCAAGAGTCAGGTATCCATTAATGCGCATGGCACAAGCACCACACTTTTTTTCAAGGCAGCCACATTCCCACGCAATGCGATTAAGCTTAGCTTCATTTTGGTTTACTTCTGTCAGCCAGTCTGCAACAGTCAAATTACCATTTCCTGTATATATAAACTTTTGAATATATGAGCTTTCCTTTGGGGATTTTTGTCTTTTTACTAATATTTCAATTGTCATTTTCATCACCCACCTTTTGAAAATAAATACGAATTATTCCCTTCACAAGCTCTGCCACAGTTTGCTTCCGATATTCCTCGTTTTCTGTCGGATAGTCACTCCTGTTATGTGCACCCCTACTTTCTTTTCTTTCCAATGCGCATAGTAACATTGCTTTTCCTAATACACAGCAATCAAAAATTGCCAGATTTTCTGCTTCTGTCGCTGTATCATCATATTCTTTGTCAAGCCTTTCCACAATCCTGTCCAGCTTTGCCACTGCATTCTTTAGCGATTCTTCATTTCGGTCGATGCAAAGTCCATTTTTTAGCACGCTCTGCATGCACTTCCAATTTTTTGTATAACTGCCTGAAACATTGTTTTTATTTTTGGGAATCTTATCCTCAATATCTAGACATTCTGATACTTCTTCATCTTCCAGTGCTGACCTTGCTGCAACTCTTCCTCCATATAAAGCCCCAAGAAGAGAATTACCTCCTAGTCGGTTTGCTCCATGATACTGGCACGCACACTCTCCTGACGCATAAAGATTTTTCATTGACGTGCGATGATCTGCATCCACCCATATTCCGCACATAAAATAGTGTATTCCTGGAAGGATTGGAATCGGCTCTTTTCTCGGATCAAGATTCAGGAAACGGATACAATCATTAATAACTCCTTCTAATTTGCTCTCATAAACCATAGCATCAAGATACCGCATATCAAGGTATATTTTTTTCCCACGCTTAATTTGCATCCATTCTTCCTTTGCAATCACATCTCTCGGCATTAAATTACCAAGCTCAGGATACTTTTCCTCCATGAAATAAATTGGGTTGCCATTATCCAATACATAAAGGCGGCCACCCTCTCCACGCACAGCTTCTGTAATCAACATATTTTTTCCATATAATTTTACTGTCGTCGGATGATACTGAATAAATTCACCATTAGCAAATTTAACCCCAGAAGAGAACAGGTTTGCGGTAACTGATCCTGTGTTTTTTACTGACCCAGTGGCGTTTCCAAACATTCCATTAAGACCGCCGGATGCAATAATTATTTTTCCATAAACATACTTTTTTTCCAACGTGATCGGATGAAAAAGGATACAACCATAGGCCTGATTATCACAATACAATAGTTTTAAAAATGTCCAACCACACATACGCTCAATTAACCCTACAGCTTCATATTTACGAACCTGGTCAATTAGGACATACATAAGCTGCTTTCCGGTATTTGCTGCCGCAAAAAACGTTCTTTTTACAGACTGTCCACCAAAAGCTCTTACATCTGGTTTTTTATCTTTATTAAGTGTAAATGACATCCCTGTTGAAAATAAATTCTCTATAATTTCAGGAGCAGCTTCTGTCATCTGATATATGGCTTTCGGATTCACAATATATCTGCCAGCTTTAATGGTCTCTTCTGCATGAAGATTTGGAGAATCTATCTCGTTATTTGCTGCCGCGTTGATTCCCCCTTCTGCCATAACCGACTGGGCTCTCTCCGATGGCATGTCCGACACAAGTATTGACTGAAATCCATTTTCTGCAAGCTCCAAAGCTGCACTTAAGCCTGCAGCACCGGAACCTATAATAATTATTTTTTTCATTTATCTTACACCTGCCACTGAAAAAACATTATAACTGATAAAAACAGCATTCAATTAACGGTTATTTCCCTATATTTTATCTTATCCTTTGCAACCAGCATTAATTTGATGCCAGTTGCAAAATAAAAAATATACAGTTTAAATAATACCTAGAATATCATACGGCACACTGTAAATTTTTATTCGGACATGATATTTCTGTGAATTCAGATATTCTGGGACATTTTGACCGAGTGATTTATTCACTAAACCCAAAGTCTTTTGGTTTATTGTACTTGACCTTCGTATAAATGTCAATAATTGTCTTCTTTTGGCACTGTCTTTTTGTATTCTGGTTTTGGCTGACTTCTACAAGACCGCTCTCACTGCTGCCCATGTTCCTGTCAATCCATCGGCCTTTCGTGAAAATGTTTGCTCTGCTCCTGTTCCTTCCAATCCACAACATACTTTTACTTGTCACCATTCATAAAAACCAATTTATCTTAGCTCATATGTTATCTCCATAACTTTCTACAATTGAGCGAGCGCGCACGATTCTCATTAACCCAAATCACGTCAAATTATTTTGGCCCGTTTGGGTACAATAAAACCCCGGAAAATCCTGATTTTCCGGGGTTTTTGAACCATTTTGAGACTGTTTGGACAGTCGATTATCTTTTGCTGAACTGCGGAGCGCGACGAGCTGCTTTTAGTCCGTATTTCTTACGTTCCTTCATTCTTGGGTCACGTGTTAAGAAGCCAGCCCTTTTGAGTATTGGCCTTAAATTTTCTGAATCGTATTGTAATAATGCCCTTGATATTCCATGACGAATTGCTCCTGCTTGGCCGGTTACGCCGCCGCCTGCAACTCTGCACACTATATCAAATTTTTCATTGGTTTCTGTTAGCACCAATGGTTGACGTACTATTAATTTTAGTGTTTCCAGGCCAAAATAATCATCGATATCTCTATCGTTAATTGTAATCTTGCCTGTTCCCTTATAAACTCTTACTCTTGCAACAGAACTCTTTCTTCTTCCTGTACCGTAAAAATATGGTGCCTTATCGTACATATTGGTTCTCCTTTCCTATATCTCTAAGGATTCGGGTTTTTGCGCTGCGTGTACATGCTCTGCGCCCCTGTATACTCTTAGTCTTGTTAGTGCATGTCGACCTATTGTCGTATCCGGAATCATACCTTTTACAGCTAACATCATTGCTTTCTCAGGATTTTCTGCCATTAGTCTGTCATACCGAATTTCTTTTAAATGTCCAATGTATCCTGTGTGACGATAATAAAATTTTTGTGTTAACTTATTTCCTGTTAATTTTGCTTCCCCACAATTGATGATTATTACATGGTCCCCGCAATCAACGTGTGGTGCAAATGTTGGTTTATGTTTTCCACGAAGCAAGGTTGCTGCTTTTGCTGCTACTCTTCCAAGCGGCTTTCCTTTTGCATCTATTACATACCACTTACGCGTAACTTCATGCTGTTTTGGCATATAAGTTGTCATTTTCTTTCCTCCTAATTTTTTATTTATTTTCTCACTTTTTGATTTTACCATAAAACTTTTTTTTAGTCAATAACTTTTTTATTATTTTAATTTGCATTAGTCTATTCTTTAGTTTTCTCATTTTTACTCACCTTTTCTCTTATTTGCTCATTTTCTATTTTTTAACCTTGACAAATTTCCTCTTGTATCTACAATGTTTTTTCGTTACAATGGTTTTATTGATTATTTTTTTGTAATCTGTTTTTGTAATCAACATTTTAAATTAACCTTAGCACTAATCTACTGTTTTGTAACCTTTATTAAAATTATAAATTTTTATAGGAGTGTTTTTAATATGCCTTTTAACATTAAGTCTCTACGTAAAGAACACGGTTTAACGCAGCAAGTTTTGGCTAATGCACTTGGAGTAACTCAACAATCCGTACATAAATATGAAAATAATTACATTGAACCAGACATCGAAGCCCTTATGACTCTCGCTGATATTTTTGATACTTCCATTGACTATCTAGTTGGATATACCGATATTAAGCATAAAATTGAACCCACCGAAAAGTTTGATTTAAATATTGCAGAAAAAACCTTTATTCAGCAATTTAGAAAACTTTCCAGCCAAAAAAGAAAAGTTGTTATTGATTTAATTGAGATTCTTATTTGATTACTTTTTATACTTGCAAAAACCGGAAGCGCGGGGGCGCGGCCGAACGACTAAACTCCGTTCGATCGCGCCCCCGCGCCCTCATTTATGTCCAAACCTTATACACTTTATATTTGCTTATGGTTACCGTTTTTTATTGCTTTTATACTTGCTTGCATATTGCTTGCATTAAAAATTGCTGTCCCTGCTACACAAATATCCACACCGCTGGCCCCTGCTAGTTTTGCTGTTTTTTCATCTATGCCGCCGTCAACCTCTATTTTTACTGCCGCACCGGTTTCCGTTATCTTATCTTTCAAAAGCCTTACTTTCTCCATCATTTCCGGCATAAACTTTTGACCCCCAAACCCCGGCTCAACCGTCATAACTAGCGCTAAATCAATCTCTTTTATAAAAGGATACAACTCCTCTACTGGCGTTCCCGGTTTTATTGATAATCCACATTTTACACCACCGCTCTTTATTTTATGGATTGTACCCTCTATATCCGATTCAGCCTCTACATGAAATGTTATAATATCTGCGCCAGCCTTCACGAAGTCGTCTATATACCTAAATGGCTCATTTATCATTAAATGCACGTCAAAAGGCAGTACACTGTACTTTCGCATCGATTTTATAACTGGCGCACCAAACGTGATATTCGGAACAAACATTCCATCCATTACATCTAAATGCACGTAGTCCGCGCCATTTTTCTCAATTTTCTTCAATTCATCGCTCAAATTTGCAAAGTTGCTTGCCAGCATTGATGGTGATATCTCCATCGTAACCCTCCTCTTGTTGCCCTCTAGAAGCAAAGTTTTCAACAAACTTTTAAAAATTCGTTGAAAACTTTTTATTTTTTCTAAAATTTTAATTTTTTAATCTTATTTGGGACTTTTTCATTACGATATTCTGGATATATCGCATTTTTTTGATTCTCCTCGTGCTCCCCAAATTATGCCTGATTTTATTTTCTCAACTTTCTTCTTCAACCTCTTCAAACTCATCCATGGCTTCTTCATCATGAGGAGCCGTGGCCACAGCTACTATTTTGTTGCCTTCTCCGATCCTCATTACTTTAACACCTTTGGAGCCCCTCGAACAAGCCCTGATAGAGTTAACGGCTATCCTAATTATCACTCCATTTTCTGCGATTAATATGACATCATCATCAAGGCTTACTGATTTTATTGATGCCACCTTCCCGTATTTTTCCACGTGATAATTTATTAAACCTTTGCCACCTCTACGTTGTAAGCGATATTCACTAAATTCAGACAGCCTTCCGTACCCTGTTTCAGATACCGTCAGCAAAAGCTCATTCTCCTTTACATGCGCCATACCAACAACCTCATCATCCGGGTTTAACGTCAACGCACGAACCCCTCGCGCCGCCCTGCTCAGCGGTCTTATATCTGTTTCTAAAATTCTTATCGCCATGCCGTCCCTGGTTGCCACGATTAACTCTGCCGAGCCATCTGTAACGGTTACCCAAGCAAGCTCATCGCCGTCATCAAGGTCAATAGCAATTAAACCGCCCTTTCTTGCCGTATCATATGCACTAAGCAGCGTCCTCTTTATGATACCATGCCGTGTTACCATCACAAGATAGTGTTCGTCATCAAACGCTGAGACCTTTATCATTGCATTTACTTTTTCGTTTGGCACTATTGGTATAAGATTTGCAATATTTGTGCCCTTGGAGGACCTGGAACCTTCCGGAATTTCATAGCACTTCAACCTGTAGACTCGGCCTAAATTCGTAAAGAACATTACGTAATCATGCGTATTCGTTATAAACATTTCACTCGCAAAGTCCTCTTCGCGTCGTGTCATTCCTGAGATTCCCTTGCCGCCACGCTTTTGCAGCTTATATGCATCGATTTTCTGCCTTTTTACGTAGCCAAAGTTTGTCATGGTTAAAACGCACTCTTCTTGCGGTATTAAGTCCTCTATATCAACTTCGCCGGTCACCGCGGTTATCTGAGTTCTGCGATCGTCTGCAAACTTTGCCTTTATTTGTGTTATCTCCTCTTTAAGTATCGATAAAAGCCTTTCTTTATTCGCTAATATGTCCTCTAAATCCGATATCTTCTCTGCTAGTTCTTTCAACTCTTCCTCGATTTTTCCGCGCTCAAGACCCGTTAACTGGCCTAGTCTCATTTGCACTATTGCTTGAGCCTGTATATCATCGAGATTAAAGCGCTCCATTAATCTGGTTTTGCCCTCTGCTACCGATTTGGATGACCTGAGGATCTCCACTACCTCGTCTATGTTGTCAATTGCAACTTTTAGCCCCTCTAAAATATGCGCTCTCTCGCGAGCCTTTTTCAGATTAAATACGGTACGCCGTGTGATAACCTCAATTTGAAAATCGACATAATGCTTTATCATGTCGTGAAGGGTCAAAATTTTGGGCTCACCATTTACTATTGCAAGCATTATTGCACCAAATGTTATTTGCATCTGCGTATAGTTGTAAAGTTGGTTCAGTACAACCTGCGGTGTCGCGTCACGTTTAAGGTCAATCCGAATATGCATTCCGTTCCGATCAGAGTGGTCCTCTATATTTGAAATCCCCTCTATTCGCTTATCTTTTACGAGTTCTGCTATGCTCTCGCATAACCTTGCCTTGTTAACTTGGTATGGCAGCTCGGTTACCACTATCTTAAATCTGCCATTTTTATCCTCAACAATTTCTGCACATGCCCGCACCGTAATTTTTCCGCGCCCTGTAGCATATGCCGCCCTTATACCGCTCAGACCCATAATTTGCGCACCTGTTGGGAAATCCGGGCCTTTTATATACATCATTAAATCTTCCAGGGTCGCATCGGGATTATCTATAAAATAGCAAATTGCATCCACAACCTCGCCCAAATTATGCGGTGGTATGTTGGTCGCCATGCCTACGGCTATCCCTGTTGACCCATTCACCAAGAGATTTGGAAACCGCGACGGCAACACTGCCGGCTCTTTAAGCCTGTCATCGTAGTTTGGCGTAAAATCTACCGTGTCCTTGTCTATGTCCGTCAGCATCTCCACCGACATCTTACTCATTTTCGCCTCTGTATAACGGTATGCAGCCGGCGGATCACCGTCCACCGAACCAAAATTTCCATGGCCATCAACCAAAATGTATCGCATGGAAAAATCCTGAGCAAGCCTTACCAAAGCGTCGTAAACCGAAGTATCTCCATGAGGATGATACCGACCTAACACCGAGCCTACCGTATCCGCACATTTTCTGTATGCTTTGTCTGGTCCAAGTCCGTTTTCAAACAGCGTGTATAAAATTCGTCTGTGTACCGGTTTTAGACCATCTCGCACGTCTGGAAGCGCCCTTGCTACTATTACCGACATTGAATAATCTAAAAAAGACTTTTGCATTTCTTTCTCGATTTCTACATTTATTATTTTGGAATCCAATACTAAATTTTCATCGGTATTCAAAAAAATGACACCTCTTTCTTATTTTTCATACTTTGCTGCCTTAATCGTCTGTCTTCGGACTTGTTCCAGCCACTATCATTGCCTGAACATCTGCTAAAAAGTCCGGCTCTATAGCCCTTATCGGGATAATAAATATTTTCTCTTGCGGCATATAAACAAGCAGCATTTTATTAAATTCCTCAAATTGACTGCTGCCATCCATTGGTATTTCCCACTTCGACGCTCCACTGTACACTTCTATGCTGTCAGGATAAATCTCTACATCAAGCTGTCTCCCGGTTGTCATTTTTTCCGCGTTTATATTTAAGCTTACAGCCGGCACCACCAAAAGAATCACCATTGTCAGTATTGCCAAACCAGCCAGCACTAAATTGGTTTTCAATCCCGTCACCGAATACATTACAAAAAACATTACTACAAGGATTGTCAGCAAGCATAGCTCTACAATTTGGCGAATTCCGCTATTTTTATTAAACCCCACGTGCTTTAAACATGATGTTATCTCCTCGCGCTTTAATGAATAGCTAAGCTTTATTCCGCTATACTTTTCCTCGTATTCCTCTGCATCATCATCCTCCACAAATTCCGATTCCGTGCCATCCCAGTCGCTCTCGCACGGGTCAGGTTTATCATCTTGAGATTCTTCTTCCGACTCTGTTAATACAATTTTTCCGTCCTCGGAATTCGCTCCGCTTGTAATGTTTAACTTGTCTTCGTGCTCGTTCATTTTATTCCTCCATAAGTTAAAATTAATTAAATATCCAAATTCTGAACATATTTTGCATTTTTCTCTATAAACTCTCGCCTTGGTTCTACCTTGTCACCCATCAAGATTGTGAAAATTTCATCTGCAGCTGCTGCATCTGCAAGCTCCACTTTTAGCATAGTTCTGGTTTCCGGATTCATTGTTGTTTCCCAAAGCTGCTCCGAATCCATCTCTCCAAGACCTTTGTACCGCTGGATATCCGCATTTCCACCTATCTCCATAAGTATAGAATTTCTTTCCTCATCCGAGAATGCATACATGTGCTTTTTGGCCTTTGTAATGCGGTATAGTGGTGGCTGCGCGATGTAAATGTGCCCTTCCTCAATCAGCTGACGCATAAATCTGAAGAAAAACGTGAGCAGCAGTGTTCTTATGTGCGAGCCGTCTACATCGGCGTCTGCCATAATTATAACCTTGCCATAGCGAAGTTTGCTTATGTCAAATTCATCTCCGATTCCACACCCCAGCGCTGTTATTACTGGCATGAGTTTATCGTTTCCATAAACCCTGTCTAGCCGAGCCTTCTCAACGTTTAGCATCTTTCCCCATAAGGGCAAAATTGCTTGAAATTTCCTGTCTCGGCCGCTCTTTGCAGAGCCTCCTGCGGAATCTCCTTCAACTATGTAAATTTCCGTCTCGTCCGGGTTCCTAGATTGACAATCTGCGAGTTTCCCTGGCAGCGACGCCGATTCCAATGCTGATTTTCTGCGAACCAGGTCCCTGGCCTTTCTTGCAGCATCACGAGCTCTTGCTGCTGCAAGTGATTTTTCGAAAATAGCTTTTGCAGTAGCCGGATTTTCCTCCAAAAACACCTTGAATTTCTCGCTTATAAGGCCGTCTACCAACATTCTAATTTCCGTGTTTCCAAGTTTTGCTTTGGTCTGCCCTTCAAATTGCGCTTCCTTTAGCTTTACGCTTATCACTACCGTCAAACCCTCGCGCACATCTTCTCCGGAAAGATTTTTATCATTCTCTTTAAGAATATTGTTGCGCCTTGCGTAGTCATTCATAACCCTCGTTAGCGCCCGCTTGAACCCTTCCTCATGCGTTCCACCGTCTGTTGTGTGAATATTATTTGCAAAAGATAACATAAGCTCATTGAAGCTCTCGTTGTACTGCATTGCAATATCCACTTCCGCGCTGCCGTCATCCAGAGCTTTCGAAAATGCAATAACCTCCGGGTGCACAACATCCAGACCTCTCTTTTTATGTATATACTCAACAAAACTCGAGATTCCTCCTTCATAGTGAAACCTGTCGCTCCTTACATTGCTGGTGTCGCGCTCATCCGTCAGTTCTATGTCCACTCCGGCGTTCAAAAAAGCTTGTTCTCTCAGCCTTGTTTCTAAAACTTCAAAATCATACACATCTGTTTCCTTAAAAATTTCAGGATCCGCCTTAAAAAGCACCTCTGTTCCGGTTTTATTAGTTTCTCCTATCACGTGTAAATCGCACACGGCAGCTCCTCTTTCAAACCGCTGATAGTGAATTTTCCCTTCTTTGTAGACCTTCACTTCAAGCCATTCAGACAAGGCATTTACTACAGAAGCACCCACTCCGTGTAATCCACCAGAAACCTTGTATCCTCCACCGCCAAATTTTCCTCCTGCGTGTAAAATCGTAAATACAACCGTCACTGCTGGCAAACCCATTTTTTCATGGCGCCCCACTGGAATTCCTCTGCCATTGTCAATTACTTGTATCACGTTGCCATCTAAAATCTTGACCACAATTTTATCACAAAACCCCGCCAGTGCCTCATCTATTGCGTTGTCCACTATTTCGTATACCAAATGATGCAGCCCTCTTGGTCCTGTTGACCCTATGTACATTCCCGGCCTTTTGCGAACTGCTTCTAGCCCTTCCAATACCTGTATGTCGTTTGCGCCATACTCTTGTGTGCTCCTGGTTATTTCGTTGTTGTCCAAAGATACGCCCTCCATTTTGTTAGTTTCTTCTGCTTGTGTGGTCTATTTTTAGCTCTATAAAAAGCGGAACTAAAACATAAAACACTATTGACACTAATATTAAAAGCATTGCCCCCAAAAAGTAGCTACTAAGCACCAGCGAAAATATTGATATAATTGCCAAATATAAGGCAACATATATGATTATTAATAATTTTATTTTTTTGTCTAGAACCACGCTTAAAATATTTTTGCATTCCGGACACCCGTACGTTTGGTTATCCTTTATCTGCAGCGTTTCGCATAAGCCTAGTTCTCGCCCGCAATAAGGGCACTTTGATGTTTTAATTTTCATTTTGATTGCTCTCCAAAATTGTTAATTGGGGAATCCCCAGCCGTGACATCAATGTTGATACCATAAGCGGGCCTACATAAACCCCTTCTTCGCCATCTTGCTGCACCAGTGTAAATGATTTTGGTAATTCCTCTGACACGTTTATTACTTTTCCTTCCTTTTGGACTCTTTCTAAAAATTCGCGCGTTCCCTTTTGCAACGATGCCGTATCCAGATCAAAAACTCCAACAATGTCTGTGGTTTTTACTTCAACTTTTTTGCCTAAATGCAAATATAAATTCTTCATGTTATCTCCCCTTTTTCAATCAAAAAGGTTTTGCCGCCCGCCATCTGGTTTAAAATCTCCGGGTTGCAGCAGGTTATAAATACTTGTAAATTTCCCAGTGCGTTTAAAATGTAGTTTTGTCGCTTGCTGTCAAGCTCGCTCATTACGTCGTCTAGCAGAATTACCGGGCTTTCATACCGCTCTTTTTCAATTATCTTCGCCTCTGCAAGCTTCATTGCCAAAACTACGCTTCTTTGCTGCCCTTGTGAACTAAACATTCTTGCATGTTTGCCGTTTACTTTTATGTCAAAATCATCCCGATGTGGGCCTTTTGTTGTAAAACCCAGAGCAAAATCTTCATTTTTGCTCTTTTGAAAAACTTGTAAATATAGTTCTGAAAGTGCTGCCTCATTTGCATTTTCAACTTCGCCCTTCGGCAAACTTGATTTATACTGCAAACTTAACTCCTCTTTTCCAGAAGAAATTCCGTGGTAAGCACTTACGGCATAATCTTGAAGTAGTTTTATGTATTCCAATCGTTTTTTTGTAATTTCTGCTGCGCACACAGCCAGGCTTTCATCCCAGATTTCTATGGTATTGCTGAATCGAGAGCTTTGTTTGCAGCTTTTTAAAAGCGCGTTTCGTTGATTTATCGTCTTGTTGTATTTTATTAAATTCTTTGCGTAAATTGGCCACAGCTGACATATTGCTGCATCCAAAAAGCGCCGCCTTTGCGATGGTCCGTCTTTTATGAGCGATAGATGTGTTGGCGAGAAAACCACTGCACAAAATTTACCTATCATCTCTGACGACCGTTTTTGCACCATGTTTACTTCAACTTTTCGCGCGCCTTTTTCTATGGATATTTTTATATCTTGATTGCGCCCCTGCGTTTTTAATTCCATTTCAAGTTCTGTCCGGTTTTCTCCAAACATGGTGAGATCCGCATCTTTAGTGGCGCGAAAAGATCTCCCTCCTGTGAATAGCCACATTGCCTCAATCAAATTGGTTTTTCCTTGAGCGTTTTCACCGTGGATTACATTTATGGTTTCGCTTGGCTGCATCTTGCCTGGCTTCAGATTTCTAAAATTTTTAAATTTAAGTTCCCGTATTGTCAACTTAACTTGCCTCTATGATTGTATTTTCCGCTTGAATTCTGCTGCCGACGATGATTTTTTTGCCCCGTTGCGTGCAAATTTCGTCATTGACTAAAACCTTGCCATTTTGAATTAAAAGTTTTGCCTGACCACCCGTTGGCACCACTCCTGCAAGCTTAAGAATTGCGTCTAGCCGGATGTAATCGCCAGATATTTGTATTTTTATTGTTTCCATTTTTTCTTACCTTTCAAAAATTGAGAAAAACTATTCTCCTGCCTTTAAGCGCACCGGCAGTACTAAAAATATGAAAGATTCCCCTTCCTTTGGGAGAATTTTTAAAGGACCCAGTGGACCGTTCATTTGCAAGCGTACTTCATCGGTGTCGGAGTTGCGTAATGCATCTAGTAAATAACGATTGTTGAAACCTATTTCCAAATTGTCGCCTTCCATTATAAGGTCTGTCTCGTCATTGGCTCTGCCAATATTTGTTATGCATGAGATTTTTACGCTATTGTTAGCAAAAATGCAGTGGATCGGGCTTTTTAAGCGGTCTGTGATCACCAGAGAAACCCTTTCGATGCTATCGATTAGGTTTCTTGTATTTGCTATTATGTTTGTGTTGTGCTCTGTTGGGATGGCTGATGTATAATCAAGAAACTCTCCTTCAAGCAGCCTTGAAATTATATTATAATTCCCCACCTTGAAGGTAATATGTCGTCTTCCTACGATTACTGTCACTGGTTCATCTTTTTCAGGAATGAGTTTTAGAATTTCGTTTAGTGTTTTTCCTGGAACTACAAATTTGCATTCCTCTTTCATGTCGATTTTCTCGGTTCTTTTGGCAAGTCTGTAGCCATCTACAGAAACGAGATTAATATTACCATTGCTGATTTCAAAAAGGGTTCCTGTATTTATGGGTTTTGAATCAGAATCCGAGACTGCAAATATGGTTTGCTTTATCATGCTTTTCAGTGCAGTTGTACTTATGCAAAATGTTGCGTGGCTTTCTACGCTTGGTAATTCTGGGTAATCGCTTGCCGGCAGCCCCGATAGCGAGAATACACTGGTTTCGCTTTTTATTGTTGTTACCAGTTTGTCGTCTGAGGTGATTTCTATATCCCCTCCCGGCAATCGTCTTATTATGTCGGAAAAAATTTTTGCTCCTATTATTATTTCTCCAGGTTCTGATATATTCGCGGGAACTGTGGTTGTTATTCCGATTTCAAGGTCATACCCGCATAGTTCAATTTTATCCTCTTGCGTTTTTATTAGAATTCCTTCAAGTGCTGTTAAACATGATTTTGTAGAAACAGCTCTTTGAACATTTAACACTGCTTCAACAAGACTTGCGCGATTGCACATTATTTTCATTGAATCTACCGTCCTTTTATTTTTATAGCATTTAATATTTTTAAATTATAGTAATAGCAGTAGGGCCTGTTAATTTGTTGAAAATTTTATCGAGCCCAGGTTGTTCGTTATTTAAACAATGCTTGTATGTTGTTTGTCCTTTGTTAATTTCTTTTCTCTTTTTTAACTCCATTAATTTTTTTCAACGTCTCTGTTGAATACTTTTTGTTAATTGTTTAATTTTTGTTTAAAACTTTGACCCCTAATTTTCTCTAATTTAACAGCTTTTGTTGAATTGTTAATTAGTTTTCAACTTTTTAGCTACCTGTCTCGAATGTTCTTTATAGTGTCTTCTATCATCGCTTTTGTTTTAGGGTTTAATGCCATATTTTTCTCCACCTGTTGTATTGCATATACCACTGTGGAATGATCTCTTTTTCCGAATTCTTTGCCGATTAAACTCATGGAAAGTTGCGTAATTTCCCTTGCCACATACATGGCAACCTGTCGTGCATTCGATATTACTGATGATCTTTTGGATGACCGAATCTCATCTGCTGTGACTCCAAAGGTTCGCGCAACTTCTTCGATTATCTTTTCAACTGTAAGTGGCGGCGGCTGATCGTTGTTAAGTATATCTGAAATTGCTGCCTGCGCTGTTTGTTTACTTGGTGTGTCCCCTTGCAACAGATAGTATGCTTTCATCTTCTTCACTGCGCCTTCTAGCTGACGAATATTTGTTTTTAGCTTGGTTGCTATAAACTCACAAACTTCGTGTGGAATTTCGATATCTAAAAGTTCCGCTTTTCTTTTTATAATCGCTATTCTTGTTTCAAAATCTGGTGGCTGAATATCTGCAATTAGGCCCCACTCGAACCTTGTGCGCAGCCTGTCTTCTAATGTTTGAATTTCTTTTGGTGGTCTGTCAGATGTGAGTACTATTTGTTTTTTTGCTTCGTATAATGTATTAAATGTATGGAAAAATTCCTCTTGTGTTGAGTCTTTTCCTGCTATAAATTGTATGTCGTCCACCAATAAGATATCTGTTTGTCTGTATTTTTGATGAAATTCTCTCGTTGTGCTCTTCCTTATTGAATCTATAAGCTCATTTGTGAATTCATCCCCTTTTATGTACAGTGTCCTCATCTCGGGGTGTGTCTTTTTTATATCGTTGCAAATTGCGTAAAGCAAGTGCGTTTTTCCAAGCCCCGAATTTCCATATATGAACAAAGGATTATACGAACCTGCTGGATTTGCCGCCACAGCCAGTGAGGCAGCATGTGCAAATTTGTTTGATGACCCTACTATATATGTGTCGAAAGTGAGCTCTGGCACGGCGTCTATTGCTAGGTTGTCGTTATTTGATGTCGGTTTTTGTGCGGTTTGATTCGGTACCAAGAAACAAATATTTATTCCGATGGACCCAAATATCTCTTCAAATGCACTGTTTAGTAGAGGTGTGTAACATCTTGTTAGCGTTTGCCGATGAAACTCGTTTGGCACCATTAACTTTGCGTCACCTGTTGTAAAATCTATGCTTATTGGCTCAATTCTGCTTATCCAGGTCTTATAAGCTACGTCGGTAATACGAGTTTTGCAATAGTCGCAAATAAGCTCCCACGCCTCGTTAAAAGATTCCATTTATGTATCCCTCCGGGTTTAATTTTGTTTTTTATCGTGGCTGTTTTGTGAATCGTTTTTACAATCGCTCTTTGTTTTTGGGGTAAAGTTACTCCATGATAAAATTATACATTATAAGCATAACACATTTTTTTTTACTTTTCAATTTATTATTTATTTCCCATAATTAGTTTTCACTTTGTGCTTAGTAATTGCCTCTATTTTTTCCCCTATCTTATTTTTTTATTCTGTGGTTGACAAAACTCTCTTCCTTAAGGTATAATGTTATACCATAAGGCTATTTTGTTGAAAGGAGGACGTCTTTATGTTAAGAACTTATCAGCCTAAAAAGCTTCACAGAAAAAAAGAACACGGGTTTAGAAAAAGAATGTCTGATAGAAACGGTAGAAGAGTTTTGGCGCGCAGAAGAGCTAAAGGGAGACATCGCCTCACTCACTAGTCTTTTGCATTCCTTTCTCTAGATTTTTATAAGACCACTGTTTTTGGTGGTCTTTGTTTTAGCTGTTTTTTTCTTTTTTACCAAGGAGGTGCATCTGTGTCTGAAATTTTAACGCTAAAAAAAAATAAAGAGTTTCTTCGCGCCTATTCTAAAGGTACTTGCTTTGTTTCTCCGATCCTTGTTACTTATGTTCGCAGAAACAGACTTAATCAGGTGAGACTTGGTATCACGACCAGCAAAAAAGTCGGCAAGGCCGTTAGAAGAAACCGTGCAAGACGCGTTATTAAGGATTCTTATAGACAGTTGGTTGCAAATATTAAACCCGGTTTTGATATTGTTTTTGTCGCAAGAACTAAAACCTCCTTTGTGAAAAGCTTTATGGTTCGGTCTGTTATGAAAAAGCATCTTAAGGAGGCCAAAGTCTTGCTCGATTTTTGATTTTGGAGGGGGTGACTGCACTTTGAGTGCTTTTCTTATTCGCCTAATTAAGCTTTATCAATTTAAAATCTCCTCTAAAACTCCTCCTCGGTGCCGATTCTTTCCCACTTGCTCTTGTTATGCTATTGAGGCTATTAGTAAATTTGGCGCTGTTAAAGGCTTGGCTCTTTCGGCTTTTAGAATTTTGAGATGCAACCCACTCTTTCCCGGTGGGTATGATCCTGTTCCTAAAAAAAAGAATTTTTAAAGTTTCTTTGCTTTTACGCTTTGATGCCAAGGTTTTGTTTTTTCTGTTAATATCAGTTTTTGCTATGGGCCCGGCCGCAAGGCCGAGGGCTATGCTCTCGAAGAGAGGCTTTGCCACTCTTCCCACAAGGCTGAAAGCCTTGTGGGGGCCTTGCGGGCGGGCCAGACAGACCAGAGGCAATTTGCAAAGAAAACAATTGACTTGTGTATGCAGTTTTGGAGGATAAAAAATTTATGAATATTTTAAATGTTGTAGGGGATACCCTAGGTCAAGTTTTTGGATATTTGCTTTGGTTTTTCTTTGACTTGTTTAACAATTATGCCATAGCAATAGTTCTTTTTACAATTATAATCAAGGTATTGGTTTTCCCTTTTGACTTAAAGTCTCGAAAGGCAAATGCAAAAACATCGAGGTTTTCAGCGAAAACGCGGGAAATACAAAAAAAATATGCTAACAACAAGCAAAAAATGAATGAGGAACTGGCTAAGTTGTATCAAGAAGAGGGTGCGAGCCCTATGAAGGGTTGCATGCCAATGTTATTTCCAATGTTTGCTTTTTTTGGAGTTTGGACTGCTATTGTAAAACCTCTTACCAATATGTTCCATATATCTGCAGATAAAGTTAATTCTGCTATAGAATATTTATCGTCAATTCCGGGAATCAGCAGGACATTTAATGCCCAGTATGCTCAACTTGAAGTTATAAAACTTTTCCCGTCTGTTAGCGATAAACTTACAATGTTCAGTGATCAGGAAATTAGTAATATTTTGGATTTTAATACGGGTTTTAAATTTTTAGGAACAGATTTATTTGCGATTCCGGCAAATAGTGGATTTAGTTCCATGGTATGGATTTGGCCGGTTCTTTGTGCGGCGACAATGATACTATCTGTGCATTTGGGAACTAAAATGGGACAAGGAACTGATATACCACAGCAGGGCTGCGTGAAACTGACTCCATACATAATGTCAATCCCATTTGTTTTATTCGTTTTCTACGCGCCGGTTGCGCTAGGGCTTTATTATTTAGTATCAAATATTTTATCTGTTGTGCAAAATGTAATAATAGCAAAATTTTTCAGCCCTAGCATGATAAATACAAAGGAAGAAGCAGCAAGAATTGCTTTGAGGGAAATTGAAGAATCTAAAGTAAAAAGGATATAGAAATTGTTGTTAAATTTTAGCAGTAAGCGGAGGTGTCATTTTTGACAAGGGAAGCAATAGGAGTAGGGGATACAATAAATTTAGCGCAAAAAAAAGCCTGCGAAATACTCGGTGTAAGCGATGGTGAAGTATCTTTTGAAGTAATTCAATTGCCAAAAAGAAAAATTTTAGGTATTTTTGGCGGCAGGTTAGCTAAAGTTCGGGCTTTGTTGTACGTAGATCCGGCAGAGCTGGCAGCGGATTATTTAAGAACTGTTTTGACCGCTTTTGGTGCTAAGAATTTTGATATATCGATTAACAAAAAAGATAATGGTTCAGAACTTTTAGTCAAGGGTGGAAATGCAAATCGGGCGATTGGCCGGCGCGGCGATACTCTCGACTCCATACAGTATTTGACCTGCCTGGTTGCAAACAGTGTGTGCGAAAATTACTACAGAATTACCATAAATATTGAAGATTACAGGGAGAGACGCAGGGAAACCTTGGAAATTTTAGGCAGAAAACTTGCTTTTAAGGCTTTAAAAAACAAGGAAAAAGTTGTTTTAGAACCAATGACGCCCTATGAAAGAAAGGTAATTCACGCAGCTGTGAGTCAAGTTTTAGGTGTTGAATCTTATTCTGAGGGCGAGGATTTGAACCGCCATGTGATTATTGCACCGATTTTGAAAAAACGTGCTGTTAACCTTAATAATAGAGATAATTGCTTTGAAGAAAATAAAATTTCTCTTTATGAAAGATGTAATTAATTTAATTTTTATACTATGATTGGTTGTTTAAGGTGATTCAGCAATGAGTCACCTTTTAAATTTTTCAACCGATTTTTAATTTTTTGTTGAAAACAAGGAGGCAAAAATGAGTACAATTGCAGCAATAGCAACGCCACTGGGTCAAGGTGGCGTTGGAATGATACGGGTATCTGGCGAAGATGCAATTGACATTGTGAACAAGGTTTTTAAACCAGTTTCTGGAGTGTCACTAGCTGAAGTTCCGGGATATACCGCTAAGTATGGCAAAGTTATGGACGAGTCTGGCAACGTAATTGATGATGCAGTCGCGTTGATTTTTAGAAACCCGCACAGTTATACTGGCGAAAATGTAGTTGAAGTGACGTGTCATGGTGGGTTGTTCATATTAAAAATGATTTTAGGGTTGATTTTTAAGGCAGGTGCTGTACCAGCTGAACCCGGCGAGTTTACAAAACGAGCTTTTTTAAATGGAAAAATAGATTTAACACAAGCAGAATCTGTCATGGATATTATTTCAGCTAACGGAAGACATGCTGCCAAATTGGCTGCTGCAGCGCATGAGGGAGCTCTTTATAAAAAAATAACAACTGTTAAAAATTCCCTTGTGGAAATAGCAGCTCATCTTGCTGTGTGGGCTGACTACCCTGAAGAGGATATCCCTCAGCTGAAAGTTGATTCGCTGAAAAATAGATTATCTATTTCTGTAAATGAAATAAAAAATTTGCTTGATGGATATGATTCTGGCAAAGTTTTGAGAGAGGGGCTTGATACAGTTATTGTTGGTAGGCCTAATGTTGGTAAGTCTACTCTTATGAATTTGCTATCTGGTTGTGAGAGATGTATCGTTACGGATATTCCTGGTACAACTAGGGACACAATTGAAGAAAAAATTGTGCTTGGCGATGTTATTCTTAATGTGTGTGACACGGCCGGAATTCGTGATACGGATGACCCAATCGAGAAAATTGGGGTTTTAAAAGCAAAGAAAAAAATTGATAATGCCGATTTAATAATTACAGTTTTTGATTATTCTAAACCGCTGGATGTTGGCGAATTAGAATTATTGAGAAGTTTTCCTAAAGATGCAATAAAAATAGGTATTGTAAACAAGTCTGATTTGGTGTGTAATTTTGAAGATGAGAAAATTAGGCCTTTTTTAGATGAGGTGATTTTTATGTCAGCTTTAAAAGGATCCGGAATAGAAAATTTAAGTCAATTTATATCTAATTGTGTGGACTTTTCCAAGGCTGAATCAACAGAAGGCGTTTTATCAACAGAGAGACAAAGGCGATTCGTTCAATCGGCATACGAAGCTCTAATTGAGGCAATTATGGCTTTAGATGACTTGATGACTCTTGACGCTGTTAGCGTTTCTATTGATTTTGCTATTTCTGAACTTTTGAAGTTAACAGGAGAACGTGTGACGGATGTTGTTGTTAATGAGGTTTTTTCAAAATTTTGTGTTGGAAAGTAAATGGAGGTTTTTATGACTTATAATGCAGGCGAATATGACGTTTCTGTTATTGGTGCGGGACATGCTGGAATAGAGGCTGCTTTGGCTGCAGCAAGATTGGGCTGTCGCACTGCAATTTTTACTATAAATATGGATGCGGTGGGTAATTGCCCCTGTAATCCTTCAATTGGAGGGACTGCAAAAGGACATTTAGTTAGAGAGATAGATGCACTTGGTGGAGAAATGGGAAAAACTGCAGATGAATGTTTTTTGCAAAGTAGAATGCTTAATAAGGGTAAAGGCCCTGCAGTACATTCTTTAAGAGCACAAATCGATCGGGAAAAATATAAAAGTATAATGAAGCATAAGTTGGAAAAGCAAAAAAACTTGGATCTTAGACAAGCTGAAATTGTTGCCTTGACACATGAAGGTGAGATGTGGCTGCTTAAAACAAGGCTAAATGCAATTTTTAAATCTAAAACGGTTGTTGTTGCTACTGGTACATATTTGAATAGCAAAATTTATGTTGGAGAGGTCTCTTATGAGAGTGGGCCAGATGGAATTTTTCCTGCGTCTTTTTTGGGAGAATCTTTAAAAAAATTGGGCCTTGAAATGAGAAGGTTTAAGACAGGAACTCCTGCAAGGGTACTAAAATCCAGCATTGATTTTTCTAAACTTGAAGAGCAGTCTGGAGATGAAAGGGTAGTTCCTTTTTCTTATGATACCAAATATTTGGGTGAAAATAAGGCTCTTTGTTATATTGGATATACAAATGAAAAGACTAAGCAAATCATTAAAAGTAATATTCACCGGTCGCCTCTTTATTCTGGTAAAATAGAGGGGAAAGGTCCGAGATATTGTCCTAGTATAGAGGACAAAATTATGCGATTTGCAGACAAGGAGCGACACCAATTATTTGTAGAGCCTTGCGGAATGAACACTGACGAGATGTATATTCAAGGAATGTCATCATCTTTACCTGAAGATGTCCAACTTGAAATTTATCATTCTATACCTGGTTTAGAAAAAGCTTTAATTATGAGACCTGCCTACGCAATTGAATATGACTGTGTTAATCCACTACAAATGAATTCAAACTTAGAATTCAGAAATTTTCAAGGATTGTTTGGTGCTGGACAGTTTAATGGAAGTTCTGGTTATGAGGAGGCTGCGGCACAGGGGATAATTGCCGGAATCAATGCTGCGCTTAAAGCTCAATGCAAAAATTTAATTACTCTAGATAGAGCGAGCTCTTATATTGGAACTCTTATAGACGATTTGGTTACAAAAGGGGTTAGCGATCCTTATAGAATGATGACATCAAGATCGGAATATAGGCTTATTTTAAGGCAAGATAATGCAGATGAAAGATTGACTCCAGTGGGAAGAAAAATTGGGTTGATAAATAATGAAAGATGGCTCTCTTTTCAAAAGAAACAAGAGTTAAAAAAAGCAGAATATAAACGACTAAAAAACACTGTTATTTCCCCAAGTGATGCGGTTAATGACATTCTTGTTTCACGTGAAACATCCCCAATAGTGTCTGGAGTGAAATTAATAGATTTGCTAAAGAGGCCGCAAATAAATTACGAATGTTTAAAAAGTATAGATGAGGGTCGACCTGATTTGAATGAACAAATTTTAGAACAGATTGAAATAGAGGTAAAGTATGAGGGTTATATAAAAAAACAGCTATCTCAAATAGAGGAACTTAGAAGGCTGGAATACAAAATTTTGCCAAGTAATATTAATTATAGTACAATTTTAGGATTAAGATTAGAGGCAATAGAAAAATTAAACCTGGTAAAACCTGAAAATATCTCTCAGGCTTCTAGAATTTCTGGCGTTAGTCCAGCAGATATTTCAGTCTTACTAATTTGGATTACTAAACATTGCAAAGGAAAATAAAAATATGAGTAATTTAAAAAATATAATTTTTGATGTTTTAGAAAAGCAATCATATCCGCTTAATGAAAAAATGATATTTCAGTTTTGTAAGTATGCAGATTTGCTTATATCTTGGAATAAAAAAATGAATTTAACGTCTATTATTGAACCAAGGGAAATTGCTATAAAACATTTTGTTGATAGTATTAGTGTTCTGCAACATATTAATTTTGCAGATAATTGTAAAGTTATTGATATAGGGACAGGGGCTGGTTTTCCGGGTGTTCCATTAAAAATTGTACGTCCTGATATAAATTTGACTTTAATGGATAGCTTAAATAAACGCCTGGTATTTTTAGAGGATGTACTAACAAATTTAAATATTGATGCGACTTTGGTCCATGCAAGAGCAGAAAATTTTGCGCATGATAATGTTTACAGGGAAAAATACGATTTTGCTATATCGAGGGCAGTGGCTAGCTTGAATGTGTTATCTGAATTATGTTTGCCTTATGTAAAGAAAAATGGTTTTTTTATTGCAATGAAAAGCAAAAAGGTTGAATTTGAGGTAAATGAGTCTTTGAATGCAATTCAAAAATTAGGGGGGATTTTAGGGAAAGTTGACGATTTTATTTTAGAAGATGGCAGTGAAAGAAGCATTGTGAAAATAAGAAAAATAAATAATACGCCGTCGACTTATCCCAGACAAAGTGCTAAAATTTCAAAAAAACCTCTTTGAGTTTAATTTTTATTATAAATATATATTTTTCGCTTACACAAAGTTCTAATAATTTTCAAAAGTTATGTGATATTATTTTTTTGAAGTTAGGACAAGTAGGGGGAATGTTTATGTTCAATCAAACGTCGGAAAAAGTGAAATTTATACCGGTTGTTCAAATAGAGTCCAATAGAGCTCAACCGAGGACTGTTTTTCTAGAAGATAAAATTTTAAGTTTATCAGAAAGCATAAGGGAAAACGGGATATTGCAACCTCTAACAGTTAGAAAAATATTGGCATCACGTTATGAATTAATTGCCGGGGAAAGACGACTTAGGGCAGCAATTAAAGCAGGTTTAAAGATGGTGCCATGCATTGTTCTGTCTTGCAATGATGAACAATCAGCTGTTTTTGCTTTATTAGAAAATTTACAAAGAGCAGATTTAGGTCCTTTTGAAGAGGCAGAAGGAATTTACAATCTTATCACTAATTTTAATTTAACTCAGGAGATGGCAGCAAAAAAATTAGGGAAAAAGCAATCAACCATTGCAAACAAACTTAGACTTTTAAAGCTTTCTTTAGAGGAAAGAGAAAAAATAACAGAAGCAGGATTGACTGAACGTCATGCAAGAAGCTTATTGCGTTTACAAGATCCCTTGCAAAGAGATATAGCTTTAAATAAAATTATTATTAATGGATTAAATGTGCAAAAAACAGAACTTTTAATAGAATCTATGCTCAATAAAACGTTGAAAAAAGCCGGGAAATCGCAAAGGACGATTATTATAAAGGATTTACGTATTTTTATGAACACTATTAATAAAGCTATTGATACAATGAAACTTTCAGGAATAGATGCGAAGAGATCTCAGAGGGAGACTGATGATTATATTGAGTATGTGGTTGTTATTCCGAAATCAGCAAAAGCAAAAAACAAAAATACAGCGTAATTTTTAATACTGTATTATTAGGCCAGTGCTTATTGATATGATGAGCGTTGGCCTTTAAATGTTTCACGTGAAACATTTAATTTGTCTTTATATTTTATGTTGATTTTATTATTATATATGGTATAATTTTAACATAAACTATAAAGGGGGAGTACGGTGAAGAAAATTATTGCAATAACAAATCAAAAAGGGGGTGTAGGGAAAACTACTACAGCGGTAAATTTAGCCGCATCCTTAGGAAATTTAGGAAAAAAAACATTGCTTATTGATGTGGACCCACAAGGAAATAGCACAAGTGGGGTGGGAATTGACAAAAGAAACATACCATCATCTATATATGACGTGCTAGTCAAGACAGCTGAAATTAAAAATGTAATTATAAAGACTGAATTTAAAAAAATGGATGTTATACCGTCATCAATGGATTTAGCTGCAGCAGAAATTGAACTTGCAGATATGGAAAATAGAGACTCAATTTTAAAAGAGGCCATCAAAACAATTTACAATGAATACGATTATGCAATAATTGATTGTCCACCTTCACTTGGATTGGTTACGGCAAATGCTCTTTGTGCTTGCAATTCGATAATAGTACCAATTCAAAGTGAGTATTATGCTTTAGAGGGCCTATCTCAACTTATGAGTACGGTGAGAAGAGTAAAAAGATTATACAATCCTGATATAGATATTGAAGGCGTTTTATTAACTATGTTTGATGGTCGTTTAAAATTGACGCATCAGGTCGTAGAAGAGCTTAAAAAACATTTTCCTAACAAAATTTTTAAAACTACAATTCCTAGGGGTGTCAGAATTTGCGAGGCGCCAAGTTTTGGTAAACCTGTTATTTATTTTGATAAAAATTGTAAAGGGTCTAAGGCTTATATAGACCTAGCAAGGGAATTAATAAAAAATAAATAAGGATGTGGTTGTATGGCTAAGTTAAGTGGTTTAGGAAAGGGTTTAGATGCAATTTTTATAGAAAATGATGCCGAAAACAATAGTGCTGTAAAATTAAGAATTTCTGAAATAGAACCCAATAGAAATCAACCAAGACGTGATTTTGATGAAAAAGCTCTTTCTGAGCTTGCAGATTCAATTTCACAGCATGGTATTTTACAGCCTTTGCTGGTAAGGCCTCTTGCATGTGGAAGTTATCAAATTGTTGCAGGAGAAAGACGTTGGCGCGCTTCTAGAATGGCGGGGCTTACTGAGGTTCCTGTAATAATAAAAAAATTAACAGATTTAGAGGTTATGCAGATTGCTTTAATAGAAAATTTGCAAAGGGAGGATTTGTCTCCGATAGAAGAGGCTGAGGGATATCAGTCTTTAATTAACACTTATGATTATACCCAGGAACAGGTTGCTAAGATTGTAGGAAAGTCCAGGTCGGTTGTTACAAATTCTTTGCGAATTTTATTGTTACCAAAAAAAGTTATTGATATGATCGAAAAAGGCGATTTAACGGCAGGGCATGCAAGAACCTTGCTTTCCTTAAAGGATGAAAGTGAGATAGAGAAAGTTGCAAATACTGTTGTAGAAAAGATGCTTTCTGTTAGAGAACTTGAAAAATTATGTAAAAATATAAATGAAAAAAAAGTAAGTCCACAAAAAGAGTCTACAGTTAGAAGAAACCCTTTTTTTGATGAAGTTGAAATTGCCTTAAAGGAAAATTTAGGAAGAAAAGTTCATGTTATGAAATCAAATAAAAATAGGGGCATACTACAAATTGAATTTTATAATGATGAGGATTTAGCTCATATTGCAAGGCTTTTGGGTGAAAGCGATATATAAGTTGGCTGGGGGAGTAAAAATGCTAGATATTAAATTTATAAGAGAAAATCCAGATTTAGTAAAACGCGCGATGAAAAATAGAAATAACGATATGGATAATCAAATTGATGAGCTTCTTTCTATAGATGAAAGAAGAAGAAAATTGATGTCTAAAATGGAATCTATGAAAGCTGAGCAAAATGTGGTAAGTAAAAAAATTCCGGAACTAAAAAAAAATAGTGAAGATATTTCTGAAGTCATGACAAAGATGAAGGTTTTGTCGAACGAAATATCCTTTTTAAATAATTCTATAAATAGTCTTGAAGAAAATCAAAAAAATATTATTTTAAAAATTCCTAATATACCCAATGAAACTGTGCCAGTCGGCAAGGATGATTCCGATAATGTTGAAATTAGAAAATGGGGTGAACCTAGAGGTTTTGATTTTGCGGCAAAACCTCATTGGGACTTGGGCCGAGAGCTTGGAATTTTGGATCCAGAGAGAGCGGCAAAAGTAACTGGTGCACGGTTCCATTTCTATAAGGGGTTAGGCGCAAGGCTTGAAAGATCTTTGATAAATTTTTATTTGAATACCCATACAAGCCGCGGATATACAGAAATTTTACCGCCGTTTTTGGTAAATAGGGATTCTATGACTGGAACCGGACAGCTTCCTAAATTTGAAGAGGACGCGTTTCATCTTGAAAATGAAGATTATTTTTTGGTTCCAACGGCTGAGGTTCCGGTAACGAATTTTTACAGAAACGAAATATTAAATGGTGCCGATTTACCTATAAAATATTGTGCTTTCTCGGGGTGTTTTAGGGCTGAAGCAGGTTCTGCTGGAAGAGATACCAGGGGTCTTATTAGGCAACATCAATTTAACAAGGTTGAATTGGTTAAATTCTCGAATCCAGAAAAATCATATGAGGAGCTTGAATCTTTAACAAATGATGCAGAGCATCTGCTGCAGTTGCTTGGACTGCCATATAGGGTTGTTTGTCTATCTACTGGAGATCTCGGTTTTAGTTCCGCGAAAACTTATGATATAGAAGTGTGGATGCCTTCTTATAATAGATATGTTGAGATTTCTTCTTGTTCTAATTTTGAGGATTACCAAGCAAGGAGAGCAGCTATACGTTTTAAAAATGACGTAAAGGATAAAGCCCAGTTCGTGCATACTTTAAATGGCTCTGGTTTAGCTGTAGGGCGTACTGTTGCTGCAATTTTGGAAAATTTTCAAAATGAGGATGGAAGTATTTCAATTCCGCAGGTGCTTGTACCTTATATGGGTGCAGATAAAATATCCAAATAAAGTTTCCTAACGGCAGGGAGGGCGCCCGCACTATATCGTGCGGGCGCCCTCCCTTTTTCAACATGGTTACCAATGATTGTTGAAAGTTTTATGAAGTTTGGTGTGAGAGAAAAACTTTTTTATTCGACCGTAATTGATGCCGTTTTAGATATCACGCAAACATAGATTTTACCGGGGTTCATAACTAAAGGTTTGCCATTATTTGTAAAATATTGTATAGGCTCGTCATCATTATTTCTAGACCAGGTCAAGTCCATAATTTTCCCATTAGACATATATTTTCCTGTCCCGGAACCAACAAGTTTCATTTCAACAAGTTCAGTTTGACCAATGTTATGTATATCAGTTTGAATTACAATTATATTTGGTTTTGAATTTTGTTTATTTTCTGATGCATCAAATTGAGGTTTACCAAATTGAGAGATGAGATAAGACTTAGATTCAGCGTCATAATCAAACACAGTGGATTTATAACCGGAAAATTTAACGGTTAATTTATTAGCATCACTGCCAGACAAAACTTGAGAATCATCGCCGAATTTTGGTGTGTAGGTATAGTTATCAGCGAGAGTTCGGCGAAACTTTTTATCGGATACAGCCTTTAAAATTAATTCTCCGGAAGAAAGTGCGCTATGCTCTAGACCCAGATTTTTTCTACGTTCAGCATCTCTCCACATGTATTGCTCGTTGGTAATAAAATTGACTGAGTCAATATAATTAGTTTTTAAAATTTCATATGCAATAGTGCTGCCGCCTAAATGAAAGTAAATTGCATCGTGACTTTTGGCCAGGTTAATGAAATATGGTCGTGCACTTCTTACAGTGCCAACAGATTTAACCCCGGAAATATCTTTAAAAATACCGACAATTCTAGTAATGCCACCTTCAATCAAGCACTCGTAGGCGATGTCAGCTTGGCTGATTCCATGCAATGGCTGACCTTTATGAAAATTGTTAATCATTACAGCAATTGGTCTGTCACAAAGCTTAGATTTATCCATTTCAAGGCCTGTTAATGGATTGATATTTTTTGCAGTAACGGCTTTTGTCTTTTCAATTGGTATATTATCTGCCTTTTTGTCACTGTTAATAATACTTACAGTAAAAAAGGCTGCCGACATTACACAAATCAATGCAGGTATAACTAAAATTTTAAAATATTTATTCATTTTTTTACCTCCAGTTTTTTATACATTTACGTATTCTATACTTTACTATTTACCTTGGTGACAAAATATGATATAATGTAGTGTAGCAACTATTTTAATGTTAAAAATAGACCAAGCAATTTTTAAAGGAGTTTTTACTATGAACATTTGGCACGATATCGATGCTTCAAGGATTTCTGCCCAGGATTTTGATGTTGTTATAGAAATCCCTAAGGGAAGCAAAACTAAGTATGAGCTTGACAAGCAGACCGGAATGCTTAAGATGGATAGAATTTTACATACATCAACACACTACCCGGCAAACTATGGCTTTATTCCGCGTACCTATGCAGAGGACCTAGATCCTTTGGATGCGCTCGTTCTTTGTTCGGAGCGCATAGCACCGCTAACTCTTGTGAGATGCTATCCTATTGGGGTTATATCAATGGTTGACAACAATCAAAGAGATGAAAAAATCATTGCAATTCCCTATAGCGATCCTACATACAATGGATTTAAGAGCATTAAAGATTTACCAGAGCATATATTCAATGAGATGTGTCATTTCTTCTGTGTTTACAAGGCTTTAGAAGGCAAGGAAACCGCAGTTGAAGAAGTGAGAGATGTAGAAGATTCTATAGCTATGGTTAATGAAGCAATAGAAAATTACAAAGAGAAATTTGTTTATAAGATGTAATAAAAAAAGGGGCTTTAAGCTCCTTTTTTTATTGTGCAAAATTAGAAATATCCACGCCGTTTATAACAGGTTCATTTATAGTAAATTGCATATTGCTCATGGTCTCATTGATTAATTTTTCAAACTTGGCTGAGTTCATGTCATAAAGTATTTGATTCTTCTCTTCTGGGTTTGATATATCAAATGGAACAGCGGCGTTATCTTGCTTAACGAACAAGAAATGCACTCCGTTAAATTTAATATAAGCAGCCTTATTAACTTCAAGGTTGATTATGGTATCCCGAACTTGAGTCGGCAGATCAGCGCTGTTTTTGTTAAGGCTCTGATTTACAAATGGGTCGGTATCAATTGAATCGGTTTGTTTAATAATTTCAGATACTTCTTGAACGCCTTTTTCACCTGAGTTTATCATTTCAACATATGAGTTAAATTGCTCTGAAATTTTTTCTTCAGTATCCTTTGAGTGATCAGTACCGTCATCTTCGGAATTTTCGTCATATGTAATTTTGGAGTAGGTTAAAACATTGACGTAATTTTCATTATAGAATTTTAAAATTTCGTCATCAGAAATTTGTTCTGTGCTGTCCTTACCATAAGTAGCGTCAAATAATTTGTCTAATTCTAAAGGATAAATAGAATATGCTTGATGAAAGGAATCCTTATCTATTCCATACTTGTCATGGAAAGAGTCCCCGGAGTTTTCCCAGACGGAATCAGTATTTTCCTGGGCTTCTTTTATTTCATCTTCGGTGAGCGAAAGTCCTTTATCTTTAAATTTTTGCTCGGTTGCAAGCATCTTTTTGCACGATTCAACAGCGGTATCACGAACCCATATTTCAGCATCTTTGTCGTCAATTTTTTTTCCTTTTAAATCGGTTACAGTACTGCCATCGGTGGATAGTTTGTCAACTGCCTGTTGAAATGCTTCAAAAGAAAAATAATAGTATATGCCGCTTGACAAAGTTTGTGAATCAGTTTTTACAGCCCAACTTTTGTCGGCGCAAGCTGTTGTCATCAAAAGAAGTCCAGATAGCAATAGAGCAGTGAGCTTTTTTAGTGGTTTCATTATTAACATCCTTTCGCAAAAATTGATTTGTTAGTTGGTTAAGATAATTATACAGCGAAAATTTCAAATTGTCCATATTTCCAAAAAAATAATTTAAAGTGATTTATTTATTTTTATTTTCATGAATTTTTTGGCTGGATAAGATACTTAAAATGTTTTTTAAAACTGGAATAATATCATTTTTCCCGGAAATTTTAACTGACAAATATGGATTAGCACCGGAACAAAATAAAACTTGGTTATTCGTATTCTTAATTAAATTTGCAATCATGTTTTTATTGATTTCATTTTTAAATAAAAGAATATTATCTTTCTTTTGCTTAATTTCGTAAATTCCAAGACTTGCAGCAGTATTTCGTATTAGTGCAATGTCAATTAATCCCTGGACAGTTTCCGGAGGTTCGCCAAATCTGTCAATTAGTTCATCGGTAACATCAAGAGCATCTTCGTTTGTGCGAATGTCGGAAATTGTTCGATATATGTCAATTCTATTGTTTAAATTAGAAATATAATCTTCAGGAATATGCGCGGAAACATGGACATCAATAAGGCAGTCGAGCATGGTTGTTTTAGGCTTTTCGCCCTTTTCTTCCTGAACGGCATTGTTTAACATCTTAATGTACATATCATAGCCAACATCAGCCAGATGTCCGTGTTGCTCTCCGCCTAAAATGTTGCCTGCACCGCGAATTTCTAAATCTCTCATTGCAATTTTAAATCCAGAGCCAAATTCAGTAAACTCACGAACGGCAGAAAGTCTTTTTTGAGATATCTCAGTTAAAATTTTATTTTTCTTATAAGTAAAATAAGCATATGCACGTCTGGATGATCTGCCAACACGACCTCGCAGCTGATGTAGCTGAGAAAGCCCCATGTGATCGGCATTCTCAATAATTAAGGTGTTTACATTCGAAACGTCGATCCCGGTTTCTATAATGGTGGTGCATACAAGAACGTCAATTTCCTGATTGATGACTTTTTCCCACACGTCAGAAAGCTCCTGTTCGGACATTTTTCCGTGTGCAAATGCAACTCTCGCTTCTGGAATTTGTCGCTGAATACTGCCTGCTTTTTCGCTTATGGTTTCAACGTTGTTGTGCAAGTAATAAACTTGACCACCACGCCGCAGTTCCTTGCGTATTGCCTCATTGACGATGCCCTGGCTATGCTCGAGAACGTAAGTCTGCACAGGATAGCGATTTTGCGGGGCTTCCTCAATTGATGACATGTCACGCAATCCAGACATTGCCATGTTTAGCGTGCGTGGAATTGGCGTTGCTGATAATGTCAGGACATCGACGTTTTTTGAAATTTGCTTGAATCTCTCTTTTTGCGCCACTCCAAACCGTTGTTCTTCGTCTATGATGACAAGTCCCAGGTCATGGAATTGCACATCTTTCTGTACCAGCCGATGCGTACCAACGATTATGTCAATCTCGCCGCGGCGCAGCCGTTTGAGCGTTTCCGACTGTTGTTTTGAGGTTCTGAATCTTGAGAGTAGTTCAATGCGCACAGGAAGACTTTCAAATCGTTTTAATGCAGTTTGGTAGTGCTGCCATGCGAGAATGGTGGTTGGAACTAGTATAGCACACTGCTTGGAATTGCACACGCATTTGCAAGCTGCTCTTAAAGCTACCTCAGTTTTACCAACGCCAACATCGCCACATAGTAGCCTATCCATGGGCGATTTCTTTTCCATATCGCTTTTGATTTCATCTATACACCTGAGTTGATCTAAGGTTTCATCGTATTCGAAGTGAGATTCAAAATCTCGTTGAATTTCGTTATCAGGCAGGAAGGCATAGCCTGGAGCATTAATTCGCTGAGAATACAGCTTTATAAGCTCTTTTGCAATGTTTTTCGTCACTTTTCTAACTTTAGTCTTGGTCTTTTGCCAAGAATCGGTGCCAAGTCTATTTAACTTCACTCGAGTATTGTCCTTGGAGCTGATGTATTTGTCCACCAAATCAAGCTGCATCACTGGCACATAAAGGGTGTCATCGCGGGCATAGTTGATCTTAATGTAATCTTTTTGGATGCCGTCAATATTAAGCTTGTGAATGCCTTTAAACACGCCGATTCCATGCATGGAATGAACCACGTAATCTCCGATTGTCAGCTCACTTAGGCTGAAAAGTCCCTTGTTTTTTTTTATTTTGCGAGATGCTGAACTTTTTTTATTAAAATGACCGTAAGTTAGGACAGATATGCCGATTTCGGGATATTCAAATCCGGCTGAAATTGCACCTTCAGAAATAAAAATATTTCCATTATTTAAAGATTCCTCTTGACTTAAAAATTTGGCATTAAATCCGTTTTTATTTAGGTCATTAAGCAGCGAAGCAGCACTGCGATCAGTGCCTGCCAAAATTACGGTTTTAGAATTTTCTCGCATGGATTTCAAATCATCGCAAAGCAAGGAAAAACTACCATTCCAAACCGGAAGTTGACGCGCATTTATGGAAATGACGTTAATGCTTCCCGCAAGACTTTCACTTTGTAAAAAGGTGTCCATACATACGATTGTGTGGCGGGTTATTTTGTCAATTAAGAAATTTGTATCTTCAAAAAATTTGCCAAATTCAGGTATTAAGGTGCCGTCTTCAATGTATGAACAAATATCTTCATTAAATTGCGTTTCGTGAATTTTAAGACGTTCTAAAACATTAGCCTGGTCGGAGATAAAAACAACAGAATCGCCATTGAAATAGTCCAACAAAGTGCATGCGGGATTATAAATTAAATTGATAAATTTATCATATGAACCGATTGTAGTACCGTTTTTTATTTTTTCTATTTCAGAATTTAAAACTTCTAAGGCTTTGGGGCTGATTTTTTTCTGTTTTTTTTCTATTAGATCATTAAGTTTAGAAACAAAGTGAGGCTGATCTTTATACAAAACCTCGTTTGCTGGAATAATTTTAATTTTATTGACTCTCTCAAGTCTGCGCTGAGACATGACGTCAAATGTAGCTATTGAATCGATGTCATCGCCCCAAAATTCAATACGATGAGGAAATTTTTCATTTGGAGAAAATATATCAATAATTCCGCCGCGTACAGAAAATTGACCGGGGCCCTCTACTTGGTCATAGCGCTCGTATCCGGAGGAAACCAAAGTTGAGATGAGATTATTTTGTGAAATGGTGTCGCCAGTGGACAAATTTTTGGTAAGAGAAATAAGTTTTTTGCTCGGAATGGTTCGTTGTAAGGCGGCGTCAGAGCACGCAATGACAACGTCTACATCACGAGATATAATGCGGCTTAGGGCATTAAGTCGAGTGTGCTCATACTCCTTGGAGCTTCCGGCAATGTCATGAAAACTGAAATCTCTTGCAGGAAAAAAAACGGCCTTGGTACCCATAAAGTTCAGATCATTGCAAATTTTTTGTGCGCAATTTTCATTTGGAGCAATAAACAGTGAGGCACAGTCATTTTTTTTGCTTTTAGAAAATAAATGTAAAAAATGGGCCTTATGGATGTCCAAAAGGCCAATGACATTAATCGATTTTTCTTTATTGTAAATTAAATTTAGTATGCGAGTAAAGTCAGGGTGTGACTTTAAAATTTTTTCAAATAGATCCATAATATCTTCCTTTTAAGAATTAAACGAATTCATAGCTTGCTCTATTTTACCAAGAACCATAAGACTTACAGCGTCGTTGGTATCTTTTATGGCCCTATCAATATCTTCCTTATCGGAAACATTAATATTTGAAGTTACCCAGTTACTGAGATCCCATCCTGCGGGCTTCGCGCCAACACCAATTTTTATACGTGGGAATATATCAGTCCCTGACAGTGCAATTATATCTTTGACCCCGTTGTGCCCACCGGCGCTACCTTTTTTCTTTATGCGAATTTTGCCAGGTGGTAATGATATGTCGTCAAATATAAGGATTGTCTTTTCAGATGGAATTTTGTAAAATGCCATGGCTTCGCAAACAGCTTGACCACTTAAGTTCATGAATGTCTGAGGCTTTAAAAGTACGCATTTTTTGCCTTGGATTGATGTGATTGTGTATAAAGACTTAAATTTGAGTCTATTGACCGAGCAGGAATTTTGTGTGGCAATGTAATCAATGGCCATGAATCCCAAATTGTGTCGCGTTTTTTCATACTGCTTTCCGGGATTTCCTAAACCGACTATTAGAAAATCAATGTTCTTTTTTTGAAAATTTTTAAGCATATTAAACATAGGGTACCTCTCAAAATTTTAAATAGGTTAAAATCTATAAATGGCGGCGCGGGTTTCACGCGGTATAGTGTGAAACCCGCGCCGCTACCATATGGTTTGCAGTAAAACCAGAGTTAAGCAAAAATTTTAAGCAAGCAAGTAGCTTTAATTAAACATTGGAGAAACTGGCATATCTTCGTATATACGTTCAATGGCCTCGGCAAAAAGTGATGCAATTGACAAGATGTTAAATTTATCAATGAGTTTCTCCTTGGGAATAGGAATGGTATCGAGAAGAAATATTTCGCTAATGGCGCTTGCCTTAATTCTATCAATAGCAGGGCCGGAAAGAACGCCGTGGGTAGCACAAGCAATAACATCAATTGCGCCGCCTCTTTCAACAACGGCGTTTGCGGCGTTGCACAAGGTTCCAGCTGTATCAATCATATCGTCAACTAAAATAACTCTCTTACCCTTAACGTCTCCTATAATATTCATAACTTCGCAGCAGTTAGCCTTTTGGCGTCGCTTATCAACAATAGCCAGAGGAAGGCCCAGCCTTGTAGCGAAAGTTCTTGCTCTTGTAACAGAGCCCAAGTCCGGAGATACAACAATATAATCATCTACGTTTTTAGAAATTTTATTTTTTATAAATGAGGCAAGTAATGGTGAGCCTACAAGGTGATCAACTGGGATATTGAAAAACCCTTGAATTTGAGGAGCGTGTAAGTCCATGGTTAAAATTCTGTCAGCACCAGCAGTGGTAATGAGATCAGCAACAAGCTTAGCAGAGATTGGATCACGAGCCTTTGATTTCCTATCTTGACGAGCATAACCGAAATATGGAATAACTGCTGTAATTCTGGCAGCAGATGCACGTTTCATGGCATCAATCATAATGAGAAGCTCCATAATGTTTTGATTAACAGGGAAACAAGTTGACTGGACAATGTAACAATCGGACCCACGAACAGATTCTTGAAGCGAAATGGAAATTTCCCCATCGCTAAAAGTGTTGACCTCAGCTTTGCCAAGTGGCAATTTTAGGGCGTCAGCGATGTGTTTAGCCACCTTAACGTTAGAATTTGCAGTAAAAATTTTTATTCCTTTACCATGAAAATTCATAATTTTTCTCCTCACATCTATTTTTTTATACGATACTAATATTTTACCACATATTAGAGTGTCAATCAACATTTTTGACAATAGAAAATGGAGCTAAATCAGTGTTATTTTCTAAAATAGAATTTTCACAATATACCGAGCAAAGCGTGCAGTTGCTTTTTATAACAGAATTTTTTATAATGGTGTTAGGCCCAATGTTGCATTGTTCGCTAATAGTGGTAGCGCCGGAAATAACGGTACCAGGGAGTATGGTTGTTGCTTTTCCGATTTTAACATCAGAGCCAATAATAATTCCGTCGATACAAGGGATGTTTACACCTGAATTCATTAAATTTTTTAAAGTTTTTTTTCGTGAAATTTCGTTTAAAGCGTTTAGCTCAGAAAGATTATTTGCACCTAAAACGGTAGATTCTGAGTAAGATGTATAGGAACCAACGTTTTCATTTTCAGAAATAAGCAGGGAGATGGCATCGGGAAGGTAAAATTCACCTTGAGAATTATTGTTTTGAATTTTCCCAAGAACATTTAAAAGTGAACCAACCTTGAACCAGTATGCACCGGAATTTACTTCGTTTATAAGTTTAGTTTCGGAATCGGCATCCTTTTGTTCTACGATGGAAACTACATTGCCGCTTTTGGGGTCTCTTACTATGCGACCGTATCCGAAAGGATTGCTTACCTTTGCAGATATAACTGTAGCTGCGTTTTTGCTGTCTTTATGCAGTTTATATGCTTGAGTGATTGTTTCACTGTCTAAAAAAGGTGCGTCTCCGTTTAAAATTAAAACATCTTTATTAAAATTCCTTTCTAAAAAGCCCTTTGCCATACTAACCGCATGTGCGGTCCCTCTTCGCTCCTGCTGTATGACTGTTTCGTATCGTCCGTCCAGTGTTTTTAAATAGTTCACTACAAGCTCAAATTTATATCCCGCTACCACGCATGTGTCCTTTATGCCGCTCGCACTTACCGATTCCAATACCCACTTAAGCATTGGCTTAAAATTAACCTCGGATAAAACTTTTGGTTTATTTGTTTTCATTCTGGTGCCTTCACCGGCTGCCAAAATTATGCAAATAGTGTTAGTCAAACTGTCACCGCCTTAATTTTTTATATTATTTGGGATAATAAGGCACTTATGCCTAATACTATTATATACTATAGTAATACATACGGTTTCATATAGTAATATGTATATATTATCTCAGGTTTAAACCTGTTTTTCAAGGGATAATTTGCGTGCATGCTATTGTTGCCGTAATTTGACCGCTTTTCGGGTAATGCATGCTACGGCCGCGAGGCCGCAAGCTTCGCTTGCAAATGGCTTTGCCATTTTCCGCAGCTAAAAGCTGCGGGGCCTCGCGGCCCGGTGTGAGACCGGAACTTCGGGAAAGAATATAGCATTTAAATAGGAAAAGATATGGGGGTAGATTTAATGAATAAAAAATACGTGTATCTATTTTCAGAAGGCGATGGATCGATGCGCGAACTACTTGGAGGAAAAGGGGCAAACCTTGCTGAAATGACAATTTTGGGGATGCCGGTACCGCAAGGGTTCACGGTAACGACTGAAGCATGCAATAAATTTTACGAAGACGGTAAAAAGATAAGCCCGGAGGTTGAGGAAGAAATATTAATGAATATATCCAAGATAGAAAAATCAACGGGTAAAAATTTCGGAGATCAACATAATCCGCTATTAATCTCAGTGAGGTCAGGTGCACGGGCATCGATGCCGGGGATGATGGACACAATACTGAATTTAGGTTTAAATGACATGGTGGTCAACGGTCTTGCCTCAATTACCAACAATGAAAGGTTTGCATATGACTCATATAGAAGATTTATACAGATGTTTTCGGACGTAGTAATGGAGCTGCCAAAATCGGATTTTGAAAAATTTATAGACGAGATGAAGGAAGCTAAAGGCTATACTCTTGACACTGAGCTGACGGTGGATGACCTTAAGGAACTAGTGTTGACATTCAAGGATTATTATAAAAGGAGCCTTGGCAAAGATTTTCCGGAGGAGCCAAAAGAGCAGCTAATAGAGGCAATTAAAGCGGTGTTTAGGTCGTGGGACAACGAAAGGGCCAACATATATCGTCGCATGAACGATATTCCGCACAGCTGGGGCACAGCGGTAAACGTGCAGACAATGGTATTTGGAAACACGGGAAATAATTCCGGCACGGGCGTAGCTTTCACGAGAAACCCGGCGACTGGCGAGCGAGCGTTATTTGGGGAGTTTTTAATGAATGCCCAGGGAGAAGACGTGGTTGCCGGTATTAGAACGCCGCAGGGGATAGAGCAGTTAAAATCAATAATGCCTCATTTGTATGAACAATTTTCGGAAATAGCAAAAACACTTGAAAATCACTACAGAGATATGCAAGATATGGAGTTTACAATAGAGGATGGAAAACTCTACATGCTGCAGACGCGAAGTGGCAAAAGAACAGCAGCGGCGGCATTAAAAATAGCGGTTGACATGGTACGAGAGGGCAAGATAACTGAAGAAGAAGCTGTTTTAAGGGTGGATCCAAAACAACTGGAGGTTCTTTTACACTCGCGTTTCGATGAAAAGGCTCTGAAGTCAGCAAAGCTGATAGGTGAAGGATTGGCGGCGTCTCCTGGTGCGGCGAGCGGAAAAGTGGTGTTCAGCGCCGAGGATGCAAAGAGATATCATGAAAAGGGAGAAAAAGTAGTGTTGGTGCGGCTTGAAACCTCTCCTGAAGATATCGAAGGAATGACTGTGGCAGAGGGAATTTTAACGGCAAGAGGTGGCATGACGTCGCATGCGGCGGTTGTTGCAAGAGGAATGGGTGCTTGCTGCGTTTCTGGCTGCAGCGAACTAAGCATTAATGATAGTGAAGATGCCTTTTCCATTGGCTCACAGATGGTGAATCAGGGGGAGTATATTTCAATTGATGGCAGCACTGGGAAAATTTATAAAGGAGAGGTTCCTACGGCTCCAGCTAGCATTACCGGCGATTTTGAGCTGTTTATGAAATGGGTTGACGAGCGCAGAAAGATGAAAGTTTTCACCAATGCAGATAACCCAAAGGATGCAAAGCAAGCGGTTGATTTTGGTGCCGAAGGAATAGGTCTTTGCAGGACTGAACACATGTTTTTTGGAAAAGAAAGAATAAAATCCATGCGCGAAATGATAGTTGCAAAAACAAAAGAAGACCGAATAAAAGCGCTAAACAAGCTGCTGCCGTACCAGCAGAGCGATTTTGAAGAAATGTATCGTGTGATGGAAGGAAGACCCATGGCAGTTAGGCTTTTAGATCCACCATTGCATGAATTTTTGCCAAAAGGAAAAAAAGAAGTCAGCGAAATTGCAAAGGAGCTTAATATTTCAGAAGAAGAATTAAAATCTATTATTGTGAGCCTGCATGAATTTAATCCAATGATGGGGCACAGAGGCTGCAGACTAGCGGTGTCCTATCCGGAAATTGCGCAAATGCAAACAACCGCAATTATTAATGCGGCAATTAAAGTCAATAGTGAAAACCTGGGATACACCGTTAAACCTGAAATAATGATTCCACTTGTGAGCAGCTATAAGGAACTTAAATTTGTAAAAAATATTGTCGAAAATGCTGCCAATAGTATAATTAATTTTTCTGATGCGGAACTTGAATATACAATTGGAACAATGATTGAGATTCCAAGGGCAGCGCTTATTGCTAATAAAATAGCAGAAGAATCTCAGTTTATAAGCTTTGGTACCAATGATTTAACACAGCTTACAATGGGCTTTAGCCGCGATGATGCCGGTAAATTTTTGAATGTGTATTACAAAAACAATATTTATGAGTTTGATCCGTTCCAGCGCTTAGATGTTGAGGGTGTTGGTAAGCTCATCGAGATGGCTGTTAAGATGTCACGTAGCGTTAATCCAGATATCAAGATTGGCGTGTGTGGAGAACACGGAGGAGATACAACATCTATTGCGTTTTGCAGCGATTTGAACATGAGTTATGTATCGTGCTCGCCATATAGGGTTCCTGCTGCTAGACTGGCAGTCGCTCATGCTGCAATTAAAATGTCGGACGGCCCGCGCGTAGGTGTGTAATGGAGTGGTATAATGTGTTGAAGGCCTTATAAAATCAGGAGAATAAAAATGGTAGGAGCTCGGCGCGCTATATAGCACGCCGAGCTCCTAGTGTTTGCTGTATATAAGCACTATATGCCATAGGGGGTGCAACATACTTTTTTGTTTTTACTGTTTTATTAGCGACATGTCTAAGTGTTTGTAACAAGATTAATGTTTGATATGTCGCCGGCCCAATTAAGCACAGCTGCTTTAACACTCTACTTAAGAGGTCTGGTACAAGCCGGATATTCTATATCTGTTATCGGCATTTGTTTCCGAAAAAACGCGGGCACAAGGTGGCAAGCTTTGCTTGCAAATGGCTTCGTGCCATTTGCCGCAGTATAAACTGCGGCGCCTTGTGCCCGCTCCGATGGTTACATATTAGCGGGGTAAATTTTAAAATTTCATGGTCAAAGAGATTCGATTTTTATTTGGGTCAACAGAAATAATTTTAACTTTTACAATGTCACCAACCTTAAGAGCTTCGGATGGATGCTTAATATACTTATCGCAAATTTGGGATATATGAACAAGCCCATCCTGGTGCACGCCAATATCGACAAAAGCGCCAAAATCAATAACATTTCGAACGGTGCCGGTAAGCTCCATGCCTTCTTTCAAATCTTTAATATCCAAAATATCGGTTCTTAAAATAGGCTTGGGAAGCTCATCACGAGGGTCTCTGCCGGGACGCAAAAGTTCTTTCACAATATCTTGAAGCGTAGGGATTCCTACACCAATTTTTTCCGCAGCTGCCTCAAGTCCGATCTCGTTAATTTTATCTTTGATGCCGGAAATAGCGCCGGATTTAATATCGCCGTCAGAGTACCCGCAAATGGTCAAGAGGTTTTTCGCAGCATCGTAAGATTCAGGGTGAACGGCAGTGTTATCAAGAATATTTTTGCTTTCTGGCACTCTTAGAAAGCCAGCACATTGCAAAAAAGCCTTTGGACCAAGTTTTGGAACCTTTTTTAATTCTGTACGAGATTTAAAAGCACCGTTTTCCTCACGATAATTAACAATATTCTTTGAGACCGTGGAGCTGATGCCGGCTACATGAGAAAGCAACGACGGAGACGCGGTATTCAGGTCGACGCCGACGGTATTTACACAATCCTCAACCACGCCGCCTAATGACTCGTCCAATCTTTTTTTAGGCATGTCATGTTGATATTGTCCAACGCCAATGGCTTTAGGGTCAATTTTTACAAGCTCCGCAAGGGGGTCCTGCAATCGCCTTGCAATGGATACAGCGCTTCTAAGGGTTACATCAAAGTCGGGAAATTCCTCTGCAGCAAGTTTAGATGCAGAGTAAACAGAGGCACCAGCCTCGCTTACCACCATGTATGACACAGGCAAATTTTCTTCTCGAATTAAATCTGCAACGAACATTTCAGTTTCTTTAGAAGCGGTGCCGTTTCCGATGGATATAACCTGGACGCCGTGTTTTTTAACGAGATTTGCAACAATTTTTTTAGCTTCATCCACTTTTATTTGAGAATGCGTAGGATAGATGACGTTTGTGTCGAGGACCATACCGGTTTGATCAACCACAGCAACTTTACATCCGGTTCGATATCCGGGATCTAGGCCCATAGCGACTTTCCCTTTTACCGGCGGTTGCATCAAAAGGTGTCTCAAATTTAACGAAAAAACTTTCATTGCATTTTCGCAAGCATTTTCGGTAAGAGCATTTCTTATTTCACGTTCTATAGATGGAAAAATTAATCTTTCATAAGCGTCGTTGGCGGCGAGTTTAACGGTTTCGGTGCAAGCAGAGCCCTCTTTTACGCTTGCGGAGTAAACTATTTTTAAGGCCTTTTCGGGGTCAAAATCAACGCTGATTTTTAAAAATTTTTCACGTTCACCACGATCAATTGCGAGTACTCTATGGCCGGCAATTTTCGCAACAGGTTCTTTAAAGTCATAATATTGAGTATAAACAGAATCAACATTTTCATCAGTTGCACTTGAACAAAGCAAAGCTTGCGCCATTGCGACGACTCTGAGACGTTTTCGAATATTCGCATCATCGGAAATATTTTCTGCAATGATGTCCATAGCCCCGGTAAGTGCATCCTGTGCAGTTAAGACCTCTTTTTCCTCGTTTATAAATTCAGCTGCCATATCTAGCGGAGCGCGGGAGTCTGGTTCCTGTGCAAAAATAGCGGTTGCCAAAGGTTCCAGGCCTTTTTCTTTTGCAATGGAAGCACGGGTCTTTCTTTTGGGCCTATATGGTCTGTAGATGTCGTCGATTTCCGCAAGGGTAGTGGCCTGATTAAGCGCATTGTTTATATCATCAGTCATTGCATCGAGCCCGGTGATGAGAGCGCGAACTTCCTCTCGCCGTTCATGGAGATTTCTTAAATATGTAAGCCTGTCGTTAATTTCGCGCAAAAGCTGGTCATCCAGAGAGCCGTGCGCTTCTTTTCTGTACCGCGCGATGAATGGAATAGTGTTACCCTCGTCAATTAGAGCAATTACGTTTTCAATTTGCCACGGTTTTAAATTAAATTGTTCACATAGAATTTTTACAAAGTCCATAAAAATCTCCTTCACATAGCATTTAATTGCAAATATAAATTTATAATAAGAAATATAATGGGTTGATGAATTATGTATATTATTAAGGCATGTCTACCGCAAAAAGAGAGCATTTTAACGTGGGATTGGTACATGAATTGCGGTAATTTTTTGCCTTTAAAAAAGCTGGCTAAGAAAGTTCCAAAAAAGAATATAAACATCCATGGAAACAGAGGAAAGTAATCGGATGAATAAAAACTTTTATTTGTTATTCCAATGGGAAAAAGCCAGTTTAAATTGTACGCAGAAAGAGGTATGTAAAGCTTTATTTTTCCAAATCCGAAAACCCCTTTGTCTACACTGGCTGTAAATAAAAATAGGATAAAACAAATTAACATGCCAATTAAGGGGCTGATTTTGCTAAGAATCGGATTAAATATACCAAAGAGAATCATGCAGATGGAAAGCATATGCAGAATTCCGAAAATAATAGGCTGAGATGGTATAAAAATGCAAGTAATAATTGTAATTGCAGTAGCAATTGCTAAAAGCTTAATGCCTCGCTTTAGATTTGAATGCGATAGCAGAGAGACACAGCCGGAAATGAAAATAAAACTGCCCGCAAATATTGATTGAGCGGGCATGAAAAAGCAAAGCAAATTTTTCGCAAAAGGAATATTAAAAATAAAAGTCATGGAGTAAAATGTATGGTAAAAAACCATGCAAATTACAAGAAAGCCACGAGCTTCATCAATTAAGTCAATCCTTGAACTGCCGGCATTTTTGCAAGATTTATCGGTAATCGGGGGCTTATGCATAAACTCACTCCCAACGCAAATTATGGTACAATTATACCATAAACAAAATTTTGTGCAAGCACTTGTGTTTATAGAAGAGAACAGACAACCAGCATTTCTTCAAGTGTACGATAAATAGGAGTAATGTCTCTTATGGGCAGCGGGTTTTGGCCTTTGCCAATTTCAATTGTAAAGCCCGGAGAACCTAGCTTTTCGATAAACCAGTCTTTAAATCCTCCGCCAACAGCAAGACCTTCAGGTTTAGCAACTGAATAACCGCTGAATTTTGCCATAATATTGGCAATCAGGCGGGAATTTAGCGGGGTTCTAGGCCCGTAATTCCAGTAAATTTCCTCCCCTTGACTGTGAAAGGCAATAGCATGGCGAAAATTTTCTTTTTGGCATAGATTCACAATTGCACGAGTTTCAGGTTCACTTTCGGGTTCGGGCCCGCCGTATCTAGTGGGAGCGGGACCGATTATGTCGTTTTCGATTTCCATTTGGTGAAGTCGTTCCCAGCCGGCATTAAAATTATGATTGATATCCACGCCACGTGCGTTGGCTTGCCAGCTGGCGGTAGATCCGTAATTTGCGGCACTTCGTACAAGATTTTTATACGGTCCAGCAGTTTCAGCGCCGTGTAAGGAAATTTCCACGCCATCGGGGTTTACACATGGAACAATGCAAATGCCACGCTGTTCTAAAAGTTTAGCTATGTCAAGTCCATAAAAAATCTGGTTGTTTTGAACTTTTTCGCATAATTTTTCAAAAAAAGTCAAAACCAAAAGTCCGGTAAGCCACTCCATGCCATGAAAAGTCGCAGCAAATAGAACCTGATTTACCCTTTTACCCAGTTGTAAGTAATGAATTTTTCTTTCGCAAAGGCTTTTTGAAATTACACCATGGTGAACAAAAGGGTATTTTTCGGCAATGGCAAAAATAAGATTCTCTCTCATTTTTAAATCAAAGTATGGAGAAGGAAAAAAATTATTTAACATAATTTCACCTCGTTAAACTTTAGAGTTGTTGTTTTCTTAAATATTACATGATATGATTTAACGTGTTGCTTAGTAACAAAATTTATAAAATGGGGGATTTTCGTGAGTTTAGAAGAAAAGTATATAAGAAGTGAATATTTGTATAAGGGAAAATACTCGAATGTAAGAATTGACACAGTTAAATTGCCGAATGAGAAAATTACAACAAGAGAGATAATAGAGAGACCAAGTGCAGTTTGTGTGGTAGCGCTGACTCGAGAAAATGAAATTTTGCTTGTAAAGCAGTACAGATGTCCGTTTAAATCAGTGCTTTTAGAAGTTCCAGCGGGGAAGATTGACAAAAATGAGGAGCCGGAAGATGCAATTAAAAGAGAGTTAAAAGAGGAAACTGGAGCAGTAGGGATGAACTACAAAAGCTTGGGGAAACTTTACATGACACCGGGATTTTGCGATGAAATAATTTATTTATATATGTGCGAAATTGAGAAAATAGAAAAAACTCAGCCGGATGAGGATGAATTTTTAGAGATTGTTAAAATACCCTTTGAGACAGCTATATCTATGGTTTTAAGAGGCGAAATAAATGATGCGAAAACATCTGCGATAATTATGAAAGCTAAGTTAGCTTTAGAAATATAAATGTATAAATTGAAAAAACATATCTTAATAAGAACGCTGGGGGCTTTTTTTAGTTATAAAAAATTTTTAAAAATTACTTGAAAAATACTTATGATTATGGTATTATAATAAAGCGTGACTGCACAAAGATATGCGAAGAAGCGGGAGGTTGCGGCGAGAGTCGGTTTTTCCGTGGAGTATGTCCGATTTTAAACCGGGCGATTATATATGCGGCAATTTTTATTGCCCCTAAATGCGCTTTTAATCTTAACCCGGATTCTCTGCAAAGGCGAGTTTTCCGGTTTTTTAATTTGATAAAAAGAAACACCCGGATCGGTGTTAAGAATTTTAAAAGCACGCCCGCCAACCAAATTAAGGAGGCGATTATATTGGCAGTCAAGGAAAAGATCAGAATAAGACTTAAGGGTTACGATCATCAATTGGTAGATGCGTCCGCAGAAAGGATTGTTCAAACAGCGATTCGCACAGGAGCTAAGGTATCGGGTCCAGTGCCACTACCAACTGAGAAACAGATCATCACTATCTTGAGAGCTGTTCACAAATACAAAGATAGCCGTGAGCAGTTTGAGATGAGAACTCACAAAAGACTTATTGACATCTTAAGACCTTCAAATAAGACCGTTGAGGCTCTTATGGGTCTAGAGCTCCCTGCAGGCGTTGATATTGAAATAAAACTTTAATCAACCAACCGCGGTAGGGGTCATGTTGGGAAACCAACCAATAACCTAACTAGGAGGAAGAAAAATGCAAAAAGCTATCATCGGCAAGAAGATCGGCATGACGCAGATCTTCGATGAAAAGGGAAACGTTATTCCTGTTACAGTTATCGAGGCAGGTCCATGCGTTATCTCTCAAAAGAAAACAGTCGAAACAGACGGCTACGATGCTGTTCAAATGGGATTTGGCGACATCAAGCTAAAGTACAAAAAAGGTACAAGGTCAGCAAAGTTCGACGAAAAACCAAGTAACATAAGCTTGCCAATGCAGGGACACTTTGCTAAGGCAGATGTAGCACCGAAAAAGGTTCTAAGAGAATTTCGTTTTGATGACATAAATGCTTACAATGTTGGCGATGTAATTAAGGCAGATGTTTTCGCAGAGGGTGACAAAATTGATGTTACCGGAACCAGCAAAGGTAAAGGCTATGCCGGTGTTATCAAGCGTTGGAATGCGAGAAGACTCAAAGAAACTCATGGTTCAGGTCCAGTTGTCCGTCACGGCGGTTCAATCGGCGCTTGTTCAGATCCATCAAGGGTTTTCAAGGGCATGAAGATGGCTGGCCATTTGGGAGCGGAAAAGGTAACTGTTCAAAACCTGCAAATAGTTAAGGTTGATGTGGAAAACAATCTTATTGCTATAAAGGGTGCAATTCCGGGTCCAAACAATGGCACAGTAGTAATTCGCGAAAGCGTTAAGGCGTAAGGAAAGGAGGAGTCAAAATGCCAAAGGTACAAGTACTTGATATTAAAGGCCAAAAAGTTGACGAAGTAGAACTTTCCGACGCAATTTTTGGTATAGAACCAAATAAAAATTTAATGCATGCAATGGTAGTTAACTACTTGGCAAATCAGCGTCAGGGAACACAATCTGCTTTAACAAGAGCGGAGGTAGCTGGTGGTGGACGCAAACCTTGGAGGCAAAAAGGCACTGGCCATGCAAGACAAGGTTCAATTAGAGCTCCACAGTGGAGACATGGCGGCGTTGTATTTGCTCCAAAGCCACGTGATTACAGTTACACGGTTAACAAAAAAGAGAGAAGACTTGCCATGAAGTCTGCATTTTCAAGCAAGGCACAAAGTGGCAATATTATTGTTTTGGATTCGCTGTCTATGGATGAATATAAAACAAAGATGATTGCAAATATGTTAGAAGCTGTTGGCGCCGGCAAAAAGGCTTTAATAGTTTTACCAAACAACGACAAAAAGGTTGTAAATTCTGCAAGAAATATTGTTGGCGTTAAGACCGCAGGAGTTAATAATTTGAATGTTTATGATATTTTAAATTACGACAATTTGATCATTGTTAAAGATGCACTTAGCATAATCGAGGAGGTGTATGCATAATGGTAGCTCAAGATATAATAATTCGTCCGATAGTAACAGAAAAAAGCATGAACGGAACCACCATGAAAATGTACACTTTCGAGGTTGCTAAAGATGCTAACAAAATTGAAATAAGAAAAGCTGTTGAAGAGCTCTTTGGAGTTAAGGTTTTAAAGGTTAACACTTTGAAGATTAGAGGAAGATTCAGACGTCAAGGTAGAACTCGGGGCTATACCCCTTCCTGGAAGAAAGCCTACGTCACTCTAACGGAAGAGAGCAAACCGATAGAATTCTTTGAAAGCATGGTATAATTTGCTTTTCAATTTGAGGTTTTCATTATGAAAGCTATTTTATATTTATTAAGACTTATTTCAGGTTTACTATTTGGTTTTCTGAGTTATTGGGTTATATTTAATTCCAAGAATTTAGTAGCTAATTTAGCTTTAATGTTATCGGCGTCGGTTATAGTGGCATTTTTTAAAGCCATAACTTTTAATAAAGATACAAAAGAAATAAAATTTAAAGCAAAAGAATTTTCAAGACTGTTTTTTGTTGAAGAGTTAATAAAAGTTGTAATGGTAATAGCAGTTGCACTTTGGTATAACAAGTTTGTATCTGGTATAACAAGTTTTTTAATTATATTATCTTCATTCATTGTGTTGATGTTATCAATATGGTTATATTACTGGCTGCAAAAACAGAAAAAGCTAAAAAGTTGACCCAATAAATGTAAAATTGCAAGGTATGGGGCAAAATTTTGCCCCGCAAAGCTATAACGAGGAGATGAATTAAGATGGCTATTAAAAATTTCAAACCGACAACTCCTTCAAGGCGTAACATGTCGGTTGTTGATTACTCCGGGCTTTCAAAGGTCGAACCAGAGAAAAGTTTGCTGGCTCCTCTTAGCAAGAAATCCGGACGTAACAGCTACGGTAGAATAACAGTTCGCCACAGAGGCGGCGGAAACCGTAGGAAATATCGCATTATAGATTTTAAACGCCAAAAATTTGATGTACCGGGAAAAGTAATGACATTAGAGTACGATCCAAACCGTTCTGCACACATTGCTTTAATTCAGTACGAAGATGGCGAGAAGAGTTATATTATAGCTCCAAATGATTTAAAAGTTGGAGATGTTATTGTTGCTGGCAAAGATGCAGATATCAAGCCAGGTAACGCATTGACACTTTTAAATATTCCTGTGGGTACTTTTATTCACAATGTAGAACTTCACCCAGGACGTGGTGCACAACTTGCACGTTCAGCTGGAAATATGGCACAGCTTATGGCGAAAGAAGGCAAGCTTGCTTTACTTAGATTACCATCAGGTGAATTAAGAAATGTTCCAATTGAATGTATGGCTACAGTTGGCCAAGTTGGCAACAGCGATCATGAAAATGTTAAAATAGGAAAAGCAGGTCGCAAGCGCAACATGGGCATAAGACCTACAGTTCGTGGTTCTGTTATGAACCCATGTGATCACCCACACGGTGGTGGTGAGGGTAAAAGCCCGATTGGACGTCCGGGACCGGTTACTCCTTGGGGTAAACCAGCTCTTGGATATAAAACAAGAAAACACAACAACCGTTCAGATAAGTTTATTGTTAAGCGCAGAAACGGCAAATAAGCAGCGCGGAAAGGAGCTTAATTTAAATGGGAAGAAGCATAAAAAAGGGTCCTTATGTGCAGCCTGTGCTGCTTAAGAGAGTTAAGGAAATGAATGAAGCTGGCGAGAAAAAAGTTTTAAAAACTTGGAGCCGTTCATCGACAATTTTCCCGGACTTTGTAGGGCACACATTTGCCGTGCATGACGGACGTAAACACATTCCGGTATATGTGACGGAAGATATGGTTGGACACAAGCTAGGAGAATTTGCACCAACTAGAACATTTAAAGGTCATGCCGGATCAAAAACTACAAAATAAAGGCCGAAAGGAGAGTATAGCAATGGAAGCAGTGGCTAAGTTAAAATATGCCCGAATTTCCCCGCGAAAAGTATCTATAGTGCTTGATTTAATAAGAAATAAGCCAGTTGATATGGCAGCGGCTATTCTAGGGCATACCCCGAAGGCCGCAAGTGAGGATCTATCGAAACTTTTAAAATCAGCAGTAGCAAACGCTGAAAACAATTTTAACATGAATCCCAAAAAACTATATGTATCAGAATGTTTCGTATGTCCTGGTCCTATTTTAAAAAGAATAAGACCTAAGGATCATGGCAGAGCACACAGGATAGAGAAAAGAACTTCGCATGTGACTCTAGTACTCAAGGAACAAGAATAGTTAAAAAAGGAGGTAGACTATGGGCCAGAAAGTAAATCCACACGGTATACGTGTTGGCGTAATTAAAGATTGGGATTCTCGCTGGTTTGCAAAAGATAAAGATTTTGGCGATCTTTTAGTTGAAGATTATAATCTTCGTAAGATGCTGAAAAAACAACTTTATGCAGCTGGTGTTCCTAAGATTGAAATCGAGCGTGACGCTTCTAAGGTTAGAATAAATATTCATTGTTCAAAACCTGGAATGGTAATAGGAAAAGGCGGCGCCGAGATAGATAAACTTCGCGCAAAATGCGAAAAAATGCTAAAAAAACCGGTACTCATCAATATAATTGAAGTAAAATCTCCGGATTTAAACGCACAGTTGATTGCGGAAAACATAGCACAACAACTTGAAAAGAGAGTATCTTTCAGGAGGGCTATGAAACAATCAATCGGAAGAGCTATGAAATTTGGAGCAAAGGGAATAAAAGTTCAAGTTTCAGGTCGTCTAGGCGGTGCAGAAATTGCTCGTTCAGAACGTTATCATGAGGGAACTATTCCACTTCAAACTCTTAGAGCAGACATAGATTATGGCTTTGCAGAGGCAGCAACAACTTACGGTCGTATAGGCGTAAAAGTTTGGCTATATAAAGGCGAGGTTTTAAATCAAACTCGGTCCTCTAAGAAGGAAGGGGGCAGGAAGTAATGTTACTACCAAAGAGAGTTAAATTCCGTAGAGTTCACAGAGGCCGCATGACGGGTAAGGCAATGCGCGGAAATAAAATTTCTCACGGTGACTTTGGTCTTCAGGCCCTTGAACCAGCTTGGATTACTTCGAATCAAATTGAGGCAGCCCGTGTTGCTATGACACGTTATTGCAAAAGATTTGGTAAAGTATGGATTAAAATATTCCCAGACAAACCGGTTTCCAAAAAACCACTTGAAACTCGTATGGGTAAAGGTAAAGGAGCTCCGGAATATTGGGTAGCAGTTGTTAAGCCTGGTAGAATCATGTTTGAAATAGCAGGTGTACCAGAGGAGACAGCTAGAGAGGCTATGAGACTCGCAGCAAACAAACTTCCAATTAAGTGTAAGTTTGTTACAAGGCAAGAAACGGATGGTGAGCAATAATGAAGGCATCAGAACTTAGAAATTTATCGAACGAAGAGCTTGGCAAAAAGCTTAAAGATCTTAAAGCTGAGTTATTTAATCTACGTTTTCAACTTGCCATAAATCAGCTCGAAAACCCAATGCGAATTAGTGCTGTAAAGAAGGATATCGCAAGAGTGCAAACGATATTGCGCCAAAACGAACTAAATGCAGGCGCTAAAGCGTAAGAAAGGGGAGAATAGGCGTGAACGAAAGAAATATGAGAAAAACACAAGTCGGAAAAGTTGTTAGCGACAAGATGGATAAAACAATTGTTGTAGCAGTTGAAGACAGTGTTAAGCACCCGCTTTACAACAAAATAGTAAAGCGAACAGTAAAACTCAAGGCACACGACGAAAATAATGAATGTGCAGTAGGCGATCGCGTACGTGTAATGGAAACACGTCCTTTGAGCAAAGATAAAAGATGGCGATTAGTTGAAATCGTAGAAAAAGCAAAGTAAATTTGCTTATTATATAAGTTAACTAACAAGGAGTTAGGAGGAACGAACTGTGATACAACAGCAAACTTATCTTAAAGTTGCCGACAACACCGGAGCCAAAGAACTGATGTGTATTCGTGTTTTAGGCGGCACAAGAAGAAGGTATGCCAATATAGGCGACGTTGTGGTTGCATCTGTAAAGAAGGCTGCACCGGGCGGCGTTGTAAAAAAAGGCGATGTAGTTAAGGCAGTTATTGTACGTTCAGCTAAAGGTGTAAGGCGCGATGACGGTACTTACATCAGGTTTGATGAAAATGCAGCTGTTTTAATTAAAGATGATAAAAATCCAAGGGGCACGCGTATATTTGGGCCAGTAGCAAGAGAACTCCGCGATAAGGATTTCTTAAAGATACTAAGTCTAGCCCCAGAAACGCTTTAATGGAGGTGTTCACTGTGATAAAAAAAGTTCATGTAAAAGCGGGTGACACCGTAGTTGTATTAAGCGGAAAAGAGCGCGGAAAAAAGGGAGCCGTTGTGGCTGTAAGTCCAAAAGAGGGCAAGGTTATAGTCGAGGGTGTTAATGTGGTATCGCGTCATATTAAGCCTCGCAAAATGGGCCAAGAAGGCGGAATTGTAAAGGCCGAAGGTGCTATGTATGCTTGCAAGGTTCAAGTTATATGCCCAAACTGCAACAAGCCAACCAGGGTTGCACATAAGGTAAATGCAGACGGCAAAAAAGAACGCATTTGCAAAAAATGCGGCCAGGCGCTTTAAGGAGGATAGAACATGGCAAGATTAAAGGAACTATACAAAAGTGAGATCGCTCCTGCACTTATGAAGAAGTTTTCTTACAAAAGTGTAATGCAGATTCCAAAGCTTGATAAGATAGTTATCAACGTTGGAGCCGGCGAGGCACGCGATAACTCTAAAGTTATAGGCTCCATTGTGAATGATATCTCCGCCATTACCGGGCAAAAGCCATTTATTTGTAAGGCGAAGAAATCTGTTGCTAACTTTAAGTTAAGAGAAGGCATGAATATTGGAGTTAAGGTAACTTTAAGGGGCGAGAAAATGTATGAGTTTTTAGATAGACTCATAAACGTTGCGCTTCCAAGAGTTCGTGACTTTAGAGGAATAAATCCAAACTCTTTTGATGGTCGTGGAAACTATAACATGGGCATTAAAGAGCAACTCATTTTTCCTGAAATTGAGTATGATAAAATTGACAAGGTCCGCGGAATGGACATTTGTTTTGTAACAACAGCAAAAACCGACGAAGAGGCCAAAGAGCTATTAACTCTACTTGGTGCTCCGTTTGCAAAATAAGGAGGGATTATTGTGGCCAAGACATCAATGAAGATAAAACAAAAAAGACCGGCAAAATTTTCATCTCGCGAATACAACAGATGTAAAATCTGCGGAAGGCCGCATGCCTACCTTCGCAAGTTCGGTATTTGTCGTATATGCTTTAGGGAGCTTGCTTATAAAGGGCAAATTCCAGGTGTGAAGAAGGCAAGTTGGTAAAGTTTAGCTAAGGAGGGTAAACGGCATGCAAGTAACAGATACAATAGCAGATTTGCTAACTAGGATTCGAAATGCGAGCACTAGTAGGCATGAAACTGTTGAAATTCCGGCATCGAACATGAAAAAGGCAATAGTGCAAATTCTTGTAGATGAAGGATATGTAAAAGATTTTACGGTTATTGAAGACGGCAAGCAGGGCATAATTAAGGTAACACTTAAGTATGATGAAAATAAAAAGCCGATCATCACAGGGCTTAAGAGAGTATCAAAGCCGGGTTTACGTATATATGCAGATGTTGAAAATATGCCAAAGGTTATGAAAGGCCTTGGTATAGCTATCATTTCTACATCTAAGGGCATTATGACAGATCGAAAAGCAAGACGCGAAAACGTAGGCGGCGAGGTTCTAGCATTTATTTGGTAAAAAGGAGGTGCGAAAATGTCTCGAATTGGAAGAAAACCTATAAATATTCCCACTGGTGTTGAGGTTAAACTTGACGGCAGTGTAATTACGGTTAAGGGACCTAAGGGTACTTTAACAAGAAAGATTCACGAGAACATTACGGTTAAGGTAGAAGACAATGAGATTTTAGTTACTCGTCCGAATGACGAAAAAGAAAACAGATCTCTTCACGGGCTTACACGTTCGCTCATAGCAAATATGGTAGAAGGCGTAACAAACGGCTTTAAAAAGGAACTTGAGGTAAACGGTGTAGGTTATCGTGTGCAAAAGCAAGGAAAAAATCTTGTTATGAACTTAGGTTATTCTCATCAGGTTACAATGTCTGAAACAGATGACATACAGATAGAGGTACCGGCGCCAAACAAGATTGTTATAGTTGGAGCCGATAAGCAAAAGGTTGGACAATTTGCAGCTATGGTTCGTGAAAAGCGTCCACCAGAGCCATATAAGGGCAAGGGTATTAAATATGCAGATGAACACATCCGCCGTAAGGAAGGTAAAGCCGGTAAGGGCGGTAAGAAGTAATTAAAGGAGTGAATAAACTATGGTGAATAAGGCAGATAAAAATGTTGCCAGGCTTAACCGCCATAAAAGAGTGCGCGGCAAGATAACGGGCACAAATGAGCGCCCACGCCTAAATGTTTTCCGCTCCACAAATAACATCTACGCCCAATTGATAGACGATGTCGCAGGAGTAACTTTGGCATCGGCATCAACACTGGACAAAGAGTTAAATGGCTATGGCGGAAACAAAGAAGCAGCACACAAAGTTGGTAAGTTACTCGCACAGAGAGCAGCCAGCAAGAATATAACTGAGGTCGTATTTGACAGAGGTGGATATATATTCCACGGTCGTGTTAAAGAATTGGCCGAAGGCGCCCGCGAGGGCGGCCTCAAGTTCTAAAGAAGGAGGAGTACTTTTGGCTAGAATTGATGGTAGTACTATGGATCTTAAAGAGCGCGTAGTTGCCATAAACCGTGTTTCCAAAACAGTTAAGGGTGGACGTATATTCAAGTTTGCAGCTTTAGTAGTTGTTGGAGACGGAAACGGAACAGTAGGTTTCGGAATAGGAAAATCAGGCGAAGTTCCGGATGCTATTAGAAAAGGCATAGAAGACGCAAAGAAGAACTTAGTTAAAATATCACTAAGAGGATCGACAATTCCTCACGAAGTAGTGGGCGAATTTGGTGCAGGCAGAGTTCTTATGAAACCTGCAGCTCCCGGTACAGGTGTTATAGCTGGCGGTCCGGTTCGTGCGGTTGTAGAGGCAGCTGGAATAAAAGATATAAGAACAAAGGCTCTTCGTTCAAACAACCCATGTAACGTTGTAAGAGCAACAATGCAAGGATTGCAAAGTTTAAGAACAGCCGAGGAAGTTGCGAAAATTCGTGGCAAATCGGTTAAGGAAATTTTATAAATTTGGGGGTAGCAAGATGGATCAAATAAAAGTAAGACTTGTAAAGAGTTTAATAGGCAGCAAAAAAGACCAAATTGCAACCGCTCATGCTCTTGGGCTTCGCAAGATAGGCGATGAAACTGAGCAGCCTAATAATGAACAAACCAAGGGTAAGGTGGCCAAAATATCCCACCTAATCGAGGTAGAAGGCGCTTAATAGAGGAGGTGAAAATATGAATTTGCATGAACTTTCACCGGCGATTGGTTCTAAAAGAGAATCAAAGCGTATCGGAAGAGGTCACGGTTCAGGCTGGGGTAAAACAGCCGGAAAGGGCCATAAAGGGCAAAAAGCAAGGTCGGGAGGTAGCATACGTCCTGGTTTTGAAGGCGGTCAAATGCCGTTACAAAGACGTGTTCCTAAAAGAGGGTTTAACAATATTTTCGCAAAGAAAATCGCAATAGTTAACTTAGGAGCATTAAATGCTTTTGAGGATGGCTCAGTAGTTGATGCAGCAGCACTTATAAATGCAGGTATAATTAAGAAAGAGCTTGATGGAGTTAAGATTCTTTCAAATGGCAATTTGTCTAAAAAATTAACTGTAAAGGCCAATGCTTTCTCTGAGACTGCAAAGCAGAAGATAGAGGAGGCCGGCGGAAAGGCTGAGGTGATCTAGGTTGTTTAAAACAATGCGGAATGCTTGGAAAGTGCCGGATTTAAGGAAAAAAATTCTTTTTACACTTATGGTAGTTATAATATTTAGAATAGGCTCTGTAATACCAGTGCCTTTTCTAGATGCAAAAGCACTAAATAATTTGATGAGTGGATTAGACGATAATTCATTGTTTGGATATTTAAACATGATGTCAGGAGATGCATTTTCTCATGCAACTATGTTTGCAATGTCAATAAGCCCATATATTAATTCATCGATTATAATGCAGCTTTTAACGGTAATAATACCGTCGCTCGAAAGAATGACTAAAGAGGGCGAAGAAGGCCGCAAGAAGATGGGGGCTTTAACCAGATATTTAACGGTTATTTTAGGTTTAGCACAAGGAACAATGTTTTATTTATGGCTTAAAAACTACAGAGTTACAATGTTTAACGATGGATTTTCAGGAATCTTTACAGCAATAGTTATAATATTAACGTTTACAGCAGGTACAGCCTTAATAATGTGGTTAGGTGAACAGATAAATCAAAAAGGTGTCGGCAACGGCATATCGATACTTTTGTTTGCTGGAATAGTTTCAAGGATGCCGACATTGATAGCAACTTTATGGGGTTACATCTATCAGGCACAGGTAATGCCAAATCAGCAAGTATTTGGATTTAATTTATATCCATTGCAATATTGGTCATATTATATTTTCGTTCCATTGTTTGTAATTATATTCCTAGCAGTAATGTGGTTTATAGTATTTATGAACGATGCAGAACGCAGAATACCAATTCAATATGCAAAACGAGTTGTAGGTAGGAAGATGTATGGCGGACAAAGCACACACATACCTGTAAAGGTTAGTGGCTCGGGAGTTATGCCAATTATTTTTGCAAGCACAATTTTATCCCTACCTGGCACAATTAAAGTAATAGCAGGGTCAAACGCGCCGGCATGGTTAGATTCAATTTTGTCAGCAATGTCACCTCAAGGCTGGATTTATCCAACTATATATTTCTTTTTAATACTGTTTTTTGCATATTTTTATTTGCAAATACAATATAATCCTGTAGAGATGGCAAACAATCTGCGTCAAAGCAGTGGCACAATTCCGGGAATACGACCTGGCAAACCAACAGCAGAGTTTATAGGTAAGGTTTTATCTAAAATAACTTTTTTGGGATCTATTTTCTTAGGGGTTATAGCCATTCTACCGTTTATTTTCAGTGATTTAACGGGAATGTATAATACAGCTTTCCTTGGTGGTACATCTATCATCATTTTGGTTGGCGTAGCGCTTGAAACTGTGAAGCAAATGGAATCTCAGATGATGATGAAACACTATAAAGGATTCTTAGATTAATGCATGGTTTTATAAAAAGGGGGAGCACCTTGCTCCCAAATTCAGCTACAGTACAGTGATTTTTCAATAATCAAGGGGAGATGAGATTATGAACATTGTACTTTTAGGTGCTCCGGGTGCCGGTAAAGGCACTCAAGGGGAGTTTATCTCACAGCATCTTTTAATACCAACAATATCGACAGGAAACATTATTAGAGAAGCGCTGAAAAGCGGCACAGAACTTGGTTTAAAGGCAAAGTCTTATATAAATTCGGGAGAGCTTGTACCGGATGAAGTTGTGATTGAGATTATTAAAGATAGGTTATCTTATGATGACTGCAAAAACGGTTTTATTCTTGATGGCTTTCCCAGAACCATAGAACAAGCCGAGGCTCTGGGCGAAATGGGAGTAATCATAGATAAGGTCATAGACTTTGACGTAAGCGATGATGTGATTATTAACAGGATGTCTGGGCGCCGTGTCTGTAGCAATTGTGGGTCGAGTTATCATATGGCAAACAAAAGACCAAAGCAAGATGGGATCTGTGACAAATGCAAGGGCACCCTTGTTCAGCGCGATGATGACCAGCCGGAAACTGTTAAGAAAAGACTTTCAGTTTATCATGAAAAGACCAAACCACTTGAGGAGTATTACAAAAAACAAGGCAAGCTTGTGGTGATAAATGGTAGTGGTACGGTCGATGAAATCAGGAATTTAACACTTAACGCTTTGGAGGCGTAGTTATGGTTATTTTAAAAACCGGTAGAGAACTAAAAAAAATGAGGGAAGCCGGTCGAATTGCAGCTAAAGCTTTAAAGCTTGCCGGAGAGGCCGTTGAGCCGGGAATAACAACTTTTGATATAGATGAAATAGTCAGGAAATATATTGAAAGTGAGGGTGCAAAGCCTTCGTTTTTAGGGTACAATGGGTTTCCGGCAAGTGCCTGTATTTCTGTGAACGATGTGGTCATCCACGGCATACCGAACAAGACTTGCAGAATTAAAAGCGGAGATATCGTGAGCATTGATATAGGAGCTTTTTTCGAAGGGTTTCATGGTGACAATGCAGCAACCTTTGCTTGTGGTGACATTACAGATGAAGCAAGAGCTTTAATTAAAGTCACAAAAGAAAGCCTATATGAAGGAATAAAAATGGCAAAGGCAGGTAACCGCATAGGAGATGTAGCAAGCGCAGTTCAAAGATATGTCGAAGCGCGCAACTACTCGGTGGTACGGGATTTTGTCGGTCACGGAGTAGGTGCGAAGCTACATGAAGATCCAAGTGTACCAAATTACGGCACGCCGGGAAGAGGTGTGCGATTAATACCTGGAATGACTATTGCCATTGAACCTATGATAAACATTGGAACACATAAAGTTCGTGTTTTGCCGGATGAGTGGACTACGGTTACAGAAGATGGAAAGCTATCCGCGCACTTTGAACACAGCGTGGCCATTACCGAAAACGGTCCGGTGATACTCACTTTAGCAGAATGAGAGGGTGTCGAAATGGACATAGTAAAAGGAATGGTGGTTAAATCATCGGCTGGAAGAGACAAAGGCGGTTTTTTTGTAATAACCGAGGTTGACGGAAATTATGTTCAGATTTGCGATGGAAAAACACGTCCACTCGAGCGAACAAAGCGAAAGAAAGTCAAACATCTCAAGCCAACTAAGATGAGCTTAGAAGAAAGTTCAATGTTAACAAATCGAGAAATTCGAAGGTCACTAAACACCTTAAAAAAGGCAGACTAGTGATGTTTTTCATAGGGGAGGTATTATTTTGTCGAAACAAGATGTAATTGAGATTGAAGGTACAGTAAAAGAAGCACTACCTAACGCACAGTTTATGGTGGAGCTTCCAAACGGAAAAGAGATACTAGCTCACATATCGGGGAAACTGAGGATGAATTTCATTCGAATTTTACCGGGAGACAAGGTCACATTGGAAATGTCTCCGTATGACCTTACACGTGGTCGAATAATATGGAGAGCGAAATAAAAAAAGGTAATAAAAGGAGGGCATACAAATGAAAGTCAGACCTTCTGTCAAAAAAATTTGTGAAAAATGTAAAGTTATAAAACGCAAAGGGCGCATCATGGTAATATGTGAGAACCCAAAACACAAACAACGCCAAGGGTAGGCGCAATTTGATTAAATGGAGGTGCAAATAAAGTGGCACGTATAGCAGGTGTAGATTTACCGAGAGATAAACGTATCGAGATAGGTCTTTCATACATTTACGGAATAGGTCGTAAAAAAGCCAGCGAAATAATCGCTGCAACTGGTGTAAATCCAGACACAAGAGTTAGGGATTTAACCGAGGCTGATATATCAAAATTAAGAGAGTATATCGACCATAATTGCCGTGTAGAAGGCGATTTAAGAAGAGACATAGCTTTTGATATTAAGAGATTAATTGAAATTGGGTGCTACAGAGGAATACGTCATCGCAAGAACTTGCCGGTAAGAGGTCAACGTTCTAAGACTAATGCAAGAACTGTTAAAGGACCCAGAAAAACTATGGCAAACAAGAAAAAATAAGGAGGGATAAGTGATGGCAGCAAAGGTTGCAAAGAAAGGAACTTCTGTAAGAAGAAGACGTGATCGCAAAAATATAGAGCGTGGAGCTGCGCATATACAGTCCACCTTTAACAATACGATTGTTACAATAACAGACGTTCAGGGCAACGCTATTTCCTGGGCAAGTTCTGGGGAATTAGGTTTTAGAGGTTCAAGGAAATCAACTCCATTTGCAGCGCAAACAGCAGCAGAAACAGCTGCAAAGGTAGCAATGGAGCACGGCATGAAAACAATAGAGGTTTACGTTAAGGGACCAGGAGCCGGAAGAGAAGCAGCAATCAGGGCACTGCAAGGAGCAGGACTTGAAGTTAGCATGATTAAAGACGTAACTCCAATACCTCACAACGGGTGCCGCCCGCCAAAGAGAAGAAGAGTATAATTGATTTAATAGGAGGTGCAATCAAAATATGGCAAGATATACAGGACCTGTGTGCAGACTTTGCCGTCGTGAAGGTCAAAAACTTTACTTAAAGGGTGAAAGATGTTACACAGATAAGTGTTCAGTAGGACGCAGATCATACGCACCCGGTCAACATGGACAAGGGCGTAAAAAAGTTTCAGAGTACGGTTTACAGCTTCGTGCAAAGCAAGCTACAAGACGTTACTATGGAGTATTGGAAGGTCAATTTAGACATTATTATGAGTTAGCAGAAAAAAGAGAGGGCAAAACAGGTGAGCAATTGCTTGCAATTCTCGAGACAAGACTTGATAACGTAATTTACAGATTAGGTTTTGCAAGTTCTCGTCCAGAGGCAAGACAGCTAGTTTTACACAATCATTTTTCAGTTAACGGCAAAAAGGTAAATATACCATCTTATCTTGTTAATGTTGGAGATGTTATAACTATAAACGAAAAGAGCCGCAACAGCAGCAAAATCAAGGCTGTTATCGAGGCTAATGCATCTCATCCAACTCCAAAGTGGTTGGAAGTAAACCGTGAGCAAATGCAAGGAAAAGTTATTGCAGAACCAACTCGTGAAGATATTGATTTAGCAGTTGAAGAGACTCTCATCGTTGAATTGTACTCAAAATAATAAATAACGTTCTAGAAAAAATAATGTAAGAAAAGGAGGGTCACTGTTGATTGAAATAGAGAAGCCAAGAATTGAAGCTGAAGAACTATCTGAGGATGGGAAATACGGCAAATTTGTTGTAGAACCGCTTGAAAGAGGTTTTGGTAATACACTTGGAAACAGTTTGAGGAGAGTGTTACTTTCTTCATTGCCGGGTGTTGCACCAACAAGCATAAAGATAGATGGGGTAGTTCATGAATTCTCTACAGTTGTAGGTGTTAAAGAGGACGTAACCGAGATAGTGCTGAATGTAAAAAACTTGATAGCGAAGTTAAATTGCGATGGGCCAAAAACAGTTATGATAAATGCACAAGGACCATGTGAAGTTAAAGCTAAAGACATTATCTGTGACAGCGAAGTTGAGATTTTAAATCCAGAGATTCATATAGCAACTTTAGATGAAGATGCAAGATTTTACATGGAAATAACTTTGGGTAAAGGCAGAGGCTATGTATCGGCAGATAAAAACAAGCAGTTTAAACAAAGCAATATAATTGGAATTATACCTGTAGATTCTATATACACACCGGTAGTCAAAGTAAATTACAATGTTGAGAATACACGTGTGGGTCAAATTACAGACTATGATAAGTTATGTTTGGAAGTTTGGACCAATGGCGTGTTAAATGCCGAAGATTCTGTCTCTTTGGCAGCAAAGATATTAACTGAACATTTAAATCTATTTGCAGATTTATCTGATGCTACGCAAAGCATAGAAATAAAGGTTGAAAAAGGAGATCCTGCACGGAATAAGATTTTGGAACTGACCATAGAAGAGATGGACTTATCTGTAAGATCATTTAATTGTTTGAAAAGAGCCGGAATCAATACTGTAGGTGACCTGATAGAGAAGTCCGAGGAAGATATGATGAAAGTGAGAAATCTTGGTCGTAAATCACTTGAAGAAGTAATAAATAAATTAGATTCACTTGGATTTAAATTAACTGAGTCTGTTGAATAAGGTATTTTGAGAAAAATTGGGTAAGGGAGTGATATTCGATGCCTGGAACGAGGAAATTAGGAAGAGATTCTGCACATAGAATAGCCATGCTTAGAGCTATGGTAACTTTTCTTTTGGAAAATGGTAAAATAGAAACAACCGTTTATAGAGCTAAAGAAGTTAGATCTATGGCCGAAAAGATGATTACCTTAGCAAAAGAAAATACATTGCATAACAAAAGAATGGCAATGGCATTTATTACCAAGGAAGATGTAGTTAAAAAGCTTTTTGATGAAATTGCACCGAAGTATAAGGATGTAAATGGTGGATACACGAGGATTACTAAGCTAGGACCACGCCGCGGAGACGCAGCAGAAATGGCAATCATAGAGCTAATATAAAATTAATTAGAAATTATCAAAGGCCCCGGCGCATTATATAATGCGCCGGGGCCTTTTTTTGCATGGTGTGTAAACACAGTAACATATAGATGGCAAAGTGAGGGGTCTGCAGAAAATTGGAGGTCCTTGTAAATAGCGCTATAATATAGTAAAAGAGTTTCTCGGTTTCTTTTTTCCATAGTTTATGAAAGCACGCGGCGCAAGCATAGCTTGCTTACAAGAAGCAGCTTTGCTGCCTCTTGTTTCGCAGCCTTTTGGCTGCGGCCGCGTGCCCTTGTGCTATTGCTTACGTAAGTTTCCAAATATCTTTAGCATATTGCTTGACAGCTCTGTCGCTAGAAAAAGTTCCGGCAGATGCTACATTATTTAAGCATTTTCGCCCAAACTCAATGCGGTTTTTATAATCCCTATTAGCCTTGAGCTTACAATCAACGTAATAAGGCAAGTCGTAGAGCAAGAAATATTTGTCTGAAGGTTCAAGAGAATTTTTTCTGATTAGTGAGTCGAAAATATCTTTAAAATCACATTTGTTTTCGCTATTTTCCTCTTTAAAGGTAGCGTCAATTAAGGTATTTAGAACGTTACGGATATCAGAATTTGTGTCATAAATTCGTTTTGGAATGTAAGAATTTTTTATATTTTTAAATTCATCAACTTTAGCGCCAAAAATATAATTATTATCAAGGCCAGCTTGCTCCACAATCTCAATGTTAGCACCGTCGAATGTACCTAAAGTGACGCTTCCGTTTAGCATAAATTTCATGTTTCCTGTGCCGGAAGCTTCAGTTCCAGCCGTGGAAATTTGTTCTGAAATGTCGCAAGCCGGAATAAGCTTTTCGGCCATTGAAACATTATAATTAGGTAAAAACACAACCTTCATAAGGTTATTAACTTCAGGGTCGTTATTTACAAGCTTTGCAACTTCATTTATATATTTAATAATGGTTTTAGCACGCTTATATCCTGGAGCAGCCTTTGCTGCAAATATAAAGGCGGTGGGATTAAAATTATTGATTCTGCCTTTTTTTATTTTAAAGTAAATATCTAAAATAGAAAATGCATTCATAAGTTGGCGCTTATATTCATGCAATCTTTTAACTTGAATGTCGAATATAAAGTTTGGGTTCACATCTTCTCCGGTAATTTCATGAATATATTTTGAAAGCTGAACCTTTTTTTGATGTTTAATTTCATTGAAATTTTGAATCACAGTGTTGTCATTAATAAAAGTTTTAAGCTTTTTAATTTCCATTAAATCCTTGAGCCACCCGTCCCCAATAAATTTAGTGACAAACGATGCTAGTTCGGGGTTACAAAGGCCAAGCCAGCGTCTTGGGGTAATGCCATTGGTTATATTTTGAAACCTTTGCGGATAAACTTCGTAAAAATCTTTAAAGACTTCACTTTTAATAATTTCCGTATGAATTGCGGCTACACCATTGGTTTTGCCGCAAACGTAAACCGCAAGCCTTGCCATGTGAATTTTCCCGTCGTCAATAATTTTCATGTCATCAAGCTTAGTTTTTGTGACAAGCTGATTTAAATTTTCAGTTTGAAAAATTGTCCTGGAAACACGATTTAACCCTCGTGCAGTGAGTTCGCGTATGAGCTGTTCGTTTATTTTCAAAATAATTTCATAGATATCTGGCAAAATGCTTTGAACAAGACCGGTGTCCCATGTTTCAAGAGCTTCGGCCATAACGGTGTGATTAGTGTATGAAAAAACTTTTTGACATATCTCAAATGCAATGTTAAAAGGAATACCCTCAAGCTGCAAAAGGCGAATCATTTCCGGAATGGCAATTACCGGATGAGTATCGTTGAGTTGAATGGCATATAGATCAGGAAAATGTGCAAAATCATCGCCGTGAATGTTTTTATATTTTCGAATTATATCCTGCAGTGACGCACTGGTAAAAAAGTATTGCTGCCTAAGGCGAAGTATTTTACCTGCGGTTGTACTGTCATTGGGGTAAAGAACCATTGATATATCTTCAGCTTCGCTTTTTTGCGCAATTGCATCAAGGTAATCCTGATTATTAAATTTCTCAAAATCAAAATCGCTAAAGGCTTCGCTTTGCCATAAACGTAGTGTGTTTATGGTATCACTCTTATATCCGATTATTGGCATGTCATAAGGAACCGCTAAAACAGTCATATCTGCAAATTCTACCTCAACGGTGTCGCTATCATTCCTAAGTGACCAAGGATCACCGTATTTTTGCCAATTATCGGCTTGTTCAATTTGGAAACCGTCAATAATGTTCTGTTTGAAAAGCCCGTATTTATATCTTATGCCGTATCCATAAAGCGGAATATCATGTGTAGCAGAAGATTCCAAAAAGCAAGCCGCAAGCCTGCCAAGCCCGCCATTTCCTAAGGCAGCGTCATCAATCGCTTCAAACATATTTATATCATATCCTCTGGATTTTAGTTCCGCTTGAAAGTTGTTGAGGATTCCAAGTGAAAACAAATTATTATATATAAGTCTTCCCATTAAAAACTCTGCCGAAAAGTAGAAGGCTTTTTTGTTTTTTTCGGAGTTTTCAATTGATTTTTTCCATTTAGGATAAATGGCGCTCATAATTGCCTTTGAAATAACATTGTGCATTTCATAAACATTAAGCTCCGAAAAGTTTTTAAAATAATCGCTTTCAGACATCAGATCTATTTTAGACAATAATTTATTCATTTGATTTAATTCACAGCCTTCCATAAAGTTTTGTAAGTCCCTTAATTTTTTTAGACAACTCGTTGTTAAAATACTCCTTGCGAGCCCTCCACTTCCAGTTTTGACCAATAGTCGCCGGGATATTCATCCTAGCATGGTCATCAAGCCCTAAAAAGTCTTGAAAAGGAATAATAGCAAAGTCACACACACTTGAGTAAGCAAGCCTAATCATTCCCCAGTTTAGTCCTTCAAGTTCGTTTAAAACAGCGTAGTTAGAGGCGAATTTTTTTTCTTTTTCAGAAGCATTATTATACCACCCAACAATTGTGCTGTTATCGTGAGTGCCGGTATAAACAACGCTATTTTGGGTGTAGTTGTGAGGTAAAGATTCATTGTTTTCATCGGAGTCAAAGGCAAACTGGAGAATTTTCATGCCAGGGTAATTTGTATCTTTAAGCAAAGTTTTAACGCTGTCAGTTAAGAATCCTAAATCCTCTGCTATAATATCAACGTCTCCAAGTTTTTCTTTTATAGAATTAAACAAATCAATTCCTGGACCAATAATCCATTCTCCATTTACGGCATCATCGGCGCCATAAGGAATGGAATAGTAAGAATCAAAGCCTCTAAAATGGTCAATTCGAATGATATCGAAAAGTTCTGATGCGCTTTTGACTCGATTTATCCACCATGTATAACCAGACTCCTTTAAATAATTCCAGTTGTAAAGTGGATTTCCCCATAATTGCCCTTTAGGAGAGAAATTATCAGGTGGGCAACCGGCAACATTTATAGGGTTTAAATTTTCATCAAAACTGAATATTTCGGGGTTAACCCACGTATCAGCGCTGTCCATGCCTACATATATAGGCATGTCTCCGATAATTTTTATTCCAAGCGAGTTTGCATATTTTTTTAGTGTTTTCCACTGTGAATAAAAAACAAATTGAATAAACATAAAGCAAACTATATCATTGTAAAGCTTATTAGCATAATTTTGAATGCTGACAGCGTCACGGTTTTTAATTAATCTATCAGGCCAAAGGTTCCATGGTAACATGTTAAAATGTTTTTTTATTGCCATATACAAGGCGTAGTTAAAAAGCCAATGATTGTTTCTTTCTTTAAAATCATCAAAATCCTTCTGATCGCGCTCTTTATAACGATTATAGGCCTTTTTTAAAATTTCAAACCTGTTGTTATAAATTTTTTCATAATCTACGAAATCCGGGTTATTGCCAAAGTCCACACTTTCGCACTCAGCTTTTGTAAGCAAGCCATCTTCACAAAGAAACTCAAGATCAATAAGATAGGCGTTTCCAGCATAAATTGAAAGGGATTGGTAGGGGGAGTCTCCAAAGCCTGTGGGCCCAACAGGAAGTATTTGCCAATATTTTTGACCTGATTTTTTTAAAAAATCTACAAATTCAAAGGCGCTTTTTCCTATGGTTCCAATTCCATATTTGCTTGGAAGTGATGTAATATGCATTAAAATGCCTGCTCCTCTTGCCATAAAAACCTCCAAATGTTATAATTTAGTCATGGTTACTTGATTATAAATTTTTTACAAATTTTAGTGCCAATAATATGGCTTCACTTGCGGCTTTTTCTCTAATAAAGTCCCGATCGTTTTGAATTCCACGATTAAGCTCAAGTTTAATAAATTTACTGCCGCTCTTATGACTAAGACCAATGAAAACCAACCCGACGGGGTCAGTGCATCCGTCAAAATTGGGTCCTGCAAACCCGGTGGTTGAAATTGCAATATCGGAGTTTGATGAATTTCTTACTCCATCTGCCATTTCAATTGCTGTTTGCCCAGAAACTGCGGTAAATTCACTTAAAGTTTCTTTTTTTACATTAAGTATTTTTTGTTTTATTTCATCAGAGTAAGAGCAAATACCGCATTCAAACACTCCCGATGCACCTGGAACATCGGTTATAATTTTGGAAACCAATCCTCCAGTGCAACTTTCCGCAGTGGAAATTTTTAAACTTTTTTGATATAATTCTCTTATGAGATTATATGCAAAATTTTTATTTATATAATTTAACATAATTTTCTCCTATAGAATTTATTTTGCTTAATATATTTATTTTAAGGTTATCGACAAATTATGTCAATTTAAATATAAAAATAATGATGTTTGTTTTGAGAATAATAAAAAACAAAAGAAGGGTGAAAACAAATGTTTTTTACATTGTTCATGAACTTAGCGCTGGTAATCTTATGGGGCGCAATAGTTTGCATTTTTTGTAAGGTGGTAGATGGCAAAAATTTTGATGAAAATAAAAGTAGGTATCAACCTTGTAAATGGGAGAAAAATGGAGGGTGGTATAGCAAAGTTTTGAAAATTAACAAATGGAAAGATTTAATACCGCAATACGTTACGAAAGGCGGATTTTCTAAGGAACACTTTGGAAAATTACAGCTTGATTTAAAATATATAGACAGGTTTATTTTAGAAACCTGCCGGGCCGAATGGGCACATTCGTTGTATCCGTTAGTAATAATACCGTTGCTTTTGCTAAATAAACCGCTAACTGGTATAATTATATCCGCAATAGTGGTAGTATTTAGCTTTTTGGTGGTATCTATTCAAAGGTATAATCGGTTTAGGTTGCAAAGAATACGAAAAAAACTAAGAAATGAAAAAGAAAATCAGGTTAAGCATAAAGCACCTAAAATACCGGTTTAAAGTAAATATTGGAGGAAAACAATGCCAAGGTTTTTTGTAGATGAAGTAAAAGAAAAGTTCCATGTGCTTAGTGGAAATGATACTGCGCATATAATAAAGTCACTAAGAATGAAGCCGGGTGAGGAGATTACTCTTTGTTCGGGTGATAATTTTGATTATTTTTGCATTATAGATAAAATAGTTGCAGATGAAGTTCATTTGGCAGTAAAAGAAAAAAGGCCCAATATTTCGGAACCAGAAACGAAAATTACATTGTATCAAAGCATACCAAAGCTGGACAAAATGGAGCTTATAGTACAAAAGTGTGTTGAAATAGGGGTATATAAAATAGTGCCACTAATGACATCAAGATGTGTATCGAGGCCGAATAATGGAGCTATGGGAAGGAAAATTGAACGATGGCGAAAAATATCAAAAGAAGCAGCGAAACAGTCGGGAAGGGGTATAGTGCCAGAGGTTTTAGAAGCGGTTAATATAAAGAATATATGCAGTTTGTCTAGTTACGATGAAAGTATAGTCTTTTACGAGTGTGGCGGAGATAGGCTTTCTGAAATATTAACGGCTAAACCTAGGAATATTGCGGTATTTGTAGGCCCTGAAGGTGGATTTGAGACAGAGGAGATAGAGTACCTAACGGGATTAGGAGCAAGAAAGGCAAGCTTTGGACCAAGAATATTGAGGACAGAGACTGCTGCAATTGCTGCAGTGACTCTGACTTTGTATCAAAGTGGAGAATAAAAATAAGTTTAGAATGGAGAAATAAAAATGAGTAAAAAATTGATATCAATATTTGTAAGTATGCTACTTTTGTGTGGAGCAGTTTTATTTTCGGGTTGTTCAAACAACAACGCAAACAATGAGGATGTTTCGATTCCAAGCGAAAGCCAGGAAGTAATTGACGAAAGTTATGAGAATAATATATCCGGTCTGCAAGGATTCATGAAAGATAGGAAATACATAAAAGGTGAACCCAGAACAATGTCTGCGAGTTTTATAGGCGCAAAAGAGGGCTACAGATATGACTTTGCAGGAATAATAACCGAGCTTTATGAGTTTGATTTATCAAACCTTAACAGCACTGCCAAGGATACCTTGGACTCTATTAAGGAGAAGGGCTCTTTTGTGATACTGGATGAGGAAGTTCAGGCTGTAATTTCTAAGAACGGAAAGTATATAATGATATACACTGATAATTCTAGTAGAGAAAATAAAAATGAGAGAGAAAATACAGTCAAACAAGGATTTGAATCGTTTAAGGAAAATGAATAAGTCCAGATAAATATGTGTGAGGGAGTTGATTTTATGAACGGAAATGCAGAAAAAAAAGTGTTATTCAGTGCAATACAACCCAGCGGTACTATCACGCTGGGAAATTATTTGGGTGCGCTTAAAAATTGGGTCGGCATGCAGGATAATTATAAATGTATTTTTGCGCTTGCAGATTTACACGCAATAACTGTTAGGCAAGAACCGAAAAATTTGCGTAAGAATACAATTAATGCGTATGCGCTGTTGTTGGCTTGCGGTATAGACGTTGAAAAAAGCTTGTTTTTTATTCAAAGTCAGGTTAACACGCACGCACAGCTTGCTTGGATTTTAAATTGTTATACACAGTTTGGTGAACTTTCCAGAATGACTCAATTTAAGGATAAATCCAAACAGCACTCGCAAAATATCAATTGCGGGCTGTTTACTTACCCTAGCCTTATGGCGGCGGATATTTTGCTGTATAATGCGGATTTAGTGCCGGTTGGAGCGGATCAAAAGCAGCATTTGGAGCTTACTCGGGATATAGCAGAACGTTTTAATTCAATATATACACCCACGTTCGTAGTTCCTCAGCCATATATTTGTAAGGCTGGCGCAAAAATTATGTCACTTCAAGATCCAACTAAAAAAATGTCTAAATCGGATGCAAATGAGAATGCATGGGTTGGAGTTTTGGATACTCCGGATGTAATAATGAGAAAATTTAAAAGGGCTGTGACGGATTCGGAAGCAGAAGTTTGCTTTAGGGATGGCAAGGATGGAATAAATAATCTGTTAACAATATACAGCTGTGTAAGTGAAAAAACCATAGAGCAAGCAGAAGGTGAGTTTAGGGGTGTAGGCTATGGCGAGTTTAAAGAAGCTGTCGGTGAAGCTGTGGTTAAGCATTTGGCTCCAATACAGGAAAGATTTGCAGAGATTATTAAGGATAAAGAGCATATGGAAGGTGTATACAGAAAGGCTGCACAGGAGGCTTATGTTATCTCAAATAGGATTTTGAGCAAGGTGAAGCGCAAGGTAGGCTTTATTGTTTAGTCGATATCTTAACTGTAGGTAAGTTTCTGGTTTTAGCTAAACAGGGGGCCGCAAGGCCCCGCAGCTTTCTAGCTGCGGGAAAGAACGGCTTTGCCGTTCTTAGCAAGCTTTGCTTGCGCCTTGCGGCCCCCGTGCGTCTAAGATACTTAATAGCAGTAAAGTCGGCCCCGGAGTGAGGCGTAAACTTGTTTACGCCTCACTCCGGGGCCTTAATTGCTTAGTTATAGAAAACGGGTTGCAATTGTTTGCCGTTCAGAGCGGATTCAATAGTATCCGGAATGAGGTCAAAATGTGCAACCAATGAATTAGGTTTACCAATAGGATCGTCTTGAGACATAGGAACAAAATACATAAATTTGGTATTTAAAACGAACCCAAGGTTTTTGGCAGACGCTGACAGTGCGTCATTTGTGGCAAGAGCGATAATTACAGGACGTAGGCATCTAAGATGAGATTTCACAGCCATAGTAACGGAAGTATCAGTAATAGCATTTGCAATTTTGCTTAGAGTGTTACCAGTACAAGGAGCCACGACCATAACATCAGTAAGATTTTTAGGACCGATAGGTTCCGAATCTTTGATGGTATGAATTACCTTTTTGTTACAAATATTTTCGATTTTTCTAACGATATCGGAAGCGTTTCCGAACCTAGTGTCAGTTTCGTAAGCAGTTTTTGACATGATTGGCACAATATCAAACCCTTGACTACTGAGGATTTCCATTTGAGGTATAGCTTTAGAAAAGGTACAAAATGAGCCACAGAGAGCAAAGCCTATTTTAAGAAGGTTCAAACTGTCAGCCCTCCTTTATCATGTTATAAATAGTACTTTTAATATTTTCCCCGGCTGTTATAGGAGCTACTTTTCCCGGCAGAGCTAGGGCGTGAATAGCTTTAATATTAAGCTCATCACAAGCTGCAAAATCAACGCCTCCGGGAGATGAGGCAAGGTCTATAACAAGCGAATTTTTAGCGACCTTTTCAAGAGTGGCTTTATCGAAAATAATACTAGGAATAGTGTTAAATATTATATCAAAAGGACCAAAGCTTGAAATTTCAGATGTAAAAATCGGTCTACAGTAAAAGGATTTAATAAGAGCCAAATCTTTAGAGGATCTAGCGCTCACAGTAACGTTTGCACCGAGTCCGCGCAGGCTAAGACTTAAGACTTTACCAATTCTTCCGAATCCGGATACTAAAATGTTAGAACCATTTATAGTAAAGTCAGTATTTTGCATAGCGATGGAAATAGCCCCTTCAGAAGTTGGAATAGCATTGTTTATTTGAAATTCCTCTCTTTTGGAGTAATCCAATAAAGTGGACGTTGTAAAAACGGATTCCAATTTATCGGCTAATGTGCAGAATACTTTTTTTGAAGCTAAAATATCTTTTAAATCATGAAGTTTTATAGTTTTTTTGCAAAAAGGAGCAAATAAAGTTACCATATCTTTGCTGGTGGGCACAGGTAAGATTATATAATCAGAGTCGAAAGTTATATCATCCAGTGTTTTGCATTCCAAGTTATTCGGGACTTCAGTTAAATCGAATCCATAAACAAAAACTTTATTTCCATCGTTTTCAATGCCTTTGGCGGCCTCAAGTTGGCGTTTGTCTCCGCCAATTATTGCAAATGTTTTTCCTTTTATCATATATAACGACCTCCTTATATACATCTTACCATATAATATGGTTTATAAAAAACTATCGTTCATAAAATTATTAAATTGTTCGTAAAAAAGGTTTAATTTCGTGCAAATAAGCAATATAATATTACTTGGAATTAAGTTAAAAAAGGAGAAGTATAATGGATGATATAAAGATTGACTTATCGAAAGTAAAAAACATACATTTTATAGGCATAGGCGGTTCCGGAATGTGCCCCATGGCGCAGATACTTAAAAGTTTCGGATATGGGATAACGGGTTCTGATAATTATATATCTGACACTTTGGAAAGCCTTATGAAAAACGGTGCTAAAATTTATCTTGAACATAAAAAAGAAAATGTAGCCGGTGCAGATTTAGTTGTATATTCTGCGGCAATTAAGGAAGATAACCCTGAAATTATTGCTGCAAAAGAAATGAAAATTCCTCTCTTAGAACGTTCTGTAATGCTGGGGTTGCTTTGTGATAAATACAAAAATTTGATAGCAGTATCGGGGACTCACGGAAAGACGACCACAACAGCTATGATAACTCAAACTCTGGTCAATGGACTTGTTGATCCATCTGCAATAATTGGCGGAAAACTTCCAATGCTTGGCGGAAACAGCAAAATCGGGAAATCGGAGACCATAGTTTGTGAGGCCTGTGAATATGTGGATTCATTTTTGCAGCTGCACCCAGCAATTTCGATAATAACAAATGTCGATGCAGATCACCTTGACTACTTTAAAACACTTGATAATATAGTAAAGTCGTTTAATAAGTTTGCAAATCAAACTACAGAGTTATTGGTGGTAAATGGTGATGATAAAAACACTATGAAAGCAGTGGAAGGTGTAAAGACGCCAGTTTTAAGGTTTGGGCTTGGCAACCATAATGACTATTATGCAGATGAAATAAAAAAGTTTAATGGTGCTTTTGATAAATTTGTAGTGTATAAAAATCGACAAAAGTTACTGGAAGTAGAATTATCTGTGCCGGGCGAACATAACATATACAATGCGCTTGCAGCAGTAGCGGTAGCTGATTTTATGAAGGTTGATTTGGACGTAATTTCAAGGAGCTTGCATGAGTTTTTAGGTGTGCACCGCAGGTTTGAGGTTTTGGGAAGACCAAAAGGAATAACGGTTGCCGATGATTTTGCCCATCATCCTACGGAAATACGTGCTACACTTACTGCTGCTAAAGATATGGGATTTAAAAAAGTATGGGCAGTTTTTCAGCCTCACACTTATTCTAGAACTCAAGCATTTTTAAGTGAGTTTGCAGAGGCCCTTTCAATAGCAGATGAAACAATTGTTTCTGAGATTTTGGCCGTTCGGGAAGAAAATGTCTACAATGTGTACGCTGAAGATTTGGTATTGAAAATAAAGAATGGAAAGTGTATTCATACCTTTGAGGAAATAACTGACTATATAGAAAAGAACGCAAAGCCCGGGGATTTAGTTTTAACTATGGGCGGCGGGAATGTTTACAGGTGTGCCAACATGATTTTGTATAGGCTGGAAGGTAGAAATTAGGTGAAAAAATGAATTTTGTAAGATTTAATGTAGACAGTTTAAATTCTAAGGAATGGGAGAAAGCTTGGGAGATATATAATTATTCTTTTCCAGAACATGAAAAAAGAACTCTTAAGACCCAAGCTTTGTTTCTTAAAGACGAGGATTACTTTTGCTGCGGTATAATGAAAGATGAAAATTTATGCGGAATAATTTTTTATTGGAGATTTAAAAATAAGCTTTATATAGAGCATTTGGCGGTGGCAAAAGAATACAGAGGCCTTGGCGTAGGAACTGAAGTTTTAGAATATTTAAAATTACATGAAAAAAATATAATTTTAGAGGTTGACCCTCAGGTGGATGAAGTGGCTAAAAGAAGAGTACGATTCTACAAAAGATTAGGGTTTAAGGAAAATACATATGAGTATTATCATCCGCCTTTGTCTGAAGAAGGGGCTCCTTATTGTTTGGAAGTAATGAGCTATCCAAACACGCTGGAAGATGCAGAATTTAAAGACTTTGCCAAATTTATAAACTCAAAACCCGTAATGTATAAAGAAGATTTATTTGAACAATCTGTTTAAGATGGCTTACCCGCTCAGGGCCGCACGGCCGCAGGCTTCGCCTGTAAATGGCTTCGCCATTTACCGCAGCTTTTAGCTGCGGTGGCCGTGCGGCCAGTATGAGGTAAAGCAGAGCGATGATATGGGAATATGTAAATTTGAAGTTTATTTTTAGCTATTTAGTAGAATATAATTAAGACAGCATAAATTACTTGATTAATAGACAGAAAAAGGGTTATAATAATAACAGGAAGATTGTAAAATGGAGAGTGAAAATCAAAATGACGATAACAAAAGAATCAATTATTGGAGATATATTAGATGCTGACCAAACGACGGCAAGTTTCTTTTTAGAAATGGGAATGCACTGTTTAGGCTGTCCGTCGGCTAGAGGCGAGACTGTTGAGCAAGCATGTATGGTACACGGAGTAGATGCAGATGAATTAGTAAATAAGATAAATGCACATTTAGCGCAGGGTTAATCTCATAAAACCGCTCGGTTTAGTTAAAGCCGGGCGGTACAATTTTGTGGTATAAAAGTGTAAAAAGAGGAGGAAATTCTGAACATGCCTGACAGAAGGAAGGATATAAGTTTAGACAACCGACTTTTGCAGTGTGCAAGCTTCGTTAGGGATAAAGCAAAGGTAGTGGATGTTGGTACTGACCACGGATATCTTGCGATATACCTAGTTAAGATTAAAAAAGCTATCCATGCAATTGCTTCGGATTTAAGGGAAGGCCCGCTAAACAATGCATTAGAAAACATAAAGAGGTATGGCTGTGAGAATTTAATAGAACCCAGGCTTTCTGACGGCCTTAAAAACATAATGGCGCAAGAGGCGGATGACATAGTGATAGCTGGCATGGGCGGAGAGGTAATTGCAAACATAATAAAAAGTACAAGTTGGCTTAAGGATGAAACTAAACATTTAATTCTTCAACCCATGACAATGGCAGAGAATTTGCGAAGGTTTTTGTTTGATGAAGGCTTTGAAATTATAAAAGAGCAGGCGATAATAAGTGGGGGAAAAGTTTATACAATCATGATAGCTGCGTTTTCGCAAGGGACAATTAAAGTTTCAGATTTATACCCATACATAGGAAAGCTAGAGGCAAATTTGGATGACGCTGGCGTTAAATATGCACAAAGAGAAATTCGTGATTTGAGAAACAAAATATGGGGCTGTGAGTGCGAGGGCAGACTTGACAGAGCAAAGGAGTTATCTAAAGTAAAAAGCAAGCTTGAAAATTTGTTAAATGGAGTGTGAGAAATATGGCGTTGGTTAGTGATATTTATGCTTTCATTAATGAAATAGCTCCGTTTGATACCGCGATGGATTTTGACAATGTTGGAATTTTGGTTGGAGACAGTAACCAAAATGTAGAAAAAATTTTGGTTGCGCTTGATATTACAAACGAGGTTGTAAACGAGGCTAAATTTGCAGGCGCACAGCTGATTGTAAGTCATCACCCAGTTATATTTAATGGGGTTAAAAGCATTGAGTCAAATTGTGCGGTGTATAACATGATTCAAAACGGAATTACGGCTATTTGTGCGCATACTAATCTTGATTCTGCGGCAAATGGTGTGAACAAGTGTCTTGCGGATGCTCTGGAATTAAAAAATCTAAAGCCGCTTTCGTTTTATGAAGTAAAAGGTCAAAAATGCGTTTTGGGCTTGATAGGCGTTCTTAACGCGGAAATGAATGCGAAAAATTTTGCAGTTTTAGTAAAAAATGTGCTTAACTGTAACGGCGTGAGGTATACTGCGGTGAAAGGTACTATAAAAACTGTGGCAGTTTGCTCAGGTAGCGGTGGAGATTTAATAAATAATGCGGTGGCGTTGGGTGCTGACGCTTATGTTACAGGCGAGATAAAACATCATGAAATTTTAATTGCAAATGAGAAAAATATTTGCATTGTTGATACAGGACATTTTAAGAGCGAAGATGTTGTTGTTGAACCGCTTGTAAATTTAATAAAGACCAAGTTTGAAGATGTTCAGGTTTTTAAATCAAAGAAGTGTACAGACCATATAAAATACATTTAAGGGGGCGGAAAAATGGCTTTGGACGGTGCTTTTTTAAACTTTTTAAAAAGTGAGTTAAATGATACATTAAAAGATGCCAAGGTTGATAAAATATATCAACCAAACTCAGAGGAATTTGTATTTTTGTTTAGAGGCAAAAATGGGGCACACAAAGTTTTATTTTCTGCAAGAGCAAATAGCGCACGTGTGCACATAACAGAGCATGTGTTAGAAAATCCGGAAACACCGCCAATGTTGTGCATGCTATTTAGAAAAAAATTAACCGGTGCAAAGTTGATATCGGTAGAACAAGACTGGCTTGAAAGAGCCCTAAGTTTCGTTTTTGATGCGCGCAATGAACTTGGAGATCCGACCAGAATAACTTTAGTTATTGAAATTATGGGCAAATACAGTAATGTAATTCTGTTGGACGAAAACTTAAATATTATTGATGCGCTTAAACGAGTGAATTCCGATATGTCATCTAAAAGGCAAATTTTGCCTGGACTCACGTATGCACTGCCACCAAAACAAGACAAGCTAAGTTTGCTTACTGATGACATCAAGGAAATTTCCGCAAAAATTTTAGATTTTGAAAAAAATAAATTGATATCGTCTGCAATTTTGGCGGCGGTGCAGGGGATTTCACCGATAATTTGTAAAGAGATAAGTTTTGAAATGACCGGAAAAATTGATGCTAGGGTGTATGAAATTGAGAATGAAACAAGACTAATTGAGAATTTAGAAAAATTGAGGGATGAAATAAAAAATCAGAGTTCAAGGCCATGCACTGTTAAACAAAAGGGTCAACTAATTGATTTCTCTTTTAAAGAAATATCGTGTTACGATAGTCAAAATTTAAAATATTACAACGATTTTTCTACGCTTCTTGATGAATTTTACTTTGAGAAAGATACTGCGGAGCGTATGAAATCTAAGGCTCAAAGCCTGAACAAAATGCTTACAAACATAAGTTCCAAAATAGAAAGAAAGATATCAGCGCAGAAAAAGGAGATTATGGATTGTGATAACAAGGAATTTCACAAAATGTTTGGTGATTTGATAAATTCCAATCTTTACAGAATAAAAAAAGGCATGAGGAGTATAACGCTTGAAAATTTTTATGCAAATATGGAGCCCATAAGTATTAAGCTGGATCCAAGGCTGTCTGGAGCGCAAAATGCTCAAAATTATTACAAGGAGTACAGAAAAGCTAAAGTAGCGCAGAAAGTTCTCAAAGAGGAGATAAAAAAAGCATCTGATGAAAAGGCCTACATAGATGCCGTTATTGATGCTGTTAGCCGGGTTCAAACAGAAAAGGAGCTTCTTGAAATAAAACAGGAGCTTGTAAAAGAGAGGTATTTGAAAGAAAAATGCAGCAAAAGGGCAAAAAAAAGCGAAAAATCTGATCCGCTTGAGTTTAAGTCAAGTGAGGGGCTGAGAATACTTGTAGGGAAAAATAATATTCAAAATGATAAACTTACGCTTAAAATGGCGGATAAAAACTATATTTGGCTGCATGTTAAGGATTTACCAGGGTCGCATGCAATAATTATGGAGGATGCCGAAAATGTTGGGGATGAAACCATAGCTGAAGCTGCAAAAATAGCCGCGTACCATAGCAAGGCAAAGGACTCCTCAGGAGTGGCGGTTGATTATACAAAGGTTAAAAATGTGAAGAAGCCATCGGGTGCTAAGCCTGGAATGGTTATATATGTTGAAAATAAAACTGTATATGTAACGCCGGAGGAGGAGCTAGTTGATAAATTGTCAATAAAAAACAGATAATTTGCAAATATTACTGCAATAGAGAGTTCCTATTTGGGTAAAAGGCCAAAAAATTTAATTCGTATTGACTTCAGGGCTACATATAGGATATAATGTATATGTGAATAAAAATAAGCACAATATATTGTGATTGGAGAGGTTTAAGTGATCAACACAATTATTAAAAGAGACGGAAGAAAAACAGATTTTCAGATATCAAAAATAGCAGCGGCAATATTTGGCGCTGCAAAGAATATGGGTGGAAGAGATTATGACACTGCAAGAAACTTGGCACAGCAAGTTGTTGATTATTTGCAAAATGAAGGGATAGCAGGTGAAACCACTGTTGAGCATGTGCAAGACGTGGTGGAGAAGGTTTTAATTGAGAATGGCCATGCGCAAACTGCCAAAGAGTATATTCTACACAGGGCAGAGAGAACACGTGTAAGAGAAATGAATACAAGGCTCATGAAAATATATGAAGGGCTTACATACAAAACTGCTAAGGACAATGACGTTAAGCGCGAAAATGCGAATATAGACGGCGACACTGCAATGGGAACCATGCTAAAATATGGCTCTGAGGGTGCAAAGCAGTTTTACGAAATGTACATTTTGGATCCTAAGTTTGCAAAGGCCCATGCTGATGGGGATATCCACATTCACGATTTGGATTTTTTGACTTTAACAACTACATGTTGTCAAATTGATATTGACAAACTTTTTACGAATGGTTTTTCAACCGGCCACGGTTTTTTAAGAGAGCCAAATGATATAATCAGTTACTCGGCGCTTGCATGTATTGCGATCCAAGCAAATCAAAATGATCAACATGGCGGCCAGAGCATACCGAATTTTGATTATGCAATGGCTAAGGGTGTTGCCAAGACTTATAAAAGAGTGTATAAGCAAAATTTAGTGCGTGCAATTGAACTGCTAACAGATGAGGAAAATCCGCAAGAGTTTTGTGACATTCTAATTGAAAAGGCAGAGAAAATAAGTGGAGGCATGCCTAGAATAGAAGATTGCAGCAATTATACGGCTGCTGAAAATAAAATTTTGAGTGAAGCCTTCGGTGAAAAATTAGCAAACAAATTGCAAAAATTTGCACTGCAACATGCTAAAACAGAAACGAACAGGTCAACGTATCAAGCCATGGAAGCCTTAGTGCATAACTTAAACACAATGCACTCAAGGGCCGGTGCTCAAGTTCCATTTAGTTCAATCAATTATGGCATGGATACAACCCCGGAAGGAAGGCTTGTAATTAAAAATATTCTTCTTGCAACCGAGGAGGGCCTTGGAAACAACGAGACTCCAATTTTCCCAATACATATTTTTAAGGTTAAGGAAGGAGTAAACTATAATCCTGAGGACCCGAACTATGACTTATTTAAACTGGCTTGTCGGGTCAGTTCAAAAAGGCTTTTTCCGAACTTTTCATTTATTGATGCTCCTTTTAATCTTAAATATTATAAACCGGGGCATCCGGAAACAGAAGCCGCATACATGGGTTGCAGAACACGTGTAGTTGCTAATCATTTTGATCCATCAAGGGAGATAGTGAATGGCAGAGGCAACCTTAGCTTTACTTCTATAAATCTGCCGAGACTTGCAATTAAAAGTGGTGGTGACATTGATAAGTTCTATCAGATGCTGGACGAAAAAATGGATTTGGTAGTGGAGCAATTGCTGGCAAGGTTTGAATTGCAAGCAAGGAAAAGAGTTAGGAATTATCCGTTTTTAATGGGTCAAGGTATATGGATAGATTCAGAAAAACTTTCAATAGACGATGAAGTTCGTGAGGTGCTTAAACATGGGACACTTACTATGGGCTTTATTGGTTTAGCTGAGTGCCTAAAGGGGCTAATTGGGTGTCATCATGGTGAGAGCGATGAAGCACAAAAATTGGGCTTGGAAATTATAGGTCGCATGAGAAAGCGTATGGACGATGCTACTGAGCAGTACGGGCTAAATTTTTCATTAATTGCAACACCGGCCGAGGGCCTTTCGGGCAGATTTGTAAAGATTGATGCAAAAAAATATGGAAAGATTCCAGGCATTACTGACAGAAATTATTACACTAATTCTTTCCATATCCCTGTATATTATAATATTTCATCTTGGGAAAAAATAAAGAAGGAAGCTCCTTATCATAGCCTTACTAATGGCGGACATATTTCATATATTGAGCTTGATGGAGACCCAACTCAAAATTTAGATGCATTCGAACAAGTTGTAAGATGTATGAAGGAGTCGGGGATTGGTTATGGTTCTATAAATCATCCGGTGGATAGAGATCCAGTTTGTGGATTTACCGGTATAATTAACGATACTTGCCCTAAATGTGGAAGAAGAGAAGATGATGGGCTGCCGAAATTTGAGAGGATCCGCCGTATAACGGGATATTTGGTAGGAACAGTGGATAGATTTAATAATGCAAAGCGTGCAGAAGAACATGACAGGGTTAAACATTCTGTAAGCAACATATAGTGCAAGGTTTGGAACATGGGCCGCAAGGCCCCGAAGCTAAAAGCTTCGGAAAATGGCGAAGCCATTTGCAAGCGTAGCTTGCGGCCTTGCGGTCCGTGGCTGAGGTTTACCTTGTTAACAATTCATAAAGGCGATGAAGGAATAGGATTATGAATAAGATAAAAATATCAGGGATAATCCCGGAATCTATAGTGGACGGTCCTGGGATAAGATATACAGTGTTTTCTCAAGGCTGTAATCATTTTTGCAAGGGGTGCCACAACCCACAGACACATGATTTAAATGGCGGGAAAGAATATGATATTGAGGATATTATAAAAGACATAAAGAAAAATCCATTATTAATGGGTGTTACTTTTTCAGGTGGGGAGCCGTTTTTGCAAGCGAGGCAATTTGCTTGCCTTGCAAAACTTGTAAGAAATTTGGGCCTTAATATAGTTACATATACAGGCTATAAATTTGAAGATTTAATAAAGGGTTTTGATAAAGAACCTGGATGGAAGGATTTACTTGAGAACACGGATATATTGATAGACGGGCCGTATGAGCAGAAAAAAAGAAACTTGATATTAAAGTTTAGGGGTTCTGAAAATCAGAGAATACTGGATGTAAAAGAATCTTTAGCGAATAAAAAAGCAATAGAAAAGGTAATTTAGTAAAAAGGCAACTACTAAAGAAGTAGTGCCTTTTTTACTTTATAAAAATGCCGACTTCCGCGAACCTAAAGGTTCACTTCCGCCGGCGCAGCTTGGTAAGATTGATTTAAGAAAAAATTTATGCTATATTTTAAATATAATTGTTCTAAAGGGAGTTGTATTTATGGAAAAAAAGAGGGTCAAGCTTAACATTTGTGGCTCAGACTACGTAATTATTTCAGAGGATAATGAAGATTATATTAAAAGCATAGGTGAAAAGGTAAGTAACAAAATCAGTGAAAACTTGGAAAATAATAGCAAGATATCAGTAACAATGGCAGCAGTTTTAACATCGCTTGATTTTTGTGATATGGAAAGTAAATGCAATGAGAAGTTAAACGAATTGAACCACAAAATGAAGGATCGTGAGAGTTTTTTAATAAATAAGTCAAAAGAACAGGAAAAGGTATTTAGGAGAGAGATAGAAGCGCAGAAAATAGAGCATGAAAAGAAGATGGCTGAGCAAAAACGTGGGTATGAAGAAGAATTAAAAAAGAAAGAAGAGACATTACATTTACAGAGTTCAGATTATGAAAAAAAAATTCGGCAAAATCTGGATGATTTGGAGTACATGCGGGAGGATTGTGAGGAAAGGCTAAAGGAACAGAGGAATCTTTTTGATAATGAAAGACAGCAAATAAAAGAAAATTATAAGAAACAACTGGGAGAAAAAGAAAAGGAATATGAGGATTTAATTATACGAAAAGATGAGAAGTTGCATATTCAAGAGAGTGACTATGAAGAAAAGATAAAACAAAAAGACAATGATTTGCAGGATATGAGGGAAGACTATGAAAACAAATTGCAATTTGAGAGAAATAGACTTGAGGAATTGCAACAGAATCAAAAAGATAAATATGAAGATAAACTTAGTGAGCTATCAAAACAACATAAAGTAGAAGAGGAAAAATGGGAAGAAAAATTTAGGGTGCAAACATTAAGTTTTGATAAATTGGTTGCTGAAAAGGACCAAAAAATAACAGAGATACAGAACCAAAATAAAAAGGAAATTAATAAATTGGAAGAGAAGTATATACAAGAGATAAAAAAGCGAGAACAGGAACATCAGGGTAAAGTTGAAAAGCTAAAGAAGGAGCAAGAGGAAAAGATAAGGGGGCTGGAGGGCAAGCAAAAAAGCAAAGAACAAGAGTTGGAGCGAGAAATATCAAGTTTGAAAAAGCAACTTGAGGCAAGTAGATGCGACTATGATAATCAAATAAAAAGTCTAAGTGAAAGGCAGACGCAGGAGTTACAAAAGCAAGAGCAGGAACATCAGGGTAATGTTGAAAAGCTAAAGAAGGAGCAAGAGGAAAAGATAAGGGAGCTGGAGGGTAAGCAAAGGAGCAAAGAACAAGAGCTGGGGCGAGAAATAGAAAAACAACAAAGCGAATTTGACTTACAGAAAAAAAACCTTGAGCTGAAGCTACAAGAACAGCAACAGAATTTTAGAATTAGAGAGTCAGAGCTTGAGATGCAGATAGATGAAAAGACTAAAGAGTTGCAGAAATCACAAAACAATTTTGAAATAGTAAAAGCGGAAAAAGAAAAACAGATAGAAAAAAATATTAGGATATTTGAGAATATGAAAAAAGAGATAGAGTCATATTGCAAAATTTTAGACGAATATGAAGTAGAAATAAGAGAGCTCAAGGCATATAAGGCAATGAAGGAGCAGGAAAGAGAGGCTCGCGAGAGTAAACTGCAACAGGAGGTAATTACGTTTTCACAGATGAAAGAGGAAGTTGCAGATGAAGATATGATCAACTATTTTAATTAGGAGAAGGAAAAATGAAAAATCTTGAGGTGCTGGCGCCAGCAGGGTCATATGATTCCATGCTGGCAGCGGTGAGATGTGGCGCCAACGCGATATATCTTGGTGGTAGGCAGTTTAGCGCTAGAACAAACGCTCGAAATTTTAATTATGAGGAATTAAAATCAACCGTAAAATATTGCCATGAAAGAAAAATAAAAGTGTATGTTACAGTGAATACGGTAATTTTCGATAATGAAATATTAAATGTTATGAAGTTTATAAGATACCTAGCTTCCTTGCCGGTAGATGCAGTAATAGTACAGGATTTAGGGTTAGCGTCTCTTATAAAAGAATATGTGAAAGACCTGCCCATTCATGCATCAACACAGATGTCGATTCATACAGCATCGGGTGCGAAGGCACTATATGAGGCGGGTTTTTCAAGAGTTGTTTTGGCAAGAGAGCTTTCTAAAGATGAAATAAAAGAGATTAAAAAATTATGCCCGGTTGAGCTGGAGGTTTTTGTGCATGGCGCGTTGTGTATGTCGGTATCAGGTCAGTGCTATTTTAGCTCTATTTTAGGTGGCAGAAGTGGAAATAGAGGTTCATGCGCGCAACCATGTAGGTTGCCTTTTTCTGCAGGGGAAAAAAACTGTCATAGTTTAAGTTTAAAAGATTTGTCTATAATAGAAAATTTAAACGAGCTTGAAAAAATAGGTGTTACATCGGCGAAAATAGAGGGGAGAATGAAACGGCCAGAGTACGTTGCAGCTGCAGTGGCCACCTGTAGGCAGGTTTTGGATAAAGGATATGCAGATAAAGATTTATTTAAGAATTTAGAAAATATATTTTCAAGATCAGGATTTACCAATGGTTATTTTACAGAAAAAAGAGGTAAATCTATGTTCGGGTTTAGAAAAAAAGAAAATGTGATTGCAGCTACGAGTAAAATATTTGCAAAAATGCATAAACTCTATAAAGAGGAAAATTCAGTTATTCCAGTGGATTTTAATATTTATATAAGTGAAAATAAACCGCTTATTTTAACAGTAAATGATGATGATAATAACTTTTTTACGGCTAAGCTAGGAAGCACTGCAAAAACCGGAGGTGCGCCGTTAACCCCGGAAAAATGTGAGGCTAGTTTGAGAAAAACCGGGGGGACACAATTTTTTTGTAGGACGCTTAACTGCCAAATAGATGAAGGTGTAACGGTGCCAGTGTCAAGTTTAAACAAGTTAAGAAGAGATGCGCTTGCAGGGCTGGCCGAAGTGATTGGTCATAAAGATAATATTGATGTAAAAGATTTTAATAATTTTAATGTAGCGCCCCATATTTGCAGTAAAGAATTAAAATTGAGGGCCAGGATTCCGCACACAAAAATACCTAAGGAATTTTCTAAATACGAAATAGTTTATATACCGTTATCTGCACCAATGAGTGAGTATGAAAGGCTTTTGAACAATAAAATAAATGTGGTTCCAGAAATTCCGCGAGCAATGTTTTCGCACGAAAACTTTATAAAACAAAAATTAAATGAAATTAAAACATTTGGCATAAATGAAGTATGGGCAGGAAACATTGGAGCGGTATACATGGCATTAAATCAAGGCTTTAAAGTGCATGGTGGATTTTCGCTAAACGTAACAAATACATTTGCATTGGAAGCCATGCAGAAAGCTGGGCTTTCAGATGTGGAATTATCATTTGAAACTTCTTTTGACAAAATACAAAAAATGGGGTTGAGTATAAAAAGGGGGATAATAGGATATGGATATTTGCCGCTAATGCTTACACGAAATTGCCCCTACAGAAGCATTTCGAACACATGCGATGACTGTTCTGGAATACGATTTTTAACTGACAGAAAAGGGATAAAGTTTCCTTTTGTATGTGATGGTAATTGCACTGAAATTTTGAATTCAGTGCCGCTAAATATTATGGATAAATGTCAGGAAATAAAAGGCATAGATTTTATGGTTTTGAGGTTCACTGTTGAAAACTTGGTTGAAAATGTTGAAAAAGTTTATTCTTTCAACAGCCTTACTAACCGTAAAAAGGGCTTTACAAGGGGACTATACAACAAAACGGTGGATTAAACGGTTGAAAAAGTGAAAAAGTGTTAATATATGTTAAAAGGTGATTTAGTTTGAATTTGGGAAATAATATAATGATATTGAAAAAAAATAAACATGCAATTGTGCCAAAAAGAGCAACGAGCGGGTCGGCAGGAATGGACTTATGTGCGTGCATAGATGATGACATTACGGTAAAATGCGGTGAAATAAAGATGATTCCCACTGGCATTGCAATTGCAATGCCAAGCTTCGATATGGGAGCATTTATTTTCGCAAGAAGCGGTCTTGCCACTAAACATGGAATAACACTTGCGAATTCAGTTGGTGTGGTGGACAGTGATTATAGGGGCGAGATAAAGGTTGGCATTATAAACCTTGGGACTGAAGACTACAAAATAAGAAATGGTGATAGAATTGCCCAGCTTGTTTTTATGCCGGTTCTAAATATGAATTTGGTAGAAGTAAATTCGCTGGAGGAGACAAGTCGAGGAGAAGGCGGATTTGGATCCACAGGGAAAAATGCTTATAAAAAATAAAAAACTTTTAAAATTTTTAAATTTATATACAAATAAAAAATTTTGCTTTAATTGTTATTGAGAAAATCTCCAGTAAATAGTATAATTAAATATGAATATAATAGACGAAACAAAAATGACAGTTGAGAGCTGAAAGGGGAAAATTATTTAAATGTTTTCACGGGATATAGGAATAGACTTGGGTACTGCAAATACGCTTATTTTTATGAAAAATAAAGGAATAATCATGAGAGAACCGTCTGTTGTTGCAGTGGATATAAATACAGACACTGTTTTAGCAGTTGGCTTACAGGCAAAGGATATGATAGGAAGAACGCCAGGGTCTATTGTTGCGGTAAGACCACTCAAAGACGGCGTGATAGCTAATTTTGATGTGACGGCTACAATGCTTAAATATTTTATAAAAAAGAGCATAAAAACAGGACTTTTCAGTAAAAGGCCCAAGGTGGTTGTATGCATACCATCGGGTGTAACTGAGGTTGAAAAAAGAGCGGTTGAAGATGCCACGAGGCAAGCAGGCGCAAGAGATGTGGAACTCATACAAGAACCAATGGCGGCAGCAATTGGTGCAGGTCTTCCGGTGTCCGAGCCGACAGGAAGCATGGTTGTGGATATTGGTGGCGGAACCTCAGAGGTTGCAGTTATTTCCCTTGGAGATATTGTGACATCACAGTCAGTTAGAGTTGCCGGCAATAAATTTGATGAGGCTATTGTTTATTACATTAAAAAGAAATATAATCTTCTAATAGGTGAAAGAACGGCGGAAAATATCAAGATTCAAATTGGGTCTGCATTCCCTTATGAAGGCGAAACTTCTATGGATATAAAAGGGCGGAATTTAATTGACGGCTTACCAAAGAACATAGAAATTAGCTCGGAGGAAGTAAGAGAGGCATTGACAGAGTCACTTAACACCATAGTAGATGCTATAAAAGGAACTCTTGAGAGTACTCCGCCGGAGCTTGCTGCGGATATAATAGACCATGGAATAATGCTGACAGGTGGAGGGGCACTTTTGAGAGGGCTCGATAGATTGGTATCTCAAGAGACAAAAATGATAGTTCATGTTGCAGAAAATCCACTTGATTGTGTTGTTGATGGAACAGGAAAAAGGCTTGAATTGTCATTGCCAAAGGATTATTATAAATCAAGAAAGAAATAGATTAAAATTGCAATTAAATGTTTGCCCCGAGCTGCATTCACTAAATGTTAGGTGAGTTTTTGTGTTCGGGGCAACTTTGACTTTACAGTCAGTATGGTTAAATCGTGGAGGGATAATATGAAGAATTTTTTAAGGAGCAATTTAGCAAAATGTTTACTTGCTTTTTTACTTATAATTGGGGGTACATCTATTTTGATTTTTACTCCCGGAGCTTTTTTTGTTCCTTCATGTTTAGATGCAGTAATAGTTCCGATGCAGCAGGTTATTAACAAAATAACGGGCAATGCTAGGGATTTTTTACCGGGTAGCGAAAAAACAGCGCAGGAATACGAAGAAGAGATATCTAAGCTAAAGGGCGAAGTAAGAAGAATGCGCACAGTTTTAATAGATTACTATAATGTAAAGAGGGAAAATGCCCAATACTTAAAGTTCTATGACTTTAAAAAGCAAAATAAAAGTTTAAATTTTATGCCGGCGCTGGTGGTATCAAGGGACCCTAACGATATTTTTTACGGGTTTACGCTTGACAAGGGAAAAAATGATGGTGTATGTGTAAACGATGCTGTAATAACGCAAAACGGCCTGATAGGTAGGGTTGCAACTGTAACCGCGAATTCATGTACTGTAAAGACAGTTTTATCAAGCGATGTAAAATTTGGTGTTGTTACAAAAGAAAGCAATGATAGCGGTGTTATAAGTGGGGATGCCAAGCTTGCCGCAGACGGTTTAACCGGAATGATGTACTTATCAGCACAAAATAACATAGAAATAGATAATCTTGTTGTGACAACGGGACTTGGTGGAATATGTCCAAAGGATTTACCAATTGGAAAAGTTAAGGAAATATCGCATGATGACTTTGATTCATCGTTTTTTGCAGTTGTTGAGCCGCTCGATGACATAAAAACAGTAATGGATGTGTTTATTGTAACAAAATTTGAGGGAAAAGGTGATATAGTAATATCAAGACCGGTGCCAAAGAAATAATTACACTTAAGGCAGGGAGAGAAAAATGGGTTCAGTGTATAAATATGTAAGATATTTAGCTTATTTTATAGAAATATTAGTTCTTTATGTAATAGAGCAAATTCCCAATTTTATTCCGGGAGTAAACGGTGCAAAACCAATACTTGTGTTGCCAGTGGTGTTTATAATAGCAGTGTTTGAAGGAGAAAATCCGGCACTGATGTTTGGATTTTTTTCAGGTGTGCTATTAGATATATCATCAAGTGGAAAAATTGGTTTTTACACTGTAGTTGTAGCATTAGTTGCGTATATTCTGGGGATATCAGCAAGATATATAATTGAAACGGTGAATTTTTTTAATGCAATTATAGGGTGCTTTTTGTCTATTTTCATAGTTTACTCTTTATATTTCCTTGTGATGTTTGTAAGTAAAGGCTTTCCGGAAGCTGTATATGCGTTTACAAGTTACTATCTTATAGGAATGCTATATACATTTTTAGTGGCACCTTTAGTTTATTTTTTTAACAGAGCGCTTGCAATAAACATAAGAAGAGGGGAATAATTGACGGTGTTTAAAGGAAAATTAACAATTAAAAATAAGGGACAGATAAGATATGCGTTTTGCCTTGTGTTGGTGGCGTTTATTTTAATAAGCTACATAACAAGGCTTGTAGATTGGCAGCTTATAAATAGCGGAGAGTACAGGGAACGCGCAAACAGGAATAATTTATCGATAACAAAGACAGAAGCCTTAAGAGGAGAAATAGTTGATGTAAACGGTGTATCGTTTGCGGAAAATGAGACAGGGTATGCAATAGTCTTTGAGCGATTTACAATGCCAGAGGACAGAGAAAATGAGATTATATTGGAGCTTATAGATTTAATGGAAAAAAAAGGAGAACCCTGGATTGATGAGTTGCCAATAGTGATAAACAAAAAAGGAGAATATGAATTTTTACCGGATAAAGAGAAGGAAATAAAGGCGTTAAAAGGTAAAGATCGCTTGAATGTGAATGAATATACAACAGCTGAAGACTGCATGAAGAAGCTTGTAGAGAGATATAAGTGCGAAAAGTATGATAAAAATACGCAAAGGAAGCTTGTTAGTGTAAAATATAATATGGAATCAAACGGTTACTACCGTGGAATGAACGGATGCAGCACTTTTGCTGAGGGCATAAGCCCGGATTTAGTTTCTATAATTTCTGAAAAATTTCAGGAAAACTGTGGCATAAGAATAAGTTTAACGTCGAAACGTCACCTTGTGAATCCTGATATAGCCCCACACATAATAGGAACGATAGGAAAGATGTCGCAAGAGCAGTATGACAATTTGCAAAATAAGGGTTATACAATAGAAGATGTAATTGGAAAGACCGGTATAGAGTATAAATTTGAGCAGGAACTAAGAGGAGAAGGCGGAGAACGTAAAATAGAGATTTCACGAGATGGAAAAGTTTTAAATGTTATTAAAACGAAAAATGCAAATCCTGGACATACTATATTTTTAACAATTGACTCGAGAATACAAAGGGTTGCAATGGAATCCCTTGCGCGAAATGTAAAAAATGCAGGTAAGCATGATTGCGTTGCCGGTGGTGTAGTGGTGTTAAATGTAAAAGATTTCTCAATTATAGCGGCAGCAACGTGCCCAACATATGACGCCTCAAAGTTGGGCGAACCGGGATATTACAGCAGTCTTCTAAACGATAAAAAAAATCCGCTTTTTAACAGAGCCTTTGATGGATCTTTTGCTCCAGGGTCTATTTTTAAGCCTCTGGTTGCGTGCGGGGCCTTGCAGGAAGGTGTTTTGACACCAGCTGACAAAATTCGATGCAGTGGTATTTATTATTATCCTGGTTTGTCGAATTTCACAACCAAGTGTATGGGTGTGCATGGCATGGCAGATTTAAAATATGCCATGGCAAAGTCATGTAACTGTTTTTTCTCGGAGGCGGGGAGAAGACTTGGTATAAACAACATGAATTTATATTCTAAAAGATTTGGTTTAGGTGTAAAGACCGGGATAGAGTTAAACGAAACAACCGGGGTTTTAGCGGGGCCTGAGCACAGCGCGGAAATAGGCTCGGTATGGAGTAATCCGGTAACAATAAAAGCGGCAATAGGGCAATCTGACAATTTATTTTCGCCGTTGCAATTAGCTACATATATGGCTACTATTGCAAATGGAGGAAAAAGATACAGACCGCATTTAATACGCAAGGTTACAGATTATAAGCGTGAAAATGTAATTTGGGAAAATGATCCGGAAAAGCCGGAACTTGTTGAAACAGCGGGCGTTTCAGAGGAAAATCTTAACATAGTTAAAGAATCTATGAGGCAGGTAGTTTTAAGTGGTACGGCCACTAACTTTAGCAGTTATCCGATTCCAATCTTTGCTAAAACGGGAACTGCGCAGAATAATGGTTCGGACCACACGACGTTTATGTGTGCCGGCCCGTATGAAAACCCTGAAATAGCTATAGCTGTGGTTGTAGAGCATGGCGCCTCTGGTATGATATCTAAAAATGTAGCAAAAGATATAATGGACGCGTATTACTTTGGTGAAAATCAGGGATAACCAACAAATAAGAGCAATAAATCAGCACTTGACAACTAAAAGTTATTTTGTGAAACAACAAATGTGATATCAATAATAAAAAATTATAAAAAATTTTTTAAAAAAGCCTAAAACTCTTGAAATTCTGCTAATTATATGTTATTGTATAAAAATGGTGATTAAAATAAAAAAATCATTGATATATAAATTAGTTAAAGTTTAAGGATAGTATTTATAGGAGTGAAAGTATGAACATAGCATTAATAGCACATGATGCAAAAAAAGAATTGATGGTTCAGTTTTGTATAGCATATTCAGGTATATTAAGCAAACATAACCTTTGTGCGACTGGTACCACGGGAAAGATGATATCGGAAGCAACGGGATTAAAAATACGTCGTTTTTTAGGTGGAGCTCAAGGTGGAGCTCAGCAAATTGCAGCTCGGATTGCATGTAATGAGATTGATATGTTGTTATTTTTAAGGGATCCTATCAGTGAAAAACTTCAGGAATCCAATGACATGAATTTACTAAGGTTGTGCGACATGCATGGAATACCACTTTCCACCAATATAGCAACAGCCGAAGTTTTAATTCATGGCCTTGACAGGGGCGACCTTGAATGGAGAAATATAATTAATACACGTGTATAGTTTAAGTTAAAAATAAAAATAAGCTCTATTCAGTTTACGAATGGAGCTTTGTTAATTTAAAGGGGTGTAACAATATGAATCTTTTGACTAAAGCCCCCAGGGGTACGCAGGACATTTTACCAAGCAAAAGTTACAAGTGGAGATTTATTGAAGATATAATGTTTGATGAAGTGAAGCTTCACGGTTTTAAAGAAATAAGAACGCCGGTTTTTGAGCATACAGAACTTTTTAGTCGTTCGGTAGGTGAGGATACGGATGTAGTGCAAAAGGAGATGTACACTTTCAGCGATAAGGGTGGAAGGTCCATAACGTTAAAGCCGGAGGGCACAGCGGGAACAGTTAGATCGATGCTGGAACACGGGTTATATAATGAGCCGTTGCCGTTAAAGTTTGCTTATGCAACACCTTGCTATAGGTATGAAAAACCACAATCTGGAAGGTATAGGGAGTTTCATCAATTTGGTGTTGAAATGTTTGGTGCAGGGGGACCAGCTGCAGATGCTCAAGTAATTTCCATGGCAAGTTCTTTGTTTGCAAGACTGGGAATTGAGAATTTAAGTTTACAGATTAATTCAATAGGTTGCAAAAGCTGCAGAAAGAAGTATTATAATGCACTAAAAGAATATTTTAGTAAGTATACGGGTGAGCTTTGTGAGACCTGTATTTCGAGAATGGATAGAAACCCGATGAGGATACTTGATTGCAAAAGTGAAGTTTGTTCTAAGATAGCCAAGGATGCGCCGAAAATATTAGACTATATTTGCAATGACTGTAAGAGTCATTTTAATGACGTGAAGGAATATCTTGATGTGGCAGGAATTGCATATGAGGTGAATCCGACGATTGTGCGTGGACTCGATTACTACACAAGAACGGTGTTTGAGTTCGTTTCTAAAGATTCAGGCACGCAAGGAACGGTATGTGGTGGTGGACGATATGATGGTCTAGTACAGGAGCTTGGTGGTAACCCTATGCCGGCAGTTGGCTTTGGCATGGGCATGGAAAGGCTTATTTTAGTAATGGAAAATCAGGGCATTATGATAAACAGAGATGATATATGCGACGTTTATATAGCCCCTATGGATAAGGGTGCGGCGAAGATGGCTTTTAAGCTAGCAAAAGGCTTAAGGGAATGCTCTTTTATTGCGCTGACTGATTTAATGGGAAGATCATTTAGGGCGCAAATGAAGTATGCTGACAAGATAGGCGCAAAGACATGTATAGTTTTAGGGCCGGATGAAATTGCGTCCGGTAAGGCGAAGGTAAAAAACATGAAGACGGGGGAACAGCTGGATATTAGCTTGAATAATAATTTTTTAACCGAGTATTTTAATATTCACACTCGGTTTGAAAACCCGGAGCTAGTAAATTTGGTGAGCGATTTTGGAGGGCAACATGAAGTTTGATAGTATGATTGGGCTAAAAAGAACAACTTACTGTGCCAATTTGGGAAGAGTAAACATTGGAGAAGAAGTAACTGTTTGTGGCTGGGCACAGCGCCAGAGAGATTTGGGACAACTAATTTTTATAGACTTAAGGGATAGAACGGGAGTAGTGCAACTAGCATTTGATAAATCAACAGATAGAGATATCTTTAACAAGGCATTTTTGGTAAGAGCAGAGTTTGTGTTAGCAGCGAGGGGCATTGTAAGAGAGAGATCTTCGAAGAACATGGAAATTAAAACTGGCGAAATTGAAATAGAAGTTAAAGATTTAAGGATTTTGTCGAAATCGGAGACGCCGCCTTTTGAGATTGTGGAAGACTCTAATGTAAAAGAGGAATTGCGGTTAAAGTACAGGTATCTTGATTTGAGAAGACCTGACATGCAAAGAAATATAATTAATCGCCACAAAATTGTTAAGGTAGCAAGGGATTACTTTGACGAAAACGGTTTTATAGAGGTGGAAACACCAATGCTCATAAAGTCCACTCCAGAGGGAGCAAGAGACTATTTAGTGCCATCGAGAGTTTTCCCAGGTAATTTTTTTGCACTTCCGCAGTCACCGCAGCTTTATAAGCAACTTACCATGCTTTCCGGGTTTGATAGATATTTCCAGATAGCTCGCTGCTTTAGAGATGAGGATTTAAGAGCAGATAGACAGCCGGAGTTTACTCAAATTGACCTTGAGATGTCATTTGTGGATAGCGAAGTTGTAATGCAGATGGCCGAGGGCTTTATGAAACGGGTCTACAAGGAAGTTTTGAATAAGGATATAAAGACACCGTTTAGGCGTATGAAATATAGGGAAGCAATGGATAGATTTGGTTCAGATAAGCCAGATTTAAGATTTGAGATGGAGCTTAAAGACTTAACAGCCGTTTTAAAGGGGACTGAATTTAGGGTATTTAAATCTGCAATTGATGCAGGTGGTTCAGTGCGAGCTATTGTTGCTAAAGGAGCGGCATCAAAGCTATCAAGGAAAGACATAGATAAGCTGGCCGAATGGATAAAAGATTACGGAGCAAAGGGGCTTGCATGGGCAAAACTTGGAGAAGACGGCACAACGAGTTCTTCTTATGAAAAGTTCTTGAGTGAAGCAGAAGTTCAATCTGTTAGAAAAACGTTAAAGGCAGCATCGGGAGATATAATTTTTATTGTGGCGAGTGATGAAAACAAGGTTGTATTTGAAAGCCTTGGAGCATTACGCTTAGAGATGGCTAAACGTTTAGATTTAATTGACAAATCGGAACCAAATCTTTTGTGGGTGACGGAATTTCCGCTTTTTGAATACAGTAAAGAGGAGCAAAGATTAGTAGCAAGCCATCATCCGTTTACATCGCCCATGGATGAGGACATGGATAAAATAGAAAGTGATCCGCTATCGGTGAGAGCAAAGGCTTATGATTTAGTTCTTAATGGGAACGAAGTTGGTGGGGGATCGATAAGAATTAACGATTCAGAGCTGCAAAATAGAATGTTAAAAGCTTTGGGTTTTTCTGATGAAGCTGCAAAAGAGAGGTTCGGGTTTTTAATGGATGCATTTAAATATGGGGCACCACCTCATGGGGGCTTGGCTTTTGGCCTTGATAGACTTGTTATGTTAATGCTTAATTGTGAAAGCATTCGAGATGTAATAGCTTTTCCTAAGGTATCAAATTCAAGTGAGCTTATGACCAGTGCGCCGGGCGAGATAGAAACGAAACAGTTGGTCGAGCTTGGGATACATATAAATAATAGGGCAAAGTAGAAAATTATTAAGTGTAAAGTTAGTTTTTGTTTAGTATTTCTGCTAATTTCAGATATTAACTTTATTAAAATCAATAAATAATAGTGCATTTATGTGATAATAGACCATGATTTTAATTTCAGTGTAAAAAAAAATAAAATCTACTGTATATTATTGACAAACAATTTTATAAATGCCATAATAGAGAAATAGTTCTTATATTTCTTTGTAGGCAATATTAGTTAAACTTAATATGTGATGATTTAATAAAAAAAGGGGGGATTATGTGAAAAAGACAATTTTAAAACTGTTATCTGGAGCGATTATGCTATCTACGCTTGGAGCTGGCATACCTGCTATGGCATTTGACAGTAATCCAGTAAATTTTGAAGAAAAAAATTCTGACAAGGAAAATGCTGCTGAGGAAAATTATGCCGAGGAAGGTCTTCAATCATCAGAAATTTACTGGCTTGAAGAGATTCTTGATTTAAATAGAGAAAATGGCATTGATATACAATACGACGATGAGGAAGATGACGCATTTACAGTTACTCCATGGTTTAATGGATGTCCGGGAGCACCGGTGATTCCATTAGATAATAATCGAGATGAAAATGGGGAAGAGGAATCGGACCTAGTCATAGAAAGCTTAAGTATTAGTGAAGTTTAATTTTTGGCTGTAAAAAGGAAGTATTAGGTTGTAATCTTAAAGTATTAGAATGTAGGAATGTTAGCAATAATTAACGTTTTAGCTGTAGGTTGTATATTTTAGAAAAGTGTCTAACTGATTATATTTTACTTTAATGCTAATAAATTTTATAAAACAATAGAAATATTTAAGAACTATAATAAATTTTAATCTAAAAAACAAAATTTCCAAATAAGGAGGGGCTATATGGAAAAAGGTGTAACAATGAAACAGGTACTAAAAAAGGTGTTAGCAAGTGCGGCAATATTGTCTATGGTAGGGGCTGGTTCATCAGCTTTGGCTGTAGACCCCGACAAGCTACCACAACAAGATAGCACTGGCAGCCAAGCAAAACATAGCTTTAATGACAGCAGACGTAGTGCAGGTGATTGTGAAACCGAACTACCAAAGAAGAAACCAGTTTTAGATACAGAGGAAATGTCAGAATTTTTAGCATATGGTAGCTCAGAACAAGATAGTGCTTTACCACCAGAAAACGTTAGTGATTTACCGTCATGTGATATCACTGGACGCCCAGTAAAATATGCGGTTTGGAAAGGGACACTAATTGCCGTAATATTGGAAAACGGCCATCCGATAAGGCGTAGGGAAATTAAAAGTGATAGAGAGTTATTAGATTTTTTAGAATATAGTCCTCTAAGCTTAGGTAGCTTTTATTTATCAAGTGATCCTTATGCTCTGGAAGATTATTATTCCCCAGACTGGATGTAGTTGAGCTCCAAGTAAAATATGGGATCAATGGGGAAAACAGAGAAGTAACAGCAACAATACTTGAAAATGACAAACTAAAGAATATTAAATACGTCAAAAATACTAGTCAGTTATCAACGCTTATAGTAAGAGTCTCCCCAAAAAACATTGCAGTTGTAAATATTTTGATCTTCCCTAAAATGATATAAAAGTCAGCAAGTTAACACACAATTTGGAGCCAAGTTTAACTGGTTATACAAATAAAGTTATAGTTACGTTTACGGTTTGAAAGCAAGGCATTCCGTCAGCTCCTCAAATAATAGGTGTTTTTCAATCTGGTTGGTCTATATTATGATAGATAAAATACGTACCATTTATGGAAAAGCATAATAAAGCCTATGTTACAATGGATGAAGAGAATGCCGTTTTTGAAGTAAACTGAATAATGTCCCTTTATTTCCATTGGATAGCTAAGTATAAAAAGACTTAACTTTATGCATTTTTGTTTAGATTAAGATGATTAACTGATTAAAATATTAAGTTCACTATTAATGAATATTATTAAAAGCTAAAAATTTTTAAAGTTTGTAGTATAAAATCCATATATTAAAAATAATAAAGATAAAAAAATTAGTTCTATATAAGAGAGGCATAACAATGAAAAAAGTATTAAAAAAAGTATTAGCAAGTGCAGCAATATTATCTATGCTAGGAGCCGGTTCATCGACTATGGGACTAAATCCTGCCTGCTTGCCAAAGCGTGATAGAGTTGGAAACAGAATAACTTACAAAATGAAGCGAGATGGCAGGATAACAGCCATGGTTCACGTGGGTGATCGAGTACATCAGATAAGGATTGAGAATAAAAGAGATGTTTTTGAGATTTTAGGCTATAAAAGAGAGGATGAACGTAATTTCTCATATATGGGTGAACTCCCCAGAAAGGATGGAAATTGCAATAGACTGGACTATGTTTTTAATGGTAATAAAGTAATAGTTACACCACGGAGAGATGGTGTTCCTCAAACTCTTATAAAGGTAGGAAAAATCCATGATGGCATAGCCTATTTTAATAGAGAGGGAATACGTACCATTTTTGGAATATAAGAAACTCAACAATAGCGGTTTAAAAAATTAATGCCCCCTTTGATGATATTGGGTGGCCGAACTTAAAAGGACTTAACCTTATGAATTTTTTATAAGGTTAAGCCTTTTTTTAATTTATAATTTTATTTATAACAAGCCCGGTGATGGGTTTTGGGTAGAAATAGGTTGACTTTTGGGGCATTTTCTCAAAATTCATAGCCTTGTTCATAATTTGCTCTATTGAGGTTGGATTAAGCAAAAATGCACATTGGCCCTTACCGGAGTTTATCGCTGAAATTGCACAGTTAAGTTCCGTCGTATAGTCTATTTTATTTTGAGTGGATGCGTTATTTGCGTCAAGGTTAAAAATGGGGCCAAGAATAAAATCTTGAAGCATGTCAACGTCTAAAACCTCATTTAATAAATTGTTATTTTCCAGCTGAAAGTAATTATTTCCGCCGAAAAAAAGCCCGATTGCATGGGTACCGTTTGAGCAAGCAAAATTAAGGTTTAACTCGATGTCCTTAATACTAAATTTTTTTACAATAAAACTTTTTTTGCACTTGCTAATGATGTCATCAGGAGAGAAATTTGAAGTATTTTTAATTATACGGTGGGTCGGCAATATGGTTAAGTTAGGAGTATTAATATCTACAAGGTACATCATAACGTAGCCAGAATTGTTTTGTGAATAATTGGAGGAAGTGTAGTTTTGCAAGTAATTTTTATAATTAAGAGCGGTTTCATATCGATGATGCCCATCAGCAATATAGAGCTTTTTGTTTTTAAAGTATTCGCAGATCGATGATATTAAACTTTTGTCATTTATCCTCCACAGGCTGTGAGAAACGTTGCTGTCATCGGTGAAGCGAGTGAGTGGCTTTTGCAAATGAAATTCGCTGATAATATTGGTTATTTTTCTGGTTTCATCATTAAAAATTGAAAATATAGGGCTAAAATTGCAATTAGTTGCCTTCAAGAGTTCAAGGCGGTCAACTTTAGCATTAGAGTGAGTTTTTTCATGTGGGAAAACAACTTTATTTCTAAAGTTTTCAAGTCTAACAAGGCAAATAATGCCGCTTATTGATTTTTTTATGCCGTTAATTTCAAACTGCTCATTGTAAATATATATTGAGTCATTATTATCTTGAATTAAAGTACCTCTATTTAGCCAAGAGTCTAAGGTTTTAGCGGCATTCTCATATCGATTTTTACCTATGGGTTTTTCAAGGTTAATTATATTATTTTTGTGTTTTTGAATATAAAATTCTACTTCATCATCTTTAATAATATCGTAGGCAGGACAGACTAAATTTTGAATTTGAGCAAAAAGATTATCATTATAACGTAAAGCCTTAAAAGGTTTAATAAAAGCCAAATTTTACACCCCATTTTTAATTTTTACACTTAAATAAGGGGAGCCGCAGCCTTGCACAAACGCGCAAGCCTAGCGGCTCCGAAGACCATGTGGTCTTAATCAAACATCAAAGAAATGCAACCGGGTTTGCAAACATTGGTGCACTTACCGCAAGCGGTACATTTTTTAGGATCGACTTTAGCAAGGGAATCTTTAACGGTAATAGCGTCAAATTCGCAAGCTTTAACACAACGCATGCAACCAATGCAGCCAGAGGAACAAACCTTTATAGTTTGAGCACCCTTATCTAAATTTGAGCAGCGAACCACAGCTTGCTGTTTAAAGGGTACCAAATTAATAAGATTTTTAGGACAGGCACTCACGCAGGCGCCGCAACCCACGCATTTATTGTAATCTACAAAGGCGACCCCATTGCAAATATTAATAGCGCCGTACTTACAAGCCTTAAGACAATCGCCAAAGCCCAGGCAACCAAACCTACAACTTGAATCCCCTCCAAAGAGGGAGTTAGCAGCGGCACAGCTTTTAATACCATTATACTCCATTTTTACAGAAGTGTTATTATTTGTGCCACAGCAGGCAACTAAAGCAACTTTTTTTTCAGTTTTAGCACTGTTAATGCCAAGAATTTTGGAAATTTTATCGGAAGTTGCCTGACCTCCGGGTATGCATAAACCAGGTTTGCTTTTACCTTCAGAGAGTGCTTTAGCGTAGCCTTCACAACCGGAGAATCCGCAAGCGCCACAATTTGCACCGGGAAGTGCGTTTAAAATTTCTTTTGCTTTATCATTTTTTTTAACAGACATGACAATAGATGCAACGGACAGAATGAGCCCGGCGACAAGACCGATTCCGGAGACGATAAAAACCGGAAACAATATCTCACTCATAGAAAAAACTCCTTTACTTTAAGTTAAAAGTACATCAACAATACCCTGAAACCCTAGAAATGAAACAGCTACAAGTGATGCCGCCACAAGGGTAATGGGCAGGCCTTTAAGTAATTCTGGGATATCACATTGCTCAAGTTTTTGGCGAACACCGGCGAAGATAACCATTGCAATAAGGAAACCAATGCCGGCGCCAAATGCATTTACAAGTGAGTGAATGTATCCAAAGGAGGCATCAGCAGCACCTTTTTCAATAACTAGCATTGTAACGCCCAGAACGGCGCAGTTTGTGGTTATTAAAGGCAGGTATATACCAAGAGAATTATAAAGGGGAGGCATATATTTTTTTAAAATGATTTCAACCAATTGAACCAAAGCAGCGATAATCAAGATAAAAACTAGCGTTTGCAAATACTCAATGCCGTTTGGAAGCAATACATAGTTATAAATTGGCCAGGTGACAGCAGTTGAAATCACCATTACGAATGTAACAGCGCAGCTCATTCCCAAAGCGGTGTTAACTTTTTTAGACACACCTAAAAATGGACAAATTCCCAAAAATTTATTTAATATGTAATTTTCTGTTAAAATAGAAGCTAAAAATACAGCTATTAAACCTTTAAGCATTTATGCTCTCCTCCTTTTTGGCAACCTTAAAGCAGCCTTTATTCATGGGGCAGCTGCCGCACCCGAAGGTTTTTGCTTTTTTATTTTCTCCAGAGAGCTTATTTGCAACAGCAATTAACATTCCAAAAACGAAAAACCCGCCGGGAGGCAAAATGAAGATGACGATAGGAGGCATAAACCCGGACAGGATAGGAATACCAAACACGGTGCCGGCGCCTAAAAGCTCTCGGATGATGCCCATGCATAAAAGTGCGGCCGTAAATCCAATGCCCATGCCAAGGCCATCTAAAATAGAGGGAATGACATTATTTTTGCTTGCAAACATTTCGGCTCTGCCAAGAATAATACAATTTACAACAATTAGAGGGAGATAGATACCTAGAGTTTTGTCAAGAGCGGGAGCATATGCCTTTACCAGCAGTTGAATAATGCTAACGAATCCGGCAATAACGGTTATATATGCGGGAATTCTGACTTTATCGGGTATAAATTTTTTAATAAGTGAAATTACCGCATTAGAGCCAATTAAAACCAAAGTTGCGGCAATACCCATTCCAACGGCGTTAAAGGCAGCAGTTGTTATAGCTAAAGTTGGACATGTTCCAAGGACAAGGCGTAAAACAGGGTTTTCTTTGATGATGCCCTTTGTAAGTTCATATTTTAAAGAATTTGCCATATTAATTGCTCCCTTCTGTTTTAATAACGCTGTTAAAGTTTTTCACGGCTTCGTTTACGGCCTTTGTAACTGCTGTGGACGAAATAGTAGCCCCGGTTACTGCTTCAACTTCACGGTCATTATAAGGGGTGTTTTTAGTTATTGAAAAATATCCCCCGCTAATGTTTGAATTAAATTGATTAAGAAAGCTATCTTTTGTGACGTTAGCTCCAAGTCCAGGGGTTTCATTATGAGACAAAACAGCAACGTTTTCAATTTGAGAGTCAGTATTTATTCCTGTCATTACTTCAACAGTACCTCCATATCCTTTGGCCTGAGTGGAAAAAACGTATCCAATAATGTTTTTATTTTTGTCCACGCCAATAAAATATTCAAAAGAACCGTCTCTTGAGGTGGCAGCTTTAAAGGAGTCAGCACTTTGCAAAACCACCTTTTTTATAGACTCACTTGCTTGAATTTCTTGATTTTTAATGGTGTCTTTAGTCAAAATATTTGTACTGCATAAAAGCAAGGTGGTTATAAAGCAGATTACAAACAATGAGGCTGTCGGAATTAAGACATTTTTAAGCTTGAGCTTTTCCATTATGGATTTTCTCCTTTCCGAAAGTACGAGGAATAGTCAAATTTTCAATATGCGGTACTAGAATATTCATAATCATGATAGCAAAGCTTACACCCTCTGGCAAAGCTCCAAACAAACGTATCATCATGGTAATAAATCCGCAGCCCACACCGAAAATAATTTTACCTGAGGTTGTAAGAGGGGAGGTTGTGTAATCTGTTGCCATGAAGATTGCACCGAGCAAAAGACCACCGGATAAAATGTGGAATACTGGGTCCTGCCCGAATATAAGAGCTAAAACAAACACTGTAGCTATGTAAATCACGGGAATAAGCGGGGAGATGACTTTTCTAAAGATTAAGTATAGGCCGCCGAGGATAAGGGCAAATGAGCAAACCTCACCAATGCATCCAGGAATGTTGCCAAAGAACATATCTTCATAAGACGGTTTTAAAATTTCTGCTCCTTTTGCAAGAGGTGTCGCGGTTGTCATAATATCAGGTGAAGTCTTATAAAAAAATGGGACAGCCCAAGTACTCATCATAGATGGGAATGACGCTAACAAAATTATTCTTGCTGTAATTGCAGGATTTACAAAGTTTTGACCAATTCCTCCGAACATCTGCTTTACTACAACAATTGCTATCATGCCACCAAATGCAGCAACTAGCGGGTTTATGGTTACGGGAAGGTTGAATGCAAGTAAAATTCCGGTAACAACGGCACTTAAGTCAGAAATAGTGTTATTTCGTTTCATTATTTTTCTTGAAACATACTCAGATAAAACACAGGAAGCAACGGTAAGAAGCACTAAAAAAATAGCTCTAATACCAAATATAAATGCCGAAGCAATAAAAGCGGGTATTAGCGATATAATTACGTCGAGCATGATTTTGGAGGTGGAATCATTGCAGTGAATATGAGGGGAAGAGCTGACATAAAGTTTTGAATTCATAAATCTTTACCTCTTTACTTTAACTAAATTTTTACCAAGACGAATAGATTGCACCAAAGGCCTAAAAGCGGGGCAATTGTAAGAGCAGCAGCCGCATTCCATGCAGTTTGTAACGGAAAGTTTATTTAAAGCGTCTATGTTTTGATATTGGACATTTTGCTCCAAAAGAGTGGGCATCAGATTCATAGGACAGTTTTCAACGCACCTTCCACAGCGGATACACGCACTTGGCTCAAACATCTTAGCTTCAGCTTCACCAAAAGCCAAAATAGCGTTATTTTGCTTTAAAATTGGAAAGCTATCATCAATTAAAGCAGTTCCCATCATAGGTCCGCCCATTAGGATTTTTTTAGGTTCGACTTTGTAGCCGCCGCAGAACTTTATTACCTCTGAAATAGGTGTGCCAACAGGAACGATAAGGTTTTTAGGCTCCGCAATAGCTGAGCCGTCCACGGTTATTCGTTTAGATACAAGAGGCATCCCTGTTTTTATATAATTAAACAAAGTTAAAACAGAGACAACATTCATAACGATGCAGCCGACATTCAGCGGAAGCTTACCCATGGGTACTTCGCGACCGGTTACCGATTTAATAATCACTTTTTCAGCGCCTTGAGGATATTTTGATTTGAGCACTAAAACAGAAATGTTGTCAATGCTGGAAATTGCATCATTTAGACATTTAATAGCCTTCGGCTTGTTACTTTCAATACCAATCACAGCTTTTTTTATGTTAAGGGTATTTAAAATAAGCTTGATACCATTAACAATGTGATCAGTTTCTTCAAGAATGGCTCTGTTATCGGATGTAATGTAAGGTTCGCACTCCGCAGCATTTATGATAAGTGTATCGACGATTTTACCTTTAGGAACATTAAGTTTTACATGAGTTGGAAATCCGGCCCCACCAAGCCCCACAAGACCGCAGCTTTTGGCGGATTCTACAATATCATCTTTGCATTTAATTTTATGTGGCGTTATACCTTCGCACGGAGTCATTTTTCCGTCTGATTCAATGAAAATAGCATCAACACAAGCGCCATTTGGCATTAAAATTTTATCAATCTTTGAGACAGTGCCGGAAACGCTTGAATGAATAGGGGCAGATACAAAGTTATTGCTGGCAGCTACCAGTTGACCAAGTTTTACAGTATCGCCGGTAGCAACAATTGGAACACAAGGGGCGCCTATATGCTGAACCATGGGCAAGATTATGTTTTGGGGCGGTGGCATGATTGTAGATTTTAAATTTGCGGTATTTTTTCTATGTGGAACTTTAACGCCGCCATGTGTATCAAAAGGAGAGTTTGGAGATTTAGAAAACGAAAATAAATTCATTTTGCATCATCCTTTCAAGTTTGTAAAAATTTTATTTAATTTTGGAAAAATAACCTTTAGTGCAAATCCTGTTATACTGCCCGTAATTATAGCAAATATGATTAAAAACGGTGCGTAGTAAATCATACACGGGGAGGTAAGCGCAACCGCCACCAAAAGCTGACCCATATTGTGAAATAGCGCTCCGGTTATGCCTGTAAGGACGAACCGTGTGCTGAAAGTTCTGCAATTAAACAAAACATATACAACAATTGCGCTAAGCAGCCCGCCGGAAAAGCTCATTAGGAATGCAGTAAATCCCTTCATCATGAAGACAAAAAGTGATTTTGTAAGAACTATTGCAAGCGCCGGCAAAATGCCAAGAGCGGAGCAGACAAACATTGTAATTATGTTAGAAAACCCCATTTTAGAGCCGGGTGGAAGTAGCAGAAATGATGGAATAGACATTTCTAAAAAGGAAACCACTATGGATAACGCACAGAAAATGGCCACTGTGGTTATCGTGAGAGTGTTTTTTTTATTGGAAAAATGCTTAACCCGTAATACTGTCAAATTCATTATTTTCACCTTCTATATGTACGCAAACTCGAGCGGGGAGGCAAATTGCAGATTGATGAGGCCTTGAAATTACGCCGATTTTCTGGCATAATTTATCTGGACATTGCGCATTAACAAATGAAATTTTTCCATGTTCAACTTTCAAAGTTGCAGGATAGAGTTCATCCTCTATATGGAAGAAATAAGGCTCGGTTACGTTTGTAAGATTTATTTTTTTTATTAAAGTACCATTTTTTTCAATTACAGCAATTGCTCCACGGCCGGTCTGCATGTTAAGAAATAATAACATCGCAATAGCGCCGCTAAGCAGCGTTATAATAATAGTAGTAAAGATGTTTTTAGCTTTAATTTTCATATTTTAATACCATTTGCAAACTTGAAATTCACTATTGGTGATTTTAAGTCTGTCTTTAAGCTTGCTGCTTGCAAAAACGTTTTTATCTTTATTAACAAATACAGCAGAGGCATCGTACTGAGATAGCAGAGGGAGGCTGTTTTCAACGCCCAAAACAAAGCATGCAGTAGAGAGAAGATCGGTTAAAACACCGCTTTGGTGAATCACAGTTACACAGACTAAATCATTTTCGGTGGGGTAACCTGTACTTGAGTCAAGTATATGATGATAGAATTTGCCATCAGAACAAAAACTTCTTTCATAGGATCCGGAAGTAGAAACACAGCCATCGGAGATATTCAAAACGGCGAAGCTGTTATTGCAATCAGTTTGATCAAAAGGGTTGCGAATTGCAATTTTAAAAGGTTCGTTATTAGGTTTATGTCCGAAAACACCAATGCTTCCGCCGACCGATATAACCCCAAAAGATGCACCACTTTTTTTGTATTCCTCTATAGCGACATCACAAGCCGCACCTTTGCCAACAGCACCTAAATCTATGCCCGACTTTTCCAGCAAATGAGCAGTTAAGTTCTCAAGATCAACGTGTAAGTTTGAGTAATTAAGCATGGGCAAAACATTTTCAATTTCGCTTTTACAAGGAACATTATTTGCACCGCCGAAATCCCACAAAGAGGACAGCGGAAGTATGGTGGGATTAAAAGCACCGTTGCTTTTTTTTGCAATATCAGTGCTTAAAGCAAGAATATCCGCGGTAGTTTTTGAAACTTTAACAGGTTCGGTCGATGAGTTAATTTTATGTATGTCGGAGTCCGGGATTCTCCATGAAATTTTATGTTCCAGCACCTTTATTTTATTATTCACATCAAGGCAAACAGATTTTGCATAAGGGCCGCATAAGATTTGTGTAACATAGGTTCCCATTGCTGTTGATGTTGTTTCAAATGATTCACATCTATTTTGGAATCCATAAATTGATATCAAAAAAATAGCTGTTAATATAAAAGTAGGAACCCAAAAAATTTTTCTCGTAAAGAATTTTAAATTTAACTTGTTCAATAAATATCGCTCCTGAATGTTATTAACTTGATTTTATCATTTAAAGAAGAATAATTCAAGCAAACCGAGAATTTACATATTTTTGTTGTATTTATTATATATTTAATTTTTATGATAGGCAGGTAAGATGTATGAAAAAAGAAAAATTGGCAGAGCTAGCGGTAAATGCGCTAAAAGAAGAATACAAAAATGCCGAATGTTCACTTCAATACAAAGATGCACTTCAGCTTTTAATAGCAACAAGGCTGGCGGCTCAGTGCACAGATAAAAGAGTAAATATGGTAACACCGACTTTATTTGCAAAATACAAAAACGTAGAAGATTTTGCAAATGCAGATGCTGAAGATATTGGAGAAATTATAAAGTCATGCGGCTTTTATAAAGTGAAATCAAAAGACATAGTAAACATGTGCAAGGTTTTAATAAAGGATTTTGATGGGGTTGTGCCTGACAACATGGAAGATTTGCTAAAACTTCCTGGAATAGGGCGCAAGACTGCAAACTTAATATTAGGAGATATATATGGTAAACCAGCAGTTGTTGTAGATACACATTGCATAAGGCTTACCAAAAGATTGGGATTTCATAATATAAAAAATCCAGAAAAGATAGAAAAAATTTTAAAAGAGGTACTTCCACAATCAGAGTCAAATAATTTTTGTCACAGACTCGTCTTGCATGGTAGGGCAGTATGTAAAGCAGGCAAACCCTTGTGCGATATTTGTTGTATGAAGGATTTTTGCGCAAAAAATATATAAGAAAATCAGCCAAACACATTAAAAAATTTGGCTGATTTTTAACTATCTATATGGCCGCACCAAGGAAAAGGTTGCGGGGTTTATATCATGAGAGAGCTTATCAAATTTAAAGCCTTGTGCAGAAAGCCCATTTATAATCTCAGGCAAAGCTTGTACAGTTGTTGTTTTTGGTCTTAGGTCATGCATTAAAACTACACAGTTGTTTAAACTGGCGGAATTATTCAAAACATTAGATATACAAGTTTCAACAGGCGTAGGAGTTCTACTAACAGCATCTCCACTGGAAACATTCCAATCAAAGTAATCAAATCCCCTACGGGTCATTTCATTAATGAATTCCCGATAGGTATTTCGGTTAAACCCATTTTTAGAGCCTCCGGGGAAGCGGAATATACTTGCTTTAACTCCGGTAACATCATATATTAAGTTATATATATTATTAAAGTCATCCAAATAAGCAGGGACACTAGAATAGATTTGCCTAAACTCGTGAGTATAAGTGTGTATTGCAATTGTATGGCCTTCATCCACAATTCTTCGCATCATAGATTTTGCAAACTCTGTAGTTTTACCGGTAACAAAAAATGTTGCCTTAATATTTCGTTCTTTTAAAACATCTAAAATTTCTGCTGTTCTCTCAGAAGGACCATCATCGAAGGTTAAAAAGGCAGTTTTTTCAGGTAATACTTGAGTAGCTGGCCTTTCTGCGTACAAATTTGGGTACAGTGAAGAGTAATCGACAGATGGGGGTGAATCAGTTACATTGTTCAAGGATGAATCTGCATTAGTTTTAGGTACGGATTTGGGAACAGGTTGTATATCTGCGCTTTTAGGGTTGGTAGGTTTATCTGTTGCTAGATCGACCTTTAAATCTTCCTTTTCTTTAGTTTTTTGGGGTAAAATTGTATTCAATTTTAGTGTCATCATGGGATCCAAATCAAACTTGCACGGTGTAGAGGTTTGTGCAGAAATTGATGGTGTTCTTAAAGAGAAATAAACTATGCAAGAACAGGCAATGCATATTATCGTTACGGTAAATAATATTAAATAGGATAGACTTTTAGAAAATTTTACAAAGCTTTTCAAAGGTAGTCCTTCTTTCATATTAAATTGACCTTAATAATAATGTTACCACTGTTTAATATTTATTTCAAGATACAAAAGCAAAATTTTTGTTTACAAAACATAATGCAAAATTTCATGAGTAATTCAAATTTATCTGATATAGCAAAATTTTCCTTATAATTTTCGTATATTGAAAAAGACCAGTTAAAATAACTGGTCTTTTAAATTATTTTATAATACGAATTACCAACGTCTGCCTACTGTTTTATCGTAATCTACAAGTGCCTGAGCTAATGAGGTTACACTATTATCGCTTAATCTGGGAGCGATGATATGATTATCTGCGTCAAGTTTAAACATTATACAGAGTTCCTTTTCAGGAATAAAAGGGCATGCTTTATGAGCTTCTTCAACAGTCAATCCTTTAAGTTTCTCGAAAATTTTTTCCTGGGTTTCTCTTTGAGATTGTGCCATTCGTTGTAGTTTGCTGTAGCGGCCTCTTGCCCCACCACATATTGAAGAGAAATAATTTTTGTTAATGAGTAACATAGACAAACCTCCAATATAATTATTACACCTTAAATATAACACTCACAGAAATACCAAGTCAATAGAGTAAAGAAAAAGAGCTACAAGCATAAAATTTATAAAAACAAAATGGTGTTTTTAGTGATATGGTAAAACATGAAAAAAGTAGTTGACAAAGGGAGAGGAGATGTGGTAATATAGAGAAGCCGCAAAAAAAGGCGAAGAAAG
>CAKSIH010000002.1 GCA_934462705.1 uncultured Eubacteriales bacterium | reverse complement strand
TTCTTCGCCTTTTTTTGCGGCTTCTCTATATTACCACATCTCCTCTCCCTTTGTCAACTACTTTTTTCATGTTTTTTGCGTTAATCTACTTTTTACAAAAATCGTCATTGAATTAAATTTAAATTCAACCTTCTTTCTCCATATATAATTATTCACTGCTCCTACAAAAAAAGCTAGCTTTGAGCAACCCCAAAACCAGCTTTTATTATTTCACGCACTATTAATTAACTATACGTTATACCCCATTATGTAGCCTTCACCATCAATATGGAACACACTTATTATATCTGCAGCACTCATTTTTAAATACCATGTTACGCAATTATAAGGTTTGCCCTCAACTAATTTTAAAAGTTTTTCCTTATTAATTCCTATTATATAGCCATTTTTAACGTAAAAAAATTCTCTTGCTTTTGATTCTTCCATTTTAAACTGGCCAACTACATAGGATAAAGGTTTTCCTACTGCATTGTCTAATATTGAAAAATTATTCCCTCCTCCATTTATTAAATTTAACTCTTTGCTGTTCATAATTGTCATTATTATTTCCTCCAATTAGTATATTTCCACACCACAATACCACGTTTTTCCAACATTGTCAATACTTTTTTGTGGAAAATACTGCTTAAATATAAAATAAACTATCCTCCGCATTACTACAAAGGATAGTTTTAAAAAATTTATTATTAATACATTCCACCCATGCCAGGATCCATTGGCATTGCTGGTGCCGGTGTCGGCTCTTTTATATCAGAAACTAACGATTCTGTTGTGAGAACCATTCCTGCAACTGATGCTGCATTTTGAAGTGCTGACCTAGTAACCTTAGTAGGATCTACTATACCGGCAGCTATCATATCAACATATTTTTCATTACGAGCATCATATCCATATCCAATTTTATTTTCTCTTTTTATATTATCAATTATTACAGAGCCTTCTACACCTGCATTAAGTGCGATTTGACGAAGTGGTTCCTCAAGTGCGTTTAAAACAATCTTTACGCCTGTCTTCTCATCTCCATCAGCGTTTGACAGTAACGCCTCTACACTTGGGATTGCATTTATTAATGCCACTCCGCCACCGGAAACTATACCTTCTTCAACCGCGGCTTTAGTTGCTGCTAATGCATCTTCTATTCTAAGCTTCTTTTCTTTCATTTCAACCTCAGTTGCGGCTCCTACTTTTATTACCGCTACGCCACCAGAAAGCTTAGCAAGACGTTCCATTAGCTTTTCTTTATCAAATTCAGAGGTTGTATTTTCAATTTGTGCTCTAATTTGAGATACTCTGTTCTTAATTTCTTCAGAAATTCCAGCTCCATCAACAATAATAGTGCTTTCCTTCTCTATTTTTACTTGACGTGCACGTCCCAATTGATCAATTGTGGTTTCTTTTAAATCTAGTCCTAACTCTTCAGTAATTACTTGGCCACCTGTAAGTATTGCAATATCACGAAGCATATCCTTTCTTCTGTCTCCAAATCCAGGTGCTTTAACTGCAACACAAGTAAAGGTTCCGCGTAACTTATTCAAAATAAGTGTTGCTAAAGCTTCACCTTCTATGTCTTCAGCTATAATAACAAGCTTCTTTCCAGATTGAACAACCTGCTCAAGAAGTGGCAAAATTTCTTGTATGTTCGTAATTTTTTTATCTGTTATTAAAATATAAGCATCATCAATAACAGCTGTCATTTTTTCTGTATCTGTTACCATGTAAGGTGAAACATAGCCTCTATCAAACATCATGCCTTCAACAACTTCAGAATATGTTTCTGCTGTTTTGGACTCTTCAACAGTAATAACTCCGTCAGAAGTAACCTTCTCCATTGCTTCGGCTATTAAGTTTCCGATAAACTCATCAGCTGCAGAAATAGTGGCAACTCTTGCTATATCTTCAGAACCATTTACTTTTTTAGAGTTATTCTTAACTGTTTCTACTGCAACGTCAACAGCCTTTTGAATACCCTTCCTTACAATCATAGGATTAGCTCCTGCCGTAACATTTTTCATGCCTTCGCGAATTAAGGCTTGAGCTAATAATGTTGCTGTTGTTGTTCCATCTCCAGCTACATCATTTGTTTTTGTTGAAACTTCTTTTACAAGTTGAGCTCCCATATTTTCAAATGGATCCTCAAGCTCTATCTCCTTTGCTATAGTAACACCATCATTAGTGATAAGAGGTGAACCAAATTTTTTATCTAAAACTACATTTCTTCCTTTTGGGCCAAGTGTTATTTTAACTGTGTCTGCAAGTTGGTTTACTCCGCTCATCAAAGCTTTTCTTGCGTCTTCACCATATATAATTTGTTTTGCCATAATTATAAAATCCTCCTTGTTATATGTATTATTCTACAATTGCTAATATATCAGACTGACGGAGAATTGTATATTCCTCATCGTCAAACTTAACTTCGGTACCTGCATATTTGCTTGTTATAACCTTGTCTCCCACTTTTACATACATGCTTGTTTCCTTTCCATCAACAAGCCCTCCTGGTCCAACTGCTACAACGGATGCAATTTGTGGTTTTTCCTTTGCAGAACCTGCTAAAACTATTCCGCTTTTAGTGGTTTCTTGTGCCTCCTCCATTTTGATAACAACTCTGTCCGCAAGGGGTTTGATTGTCATAATTATGCCTCCTTAAAGCAAAAATAAAAATATAATTTAGCAATCCTTTATTTTGACTGCTAAATTATATTGTAATCACGTACCTTATAAAAATCAAGAAAAATTTGTCTATTTAATAATTTATTTACAAATTAGTTGCAAACCCATCATACAGTAACGTTAAGTTGAGCTTAACTATTACAAAAATTAGTAATTAAGTTTTCCACTAACACTGAAATTTAATGCAAAATTTTTTTATCTTAATTAAACATATTACCCTATATTTTTTAAATTAAACTCACTTTTGAGCCTCATTAAGTGGCATAATTACAAAGTTTTTATAGAGCAATCCTATCATGTTATAAGTTAAGCTGTCTATCGCTCCGCATTGTGGGAGATTGCATAGTTCTTGCACCTTTTTTACTGCTTCCACACTTGCGCTGTTATGCACTCCACATATGTCTACACAAGGTATATTACTAAATTTTTTTGATATGCAAAACAGCAAAGATTGTATTGCATATAGTAAATTATTTTCTTCTCCTTCATTTATTATCATTTCTGAATCTGGAATTAAACTTAATTGCATAGGAGGTCCATAGTGCCTAACTATATTGTCATAGACTGATATTATTTTGTCCCATGTTTCATTATTAACTATCCCTGTTGCTTCTAATCCAAATGTTGATTGAAAAGATTTCACTGCTTGACAAGTTTGATCAGAAAATATTCCATCAGGAACAACTGTGCTTGCCGTATTATAATGGTACGAAATTCTTCTTAAAAAATGTTGCAAGTTTCTTACCGGTTCACCTGCTCTTAAAACAGCTCTATCCATAATACCTCCAATTATATTAAATCATTTGAGCCAATTGAAAGCTCATATCCGGGATACTGGGTCGGTTCTGGCGTAACTGAAGAAAGTACATCTTGATAAGTTTCTGTGATACTGTTCCAAGTGTTTTTATTAACAATCCCTGTCACTTTAAGTCCCATTAAATCTTGAAAATCCATAACAGCTTTCTCGGTAGCTTCATTAAATAGACCTGTCGCATTAACATCTGGAACGCTTTTGTATAATCTTGATATAACATCCAGATATTGCTGCAATAATAAAACATTGGCCCCTTGTGCCCCCAAAGATAAATCTTCACCTGAAAAAGCCTTTGCAAACAAAATGTTAATAGATTCCTTCTTTAAAACCGTATTTTCTATTCCAATAAAATCTCTATATATTTCATTCCAAGTTTTATCATCAACCTCACCTGTCTGCTTTAAGTTATTTGAGCGTTGAAAAGCCATTACAGCATTCTTTGTTTCTTTTCCAAAAATACCAGTAATGTCTATAAATGGAATATCGTAATAAAATTCTGATAATATTGATAAAAAATATTGCAAGGCAAATACATCTTCCCCTTTGTCGCCCTCAACAATTGGGTCAGGGTAAGTAAGAGCTATTCCTGTAAGTTGCTGTCCCTCTGAATCAAGCTGTGCCAATCTTTTTATGCCTGTATAAAGATATATAATCCTATACCATGTAGACTTACCTACTATTCCATCTTGGACTAAACCAAAAATACGCTGAAACTCCAGCACAGTTTTCTGAGTTTGTGTCCCAAATATTCCATCTACTGGGTATACTTTAGGAATTGCAGGATAATTTTGAGAAATTCTATTTAGCGCTACTTGAATTTGTATAACAGAATTACCACTGCTGCCAATTGTTAAATTATAACCCGGATAAGATGAAATTACAGGCTGAATTGGAGCATTCGACACTAACTCTATATTTTCTCCATAGTAAAATTTTAAAATATTAACTGAATTATATCCTTGTTCTGCTAAAGATTGACTTCCCCACTGAGAAAGTCCCGAGCAGGTTACTGTTGTCCCATTGCAATAAGATGCTGCCAAGGGCTCAATGAAGCCCACTCTTCTTATATAGTTGTTAAAAATAGAATCAACTATTCTTTCTACATTTTGAAATATATTTCTTCCAGGATTAAACGCTTGATCGTATGCTGTAGAATTTGTTATATTAAAATTATAACCCCTGGATCTATAATATTCCAAATACACTCTATTAAGAGCAAATGATATCTGCGCATATATATTAGCATATATAGCTGATTCATCCCATGTTGGATATATTTCACTTGATGCTACATTTTTAATGTAATCTGGAAATGACACGGTTATATTTTCCGCATTACTATCTGGTGGGCCCAAATGAACAGTAATATATAATGGTATATAGGGTGTTACTATTGTTGGCATATATTTTCTCCTTTATAAATTTTGTGGCGGTATAACTATGGTTTTTAGCTTCTCACCTTTAGGGGCATTTTCTGGCAATGGTATCATTTCTACATTTTGAATCGTTGTTATATTCGGAAATACTTGAGCATCTTTAACTAAAATAGTATAATAATTTTCACGTTCTACCCTTATATTAAATATTGCAAATCCCTTATCTTGAAATGGTTTTGTCGAATTTCCACTTGGTGGTGTATCTACTGTGACCCTATCTATTAGCCCTTCTCTATTGGTAAATCTAACACCCCCCAAAGCTGCTGAATTGTCCCCATCAATTGTTATTGAAACTGTAGCACCTTCAAGAGGTATTTCTGCTCGTGATGTAAAAACTCTTACCTGTATATATCCAGTTGACAACGCCATCCCTCCTAAATACTTATTTATTTATATATATTAAAATAAAAACAATATTATACGTTTTCTATTAAATGATAAAACAAAAATTTGTAATATTCTTATTGACAAACTCTAAATAAAATTATATAATTAACTAACGTAGCGCTATTTAATGTGCGATGAAAAGGTTTATCCTTTATAATACTCAATAGTTAAAGGAGGTCACAAAAATGGCAGTACCGAAGAGAAAACACTCCAAAGCAAGACGTGACAAAAGACGCTCAAATGTGTGGAAATTAGAAGCTCCTGCACTTATGAAGTGCCCAAAATGTGGAGAATTTAAACTTCCCCATAGAGTATGTAAGGCTTGTGGATTTTATAAAGACAGAGAAGTTGTAAAGAAGGAAGCTTAATTAATCTTAATAATAGCACTTAAGGAGGTGCGCGCAAATGGCTAAATGTGATATTTGTGGTAAAAACATTGCTTTCGGAATAAAAGTTTCCCACTCGCACAGACGTTCAAATAGAACCTTTAAACCAAATGTTAAACGTGTTAAAGCTATTGTTAATGGTTCTCCTAAGCATATACATGCTTGCACTCGTTGTCTTCGTTCCGGTAATGTTACTAGAGCCGTTTAATGAAAAGGCACCCTAATTTAATTAGGGTGCCTTTTCATGTACTTATTTTTTGTTGCCAATCCTCCTCTTATGTGTCGTTGTGCTTTATTTAGCTCTAATATATCTTTGACTTCCCTATATAACTTTGGGTTTACGTATTTCAATCGTTCCGATACATCTTTATGTACGGTGCTTTTGCTAATTCCGAATTTTTTTGCAGCATTTCTAACTGTAGCTTTGTTCTCTATTATATATGTACCCAGCATTGCTGCGCGTTCTTCAACGGAACCTTTCACATATAAGCCCTCCTAATAAGGTTTTCTATAAACTTATATGAGAGTAGTTCAAAGAATATGACGACTGCTACACTTGTATATTGCAAATAAGAATTAATATATTAAGAGCTATACCCATTTGCATATCTTACTTTAAATCACAAATCCTCCATTTGGGCTTATAACCTGCCCTGTTATAAAGTTTGCCTGATCCGAAGCCAAAAAAAGCAAGCTTTGTGCTATATCTGAAGATTTGCCTATAACCCCAAGGGGAGTAGCTTCTTTTAAAGATAAAATCGTTTCATCATCTAAGTTACCATTCATTTCAGTATCTATTACTCCTGGAGCAACACAATTCACTGTAATTCCACAAGGGCCGACTTCTTTTGCTAACGCTTTTGTCAACCCTATTACAGCTGCTTTGGTTGCAGAATATGCTACTTCACACGAAGCTCCTGTAATGCCCCAAATAGAAGATATATTTATAATTTTTCCTTCGTGATTACTAATCATACTTGGTAGCACTGATTTTATACAATTATACATTCCCTTAACATTTACATTAAATATTTCATCCCATTCAGACTCCATAATATCAGTAAAAAGTTTTTGCTGGCTTATTCCAGCATTATTAATGAGAATATTGATATTTCCAAAAAGCCTGTTTGCAATGTTAACCATATTTTCAACCTGTTTTCTGTTTGCCACATCTGCCTTTATAGCAGCTGCACTTAGCCCTTGCGCAATAAGCTCTGAAGCTAAAAGCTTGGCCTTTAACTCCGATTTGGAGTAATTTATAACAACGTTAAAGCCCTTCTTTGCAAATAGAATCGCTGTCTCTCTCCCTATTCCTCTAGATGCTCCTGTTATTAAAACTGTCCTTTTCATTCTTTTATAATCGCCTTTACAATTTTTCCAACATAAAGTTTGTGATAATCATTATCGTAGTTTTTTTCTAATGACTGATCAATAAATCCATCTGGATCCAAAAACTGACTATAAATTTTTTGACAAATAAATACAAGTTTTGCTTCTTTAAAATAAGGTGCCTTCTCATTAAAAATTGGATTAAATGATATTTCCTTTACCTTGTCTACGTCTTTTCCAGATTTAGTTCCACAAAAAGTAAGTTGGTCTTTATATTTTTTATCATAGAAAGATATTGAAAAATAGTCATTGTTTTCTACAAACTCAAAAGTATATCTTTGAGGCCTTATAAACGAAAAAACAACCGGTTCATTAAAAAGAACACCTAATCCTCCCCAACTGGCAGTCATAGTGTTAAACTTGTCCTCTTTACCGGCTGTAATTAACATCCACTTGTCTCCAATAAGTTCAAACGGATTAAATTTAGGTGATTTAATGTCTATTTCTTTAAAATCTAGCATATTATCGCTCCTTATGTTTTTGTTAAATCTTATGTATATTATACCACCGATATAACCTGTATAAAATAAATATTTGATTTTTTTCTCATAAACAGTATAATTATATTATATTTACATTATTAGGGAGAATATGAATATGAAAAAATTAAGTTTAATTGAGTGTAATGAAATATCAGCTGCCGTTGGGGAGGATGTGATTTTAGATAATATAGATAAAAGAAAATTTCAAATAATATTTAAAAGATATATTCAGGCGATAAATACAATGAAAAGATCTGGTTTTTCCTCAAATGATATAAAAAGGCATTTAACCCGTGCTAAACGTTATATTTCTTCAGAACCATCAAACTCTTATATATCGTTTGTTGCAATAACAGTTGTTCTTGAAAATATTGATATGTATTTGGAACATAAAATGTAAAGTTAATTAAAAAGGAAGCCAAATTGGCTTCCTTTTTTTGGGGGACAAATACGAATTTGCGACAAAAAAACTTTTCAATATATGTGATAATAAATATATATCAAAGGTGAATAAGGAGGAGATATGCATTATACGATATACTTGGACGTTTTAATTTGTGTTAATCTATTTATTAATTATTTTGTATTACTTTCTGTTACAAAGTTTCTGCACTTAAAAATCACAAGATTACGGTTAATGCTCGCTGCTCTCTTAGGTGCCTTTTACTCTATATTCATACTATTTCCAAAAGTAAATATTGCCCTGTCTTTAATTATAAAAATAATCATGTCTATAACTATTTGTCTCGCAGCATTTGGCTTTTTAGACACCTTTCGATTAATAAAAACCATGATTGTTTTTTATAGTATGAATTTTTTACTTTGCGCATTTATATTTTTTATTCAATATTTTTTATCTCCAGCCGGAGTCTTTATAAAAAACGGTATTGTATATTTCAAAATTTCGCCACTATTTTTAGTTTCCTCTACAATTATAATTTACTTAATTTTTAGGCTTTCTGATTATTTCTTAGCAAAAAGAGACCTACCAGTTGAAAATTGTACTGTTACCCTTTTTTATATGGATAAAAAAGTTAGCCTAGACGCTAAAATAGATACCGGCAACACACTTCGGGAGCCCTTTTCTAATGATCCCGTAATTATAGCAGAATATTCGTACATAGAAAGTATTCTTCCAGAAGATTTAAAAGATATTTTTCAAAATTTTAATACGTGTAAATGTAATTCCAGCCTAAGCTCCTACAATGCTAAATTTAGATTGATACCTTTTTCAACCATATCCGAAAGTGGCGTTTTACCAGCATTTAAACCAAATAAAGTAGAAATTTCTTACCTAGGAAAAGTCCTTGAAAAAGACGCATTTGTATGTGCATGTAAACAAAAAATAGCTGATGAAAAATTTAAAGCTTTAGTTTCTCAAGAAATGGTTGATTAAAAATTTGCAAAGAAAGGATAAGAACTATGAGTAAAATAAAATCTTTAGTTTTAAACCTAAAAAATGCAGTATTTAAGTTATTAAATAAAATAAAGCCAGTAGGAAAAATTCACTATATAAACGGTGCCGAAACGTTACCTCCTCCACTTAGCAAAGAAGAAGAAAAAGAAATAATGGAAAGTATTAAAAATGGAGATGATTCTGCCCGTGAACCACTTATAACTCATAATTTAAGGCTAGTGGTTTATATAGCTAAAAAATTTGATTCTACCGGAATTTGTGTTGAAGATTTAGTCTCGATTGGAACTATAGGCCTTATTAAAGCAGTAAACACATTTTGCCCTGAAAGAAATATAAAATTAGCCACTTACGCTTCCCGATGTATTGAAAATGAGATTTTGATGTACCTTAGAAAAAGTTCTCAAAATAAAAATGAAATATCAATTGATGAACCATTAAACATAGACTGGGACGGAAATGAACTCCTTCTTTCTGACATATTGGGTAGTGATCAAGATATTGTTAATAGAAGGCTTGAACAAGAAGTAGAATGTGAAATTCTTTTAAATGCAGTGTCTAAGTTATCAAACAGAGAAAAAAGCATTATGGAGCTTCGGTTTGGATTATCGGGAAATAAAGAACATACACAAAAAGAAGTTGCAGACTCCCTTGGCATTTCTCAATCATACATATCAAGGCTTGAAAAAAAAATAATTGGTCGTTTAAAAAAAGACCTCGAAAAAGTATGTTAAAAAAAAGAAGCAGTTATAAATGTAGCTGCTTCTTTTTTTCTTAAAATGATTGTTTGATGATTTTATTATGGTATAATATAAGTAAAATTAAAAGGAGATGAAAATTTTGAAGTTTATATCATGGAATGTAAATGGAATAAGGGCTTGCCTTAATAAAGGTTTTATGGATGTATTTAACTCAATGAACTCAGATTTTTTTTGCATTCAAGAAACTAAAATGCAAGAGGGTCAAGCTGAAATAAATACCGATAAATATTTTCAATTTTGGAACTATGCTGAAAGGAAAGGATATTCTGGTACCGCAATATTTACTAGACATAAGCCGTTAAATGTAATTTATGATATAGGTATAGAGCAACATTCCCATGAAGGCAGGGTTATTACACTAGAAATGGATAATTTTTTTCTTGTAAATTGCTACACACCAAATTCAAAAGAAAAATTAGCGAGAATTGATTACAGAATGCAATGGGAAGTTGACTTTAGAGAATATTTAAAAAGGTTAGATAAAAAAAAGCCTGTTATTCTTTGCGGAGATTTAAATGTAGCTCACAATGAAATTGACTTAAAAAACCCTAAAACAAACCATAAAAATGCTGGATTCTCTGACGAAGAAAGAATTCAAATGACTAACCTCCTGTCTTCTGGCTTTACAGATACATTTAGATTTCTCTATCCTGAAAGGCAAGGCATTTATACCTGGTGGTCATATAGATTTAATGCTAGAAAAAATAATTCCGGTTGGAGAATTGACTATTTTATAGTTTCTGATAGAATAAAAAACTTGGTTCAGGATTCCGTAATACATGATAATATATTAGGCAGTGATCATTGTCCAGTTGAACTTGATTTAGAGGTGATGTAATTGAACAATTCTTCAAAAGCCTTTGTTGCTTATTTAGGTACTATATTTACTGGAGTATACTTTTTAATTACAGAGAAAAACAACGATTTCGTAAGAAAAAATGCAGCACAAGCATTTACAATCGGTGCATTTGGAGTAACCTTATGTATAGCTGTCTTTTTTATACCCTTTATTGGCCATTTGCTGTTTACTTTATGCCTTTTTTTATTTATATTTTTATGGGCTTTTAGTATGATAAAAGCCTTGAATAAAATTTATTACAAGCTCCCTCTTATAAGCGATATTTCAGAAAAATATGTTGTTGATTGGTTTAAGTATTAATACTCATAAATAAAAATTTGCAAAAGCTAAAAAATATTATAAAAAAGCCTTGAAATAAATATTACATTATTATATAATTAAATTGTTAAGCCGGTGTGTTGGAATTGGTAGACGAGACAGACTCAAAATCTGTTATCCGCAAGGGTGTGTGGGTTCGAGTCCCACCACCGGCACCAGGTAGCACCTGGAAGCAGTTCGCGTATGAAGTTAAAAGTAAATTGTTTTCTTTCACGCTCGCGTTTCTAACCTTCAGGTCCCTATTGGTTATTCGCATCAACATATTTTTTTACGGAAAAAAAGTATGCAAAAGAACCGTTAAGTCGTGCATGAATAGTGTAGCGATTTTTTTATTTTTATACATGTACGTATTTTGAATACCAAAAACCTTATAATTATCCGTGCCAGCTTTTCTTTACGGAAGAAAAGTATACAAAAAAACCGTTAAGTTACGCACTAAGTTGAAACGCAGGCGTTATGTTTTTTTCCTTTTCGTAGTTTTTTATGTGCGAATTGATCTGCGCGATCACGCGCCAAAAAAGCCGTTAAGTTACGCACTAAATTGAAACTCAGGCGTTATGGTTTTTTCCTTTTCGTAGTTTTTTATGTGCGAATTGATCTGCGCGATCACGCGCCAAAAAAGCCGTTAAGTTACGCACTAAATTGAAACTCAGGCGTTATGGTTTTTTCCTTTTCGTAGTTTTTTTATGTGCGATTGATCTGCGCGATCACGCGCCAAAAAAGCCGTTAAGTCATGCACAAATAGTGTAGTGATTTTTTTACGCGCAAGGAAGCTTTAAAGACCCTAATAGTGCCTCATACCGGCACATGGGCGAATAGGACGATTTGCGCTTATTGAGGTGACATTAAAAGTTATATTGCCTTATTTACATTGTCTTAATATATAATACAAGTAAAAAATATTATATTCTAATTTGGGTGTGAATTTTTTATTTTACAGTTCTCATTTTAAGCATTTCACTTCAGAATCCCCCAATTATGTAGAAACATCGTTATACTTAAATTATGAAAGGCGGAATCTTATGACAAACAAAAACTGTTGCAAATTAACCAATAATGAATTATTACAAATTTATGGTGGATGGCAAGAGAATATTTACACAATGGTAGGACATTATGCTAACGGTACAACCTATACGATTACTGGCATTTCGAGTAACAAAAGCGGGCGGTTGGAGATCTCTTGGACTTGTAGCTGTGATTATCATAGATCTGAGGTCTTAGAAAGAGATTTAGAGATTTTTGCTGCCTTACACTTAAAAAAGGCACATCCAGGTTTTTGTTGGGTAAAGGCTAATTTGGATATTACTCGTGGCTGATAATATTATTTTAATAAAAGAAAAAGGTGTGTAAATTGTCATATGACTTATTAATAAGTAGTGTTAAACAAAGAGTATTTAATATATTAAATAGTGATAATTCAGGCCATGGCATGGATCACGTTAACAGAGTTCTGGATCTATCACTGAAATTTGCACATAAAGAAAATGCTAATGAAAATATAGTTACCTTGATTGCGTTGCTACATGATGTTGACGATTATAAATTATTTGGATTAAAAAATGCTGAGGAATTGACAAATGCTAAAAAGATTATGAATAATCGCCAAGTGAGCAGTGAAATTCAATGTCAAGTTTTAAATGAGTTGAAACATATTGGATATCGTAAATCATTAAAGGGATTAAATGGAAGGTAAAGTTGTTTCGGATGCAGATATGTGTGATGGTTTGGGTGTTCATGGTATATTAAGAACTTATGCCTACTGTATAAAAAATGGCAAACCATTTTTCAATAAAGGTATATTTCCAAGCGAAACCATAAAATCCTATGAATATAATACTACAAAATGTGCTGAGAGCTGTGTAAATCATGTATTTGAAAAGATACTAAAATTAAAAGATTTGATGATGACTGACTCTGGAAAAAAAGAAGCTGAAAGTAGCCATACAATCATTGTGGATATTTTATATCACTTTTTTGCAGAAGAAAATGTTCCTGAATGGACAAAATATTTAGATCAATACTTGAAAGAGAAAAAATAGTAAAAAAATATCCTAATTGGTTTAAAATAGCATTAATGCTGTTTCTTTCTAATAGTATCTCTTGCCAATACAAAAATCATGTCTATTTAAATTGACGTGGTTTTTGTCTTTTTTTATATTATTTATTAAAATTTTTCTGCGAATGATACTATAAAAGGTAATGAAACTTTATAAATCATGTGTTAAAAAAAATGTCCAAATAAATATAGACATTAAATATATAATTGCAATTAACCTATATTAAAATATAAACATTTCTAAATTAAAATCTATACCACAATAACACTTTTATGTGATTTCTTGACAATTAATAATATTGTGATATAATATTATTATGAAGAATATGTAAAATCAGGGGGATTGTTATGCGTAAAAAATTATTAGCAATGTTGTTAATTACTTCGCTAGCTTGTCAAGTAAGTCCATGTACCAATATATCTGCAATTAAATTAAATAGTAACAAAGTTAATAAAACCATAAATTTAAAAAATAATCATTTATTAACGCAAAATTTTAAAAAATCCATACACAGTCAAAAACAAAAAATTAAAGAATTTGAATTAATAATGGATAATTGCATTAACAATAAATATATACTAAAAGAACAAGAAATTGATAAAATATGTGATGAAGCTATTTCATGCATTAAAGATGAATCTTGTTTGCTAAAAATAAATGGTCCAACCATTATAGTGGGGGATATTCATGGAGATATTAAATCTTTAAAATTTTGCATTAGCAAATTTTTAAAAGAAGTAGCTGATGGAAAAAATATTCTTTTTTTAGGAGATTATGTAGATAGAGGAAAAAATAGTGTTGAATGTGCAGCGCTAGTTCTTAAACTAAAAACTATGTTTCCAAATCAGGTCTTTATGCTCCGCGGTAATCACGAAATAAAAAGGGTAAAGTCTAAACATGCACGAGAAAGGTATGCTAGCCCTAAATATGGCTTTTTAAAAGAAGTTAGAGAAAAGTATAATAACAAAGACCATGTATTTAAAAAACTTAACAATGCATTTGATTACCTTTCCATCGCTGCAATTGTAAATAATTCATTGTTCTGTGTACATGGAGGAATTTCTCCGTGTTTAAATGATCTTAATACACTTAGTAAATTAAAAAAGCCCATGTCATATGAAAACCTTAGTAAAAAGGGAAATGAAGAAATAGAAAATCTTGTTATGGATTTACTGTGGAGTGACCCCAGTGAAGTAAATGATTTTGAAGAAAATACAAAACGTGGTAGAGGAAAACTATTTGGCAGCGAACAGGTAAATGATTTTCTTAGTAAATTCAATTTAAATCATATCGTCCGGGGGCATCAATGTGTAAATGGTCACGACGACAAATTTAAGGATGGCAAACTTATAACAATATTTTCAATTCCTAAATATGTTGGGAAGTCCAATAAAGGGTCAATTATTGATTATGTTGATGGCAAATTCTCTTTTATAGATATAAAATATAACTAATTAGAAACATGGAAATTATTTTTATCTTTAACCTAAAAAAATATTTAAAATAAATTACACTTAATTGTTGATATAAAAAAATAAGATAAAATAGGCAAGAAACTATAGATTTCTTGCCTATTTTTAATGCTTTATTAAAACTACGTTATTTTTATTTATTAACATTATGTAACCCTTTATCTTACCGTTACTGAAGATGTATGCTTTTCTCTTATATATGTCGATTCAAAGTCAGCTAAGTGCATTTTAACTGCTAAAGGATATTTATCATATGCCAAACTTATTGCAAAGTCTCCCCCTTTAGCTGATGTGTCAAAACCTCCCATATGCCAACGAATAGCCATAGCTTCTGCCGGTTTTAGTCGCATAAATCTTTCTATTAAAAATACTGACTTTTCTCCATGGCCATATGGAAAAATATCTTCTACAGAGTAAAAAGGTTGCTTCTCCCACTGTCCGGTAGATTCATTTTTGACATTTCTTGTTGATACCTTATAAAATTGTGCCTTGCAAAGATCATGAAGAAGCGCACAAATTGCAAAACTCTCTTCATTATCTACTCCTTCCTCAAAATGCTTCTCTCTTAAAGTGTTATATACACTAACACTGTGTTGCACTAGCCCTCCTTCACACGCGCAGTGAAATTTAGTACTTGCTGGTGCAGTAAAAAAGTCTGTTGTTTGAAGCCAAGCAAGCAGTTCCTTTGCACCATTTCTCTTTATTCTGTCATTATATATATTTATAAACTCTTCTCTAAACCCCATATTACAAAATTCCTCCTAGCATTGATAGTTCCTTCCTCTAAAAAGCTTATCTTGCAAACTTTTCATCCGGGTCCTGCGCAACTTTGTTTCCTCTGAATTTATTACAATATTACCGTCGTCAGAAAGTTCAATTATACACCCCTCCTTAGCGTCCTTAGGAAGCTCCCCTCTCTCAATCGCATATAGTCTGCATTTATCATCTTCGCAAATTGCATATATCCCCTCAAACCTATCTATAGATACTTTCATAAATTAACCTCCTTTTTCGGTTATTACTTCTATCTCTTCTCCGTCAGTTAAGAAAATTACCGTTCCATCCAAATCTGTTCTATAAAGCTTTGTGCCCATGCTTTTTATTCTATTCACCGTTTGAGCTTTCGGTAGCTTGTTTCTGTCTTCCCCTACTGATATTACTGCATATTTAGCATTTACTTTATCTAAAAAAGCCTGGCTACTAGATGTTTTGCTCCCGTGATGACCAACCTTTAAAACTGTTGATTCAAGATCGAATTCCTTTTTCAAAATATCTCTTTCGGAACCTTCTTCAGCGTCACCAGTAAAAAGAAAACTTTGATTTTTATATACTGCCTTTATAACTACAGAATAATTGTTAAGATTATCATAGTGAGAATTGGGAGCAATAATTGTAAGTGATAGATCACCTATCTTAAATTCCGTCCCAGGAATTGGAGACTCTGCCGTTATATTTTTTCTTATAAGAGCTTGTAGCAAATTTTCATATGAATGTGATGTGGGTATCATGTCCTCTTTTATTTCAGGCATAATCACCCGCTTAATTGGAAACTCATCTATAATGGCTGGTAGACCGCCTATGTGATCACTATGCGGATGTGTTGCCACTAATAAATCAAGTTCTTTCACATTGTTTTTTCTCAAATATTCATTTACTGTTTTGTATATATCCCTCTCGCCTGCATCAATTAAAATATTTTTGTCTTTACACCTTATGTATATGCTATCTGCCTTCCCAACATCAATAACATGAACCGACATATCGTAGTCCCTAGACTTATATGAAAAGTCTGTAAGCTTAGCTGCGTGAAATACATCGTCCCATGAAGGCATGCCTAAAGTGCTGCCAAACGTTAAAGCTAGCGATACGATAACACTGCAAACTAATGATATTACAATCATTTTGTTTTTCTTTTTGCTCATTTTATACATATGTCCCCTCACTGTTTCATTTAAATAAAATCACCGTCTTGAAGATATATCCGCCCATTGTTGCGAAGTAAGCATAACTTTTCTCGATTTAGACGCCCCCTCATATGGTCCAACTATTCCCATATCCTCCATCTGGTCAATTATTCTGGCTGCTCTCGCATAGCCAAGCCTTAATTTTCTTTGAAGAAGCGACGTAGATGCTTGTCCTGCCTCTATAATACACTTAACTGCATCATTAAGCATTGGGTCCTCTTCACTGCTTTCTGCCTTCTTGCCCTTTGAATCTTGCTCAGGCACTGCATTCTTTTCTATTTCATCAATTACAGCTTGATCATATTCATTTTCCTTTTTATTATTTTTCAGAAAATCAATAACAGATTCAATTTCTCTGTCCGTTACATAGCAGCCTTGAACTCTTTTAGGTTTTGAGCTGCCAATTGGTGAAAACAGCATGTCACCTCTTCCTAAAAGCTTTTCCGCCCCACTTGAGTCAAGAATGGTCCTTGAATCTATTTGCGATGATACAGCAAGTGCTATCCTACTTGGTATATTGGCCTTAATTACACCTGTTATTACATCTACAGACGGTCTTTGCGTTGCGATAACTAGATGCATTCCTGCTGCTCTTGCCATTTGAGCAAGCCTGCAAATAGCATCTTCTACTTCATTTGGTGCCGCCATCATTAAATCTGCCAACTCGTCAATTATTATTACAATTTGAGGCATGTGCTCAAGAGTTTCTTTTTCTTTACTGTTTGGCTCCTTTTTTATTTTGTTAACAAATCTATTGTAAGATTCTAAATCTCGCACATTATTTTCTGCAAAAATAGTGTATCTTTTAAGCATTTCCGTTACTGCCCAATTAAGTGCTCCTGCTGCCTTTCTGGGGTCAGTAACTACAGGAACTAAAAGATGGGGTATACCATTATATATTCCAAGTTCTACAACCTTTGGATCAATCATTAATAGGCGGACTTCATCCGGTGTAGATTTATAAAGTAAACTAATAATAAATGAATTTATACACACTGACTTGCCAGAACCCGTAGAACCTGCAATTAAAAGATGGGGCATTTTTGCTAAATCTGTAACAGTAACATTTCCAGAAATATCTTTGCCCAAAATAACCGTTAGTTTACTTTTAGAAGTTATAAATTCACTTGAGTTTATAAGTTCTCTCATTTTTACAATGTTAATTACTTTATTGGGTATTTCTATTCCTACTGCTGCTTTACCTGGTATTGGTGCTTCTATTCTAACACCAGAAGCTGCTAAATTCAATGCTATGTCATCAGCTAAATTTGTAATCTTACTTATTTTTACTCCTGCAGCAGGCTGAAGCTCATACCGTGTAACTGCAGGACCCCTACTGATGTCTACAATTTTAGTTTGAACAGAAAAATTCTTTAATGTTTCAACCAGCATTTGTCCATTTGTTTGCAATTCCTTTCTAACATCTGTTTGATTTAGCTCTTCTGACTCATCTAGTAAACATGCACTAGGGTAGGCATATCCACCATCATTAAAAATTTCCTTCGTATGGGCATCAATATTATATTTTTCCTCTTTTTTCTTCCCAAAATCATTGTCCTTTGCCTTTTTTAAAAATGCCATTGTTGCTAATTGAGCTGAATCCGATATAGATTCCAAATTTAATTGTTGTTCTCTTTTCTTCAATTTTTTAGTTTCATAAAAACCACTTGATGGTACCGGTAAAGACTTAACAGGATGTACCGGCAATCCATTTTCATCAAGCTGTAGGGAGGATTCTACATTTGTGTCCTTTTGTTTTCTTTCTTTAAGTTTATTAATAATAAACTTAAACGGCTTTATTGTTAACTTGAAAAATTGCATTAAATTCATCCCAGTAAGCAACATCACTGAAACAAAAAGTAGCAGCAAAAGAATTATTCTGGTGCCAAACTCCCCAAAGGCAGCTATGCACGGGATTCCCAATACCCCACCAAAAAGACCAGACCCATCCCCATTTATACCTTTAGTATAGAGTTCGCCAAGTTTTCTAAAATATCCTTGTGAAGCCATTTTACTATACGTAAAAAATGAATAAATAGATGTATTGACTAAAAATATTAATGCTACGCTCAGCCAAATTTTAAAACCTATTTTATTTTTATAATTTCTAATTGATGTAATTATGGCCACATAAATAAGTAATATCGGCCATAAAATTGAGGCTACTCCGAATAAACCTAAAATAATATTATGTATAAAGTTCCAAAAGTGAATACCCTTTATTAAAATAAAACTAGCAAGCAATATAGATACTGCAAACAAAATTACTGCAAACGCCTGACCGGTATCTTCAGATGCTCCTATCTCTACTATCTTTTTATTTTTTTTCTTAGAAGAATGTACACCTGATTTTTTATTTTTAATACGCATATAACCACCTTTCAACATCCTATTAAAAATATACTCGCCCTATTTTTAAGGGCGAATATTAGTTAGTGTTTGTCTTTTCCTTTTCTATCATCTCATAAAGGCTGTCCATAGCATCAGACAAACTTCCTATAGAGTCAATTAGGCCTTCATTTACGGCATCTTCACCTTCAAGTACTGTTCCTATATCCATTGCTAATTCTTTAGTATTCATGCAAAGTTTTCTAAATCTTTTTTTTGATATATTAGAATTATCCGTTACAAAGTTTATTATGCGTTCTTGCATTTTATTAAAATATTCAAACGTCTGCGGTACACCCAGCATAAGTCCGTTAAACCTTACCGGATGTATCGTCATTGTTGCAGATTTAACAATAAATGACTTTCTTGCCGCAACAGCCAATGGAACTCCTATTGAATGGCCTCCACCTAAGACTATAGAAACAGTTGGCTTTCTCATACCGGCTATAAGCTCTGCAAGGGCAAGCCCCGCTTCAATATCCCCACCTACAGTGTTGATTAAAATCAAAACACCATCAATTTCATTATTTTCTTCTATTGAAACCAGCAACGGAAGAACATGCTCATATTTTGTTGTCTTTGTCTTTTCAGGCAGCAAATAATGCCCTTCTATTTCACCTATTATTGTAATGCAGCAAATTTTATGTTTTGCATTTTTAGTCACTATAGAACCAATATCTTTAATTTGTTCATTTTGCTTTTTGCTGGTTGGCTCATCAGACACTTTACTGTCTGAGTCTTCTTCATCCGGTCTATCCGTCTTGCCTGGCGGAACTTGTTCATTTATAAATTTTAAATTTTTATTCTTCATTATATAGCACCTCCATGAAATAGTTTTCCATAGTGGTACTATATAATACATAATTTTATTTTTTTAAAGAAATAACCTCTATAGCTTTATCTACTATGTCTTCTGCTCTCATTTTATAAACCTCTTTTAAGTAAGGCATTTTTCCAACCTGTCCAAAAACATCATTAATGCCTATAGACCTAAGAGGTACAGGTAATTCTTCAATTAAAACTTCGGAAACAGCAGACTTTAGTCCTCCTATTAAATTATGGTTCTCTACAGTTAAAACAGCACCCGTCTTTTTTGCTGATTCCACAATAGAAACTTTGTCCAGAGGCTTAATTGTATGTATGTTAATTATGTCGGCATTGATTCCCTTTTCTTTTAAAATTTCATTAGCTTTAAGCGTCTCTTGAACCATAATGCCCGAACAAAATATTGATATATCTTTACCATCTTGTATTTTAGACGCCTTAAATAAATCAAATTCATAATTTTCGTCAAAAACATCGGGAATCTCTTTTCTAAACATTCTTATATAAACAACACCCTTATAGTCAACTATTTGTGGCAGTGCTTTCTTTAGTTGAATATTGTCAACTGGTTCAAATATTACAATATTGGGTATACTTCTAAGAACACCTATATCCTCAAAGCTCATGTGAGTGCCGCCATTGAACTCTGCACTTATTCCTGGATCTGAACCTATTATTTTAACATTTTGTTTTGCATACACACATGAAATTGCTATTTGATCACAGATTCTTCTTGTGGCAAAAGGTGTAAACGTTGAAATAAATGGTATAAATCCATAGCTGCTCATTCCTGCCGCTATTGATGCCATATTCTGTTCTGCTATTCCTATGTCCATAGCCCTGTCAGGAAACTTTTTCCTTAAGGATGCCAGACCGTTTGGCTTTGAAAGGTCGGTATCTATTAAAGCAATATTTTCATTTTGTTCCATTAAATTTTCCAATTCACATGCTAAAACTTTTCTCATTTCCATTAGTTGTTTCCTCCTAGCTCATCTAATCCTTGTTTCATCATTTCAGGGCTTATCGGCATACTATGATTTTCTATTCCTGCATTCTGTGCAAACGTAACTCCTTTACCCTTTACCGTGTTTAAAATTATCATTGTTGGTTTATCTGCAAGTTTTGCCATGGTAATCGCAGCATCAATTTCTTCACAATTATGGCCATCACTTACAACTATTACATTCCACCCAAATGCACGCCACTTCTCATCTAGGGGTGCAATATCACATATATCAGACACGTAACCATCTAGTTGAAGCTTATTGTAATCCGTAAAAGCAATTAAATTATCTAATTTATGCTGAGCCGCAAACATTGCGGCCTCCCAAATTTGACCTTCCTGAGTTTCACCATCGCCAATAACTGTATATATAGTTGCCTCATCATTCCTTATTTTAGAAGCTTTCGCAATACCCATTGCACACGAAAAGCCTTGCCCTAAAGAGCCTGTCGTCATATCCACACCTGGAGTCCTGTTCATATCACAGTGACTCGGCAAATTTGTTCCCGGCTTATTCAAAGTTAAAAGCCAGTCTTTGTCAAAGTAGCCCTTATCTGCAAGTACAGCATATACTGCAGGACCACTATGCCCTTTAGAAACTATCAGTCTATCTCGTCCTTCCATCTTAGGATTTTTAGGGTCTATTTTCATATGTTTTTCGTATAAAACAACTAAAAGTTCTACCATTGAAAGTGAGCCGCCTATATGCCCCACGCCCAAGGTTCCTATCTCTTTAAGTATTAGCTTTCTTATTTCTCTGCATTTATTATCTAAATTCACAACAACTGTCTCCTTTTTATATTATTAAATTTTTAGCCACGAGTCTGTATTATTAACTAATTTTTGTAACTCACTATAAAATTTTCCTACATAGTAGCCATCACAAGTTGCATGATGTACTTTTATATGTACAGGCAAAAGAGTCCTTCCATCTTGCTCAAAAAACTTTCCAACCGCAACGAATGGCATCAGCCACGTTCCGTCAGTTCCATACATATCAATTTGGAAATCTGTAAAGCTAACCCACGGAATCGAAGTAATATCATAAAAATTAGGCGGAAAATTGGGTTTTGCATACATACTTTTTTCTCCGCTATACTTTTCAATATCAAGCAAAGCTTTATCGTAAAATTCTTTAAAGTTCTCGCAATATTCAAGCCAAATGCTTGTTACAGTTTCATCTTTAGAATTAAACATTGGATACCTAACATTTAAAACATCCCAAATGATAATCTCCCCATTTTTGTCAATAAACGCACGAAACTCCTCAAATTTATTTATAATATTTGAAACAGCATACGTTATTGTGGGGTAAAATCTAAGATTATTACTCTTGATAGCTTTTAAAAAATTAGTAATATCTATGTTTGCTGTCATTCCAAACCTACATCTCATAGAATTCATAAAATAGTCATAGTAATATGCTCTTGGCCATTTTTCTTTATCTATCTTTTTAAAACTATTATTCAAATATAATTTTTGTTCTCTCAAAATCATCACCTTTTTATCCATATATTTTTCATAAAGTCAGTTACATTCAAAAATTCATGAGCTATACGAGACTCCTCTTCTGTGCACCCAAGTAGAATTTTGATTTCTGAGTCACGTTTCATCATGTCAACTGTGCATAAAACACCTGTTACTCTTTTGTTATCAGAACTTCCAACAAAAACGTCTATTCCCTGATTGTCCATTGATGAAGTATCATCCAAATAACCATAATCAAGTGGATAAATCGCCTGTTTAAAATTAGGATGACAGCTTCCTTTAGGTCTGTCAATAATTAACTTAGACTCTAAAATAAGATCATCTAGCAATTTCCAAAAATTTTTGCCGTCTATGTAATCCACCGCGGCATCAAATGCAATCAAGTTGTTCTTAAATGTAATAAGTTTTTTTGCCTCATCTATCGTGCACCATTTTATGCTATTTACTTCCTCTACTTGACGATTGGCAACTGCATTATCTACCGATCCAATAAAGTAAATCACATCCTTAATTACCCCCTCTTTAGGGGAATATCTTATTGTATGCCTAAAATTCGTATCGATGCAAGCCTTTAAACCTGTTTCTTCAAATACTTCACGAGATGCAGTCTGTATTTCCGTCTCTCCCTCCTCTGCATGGCCTTTTGGAAAAGCCCAGTGACTTCCATGAACATGATTAATTAATAAAGTTTTGTTTTCACCATAAAAATTATGAAAAATTATAGCTCCACATGACTTTTCATACTTAACGTATTTTAATATCTCATCAGGGTAAAAAAACATACCGTTTTTATCTTTCGTAAAGTTAATAACATCTACAACTGCGTCTAAATTAATAGGCCCATAAACATGGGGAAATTTTATTCCCTTACTTCCCCTTTTTTCCCACTTTACTTCGGAGTTTATCTTATCAGTGTCAATGCACAAAATGAGCATTTTTTCTTTTATGCCGACAAGATTATCATTTGCTACATCCACTATATTTTCTATCTTGGCACAATGAATAAACCCGTCCTTCTTTAAAGATTCAAATTGAACTGGCTCATATGCCTCCTCGCATGTAAGATTCTCCCACTCCTTCTTTAAAGCTGCATGTAAAATTATCATATTAAAACCTCCTTTAACTTTGCACTTTAATTTTCAATATATTTTCTAACAACCCTATCCGATATTGTTGAAAGCACCTCATATGTAATTGTTCCATAGAGCTCGGCAACATCTTCTAAAGTTATATTTTCATTGTCCCAAATGTATACATTGTCTCCCACCTTTACATTTGGGATATCTGTCACATCTATCATAAAACTGTCCATACAAACTGAACCAACGATAGGTGCCTTTTTCCCATTTATAGCTACGCTTCCCCTATTAGATAGGCTGCGTCTAACGCCGTCTGCATACCCGAGAGGAACTGTAGCAACAATAGTATCTCTTTTAGTTATAAACCTTCTGCCATAACTAATACTGGTTCCGGGAGCAACCTTTTTTATAAAGGAAATTCTTGATTTTAATTTTGTACAAGGTTTTAAACTTATTTTGTCTCTTAAATCAGCCGAAGGATAGTATCCATGCAAAATAAGGCCTGGCCTTACCAAATTAAAATGAACATCTTTAAAGTTTACAATTCCGGCAGAATTGCAGCAATGTATATACCTAAGCTCCTTTATATTTTCTTTGGCAATATCAATTGCCATTTTAAAAGATTCAATTTGACTCTGGGTATATTCTTTATCGCAGTCACTACATGAAAAATGGGTGTAAATTCCATCAATTCTAATATTCCCTTGTTTCCTTGCCTCTTTAATATATTCAAGAGTTCTGCAAGGTCTAATTCCGGTTCTCCCCATTCCTGTTCCTATCTCCATGTGGACTTTAAATGTTCCATTGTGTTTTCCTATTTTTTTTAAAAAATCTATGGAGCCAATTCCTGCAATAATGTTATAATTAACTAGTGCCGGTATTTCTTCCTCGGATATTTGATTTAAAATTAAAATTTCGCCCTCATAACCAATATTTCTCAAATAAACAGCTTCATCAACTATTGCTACCCCAACTATTTTTATGCCTAAATCTTTTAAAACGTCTATTCTTTCATTTATTTTTGTACCATAAGCATTATCCTTTATAATTGGCATAATGTCAACATTTTTGCCTACATACTTTTTTATTGAGTTAACATTATATTTAAAATTATTAACATCAACTTCAAGGGTTGCACCCCATAATTTTTCCATTAATATACGCCTCTTTTTATTTTTTGAAAGTTTGTATATTTATTTTATCACTAAACCAGTCAAAATGCCAATTAATATTATAAAATAAATTTTTTATCCTTTGCATAATATTATTGTAAAAGTAAAGAAAAAATGTTAAAATACAAATAATTGAGAATAACAAATTTATTATTTTGAATACAGGAGAGTGATATTGCTTTACACTATATTTCATCGGGGAAGGAAAATATATATGGTAATAATGTCCTATGTGTGGATTACCACAATAATTGTGCTATGTTTAGCAGAAGCCTTTACAGCCCAACTTGTTTCCATATGGTTCGGTCTTGGCGCGGTTGCCGCACTTATTACTAGTGCTTTTACCGAATCTGTCTTAATTCAGGTAATGATATTTATCTTAGTATCATTCATTTCCCTTTTTTTAACAAGACCCCTTCTAAAAAAAGTTCTTCACTTTCAAAAAGAAGATACTAACCTTGGTAGAATAATTGGTAAAAGAGCTTTTGTTTTAATTGAAATAAACAACGACAAAGGTACTGGACAAATTAATGTAAATGGATCAATTTGGGCAGCCAAATCATCTGACGGCTCTGTTATAGAAGCTGGCAAAAGTGTAATTGTAGAAAACATAAATGGTGTAAAGTGCTGCGTTAAAGAAGATTCTTAAAGGAGAGATATTTATGGGTTTCGTCGTAACTTTAGCAATACTGTTTTTTTTAATCCTTTTAATAATTGTTACAAATATAAAAATTGTTCCACAAGCAAATGCTTATGTGGTTGAAAGATTGGGTGCTTACTTTGCAACATGGAGCACTGGTCTACATGTAAAAATCCCTTTTATAGATAGAATAGCAAGAAAAGTTTCCTTAAAAGAGCAAGTCGTAGATTTTCCTCCTCAGCCGGTTATTACAAAAGATAATGTTACTATGCAAATAGACACAGTTGTGTATTTTCAAATAACGGATCCTAAACTTTACACTTATGGTGTGGAACGCCCTATTTCTGCCATAGAAAACTTAACCGCCACAACTTTAAGAAACATAATCGGAGATCTTGAGCTTGATCACACATTGACATCGCGTGACGTTATTAATACTAAAATACGTGTTATTCTGGATGAAGCAACCGATGCTTGGGGAATAAAAGTAAACCGTGTTGAATTAAAGAATATTTTGCCTCCAAGGGAAATCCAAGATGCAATGGAGAAACAAATGAAAGCTGAACGTGAACGCCGTGCTAAAATTCTTGATGCCGAGGGTGCAAAAAGAAGTGAGGTCTTAGTGGCAGAAGGCCTAAAAGAGTCAGCTATTTTAAAAGCAGATGCTGTTAAAGAAACTAAAATTAGAGAAGCACAAGGTGAAGCTGAAGCTATATTATCTGTTCAAAAGGCTTTTGCTGACAGCTTAAAAATGTTAAATGAAGCTTGTCCTACGGATAAAGTAATTGCACTTAAAAGTTTGGAAGCATTTTCAAAGGCAGCCGATGGTAAAGCTACAAAAATAATTATTCCATCTGAAATTCAGTCGTTAGCAGGTCTTACAACCTCACTAAAAGAAATAGTTAGTGCTGATAAAATAAATTAATAAACATGTATCCCCCAAAAAATTTAGCATTTGGGGGGATTTTTTTCATTCTTTTAAAGCATAACCTTATAAAAATAAGCATAAAATTATTATAATAACTTTAAGTCTTGACTTTTACTATATGCACATTTTATAATATATATATATCGTTTTTTTATTGCAAATACCTATGAATTAGGAGGAGTTTTTTGAATATAAAAAATTTGCTTTCTAAAATTAAGCATAAAAAGATATTTGTATTCCTTTCTACGGTGCTCTTACTTATATTACTATTTTTAATATTTTTAAAGCCCATACACAACTCATATTCTGAAGACTTAAATAGAACTTTGAATACAGACCGCTTTTATACTGGTATAAGTGTTAATAATGTTGATTTATCGGGTAAAAGCCTTGAAGATGCTCGAGCTTGCCTTTACGAAAGTGTAAAAGCTACAAAAAATGATATTGATATTTTAGTCTGCTGCAATGAAAGAAGTGTTAATCTCACTGCTGATAATTTTGAATACGAAAAAAATAAAATTAATGAAGCCATAGACTATGCTTATTCAATAGGAAGAGAAGGTAACACCTTTTCTAGATACTTAAAAATTAAGGCCTTGCCATTTAAACATGAAAACGTTGATGCCCCATTAAAGTTTTCAGATGATTCAATAAATAATGCCGTTGAATATTCCTCATCAATACTCGATGATAAAAAAGTAGATGCACACGTACTTACATTTTCCCCTCAGTCTAGTACCATATTCACATATGAAGAAGGCCATGATGGGATGGAAATTGACAAAGAGGAGTTAACAAAAAAAATAAAGGAAATTTTGGAAAAATCTCATGCCGGTAGAATTGAAATAGAACGCCACTTAGTAAAAAACACTTCCTCTATTGAAGATATAAAAAAGAATACGGTTTTAATAAGCGAGTTTAGCACTATCTCAACCAATAACTCAAATGGAAACAACAATATGAGACTTTCTATGAAATTTATAAATGGTACTGTTTTAAATTCTGGTGAAACATTCTCCTTTAATGAAATAGTCGGAGATTCAAATCAGCCTAGTAGAGGTTTTTTACCGGCCGCCGCTATTTTAAATGGCAAAATAGTTATGTCATACGGTGGAGGCATTTGCCAGGCAGCAACAACTGTGTATGGTGCTGCAATTCGTGCAAACATGACAATCTTAGAACGACATAATCATAGATATAAATCTTCATATGTCCCTTATGGGGAAGACTCTTCTATCGACTATGGAAACCTTGATTTAAAGTTTAAAAATGACTTGGGCATGCCGGTCTATATTAGCGCCACAATGTCCGGCAATAACCTTAATTGTAAAATTTACGGCCCGCCCAGCTCTAAGTACGACCGAATCCAGGTCAAATCCTCAGTTTACAGCTCTTCAGGGCACACAAATGTTAAAACTCAAAGAGTATATTATAAAGACAATGTTGAGGTTTATTCTGAAAATCTCCCGTCCTCATCTTATAAATAATATTATCAAAAGTCATATAAACTGCTGAAATAGTTTATATGACTTTTTTTACTACCCTTTAACCTGTCATATTTTTATACCTTATTAGAATATAATAGCTTATCTAAAACAAGTAGGTGAGGTTATGTTAAATTATATTTGGGGTGCAATGATAATAATAAGTGTTATTTGTGGAGTAACAACTGGTAATATTGAGCAAGTTTCAAAGGCAGTTTTAAATGGCGCTGGAGAAGCTGTAGAACTTTTAATCTCAATGTGCGGAATGATGTGTTTGTGGACTGGTCTTATGCAAATTGCGGATTGCAGCGGCCTTACAAATAAATTAGCTACTTTCCTTAATCCTGTAATGAAGTTTTTATTTTCTGATTATAAAGAAAGCAGTTCTGCAATAAAAGCTATTTGCATGAATATAACCGCAAATTTTTTAGGTCTTGGCAACGCCGCTACTCCAATGGGAATTGCAGCTATGAAAGAAATGAATAAATTAAATTCTACTCCAGGGACAGCAAACAATAGTATGATAATGTTTGTTATAATAAACACAGCATCTATTCAGCTTATACCTACAATGATGTCAATCTTAAGACAAAAACACGGTGCAGTTTCTCCTTTTGATGTAATGCCTGCCGTTTGGATAAGCTCATTTTGTTCTCTTCTTATTGGCATTGTCTCAGCAAAATTACTGCAAAATCGAGGCGATAAAATTGAAAAACTTTAGTTTTTACATAGTTCCTATAGTCGTTCTGTTTATTATATCATTAGGTTTTTTTAAAAGAGTTCCCTTATTCGAAAAATTTACAGAAGGTGCAAAAAATGGCCTTACTTCAACAGTGTCTATTGCACCTGCCTTGATAGGACTAATTGTTGCCGTTTCAATGATCAAAGCTTCTGGTGCACTTGATATGTTTACCAATTTTATACGCCCGCTGACAGAATGCTTCGGTATTCCAGGAGAAGTAGTCCCGCTTATATTTTTACGCCCAATTTCCGGCAGCGGATCCCTTGCCATTATTGACTCCATATTTAAAAGCGTCGGCCCGGATAGCTTTCCTGGACGCTTAGCTTCGGTTATAATGGGCTCTACCGAAACCACCTTTTACGCAATAGCCGTATATTTTGGTGCCGTAGGCATAAAAAACACGAGACATGCAATTCCTGCTGCTTTGATTGCTGACATATGCGGTTTTTTTATTGCTGTTTTTGTAACTAGGCTTTTTTTCTCTTAAAAGGTTTAGCATAAATAGCCTCAGATTTGCCAAATATATTTAAATGAGGTGAAATTATGAAACTTACAAAAGATTATAAATCTAATATAGAAAAAACTAAAAGAGCTTTGAGAATAGATGAAAGCTTTGATTTGCTTTGCAGAGACATAAAAATAAAGTCTAGAAAAGCAAATATGATTTTTATTGACGGATTTGCTAAAGATGATATCCTTGAAAAAATAATGGAATTCTTTTTTTCAATAGATAAAGAAGAATATATGCAAAGTGCAGAAGAATTTACAAAAAACTGTGTTCCATATGTTGAAGTTGAAACAACTGATGATATAAATAAAATTATATTTTGTGTTATGTCTGGTATGTTGGCCCTAATTGTTGATGGCTTTGACAAAGCTGTAATTATCGATAGTAGGACATATCCGCAAAGAGAAACAGAAGATCCTGTAAAAGATAAAGTTCTGCAAGGATCCAGAGATGGATTTGTAGAAACGCTTATAAGTAACACTGCACTGGTACGAAGAAGAATTCGCGACCCTCTTTTAACTATTAAGGTCTTTTGTGTCGGTTCTGTTTCCAAAACTGATGTAGCTCTTTGCTACATGGAGAACAAAGTGGATAAACAACTTTTAAAGAAATTAACCGATAGCCTTAAAAATGCTAAAATTAACTCCCTTACCATGAATCAACAGTCCTTAGTCGAAACCATATATAAATATAAATGGTACAACCCTTTTCCAAAGGTTAAACACAGCGAAAGACCTGATAGTACTGCAGCTGCGATTTTAGAAGGTAACATTGCAATAATGGTTGATAATGCTCCGTCGGCACTTATATTACCCACATCTATATTTGACTTACTAGACGAAGCTGATGACTATTATTTTCCTCCATTCACCGGAACGTATTTAAGACTATCAAGATACTTAATAACATTAGCAACACTGCTTTTAACACCAACTTGGCTGCTATTACTTCAAAACCCAAGCTTCATTCCAGAATGGCTTAAATTTTTAGAACTGTCTCAACCATCAAACATAAGTATATTTTGGCAGCTCATCTTGCTTGAAATCATAATAGACGGCATGCGCCTGGCCTCACTCAATACACCCAGCTTCATAAATACATCTCTTAGCATTATAGGGGCAATTGTTTTAAGCGAATTCGCAGTTGAAACTGGTTGGTTCTCAACAGAAGCGCTGCTTTATATGGCCTTTGTGTTTATGGCAAACTACTCACAGCCCAACTTTGAACTGGGATATACCCTAAAATTTCTTCGTATAATGCTATTAACATTAACATTTATATTTAATTTGTGGGGTTATATAGCAGGCCTAATATTAATTGTTCTTTTGCTTGCAACAAACAAGACAATTTCTGGAAAAAGCTATATCTATCCTATCTACCCGTTTAATTGGCAGGAATTAAAACGTAAGATGTTCCGACTGAGAATAACAAAAGCTTAAAAGTAAATATCCCAACGTGTTATGTTGGGATATTTATTGTCTTTTAGGGTAAGGGTTTGGGTTATCGGTTCTACCGAGCAAATAATCAGTAGATACATCAAAAAAGTCGGCAAGCGTTTCTAAATGGTGAAGAGGAAGTTCATATTTTTCACATTCATAGTCTGAATAATATTGCCTAGATGTTTTAAGTCTTTCAGCAATTTGCTTTTGAGAAACGTTTTTATCTTTTCGTAATTCTTTTAAAATATCACCATTTTGCATAGCGTCACTCCTAAAGTACTTGTATATACCTTAGAATTTACCATTAAAAGAATAATATATGTTGACATGCATGAAATATCATGCTAAAATAAATACAACAAATCAATTCACATCATTTACCTTTGTTGAGGGTCATTAGTTTCTTCTAAAAGCCACGAAGTTGTTACATTGAGAACTTTTGCAAATGCTATTAGTTCCAAATCTGTAACATAACGGTCACCTAGCTCTATTCGTGACAGTGTATTTTTAGAAATATTTAATCCAGCAATCTGTAACTTTGCAACTAAATCATCTTGCCTCATTCGTGGCTTTTGCATAGTTCTAGCAACCCTAATTCTATGTCCAGCTTTATTTTTGTTCATTGTTGTCCTCATTTTTATTTTTTCTTTTTAAATAATTCTTTAAAATAGTTTCAACTAAATTGGATAAACTTCTATTTTCATTTTCTGCATGTTTTTGTAATTCCTCAACCATCTGTTCACTTAGTCTAAAACTATAAACTCTTTTCTCTATTCCCATATAGCATCACCTTAGTATTATTTTATTATACAAAGTAATACATATTCAAAGTTTATATTGTATTTTATTGTAATATAATGTATTATAAAATAAGAAAAGAGGGTGATGAAATGGACAAGCTTGAATGCGGAAACTGCAAATACTACATACAACATTACATAAAAGTTAATGGTGAGTATGAAGCAACCTACTGCGGTAGCTGCAAAAGGAGTGGCAAACTTAAAACCTTGCTACAGTGCAGCAAAGTTTGCGGGCTTTTTAAGCCGGTAGCTTCTAGTATTTCAGACCAACAAGGGGTTATTATAAAACCAAAAGACCGCAATTAATTGCGGTCTTTATTTTTTATGCGTTTGTAACTTGTTAAACCAATTATTCGCAAATGCCATGATCAACAAAAGCACAATGTAAAATAAAAATGCTGTGTTCGCAAAAAATGATGCAAAGAAACTGAACATCAATGCAAACTTTATCAGGTAACTTACCATCTGTAAAAATGGGTCTTTTTTATCCCACATAGCAGAAAACCTTGCAAGCAAACCTATCAAAACCATGTATATGACTATCCCTATAATTCCAAAATCGTAATATGGCGGGTAAATAATCGGAAAAGTATTATATATTTTATTATAAACATACATTGGATATTCATTGTATAACCTTATAAGCGGCGACATGTGAACAATCGGATGTAATGAATATATTCCTTTGGCACAGCGGTCTATTCTCGATACAGAATAATTGAAATTGTCAAAGTTAAAGCTAATGTACATATATGGGTGATAAATGCACATTGGCCACTCTGCCACATTGTTTGAAAATGATGCTTCAGACTCTTTTTCTTCTTCCTTTTCAAGAGGGGCTTCTTGTGTCACAGACGGTGCGTCAAAGACCTCCCTTAAATACTCATTATTTTGATTTCTAAGATTTGATATTATAACCCAATTTGATAGCCCAATTGCTATAACCACAGCAATCGCTAAAAAATTTTTACGTGTCGCTTTATTCTCATTATAATATAGCGCAAAAATGCATAAAACTATCTGCAAAAGTGCTATCTGCCTTGACACAATAAGCACCGGAATTGCAAACGCAATAACAGAACAAAGTGCAAGTAAAATTATTTTAAGTTTTGAAGTCATACTTGCAAACTTTTTTAAATATAAAATACACAGAGGTACAAAAAGTATTATACTAACTGTAAAATAGTGAACTCCCCTTACATAAAATGCAACATATGCTGTTTGGTCATTCGAAAAAGCAGGAATATAGCCTAAAATTACAACTTCAGATATAAAAGCTATAACTGCAACGATAAAGTTTAAGATTATAAGTAAAAAAAATGATGGTTGTTTTATTTCATTAACTGAACTTATATAATGATTTTTCCTCGTATTTAAAATACTATATCCAAACAAAAATGCTACATACGCAATAAATAAACAAGCCCAAGTTTTTTTCTCCCATGGCACTTGATTCAAGTTTAGCCTTAACAAAGCAAGACCAATTGAGCAAAACCAAACACCAGAAAAAATTGCTTGATTATTAAAAATATCTTTATTCTTCCTTACAAAAATTACATACAAAAATATCCCACTCAAAATCATTATAAAAGAAGAAAAAGTACAATACCCTACATTTAATAAAAAAGCCACTAAAAATGCTGTAGCTCCTATAATAGAAGCAAATATGCTACAATGAGAAGAAATTAGCAGCTTAAAACTTTCCCTTTGCATACAAACAACTCCTGCTTAAGCGTTTTTTACAATTGCCTTTACAAGCCCTATACGATACCTTATCATTGATATAATATCAGAATGTTTAATTGAAGTTACATTTCTGTTATGTCTTCGATAATACATCAACGGTATTTTTAAAAAACTCACTTTACCTTTCAATTCTGCAATTATACCAATCCACTGATCATGCATGGGGATAGACTCCGGAAACGGAAGTACTTTTGACTTTAATTCTTGATTAAACGCCATGCAGCAACCAATATAGGAATTTTTTATTATATTGCGTAAAAATCCCGGCTTACACTTTTGAGTTGTAAAAAAAGATTCTTTAATTACGCGCAGTTTTGCATCAGTTATTAAGGCATCATGAATAACTAAATCTGCTTTAGTATATTGAAACTCTTTTAAAACATCCTCTACCTTATTGCTAAACCAAATATCATCCTGATCACATAAAAAAATATACTGATTTTTACAATTTAAAATTGCATTTTCAAAATTTTTTATTACACCTTTTTGGGGCCCCTTTAAAATTTTTATGCAATTATTTTTTTTCTGTAAGTCTAAAATAATTTTATATGTGTTATCAGTACTCTCATCATATGAAATTACTATTTCATCGCCATCTTTTAATTGATCCAAAATAGAGTTAACTTGAGCTTCAACATGTTTTTCACCATTATAAACCGCCATTGCAACTGAAATACTCATTATATCTTTCCCATTGAATCAACATATTCCTTGAACGTTTGTTGAATTTTATCTTTATCTGATAAAAGAATTTCCATACTTGAGTCGATAGGCCATTTTATACCTATGTCTCCGTCATTCCAAATAATTCCACCCTCATTTTGAGGATCATAAAAAGCTGTACACTTATAAACAAACTCAGCCTCATCTGACAAAACTATAAATCCATGTGCAAAACCCTCAGGGATATAAAGTTGACGTTTATTCTCATCGCTTAAAACTTCCCCAACCCATTTTCCAAATGTTTTGCTTCCTGGCCTTAAGTCTACTCCTACATCAAAAACCTTTCCCTTTATTACTCTAACTAATTTCCCTTGCGGATGTTTTGTTTGAAAATGAAGTCCACGCAAAACACCCTTCTTTGATTTTGATTGATTGTCTTGAACAAAAACCATATCAAGGCCAGCTTCTTTAAACTCTTCATAATTATAAGTTTCCATAAAGTACCCACGATTGTCCCCATAAACAGTGGGTTCAATTATATACATCCCATCAATATCTGTCCTTATAAAATTAAACTTTGACATTTAATATACCACCTTATTTTAAAATGCAAATTATATCTGCCATTCTACCTTTAAAAGTAACACTTTTTTTGTAACTATTAAAATATCTGTATAAACATAAAACCCTAAATAAATTTCTGCTCTTTAAAGCCCTAAGCCTTTCTTTGGTGAACTTTATGTGCCTATCTATTTTTAAATCCTGAATATATCTATTATAACATTTTTTGAATGCTGACAAATACATGTAAACTCTCTCGGCATTTTTTTCTCTATATTCTCTATTTAATGCCTTTTTCCTCCCGGAGTTTTCAAGTATTCCACCTAGACCTACTGCATTATTCGAATGTATTCTATAATCCATAAGCGGTAAATCTAAATAATAAAGTCCATCAAACAAAGCAGCTACCATACTTATTTCCCAATCGTGAATGCAATTACAATCTGTATTTTTCAAATAAATATCTTTTATATCTTTCGTAAATGCCATCGTGCAACCAGGAGAAATATTATACAAAAATATTGTATCTTTTGAAACCTTTTCTAATTTGCTTTTTACCTTGTATTTTATAATATTGTTATTTGACTTTTTATTGCTCAATTTTATATTTATACCCATTCCATTCTCATTTATTAAGTTAAAAGATGAAACCAAGGCCTTAATTTTCTTATTTGCAACAAAAATCTTCTCCATTTTTTTTATTTTATCTTCATGCCAAACATCGTCTTGATCGCAAAGAAAAATTATATCCCCAGTTGTTTTTTTTATGGAATCATAAAAGTTTCTAGAAAAACCAACATTTCTTTTGTTGATATAAAGTTTCCAATTTGATAAACTATGTCTATCTATAAAATTTTTAACAATATCAACCGTTTTATCTTTTGAACAATCGTCACATATAATAACTTCATCCGGCAGCCTTGTCTGATTTAAAATTGAGATAAGTTGTTTTTCAATATACTTTTCTCCATTATATACAGCCATTGCTACAGATATTTTAAACATCATTTATCACCGTACATTTTATCATAATACTCTTGATATTGACCGCTAGTTACATTTTTCATCCATTCCTTATTATCAAGATACCACTTAATAGTTTTCTTTATTCCAACCTCGAATGGTGTCTCCGGATACCATCCTAAATCTCTTTTTATCTTTTCAGGATCTATCCCATAGCGCTTGTCATGACCCTTTCTGTCCTCAACATACTTTATTAAAGATTCGTTCACCGAGCTATCAACATTTTCATTAATGTATTCAATTATTGTTTTAACAATGGTTATGTTGGTTCTCTCATTATGCCCACCGACGTTATATACTTCGCCCAAAACGCCATCATTTATAACCATATCTATCGCCTTGCAATGATCCTCAACAAAAAGCCAATCTCTAATATTAAGTCCATCCCCATATACAGGTAGATCTTTGTGGTTTAAAGCATTGTTAATAATGAGCGGAATTAACTTTTCAGGGAACTGATATGGACCATAGTTATTTGAACAACGAGTTATATTTATAGGAAACTTAAATGTATCAAAATATGCTTTTACAAGCATATCCGCAGAAGCCTTGCTTGCAGAGTAGGGACTGTGAGGATTAAGCGGAGTTGTTTCCATAAAATAGCCGTCTTTGCCAAGTGATCCATAAACTTCATCTGTAGAAACTTGTAGAAATTTACACCCTTTTTTATATTTATCATCACCAACAGTCCAAAACTCCTTTGCTATATTCAAAAGATTTACAGTCCCCTTAACATTGGTGTTTACAAAAACCTCTGGCATCTTTATGCTTCTATCTACATGACTTTCAGCCGCAAAATTTACAACATAATCCACATTATTTTTTTCAAAAATTTTAGTTATGGCTTCTTTGTCGCATATATCTGCGTGAATAAAAGAATAATTTTCATTTTTCTCTACACATTTTAAATTTTCAAGATTACCTGCATAAGTTAAGCTATCAACATTAATTATTTTAATATCGTCATATTTTTTTAGCATGTAATGCACAAAATTCGAGCCAATAAATCCGGCTCCACCAGTAACCAAATACGTTTTCAATTCTAGCCCTCCAAGTTTTTAATATACATTTCTAAAGCTTCGTCCCACGGTCTCATTTCATCTCCAACCGTACTTTTTAACATTAAATTATCAAGAGATGAAAAGGCCGGACGTTTTGCAGGTGTTGGAAATTCTTCTGTTGTGCAAGGAATTACCTTACAAGAGAGTTTTGCGTATTCCATTATTTTTTTTGCAAAAGTGCACCACGAAACTTCACCAACACCTGTACAATGATAGGTCCCATAATTTTCTGTTTCTGCTATTTTTAAAATGTGATAAGCCAAATCATTTGCATTAGTTGGATTTCCAAGTTGATCATTAACAACCTTAATTTCACTTTTTTCATTGCCAAGTTTCAACATCGTTTTAACAAAATTTTTTCCTACATAACCATATAGCCAAGCGGTTCTAATAATAAAATACTTTTTACAAAGCTGCCTTACAAATTCTTCACCCATATACTTAGATTTTCCATATATACTCTGTGGATTACATAAATCCCATTCTCTATAGGGAACTTTGGCAGCTCCATCAAATACGTAATCCGTTGAAATATGCACAAGTTTTATACCTGCATTATTACATGCAATTGCCAAATTTCTAGGCCCTAATGCATTTACTTTCATTGCTGTTTTTTCATTTGTTTCACAACCGTCAACATTTGTCATCGCTGCGCAGTTAATAATAACGTCCGGTTTATGAGAAGTAAGAAAATTTTCAATCATTGCCTGGTTTGTTATATCAAAAGTGCCTATATCCGCAGCTATTATCTCACAATTTACATAGGAAGAACCAATATTTCCTATTTCACTTTTGCCGTTTTTTAGTATGCTAATTAGTTCATTCCCAAGCTGACCATTTGCTCCACTTACTAAAATTTTCATAATTGCACCCCACCATCAATTATCTTCTGCTACCTTATATAAATACTGGCCATACTCCGTTTTTTTTAATTTATCGGCAAAGCGCAACAACTTTTCTCTACCTATAAAACCCTTTCTATAAGCTATCTCCTCAATACAAGAAACATATAGTCCTTGCCTTGTTTGAACTGCCTCAACAAAATTTGCTGCTGCAAGCATCGACCTATGTGTTCCTGTGTCGAGCCATGCCATCCCTCTTCCAAAAAGCTCCACTTTTAATTGCTTTCTTTTTAGATATTCATTATTTATTGAGGTTATCTCAAGTTCTCCCCTTGCAGAAGGTTTCACATTCTTTGCAATCTCAACAACATTACTATCATAAAAATATAAGCCTGGCACAGCATAACTTGATTTTGGCATTTGCGGTTTTTCCTCTATAGATAAAACATTCCAATTTTCATCAAATTCAACCACACCAAATTCCGTTGGATTACTTACATGGTACCCAAAAATTGTGGCGCCTTCCTTCCTTTGCGATGCATTTTCAAGTCTTTCTGAAAAGCCATACCCATAAAAAATATTATCTCCCAAAACGAGGCAAACGTTGTCGTTTCCAATGAAATTTGCGCCTAAAATAAATGCCTCTGCAAGCCCTCTTGGCTTTTCTTGAATCGCATATTCAAAATGCATCCCGAGGTCTTCACCACTGCCAAAAAGCGATTCATAAAAGGGTAAGTCTCTTGGCGTGGAAATGATTAAAACGTCCTTTATACCTGCCAACATAAGCGTCGAAAGTGGGTAATAGATCATCGGTTTGTCATACACAGTTAAAATTTGCTTTGATACTGATATTGTAGATGGATAAAGTCTTGTTCCAGCTCCACCTGCTAAAATAATGCCTTTCATAAAAATAAATTACCTCCATTTATAAAAATACTTGAACATAGATGAAACATGTATAAAAAAACATTTAACTTTTTGAAAGCTCTCTCTGCTCCAGCTATGGTATACTTTAGCATCAGGGTAAATTATAGTTTTTCCATATTTTTTTGCTCTTTTGGTTAAATCTACATCTTCAAAATACATGAAAAAGCTATCATCAAATCCATTTAAATTTTTTAAAACCTCGGTTCTTATGAACATAAAACAGCCAGTACAAAAATCCACCTCGACTGGTTCTTTAAAATCCACCCCGGTCATAGTGTATTCATCTCGTATTTCTTTAAACCTTTTGCTATAACGTTCAAGCCTTCCGCTTATTAAATATTTTAATGTTGGCTTTCTTCTCGGCAGCCTTTGAATTGTACCATCCAGATTTAGTACCTTAGGTGTTAACAAAACGACATCTTCATTAACATCCATATAATCAGCCATTTTTTTTAACATATTTCCATTAAAAGTTATGTCAGGATTAATAATAGCATGATACTTGGAATGTATTCTATTTAAAATATAATTATGTGAACGCCCAAACCCATTGTTACTTGGCTGTTCTATTACTTTTACACTCGGATAATTGTTGTAAATAAGACGTACTGTTTTATCTGATGAATTATTATCTATAACAAAAATTTCAAAATCTAAGTCAACCGTATTTTTATAAATGCTTTCTAAAACATTTAAAATTTCCTTTTCATTATTATAAGTTACAATGCTAATAGTCAGTTTACTCATTTTTCACAGGCTCTTTCTTTTTATTAAATTAAACTCAAATAAAATTTTATTACAAAAGATTTTATCTGTCAACATAAATCACTAAAAAATAGGGTTTATAAAAATGGTCTTGACAAATTGTTCTTCATAAGATATAATTATCATATTAAGTGAAGGTATAAACTTTACTCACAGATAAAGGTTGATTTTTATTTATGCATAAAAATTTAAATGTGTCAAGTCTTCTCGACTTTTATGGTGATATTCTTTCTGAAAAACAACGCGAAGCAGCTGAACTTTATTACAATGATGATTTGTCACTTTCTGAAATTGCTCAAAATCAAGGCATAACAAAACAGGGCGTTCGTGACACTATAAAAAGGGCTGAAAATCAACTTGTCTTTATGGAAGAAAAGCTTAATTTATTTAATAAATTTCAAATTATGACAAATAAGCTTGAAATGATAGTTAACATCGCTATAAAGTTAAAGGAATTGGAATATAATAATCGAAATGTTCAAGACCTTTTATCGATTATAATTAACCATGCAAAATCTCTTTTAGAAGAATAATCAGGGAGTGATAAAATGGCTTTTGAAGGTCTTTCTGAAAAATTGACATCAGCATTTAAAAAACTTAGGTCAAAAGGAAAATTGTCTGAAAAAGACGTAAAAGATGCTATGCGTGAAGTGCGCCTTGCTCTTCTTGAAGCAGACGTAAATTATAAAGTTGCGAAAGACTTTACACAAAAAGTTATAGATAGAGCCGTTGGAGAAGAAGTCATGCAAAGTTTAACTCCCGCTCAAATGGTCATTAAAATAGTAAATGAAGAATTGGTTTCTTTAATGGGAACAGATGAATCTAGAATAAATACTTCATCTACTTTCCCAACTATAATAATGTTGTGTGGTCTTCAAGGTTCCGGTAAAACAACTCATGCTGGAAAGCTTGCTTTAATGCAAAAGAAAAAAGGGCATAGACCTCTTTTGGTTGCTTGTGATGTATACAGACCTGCAGCCATAAAGCAGTTACAAGTGGTTGCATCTCAGGCTTGTGTGCCCTGTTTTGAAATGGGAAAAGAAAATCCAATTAAGATTGCAAGGGAAGCATTAAAACATGCAAAGGATCATGGCAATGACATTATAATTTTAGACACAGCCGGTCGTTTGCATATCGATGAAGTTCTTATGGATGAATTAAAAAATATAAAGAATGACATAAATCCACAAGAAATATTGCTAGTTGTAGATTCAATGACTGGTCAAGATGCTGTAAATGTAGCTAAATCTTTTAATGAGCTTTTAAACGTAACAGGAGTTATTCTCACAAAGCTCGATGGTGATACGAGAGGCGGTGCCGCATTATCCGTAAAAGAAGTTACAGGTAAGCCAATAAAATTTATTGGAACAGGAGAAAAGCTGGACGATTTGGAAGCTTTCCATCCCGACAGAATGGCGTCTAGAATACTTGGTATGGGTGATATGCTAAGCTTAATAGAACAAGCGGAAAAGAAGCTTGATTATGAAAAAGCAGAAAAAATGGCAAATAAACTCATAAAGAACAAATTTGACCTAAATGATCTTCTCTCTCAAATGGAACAACTAAAAAAGATGGGATCAATGAAGTCTATACTTTCTAAGCTTCCAGGAATAAGTCAAAAAGTCGGTGATCTTGACATAGATGAAAAGCAAATAGACAGGCTTTGTGCGATTGTTTTATCTATGACAAGTCAAGAAAGAGAAGCCCCCGATATAATAAATGCATCTCGTAAAAAAAGAATTGCCGCAGGTTCTGGAATGAAAGTTGAAGATGTAAATTCACTTTTAAAAAGGTTTAGCCAAATGCAAAAAGTAATGAAACAATTTACAGGAAAAAATGGCAAATTAAAAAAGAGATTTCCTGGTTTAAAATTGCCAGGACTTGGTGGACCCGGAGGATTAAAATTTTAACATTCATCCAGTAAGGCAATAAACCTTGTGGTTGAAATATAAATAAATTAAATTGGGAGGTGAATTAAAATGGCAGTTAAAATTAGACTACGTCGTATGGGTGCAAAGAAAACACCTTTTTACCGTATAGTAGTTGCAGATTCTCGTTTTCCACGTGACGGCCGCTTTATAGAGGAAATTGGTTACTACAATCCATTAGTTGATCCTGTAGTTGTAAAAGTTAACTCTGAAAAGGCTAAAAAGTGGATAGCAAATGGTGCTCAGCCAACTGATACTGTAAAGGCTCTTTTTAAGAAACACGAAGTACTTTAAAAAGTAACAGGAGGGAATCCCCTTTGGAGAATCTTTTACTAGTTTTAACAAAAGGATTAGTAAAAAAGCCCAATGAAGTTCGCGTTGACACTGATGAAGTTAACGAAAAAGGCATTGTGGTTTATCATCTTCACGTTTCACCTGATGATATGGGAAGAGTTATTGGAAAGCAAGGTAGAATAGCAAAAGCTATTCGTATGGTAATGCGTTCCGCAGCAATTAAAAATAATTTAAAAATTGCAGTTGAAATAGACTAATCAAAAAAGGGTGTAAAAATTACACCCTTTTTGTTTAATGCAGTTAAATGGAGGACATAAAATTGTTAAAAAGATTTTTGGAAGTTGGAAAAATAGTTAACACTCACGGAATAAAAGGTGATTTAAAAGTAGCTCCTTGGTGTAATAGTGTTGAAGTGTTGTGTTCCTTCAATAAAATATATTTAAATGAGGGCAAAAACAAACTCATTATTAAATCTGCGCGGCCGCACAAAAACGTTGCTATTATGCATATTGATGGCATTGATACAATAGAAACTGCGGAAAAGATGAAAAACAAAGTTGTTTATGCCGATAGAAAAGATATATGCCTTGATGAAAATGAATATTTCATACAGGATATAATAGGTTGTAAAATTTTAGATTTCGACACTAAAAAAATATACGGTACTGTAACTGATGTTTTTAAAACTGGAGCTAATGATGTGTACGAAATCACTAGCGACAATGAAATTAAACATTTAATTCCTGTTATAGATAACGTAATAAAAGAAACAGATATAAATAATCAAATAATAAAAGTTACGCCAATTAAGGGGTTATTTTATGATGCAGATTGATATTTTGACATTATTTCCGGATATGTGCAATACAGTTCTAAATGAAAGTATTATAGGCAGAGCTAGAAGAAAAGGAATAGTAAATGTTGAGTGTCACCAGATAAGGGATTATACATATGATAAGCATAAAAGAGTTGATGACACTGTATATGGACCCGGTATGGGTATGCTTATGAAAGCCGAGCCCATTGCAAAATGTTTTGAAACAATATGTGAAAAGAGAAAAAAGAAGCCAAAATTTATATACATGTCCCCTCAAGGAAAAAGGCTTCACCAAAGTAAGGTAAAGGAATTAGCGAAAGAAGAGAATATTGCCATTTTATGTGGGCACTATGAAGGTGTAGATGAACGATTAATAGAGGAATTTATTGATGAGCAAATTTCAATTGGAGACTTTATTGTAACTGGAGGCGAACTTCCGGCGTTAATTCTTACTGATGCAATTATGCGTATGATACCGGGAGTTTTATCAAGTCCTGAATGTTTTGAAGAAGAAAGCTACTATAATGGACTCTTAGAGTATCCTCAATACACTAAACCGGCAGTTTGGAGAAATAAAGCTGTTCCAGAGATATTACTTTCAGGTCACCATAAAAACATAAAAAAGTGGAGATTGGAACAATCCTTTTTACGAACAAAAAAGATTAGACCGGATCTTTTACAAAGCACTAAACTGCAAAACAAAAATAAATGACTGTAAAAAGTATTTAGTTAAAGTATATAAGTCTCCGTAACAATAAAACCTTTATCATAACATTATCTCGAAAATTGTAATATTAAACAACTAATCAACAATGCATTTATAATATAATGGTAAAAAATATATAAACTTTTTATTTGTTGTTGACAAAATTTCAATTTGTGTTATAATATATCCGTCTATAAAATTTTGATAAGTAAACTATAATTTTTAACTATATAAATACTAAAATAGGAGTGGTTTAAATGTATGTTAAGGATATTATTGTACAAAATAAAGTAGGACTACATGCAAGGCCTGCTACTTTTTTCATTCAAAAAGCCAACGAGTTTAATTCATCTATTTGGATAGAAAAAGATGAACGGCGCGCAAATGCCAAAAGTTTACTAGGAGTTTTATCCTTAGGAATAGTAGGCGGGGTGTCTATTAAAATAATTGCAGATGGAAATGACGAAGAGGAAGCTGTAGACAGTTTAGTAAATTTAATTAATTCCGGGTTTATCGAATAAAAAAATCTGAAAGGCACCGTCTTATGGCGGTGTTTTTTATTAAAGGGGGGAAATTGTTTTGAAAAAAATATATACATTGCAAAAAAAAGCTAATGAACTGCCCTCAAATCCCGGTGTTTATATTATGAAAGATAAGGATAATAACATAATTTATATAGGTAAAGCTAAATCCTTAAAAAATAGAGTATCTCAATACTTTAGAAGCCAAGACAGACATACCGAAAAAGTTAAAACCATGGTGTCGCATGTAAATGACTTCGAATATATTTTAACTGACAGCGAATTTGAAGCACTAGTGCTTGAATGCAGCCTTATAAAACAGTATAAGCCAAAATATAACATACTTTTAAAAGACGATAAAGGTTACCATTACATTAAAATAACTCATGAAGATTATCCAAGAATAAGCACCGCAAATAGTATGGCTGACGATAACTCGACTTATTTAGGTCCCTACACAAGTTCTAGTAGCATATCGAGCATTGTTGATGAAGCAATTGAAATTTTTAAACTTCCAACGTGCAATCGCTCTTTTTCAAAAAGAGAAAAAACTCGTCCTTGCCTTAGCTATTATATAAATAAATGTTGCGCTCCTTGTACCGGCAAGGTTGATAAACTTTATTATAATGAAAATATAAAAGATGCTATAAGCTTTCTTAAAGGATCAAATACATCAATTTTAAATAAATTAAACGCTAAAATGCAGCATTTTTCTAATAATCTTGATTTCGAAAAAGCAGCAGATGTTAGGGATAGAATAAAGGCTATAAATAAAATTCAAGAAAAACAAAAGGTAGTCTTTTTAACCGCTAAAGAGCAAGATGTCATTGGCATTGTGCAAAGTGAAAAATTATTCAGCATAGAAATATTCCATTTTGCAGAAGGCAAATTATTTGACCGTGAAAACCACATATTAAAAAGTGATGAAAACACAGTAGAAATAAGAACTGAATTTTTAAAAAGGTATTATTCTGAGGCTAAAACTATTCCAGCGGCAATTTTAATCGATGGAAAAATAAAAGATGAAAAACTTTTACTTACCTGGTTATTTAATGTTTCTGGGAAAAAAGTTAGTATAACTGTCCCCAAACGTGGTGAACCATTAAAGTTAATTGAGATGTGTAAAAATAATGCCGCTGAAAGGCTTTCAAGCTATGTAAACAGAAACTTTCGGGAAACAACTTCTCTAAATGAACTTAAAGAGCTATTAAAGCTGGAAAAAACACCAACATACATTGAATCTTATGATATATCTCATACAAGTGGCAGTGACAACGTTGCCGGAATGGTTGTTTTTAAAAATGCAAGACCCTTAAAATCTTCTTACAGAAAATTTAAAATTAAAGGCTTTGTCGGGCAAAATGATTATGAATCCATGAAAGAAATAATAACCCGTAGACTTAATGAATATGAAAATGGAAATAATAAAGATCCTAGTTTTTCGCAATTGCCAGATTTAATATTATTAGACGGTGGCAAGGGGCAAGTTTCCGCTGTAAAAGCTGTGTTAAAAGACCGAGGTTACGATATTCCAACTTATGGCATGGTTAAAAATAGCAAACATCGTACTCGTGCAATAACAGACGATGGAAATGAGATAAGCCTTACTTCGAAACAAACTGCATTTTCTTTAATATCAAAAGTTCAAGAAGAAGTTCATAGATTCGCCATTAATTATCACAGAAAGCTTCACAATAAAAATAGTTTTCTTTCATCACTTATGGAAATACCTGGTGTCGGTAAAAAACGCTCTAAAGCACTTATTAAACACTTTAAAAATATTGACTCCATAAAAAGCGCTACAAAAGATGAATTAATATCTATTGATGGAATAAATCAGAATATTGCTGAAAATATACTTGATTTCCTTTCAAAGAGAAGTTAAACCTGCTTGTTTATATAATAAAAATAAATCTTCTTGACAAATTTTGAAATTTATATCATAATGTAAAGGAAAATAAGGAAGGTAAAAATTATGCGCATTATTACAGGAGTCAAAAAAGGAAAAAGGCTATACACTCCAAAAGGACTGGACACTCGACCAACAACTGATAAAATAAAAGAAGCTATTTTCAGTATGTTGCAATTCGACTTAATGAACTGCAGCTTTTTAGATTTGTTTGCTGGTTCTGGTCAAATGGGTATAGAGGCTTTAAGCCGAGGAGCATCTAGTGCTACATTTGTAGATGCAAGCCCAAACTCAATTAATATTATAAAAAAAAATCTTTCAGAAACTGATTTTGTTAATTGCTCTAAGGTATATAATACAAAGGCTGAAATATTTTTGAAAAAAAATAAAGACATTTTTGACATTGCCTTTCTTGATCCTCCATACAACAGGGGAATACTTAAAAAAGTTCTACCAGGTTTAGTTAACTTTGTTTCTAAAGACGGAAAAATTGTCTGCGAAAGTTCAATTATTGATATTTTGCCTCAAAATATTGGTTGCTTTACTGTCTTCAAAACAAATCGATATGGAAAAATATTAATTACAACTTATAAACATACGGACGTGATTTAAATGAAAATTGCAGTATATCCAGGCTCCTTTGATCCTGTGACTTTAGGTCATCTGGACATTATACAAAGAGCGTCTTCAATGTTTGATAAAGTTATAGTTTTAGTTTTGCAGAATATGAATAAGTCTACTTTTTTTTCTAAAGATGAAAGAAAAATTTTATTAAAAGAAGCAACAGTTAACATAAAAAATGTGGAAATAGATTTTTTTAGTGGATTATTGGTAAATTATTTAAAAGAAAAAAATATAAAATTTGTTTTAAAGGGTCTTAGAAATACCATCGACTTTAATTATGAGTTTAAAATGGACATCACAAATAAAACCATGTATAATGATTTTGAGACAATTTTTTTATTTTCTAAAATCGAAAACATGCATATTAGCTCAAGCAGCTTAAAAGAAATTGCCTTTTTAGGCGGGGACATTTCCAGCTTTGTGCCAGAGTGTGTCCGAGAATATATAAAATCAAAACTAATAAACAAAGGAGGAATTGCTCATGACAGTTGAGGAACTTCTTGATGAGCTCGAAGAAATTTTACAGGAATCTTGGAATCTACCTTTAACTGGCGGTAAGGGTTTTGTAGACATAAATAGAATAAAGGATTTGTCAGCTGAAATTAGAGATACACTTCCAAATGAACTTAAACAGGCAAAGGCAATTGTCGCTGACCGCGCAAAAATAATAACGACAGCAAAAGACGAAGCTGAGTCTATTATCTCTGCTGCAGAAGAAAAAGCAAAGCTTTTGGTTGAAAAAGAAGAAATCGTAGTGAAAGCTAAAGCACGTTCAGAAAACATTTTACTTGAAGCTAAAACTGCCTCTCGAAATATAAAAAAGGCTACTAATGACTATGTGGACGACATAATGAGGAGAACAGATGATTTTTTAAATTTAAATTTGTCTGAACTTCGCAAAGCACGTCAGGAACTTAAAAACCCCACAAAATCTGCTGAATAAAAAACCATCCTAGCATTAAGCTAGGATGGTTTTTTGTTGCAAACATGTTCACCTTGCTCTTCTCAAACGGTGAGGACAGCAAATCTTAAGCTTATTTTCTTCAAATCAATTAGAGAGTTCCTCAATTGTTAACCCCTATCTCCTTTTTGATGCATAATAAACCAAAAATCCTTCATTCATACACGCACAAAGGAAGTCTTTAGTAATAATTTTCTATTAGGATATTTATCCTTTAATTCTTGCATAGCTAAATTCGCAAAATCATAAGTATTGCTTAACTTTGACAAAAAAGATAGTATATAACATCCAAGCCTTAATCTAAATATAAAAAATACATCAATAAAAGTTAAAAAATTAATTTGCATTGTTGGTGCCTGTACACCCTATCAAATCAAATTATAAAATTTCTCAGCATTAAAATCATTATTTATTCAGTTTATATCATTGTTAAGAGCAAACTTTATAGGTAAAACTTTCACTTCCAATTTCTCTGCTTGCTCACTGCCTTAATCACAAGTTAAGTTCATTAAAATGACATATTCTCTCATATAACACAGCCACCGAATTACTTTAGCACAATATTATAAACATGCTCATATATTTCTTTTTTGTATTTATTAAATGAATTTTCATCTATAGAATTTGGATAACTCATTATCATAAGATGCTGTGCTTTCTCGTTTTCCCTTAGCGCAGGTTGCTCATAATAAAATTCATTTAAATGGGCACCCCTTTTTTGATAAAACTTTACTCTTCTGCGAGAAATTTCATCTACAGGTGGCTCTACCTCAAAAAAAACATTCTTTTTACTTTCTTTAAAAACTTGATCTATTAGTTTTCCACCTATACCCTTGCCTCTTGCTTTTTTATCAACTGCTAAGTGCTCTAAAAACATGCAATTGCTTAAATCCCAATAAGCTAAAAAACCTATTATTACATCTTTATCATCTGTTTGAATATTTATGTGATAAAGGCCATTGTTTAATAATAATTTTTGCCCATCATATGTTCTCATTTCACTACTTGGAAAAGAACTTTCCATAATTTTATAAATGTTATCAAATTTCGATTTCAACAATGAAGCTTTCACCTTAATAATCCACCTTTTCACTTATCTTAATGCTTGTCACATAAAACTGCTGACACATACATTCTAAAATTTTTTCAAAAATACAAATATATTACTTTTATTTTATCACAAATATACAATTATGTCTAGTACATATTTAACAAAGTAACGTGCATATACTTTTTAGAACGAGGTGAAAAAAAATGAAAAAGAAAAATTTTATATTAAACGCAATGTTTTTGACTTTAACATCGCTAATAAACATGGGAATAGGAATGGCTTTTAGAATATATATGTCAAACAAGATTGGTGCTGAATGTATAGGTCTTTATCAACTTATTATGTCAATTTACATATTTGCAACCACATTTTCAACAACAGGTGTAAGCTTAACTGTTACTAGACTAGTAACAGATTATTCTGCTAACAATCAATTTTTTAAAGCTAAAAAAGTGGTTAATAAATGCCTAACCTTTGGAGTATTAATAAGCATTATAACAGGAATATTACTCTTTTTATTTTCCCCTCAAATAAGCCTTTATGTTTTAAAAGACAAAAGAGCCCTGCTTTCATTAAGAATTTTATCCTTTGGTCTACCATTTGTAGCTATTTCGTCTTGTTTTCGCGGTTATTTCTATGCCATTAGAAAAGTTATCAAAACTGCAAGTGAACAGTTGCTTGAACAGATAATTGAAATAGTTATATTTATAATTTTAATTCAAAAACTGGCTCCCTTAGGAATTGATTACTCTTGTGCGGCAATTGTTATTGGGACTACAGTCTCTGAATTTATATCCTGTATTTATTCTTATATTCTATATCTCTATGATGTTAAATGGAGCTCATTTCCAATGCCTAAGGTAAAAGAATCATTTTTTAGCATTCTTTCAATTTTTCTTCCCCTTACAGCCAGTGCATCCTTGCGTTCAGGGCTTAGTACAATAGAAAACATTTTAATTCCTGATGGCTTAAAAAAATATGGTAGTTCAAATCAAAAAGCTCTTTCCGTTTATGGCACAATTGTCGGAATGGTTCTTCCTATAATTTACTTTCCAACTTTAGTTTTAGCTTCCTTTTCTATGCTTTTAATACCTGAAATGTCTGAAGCCAACGCTGTTCACCATAAAAAAAACATTTCATATATGGCATCTCGAGTTTTAAAGCTCACTTTAATTTTTTCAATTGCTGTTATGTCTCTTTTAATGTTTTTCTCATCCGATATTGGAACCCTGATTTACTCAAACGCTGAATGTGGTATATACCTAAGTATTCTAGCACCATTAGTACCATTAATGTATCTTGACAAAATTGTTGATGGTATGTTAAAAGGATTGAATGAGCAACTTCACTATTTATCATACAATATAATTGACTCGATCACTAGAGTCATTTTAATATTTGCACTTATTCCTCGAATTGGAATCGCAGGACTAATTATCATGACATTTGTAAGTACAATTTTAAATTCATCTCTAAGCATCGCCAGATTACTAAAAGTTGCTAACGTTAAAATTCATCTGTGGGATTGGATACTCTCACCCTTAACATGTTCTTTTTTCTCTATTTTAAATTTAAAAATCACGTTAAAATTTATTACTTTTAATTCACTTCTTGTACAAACTACAATTGAATCATTGCTATTTATAGTTGTTTATTCTGTAATGTTAATCATTATAGGCTGTATTTCAAAGGAAGACATGAATTGGTTTAAGAGAATAATTAAAATTAGAAAAAAAGAAACCAGTACAACTTAATGTACTGATTTCTTCAGGCCTACATAATTAATCTCTACTATTCATTATTGCCTTAATTATATCCCAATCCACTGCACTCACATTTACATAAACTTGTCCTGGTTGAATGTAGTATGCCCGGCCACCGTTTTTAATTATGTCCATAGCCTCATCCTCTTCACAATCAGCAAGATTGTCTACGAATGTTCCGCCCCCGGCTACCGAGTCAAGGGCATTTTCATCCAGCTCCGTTTTATTCAAATAATCATATAGTTTCTCTATTACTTTATCCTCCACGCTAAGATTATGGTCTTTAAGTAAACTGGTTAACTCTTCTTTATTTTTACATTTTCTCGCCTTTTTCATTATCCCTGGATTTTTTGTTATAAAATCATCTAACATAAATTTTCACCTCACTAATATAAAAATTTACTTGACCCAAAAACCTTCTCCTCCATATGCTGCTGCAGGGCCCGGACTTTTTTGAGTACCCATCAAATAAGCCCATACCTGTTTTCCTTTCTCAGAAGTTAAATCAATTCCATAGGTAGAACAAAATTCACCAATTGTCAGTACCTTTTTTTCTGATATATTTTTAGCATTTATTTCAGCCCATGTCTGTTTTGCCGTACCCTTTACAGCCCCACCAGACACGTTCTCAAGGGCCTCACCATCCAAAAGGTCATTTCTTGTCCCATTTAAAAATTCGTTCAACTCTTTGGTTGATATATCCAAATGATTTTCCTTTAGCAACCTCTCCATCTGGTCCTTAGTATCACATTTTTTTAGTTCACTTAAAAAATGTGGATTTTTCTTTATAAACTCTTTAAATTCCATATCTGCATGCCTCCTAAAATACTCGATACCACTGATTGCTATTTGGATCCAAAAAGAGCTCCTCACCACTTACGAGTGCAGCATTGGCCTCATCCTCTGTTAAAGGTTCAATATCGTCAGCTGTAATCTGAGATGGTGAATATTTATTTTCTATCTTTATTGTTTTTTTTCTTTGCATTTTTTGGCTTCCTCCAGCAACTAAATCTAATTCATCTTCGCTTAACCCCTGTTGATGTAAAAAATAAAATATTTTGTCTAACTCATCTTCTGTTAACTTTATTCCCTTTTTCTTTGCCAAAGCTCTTAATTCTTCTTTTGTATTACATTTTCTTGCCTCTTCCTCTAATTCAACATCCTGACCATTAATCCAATCCAAATCCATATTAGTCCCTCCCCTTTAAACATCCTTTACTTTATAAAATAATCCATTAGTGCCCACAACAACCATCAGGCTCTTATCCTCAGTTTTCTTTTGAGCTTCTAAAATTATAGCTGCATCTTCCCTTGAAATCCTTTCTAAAACACATTTGCCTCCCGAAACGGAATCCAAAAAGTCATCTGAAATTTCATTTGTACCATTTAAAGATTTTTCCTTATTCATAAAATCGCCTCCATACTAACCTATCAAAAAACCTTAACTTTCATTAAAATTTAATAACATTAAAACTAAGTTATTAAATAACTTTCACCTTCTCCTAAATCAACCGATGTAACACCTAAATTGCCAACTCCTCCTGAAACCACTTCAAGAGCATCTTCAGAAATCTCTCCATCTTCCTTTTTTCCACCACAAATGAATGCATACACTTTATCAAGGCACCCTGAACCAAACTTAATTTTTTCCCTCTCTGCTAGCTTTACAAAATCCTCCTTCGAGGTTACCCTTGAGGCTTTTTCAACAAACTCTGGTTTTCTACTTATAAATTCCTGTAATGTCATAATTGATCATCTCTCCCTCACAAATATTTATATATATTATACACAAATGTTTTTAACATGTCAAGTGTTTTTAATGATTTTAATAATATCATTCTTCCCAATAAAAAGCTTTATATAATAAAAAGCACCCTCTTTTTATCGAGAATGCTTACTAATGTTATCCTTAATTAATTCAGTTTTGTTCCTTTATGGAATCTTCATATAAAAATTTAGCCAAGTTATATCTAGCTTTTTTCATATCTGGAATCGTAAGAACTGCAGCTCCATTTATGTTTTCATTTTTTACATTTGAATCTTCCGGTATTCTGTACTCCTCTATAGCATAATTCATATATTTTAACGAGTTCTTTCCAAGTGTCACAATTTCATCTCTTTTTAAATTAGTACTAATATATGGCCCCGCTTTTTCCACAATTTTTAATATTTGAGATAAACTGCAGCTTTTAAGCTTCCCTATAGCAGCCGATATAACCTTTCTTTGTCTTAAAGTTCTCGCATAATCATCACTAACGCCTTCAGCAGTCTTAACTTTCCTACTCCTTGAATAATGTAAGGCTTGAACTCCATCTAAATGATGAACTCCAGTATACTCTTCTATAGGCTTAATTTCATATGGCGTTTTTTTCATTTGCACAAGAAGAGCATTTAGCTCTACTGCCAATCTATTTGCATGATGAGCTTCCTCCTTTGTCATATCTATATCTATTCCGCCAATTATATCAATAATTTCTTTGAAACTTTCAAAATCCACAGTGCAATACCTATCAACCTTTATTCCAAATACCTTCTGTATCGTTTGAATGGCCAATTTTTCTCCACCTAAACTAATTGCAGTATTTATTCTATTGCTCTTATACCCTGGTATCTCTACCCAAACATCCCTCATAATAGAAGTAAGCTTTATCTTCTTATTTCGATTGTCAAGTGTTAATAATAGTGTTGTATCGCTCCTGCAGCGACCTTCACTATCATCCCTTTTATCTACACCAAAAAGAGCAACATTAAGAACCATTGGGTCTTGTAGGAGATTGCCGAAATATTCATCTCCAACTATGTCTGCACAGTCCTCATTTCCTTCAACAAAATTAATTGAATCAAGCTTATTATACGCCATTATAAAACTAACCCCGACTATCCCAACCAAAAGCGAAATTAAAATTCCAATAACGCATACTATCCTTATCTTTTTAGCTTTTTTCACTGTTTTCGAAGGCTTAGGCTTTTGATTTTTCCCATTTGTATTACCGCTGTTGCTATATATATATCTGTCCCCATAATCATTATTTTGACTTCTCGATGCCATTTAATACTTCCCCTTAAAAGTTTATACTTTTATTATACAATACATTTAAAAGAAAATCAAATTTCAACTAAAAAATCCATACTTTTAATCTATAAATTTTTAAAAAACAAGTGCTTATAAAAAGGCAATATTAGATAAAATTTTCGCATAGATTAGAAGTACCTTTACTGAATTGACATTATCATAAAACTATATGGGTGTAAATTAATTGTATTTGTATTAATAGTTGCCCCCCCTATAAGTTTGCAATAAGTTTTACTAGAATCCGGCAATTCAATTGAAACCGTATGATTACACATATTAAATGAGCACATTATACTATCAGTATTGTTTTTTCTAATGTAACTAATAACCTTATCGTCACAGCAAAGAGGAATAAAATCTCCATCCTTTAAACAACTATAGTCTTTCCTAAGTTTTCCTACAATTACATAAAAATTAAAAATATCCTCCGAAATATTATCCCAAGGAAAACACCTTCTACAAAAAGGGTCCTTTTCACCTAAAAGCCCCGCTTCATCTCCATAATATATACATGGAACACCGGGTAAAGTATACTGCATGGCTACAGCTATTTGCAACATTTTAAAAGCTTTTTCCTTTTCTACTAAGTTCAATTCAGAAAAATACTTCCGTTTATCGTTTCCACATATAACCGTCAATATCCGTTCTGTATCGTGTGTCCCTAAAGAATTCATTAAAATATTAAGCACAGGTTTAGGGTAATTTTCAACTATATTCATTATGGAATCCATTACAAATTCTGCATCCACTCCACTAATAAAGTCAATTATACTCTTCCTAAAGGGGTAATTCATAACACTGTCAAGCTTACCACCTAACAAATATTTTCTCCTCTTAGAGTAACTTATCTTATTAGTCGCGTCCTCCCACACTTCACCTATTATAATTGAGTTTTGTTTAGTTTTGTTTGATGCAAGTTTTACACTGCCTATAAATTCATCCGGTAATTCGTCCGCCACATCCAGCCGGTAACCTGAAGCCCCCAATTTTAACCATTTTTCTATTACTCCGTCTCTGCCACATATAAAATCGCAATAACTTTTATCTAACTCATTTACCTCGGGTAAACTTTCAAACCCCCACCACGAGTCATATTCATTCGGCCACTTTTTAAAATTATACCAACTAAAATATCTCGAATCTATACTTTCATAGGCCCCAACAGATTCATATCGTTTTTCCTTATTAAAATACACACTGTCACTGCCTGTATGGCTAAACACGCCATCTAAAATAATATTTATACCATTTTCCCTCGCTTTTTTGCACAGATAAACAAAGTCACTTTCATCACCTAAAAGCGGGTCAATTTTTCTGTAATCTGCAGTATTATACCTGTGATTAGAATGAGCTTCAAATATTGGATTTAAATAAATACATGTTACACCTAAGCTAGCTAAGTAGCTTATTTTTTCTGCTATCCCAAGAAGGTCTCCACCAAAGTAATCAAAATTTACTTTTGTACCTATTTTGCCATAGTTATAAACGGGGTCCTCTCCCCATTTTTCATGAATAATTCTATCTTTTGGAACACCATTTTTCTTTTTACCCGAGCAGAAAAATCTATCTGGGAAAATTTGATACATTATTCCCCCCTCTAAAAAACTTCCTTCATCAAAATTTTTATCATATACGGTTATCTGCCACGATTTAAAATTTACCTGTTCCTCTGTTAAAAAACCTTTTAAGCAGCTCCCTTTTGAAATTATTTTTTTGCCACAATCCGTAACCAGTTCAAAATGATACCAAAAAACCCCTTTATGCAAAGGTTTATAGTCACATTCCCAACATTCTTGACTCTCCTCCATGTCACCACACCAAAACATTCCATTCCTATTGCACTCTTTCGTATCATCATCTAGTATTACTAAATATGCATATCTGCAACCCAAATTCTTATTTAGCTGTATTTTAAAATGTATGGATGTTCCCTCTTTTATAGCACCCAGCGGTTTTTTGTAAAAGCTGTCAAATGCATTAAATATTTCTTTTATATAAAATCACTCCTCTTTTAAGGATTCTAGATTCCATATTTTATTGGCATACTCTTTAACTGCTCTATCTGCTGAAAATAAACCCGAATTTGCAATATTTATAAGTGAAATTTTACTCCAAAGAAGCCTTTTACTATACTTATTCGAGGCAGTGTTTTGAGCTTCATGGTAATCTGCGAAATCTGCTAAAACCATATATGGATCCTTATCTGTTAAAAAGCTCACAATATCATCAAACCTTGTATTATAAAATCCCTCTGAAATTCGATCTAGTGCCTTTTTTATCATACTGTTATCGTAATATATCCTTGGATTATAGTTAGCTTTTCTTAAGCTTTTTACTTCATCTTCGTTCATCCCAAAAATTATAATATTTTCAGGTCCCACGCATCTTCGTATTTCAACATTTGCGCCATCCAGCGTTCCAAGCGTTACCGCTCCGTTTATCATAAACTTCATATTGCTTGTTCCTGAAGCTTCTGTCCCCGCAAGCGAAATTTGCTCACTTATCTCTGCTGCCGGTATAAGCTTTTCTGCTAAACTTACGTTATAGTCTTCTAAATAAACAACCTTTAACTTATCATTTATTCTTTCATCATTATTTATTGTTTTTCCCATATTCACTATAAACTTTATAATTTGTTTGGCAGCATAATAGCCCGGCGCTGCCTTTGCTGCAAAAATATAGGTTTTGGGAATAAAAGGCTCTTTAGGATTTTCAAGTAGCCACTGATACGTAGCAACTATATTTAAAGCATTTAAATGCTGACGCTTATATTCATGAAGCCTTTTTATTTGCATGTCGTAAATTGAATCTGGGTCTACATCTATACCAGTGCTTTTCTTTATAAAATTTGACAAATTAACTTTATTACGTTGCTTTATAACACTTAATTCTCTTAATACGCTTTCTTCATCTTTAAACTTTAAAAGATCCTGCAAATGTTCTGCATTATGAAGATAACCGTCTCCAATTAAATCGGAAATTAAGCTTGCAAGTCTCGGATTCGCTTGATTTAACCATCGTCTATAGGCAATGCCATTTGTGACATTTTTAAATTTATCTGGAGTAATTGTGTAAAATTCCTTAAAAACTCGTGACTTTATAATTTCACTATGCAGTTCAGAGACCCCATTTACAGCATATGAAGTAGCTGCTGCAAGGTTTGCCATATTTACAAGGCCCTCCTTAATAATTGCCATTTTAAATATTTTGTCATTGTCTATTCCTAAATGTCTAATATTGTCACAAAAGCGTCTGTTGATTTCCTCAATTATTTGATATATCCTCGGTAACCTTCTTTGTAAAAGTTCTATATTCCAACATTCAAGTGCCTCAGACATAACTGTATGATTTGTATACGAAATAGTTTTTGTAACTATGTCCCAGGCTTTTTCCCATGAATATCCACATTCATCGAGCATTACCCGCATAAGCTCCGGTATTGATAAAACAGGGTGCGTATCATTCAAATGTATTGCTGCCTTTTCATGAAGATTATCAAGTGTATTATAATTTTTTAAATGCCGCCTAACTATATCTTGAATAGTTGCTGAAACTAAAAAATATTGCTGAGATAGCCTTAAACTTTTTCCCTCTGGATGGTTATCTTCGGGGTACAAAACTTTAGTAATAACCTCTGCCATAGCATTTTGTTCCATTGCTCTTACATACTCACCTTGATTAAAAAGCTTCATATCAAAATCTTTAGACATAGCAGACCAAAGCCTTAATTTACTAACACCTTTTGAATTATAGCCAGAAATTAATATGTCAAACGGTACTGCTGTAACTGTTGTTGCATTCTCAAATTTAACATTGTGATAAACTCCGTCCCAATATTCAATTACTTTGCCATCAAAAGTAACATCTACTGATTTTTCCGGATGCGATTCAAGCCAAACTGACCCACCAGGCAACCAAAAATCTGGAAGCTCTGTTTGCCATCCTTCAATTAATTTTTGCTTGAAAATTCCATACTCATATTTTAAGCAGTACCCAATTGCAGGATATTCGCAACTTGCAAGACTATCTAAAAAGCATGCTGCAAGTCTTCCAAGCCCCCCGTTGCCAAGCCCTGCATCAGGTTCCTGCTCATATACCTTTTTTATATCAACATTAATTTTTTTTAAAGCTTTTTCTACTAAGTTTTCTAATCCCAAATTAAATAAGTTATTTTTAAGAGAACGTCCCAATAAAAATTCCATGCATATATAATACACCTGTTTTTTGTTTTCCAAATTTACTCTACTTTCAAATTCACTTCTTTTATCAGACAATATGTCTTTTACTATAAGAGCTAAAGCCTTGTAATAATGTTCATACGTCGCTTCATTCTCTGTAATTCCAAAATGGTGTGAAAATTTTGCAAAAATTTTTTCTAATATACTTTCCTGTGTTAAATTTTTCATTTTGTATTTGCAGTTTCTAAAATAACTGCAATCCCCCTCCTTGTTGTATATTTTAACCTTTATATAATTGTATGAACAAAAATTAAAATTATTTATTTTAGAAAAATAAAATAGATTCAATATGTTTTATTGTACAAAATATTGCAAAAATATTGACTTTTGGCGCAAAAAATGTTAAAATATTATACAAAAATTATACTGTTTATAGCATATGTGCAGTTGCCTTAAAATAACATTAGGAATATTTTATAATGTGGCTGTTTAACTGTTTATAAATTTAAGGAGGTGATATCAGAAAACTTGAAAGATGAAAACAAAAAAGAAAGGATGGGAAATATGAGAAAATTTAAAATTAAAAAAATTATATCTTACTTGTTAACATTGTTACTGTCTTTAAATCTAGCAGTGCCATATGTAGGAGCTTTCTGTAGTGAGACTCACGAATATACAACTAAAATGGGTATGAATCTTTTTAAAAATAACTTTAAAGAAAATTTTTGTCAAATATATGATAAGGAAGCTCAAAAACAGCTTATGGTTTTCTGCACACGACCTGATGAAGATGAATGCACTGGAGGCTTCAAATATCATTTTTACAATCCTGCAACAGAAAAAAACTTTATGGGTGAAAATAAATCTGCTTTAAAAAAATGTAATGATCATTATAGCAATGCCTTAAAATATTATAAGGACGGTAAAAAATTAGATGCGTTTGAAGAATTGGGTAGATCCTTGCACTTTTTAGAAGACCTAAACACACCTGTTCACACAAATAATCAAACTTTTATTGACACTGCTTTTAATGTTGCCTTTCATGTTAGCTTTGAAAATCGTTGCAAAGAAATTCAAGATAACGTAGTTGCTTCAATGTGTAAAAGAGAATTTGCCTACTATAAAAATAACTCTATTACAACAATTGCAAAAGCTAGTGCTCTTCTTGCAAATGATAACTTTTATGCCCTATATGAAAAATTTCTTGATAAAAATCTCGTTGCTGTAAACTCAATTACAAATGCGCAAAAAGCGGTTGCCGGAGTTCTTTACAAATTTACTCTGGATGTAGCTTTAGCTTAATTAAATTTTAAGAAAGGAATGGTTACATGAAAAAGATATTTTCAATTTTATTAATTTGGTCCTTAGCCCTATCAGGCTTATCAACAATAAATATATATGCAGATTCAACTATTGAACCAAATACTCCTATTACCAAAGAAGACGATTGCTTTTGGGAAACTTTTGAAATAAGAAAAATGAAACTTGGCAAAAAACTTAATTACAATGTAATATTGAAGACTGCTACTCCATGTGAAGTTACAGACAATAATGGAAATAAATTTTACCAAAAAAGGGTTCGAATCGCAGGTCTTTTCTTTAAAAGCAAAGATAAAAAAAATGTTATATCAAATGAATTTGAAGTAAAATTCAGCTATAATGGGGTCTCTGCTTGGATTGATGACACTAACAAAGATATAAAAGCCAGTGCAACTTCTATTCCACACTCAAAATTTAAGGGAAGCACTTGTGAAAAAGTATTAAACTCTGACACCCAATGTATAGTATCTGAACAAATAAATGTTTTTAAGAAAAAAACAAATAGGGCTAAGAAAAAATGGAAAGACGCAGATAACCTTCATATTGATGCTGTGTGTTCACCTTCCGGTGAAATAACGTTTAACAGCAAAGATCATCAAAAAGCACAAAGCTTAGTTAATGAAGTATCTGAAAAAAATGCATCACTAGAAAACAAAGTTATAAGAAAAATTGTTGAAGTAGATAGACAATTAAATATTAACAAAAATAATGAAAGCCCTTTTGATGATAAGTATAATTATATTACAAGACAAATGAAGATAACTTATACTGACCTTTCCGGGAAAATTATTTCAAGAGCAGTTATAGAAGCAAATTTTAGATATAACCCTGCCTCTAAAGAAGTTGAATGTTTAAGCACATCTCACACAAATGTAATTAGCAGTAAAGATGATAACTTGCAAGCATTCATGAGAGTTGGAAACAGAACAAAAAATTGTGGTGGTGCATATGGAAAGGTAAAATTTAAACACCATAGCGGAAATCTAAAAGAAAAGTTTAAAGAAACAATAACAATAACTTGCGATCCAAACGGAAATATAACGAGTGAAATAAATTATTAATAACTTTTACAAATTTAGTGCTGAACTTATTTTATTTGTGATATAATAAGTTCAGCATTATTTTTTACAAAAACTAAGTGAAAGGTGAGCTTAACTATGGAACAAATTTTTGATAAATACAATGAATGGAATAATAATGTTGCAAACGATAGCCCAATAAAGCAAGAACTTAAAAACATTAATGGTATTGAAAAGGAAATATATGATAGATTTTACTGTGACTTAACCTTTGGCACCGCAGGACTTAGAGGGATACTTGGAGCCGGTACTAATAGAATGAATATATATACCGTTAGAAAGGCCACTATGGGACTTGCCATATACCTTAATAAAAAGTATCTTAAACCTAGTGTAGCTATATCATTTGATTCTAGAATAAATTCTGAACTTTTTGCTAGAGAATCTGCAAGAGTGTTAGCTGCAAACAACATAAAAGTATATATAACTAAAGAGCTTGAACCAACGCCTGTTTTATCATTTTTAGTAAGAGAACTTTCGTGTCAAGCTGGAATAATGATTACTGCAAGCCACAATCCCGCTGAATACAATGGATACAAGTGCTATGGAAACGATGGTTGCCAAATGACAGAAGAAGCTGCTAGCAAGGTATATAACAATATTCAAAAACTTGATACCTTTAAAGACATAACAGTCGTAAACTTTGATGACGCATTAAAAAATGGACTCATAAATTTTGTTGATGATAATATTTACGAGAAATATTTAGAAAACGTTCAAAACCAAAGTATTAATCCAGGAATTTGCAGCGGTACAAACTTAAAGGTTGTTTATACCCCTTTAAATGGAGCAGGTAATAAACTTGTGCGTGAAATCTTAAAAAGAACCGGAGTATCACAACTGTCCATAGTAAAAGAACAGGAAATGCCGGATGGTAATTTTACCACTTGCCCTTACCCAAACCCTGAAATAAAAGAAGCTCTTTTATTAGCGCTTGAACTCGCTAATAAGGAACAACCTCACCTTGTTCTTGCTACCGACCCTGACAGCGACAGGGTTGGTGTTGCTATAAAAGAAAATGGTGAATATCGATTACTTACTGGGAATGAAATTGGCATACTTCTTTGCAATTATATATTGTCCCAAAGAGAAGCTAAAAATTTACTACCGAAAAAGCCAATAATAATAAAAACAATTGTAAGCACTGAATTAGCAGAGAAAATTGCAAAAAATTATGGCTGCAGTGTTATTAACGTACTAACAGGGTTTAAATATATAGGTGAACAAATTCTTCGGCTTGAGGAAAAAGGAGAGAAAGATCGCTTTATTTTTGGATTTGAAGAAAGCTATGGGTATTTATCTGGAACTTATGTTCGAGATAAAGATGCTGTTGTTGCGTCTATGCTAATTTGTGAAATGGCTGCATTTTACATGAAAAAAAATATGCACCTCGCTGAGGTCTTAAACAGCCTTTATGATAAATACGGATATTACAAAAATACCACACTAAACTATGGTTTTAGTGGATCTGAAGGTATTCGCAAAATGCAAAGCATTATGGAGAACTTACGTAATGAGCCCCCCAAAAGCATTGCCGGGTTTAAGGTTTTAAAAATAGCCGATTATGAAAAGTCCATTGTACAAGATTTAGAAACTCGTGAGGAACAAAAAAGTGGTTTACCAAAATCAAATGTCTTATCATTCTTTTTAGAAAACGAAAATCGTGTTATAATAAGGCCCTCGGGAACCGAACCTAAAATTAAAGCATATATCACCGCTGTGGGGACAAGTTTAGAAGATGCCTTTGAAATAACACAAAAAATAAAAAATAAAATTGATTCAATTTTAAAGAGCTAAATTTATTGAGCAGGAGGTTTATTTAGTGTACTGTTACAAGTGTGGTACCAAAAATTTTAACAGGGCTAACTTTTGCTATAAATGCGGAACTAATATTTCACATTTAAAAAATAAAAACGTTATTAAACCTTATACTACTAATTTTTTGAAATCATACGCGTATAATAAAATTATTAGATCTAAAAATAAGTATCGAAATGCATTTTTTCTAGTTGCGTCTGCTGTTCTTAGTGTATTTTTTATCACAAATTTGAGTGCGAATTTTTATAGCACATTAAAATATGCCCTTAGTACTTTATCTGCGCAAAAAACTAATACAACATTTGCCTTAGCTAAAGCTCAAACTGAGCTCGCTTTTCGTGATGTTTGGTGTTATATACTTTTAAATATTGGATTTATTTTTATATTTGTGTGTGATACAATTATATTTTTATACGTAATAAACAAAAAATGTGAGAAAAAATATTAAAAAAACTATTTTAATTTTTATTGTTTTAATTTATAATTTAATTATAATATAATATGCTTGGAGGAATAAAAATGGAATTTTTAAGAAATATAGGTGAATCAGTAAACAGTGCCCTTGATTTTGTAGTAGAAAAAAATAAAAAATTTAACCGTATAAACAAAATTAAGAAGTTCATAAAAAAGGAAAGCAACTCTATTATGAAAGCATATATTAAACTCGGTAAGCATTACTACAATGAACTTAGAGATGTGCCCAACTATGAAATGCAAAACATATGTACTGCAATTGATAATTCTAAAAAAGAAATAAAAAGGCTTCAGGAAAAGCTTATTGAAATAAACAGCGAAGATAATGTTTGCGATATTAACGAGCTGTGGGAAGATGAACCTGTTGAGGTTGAATCAGTTTTAGACAAAGATGATAATATTATAAACTCAGAAGATGAGCAAAAAAAGACTGAAAGCTAATAATAAGAAATCATTTATCCAATAAAAAATCCGAAAAGCACGTTTGCAGCGTGCTTTTCGGATTTTTTATTCTAACAGTAGTTCAGGTAATTTATTATATATATCATTTGCTATCTTTTTAAATGCAGGTCCACAGCTTTGCCCCCCACCGTCTGCATCTTCAGCAAATACAAGTATTGAGTATTTGGGCTTTTCCGCAGGATAAAACCCTGCAAGCCAACATTGAATGACGCTTCTATCATTAACCTTCATTCCAGTTTGCGCTGTTCCTGTTTTAGCTGCCGCTTGCCCATTTAGAGGTTTTGCTTGAGTTCCAGTACCATATTCAACTGATGCCACCATACCCTTTTTTAAAATTTCCGCACTATTACTTGAAAAGACTCTAATTTTTCCTATTGGAGCCACCTTATTTACGTACTCTAAACTTTCATTTACCAATCCCTCAACTAATTGTGGCTTTACATAATATCCTCCGGATGCAATAGCGTTTATAAGTCCAAGAGTTTGTATTGGCGTAGCTAGAAGGGAACCTTGTCCAAATGAAAAATTTGAAAGAGTTTTAATATTGCTTAACTGCTCTAAAGTTGGCAAATTTCCTTTTTGCGATACCATTCCGGGAGCAAGTTCAATTGACCTTCCAAACCCCAATAGATGAGAAAACTTAAGCATAGTTTCAGCCCCAACTCTTTTTGCCATTTCAACGAAGTAACAATTGCATGAGTATGCCAATGCCTGCTCCATATTTATGTCTTTGTGTGCCTTCCCATTAAAGCAATGAAATCCGGCATCCTCAACTTTAACTGTACCTGTGCAATTGAATATTTCGTCTCCGGATATCCCGGACTCTAAAGCAGCTACTGCAGTTACAAGCTTAAAAACTGAACCTAAATTGTAAGCGTAAAATGCCCTGTTTATAAGTGGCGAATCTTTATCTTCAAGCACTTTAGCTATATTTGATGGGGAAAAATCCGGCATACTTACACATGCTCTTATTTTACATGTAGGCACTTCCGCTACTAATATAGCTCCTTTTTTTATATATCTCTCAGCAGCTATTTCAGCTATTTCTTGAAGCCTTTTGTCTAAAGTTAAAACCACACCCTTAGTTTGTTTATAAAAAGTATTTTCAATCTTTACACTCTCCCCAGGTATCATTCTATTTAAGGCATCAACCTTATATTTTATACTTATTTCGCCCTTATCTTCATTTAAATATTCATTAAATGCCTTTTCAATTCCACACACACCATTAAATGAGCTATCTAAGTAGCCTAAAATATGCTGAGCTATATTTTTATTTTTAGAATATCTTGAATTAATCTTAAAAATATTAGATCCCACTATATTGCGGGTACTACCTAATTTATAAGTAAACGGTTTGCCACCCTTCGACATTTCCATTACATCCTTTAATTCTTCACTAGACAAAACCTTGCTTAACGCACTCGCAGTTTCTAAACTAGGATTTATAGCAATTATGGTTTCCTTCTCATTTCCTACTAAAGGTATATTTCTACAGTCATATATATTTCCTCTAAAGTCCGCTACTTTAAGTGTATATAAACTTTGCTGAACAGCTGCAGAGTAAAGATTATCTCCTTTTGAAATTGAAAACAAATTAAATGCAATAAAACAAATACATGACATAATTAAAGAAAAAAATATAATTATTCTTTTGTACATAAAATCACCCATCAATATTATTGACAAGTGAAAAAAAAATTATACAATTTTTGGTTAATTTAGTTATTATATTCCAGCTTATCTACAGACCAGTCCTTTATTATTTCATAGATATCTGATGCATACTTTTTGGCCTTAACTAAATCATGGTCTAAATAATTTCCACAGCCTTTAACTGTAGCTCCCGGTATCTCTCCATTATATTCAATTATAAATCTTAATGCACTTTGTAAAATAGAAATAAATTCTTCGTGTTTAAGCCCTCGGATTAAGATATAAAAACCAGTTCTGCATCCCATCGGTCCAATATACACCATGTTATCTGCATATTTGGTATTTCTAAGGTACGTAGCTAACAAATGTTCAAAAGTGTGTATACCCGCATTTTCTAAAAATGGTGGTGTATTTGGTTTTACCATACGCAAGTCATAGGTATTTATGTCCCCGTCAATGTTTGAAATATAGAGTCCCTTGTCAAGTTTAGTATGATCAACTTGAAAACTTTTTATTACTTTCATATTATCACCTCATAATAATTATATCAAATTTATAAAATCATTGCAATACTTTATCCAAATAACTTGCTTTTTTCGACAAAATATTGTATAATTATTCATATATGCTTTTTAAATGAGGTGAATCTATGTTTTCTCAAATAAACAGTTTTGGCCTTTTAGGTATCGATTCTTTCTTAATAACCGTAGAAACCGATTTATCAAGAGGGTTACCGTCATTCGATATTGTCGGGCTTCCTGACACTGCAGTTAAGGAGTCACGTGATAGAGTCCGATCTGCTATGAAAAATTGTGGTTTTGACTTTCCTGTTAATAAAATAACTATAAATCTTGCTCCTGCAGACATAAAAAAAGAAGGTGCTATATATGACCTTCCTATTCTAATTTCTCTTTTAATAGCATCAAATCAAATTTCTTGTAAAACAGACTCCTGTGCCTTTGTTGGAGAACTTTCTCTTTCCGGTAAAGTCAGACCAATAAAAGGGCTTCTTCCTATGGTTATTAAGGCTAAAGAACTTCATATTAAAGAACTTTTTGTGCCTGAGGAAAATGCCCCTGAAGCGTCAGTAATAGATGGTATTGATGTTTACCCTGTCGACAAAGTCGATAGCCTTATTTCTCATTTAACCGGTAAATTTAAAATAAGTAAAATTACCCCAAATTTCGGTTTTCAAAGCCCCTTAAAAAATATTTTAGACTTCTCGCAAGTTAAAGGTCAGCAAGACGCTAAATTAGCACTTGAAATAGCTGCTGCAGGCGGGCACAATGTAATTTTGATAGGCCCACCCGGTTCCGGAAAAAGCATGTTAGCAAAAAGAATACCTACTATCCTGCCCGATATGACAACAGATGAATCTATCGAAACTACAAAAATATATTCAATTGCCGGCAAGCTCCCTCAAAATTCCGGACTAATTACGCAGCGCCCTTTCCGTTCTCCTCATCATACCATATCAGCTACCGGGTTGTCTGGAGGAGGCAGCATTCCAAAACCCGGAGAAATATCTCTTGCACATAATGGTATTTTGTTTTTAGATGAGCTTGCTGAATTTTCAAGAGCATCAATTGAAACATTACGTCAGCCTGTAGAAAGTGGCACTGTTACAATATCTAGAGTTAAAGGTAGCGTATCTTACCCTTGCTCCATTATGCTAATTGCAGCCACTAATCCCTGCCCTTGCGGATATTATGGTCATCCCAATAAACAATGCACTTGCACTCAAAAAGCTATAAAACGTTACTTATCAAAATTTTCAGGACCTTTACTTGATCGAATAGATCTTCACGTTGAGGTCCCGCCTGTAGATTTTGATAGTTTGTCATCAAGTGTTAAAGGTGAAAGCTCACAGGAGATAAAAAAACGCGTTAACAATGCAAGAAAAATACAATTGGAACGATACAATAATTTAGGTATAACATGCAACGCTAAGATTCCTCCATCTTTAGTAAACAAAATTTGCGCATTAACTCCACCAGCCGAAAGTATTTTAAAACTTGCCTTTGAGAAACTTGACCTTTCTGCTAGAGCTTACGACAAAATATTAAAAATTTCAAGAACAATTGCTGATTTAGAAAACTGCGATTCAACTGATTCCACACATGTATCTCAAGCCATTCAATATAGAAGCCTTGACAGAAAATATTGGTCCCACTGAAATTAGAGGGCGGTCGTGCACTAAATGTGCGCGGCCGCCCTTATTTTATTTATTCCATATAAAGTTTTGACATTTTCAAAAGATTGTTGTACTTATTTTTTGCTTGGCTTTCTGCTTGATTAAACAGCTTTTCAGCCCTTTCCGGATTAGTCCTATAAAGCGCATTATACCTAACCTCATTCATAATAAAGTCTCGATAGTTTTCAGTCGGTTCTTTGCTATCAAGGGTAAACGGATTTTCGCTTTCTATAGCCTTTCTTGGATCATACCTAAACAAATTCCAATATCCACTTTGAACTGCTCTTTTTTCTTCTAATTGAGCATTTACAAGGCCGCCCTTTATGCCATGATTAATACATGGAGCATATGCAATTATAATTGATGGCCCATTATAACTTTCGGCCTCACTAAAAGCTTTCAAGCATTGATTATAGTCAGCACCCATTGAAACTTGGGCAACATAAACATAGCCATAACTCATAGCAATCGCAGCCAAATCCTTCTTTTTAACTGATTTACCTGAAGCTGCAAACTGTGCTACTGAACCCACCGGCGTTGATTTCGATGCTTGACCTCCTGTATTTGAATAAACCTCAGTGTCAAATACCAAAATATTAACATTTTCGCCCGATGCAATTACGTGATCAAGTCCGCCAAAACCTATATCATAGGCCCAGCCATCTCCACCGAAAATCCACATTGACTTTTTAGCGAGATAATCCTTATCTTTTAATATTTTCCCAACTAAATTTTCTATATCTTTTGAGCAGGCCTTTATTTCATTTAAGCTACTCACAAGGTTATCTGTCGCTACTCTATTTTTTCCACTTTCATTAAATGTGTCAATATAGTCCTTGCAAATATTTTTTAAAGACTCATCCGTTGTTAAATTTTGAATCTGATTAACATATTCTTTAAGCCTGTTTCTTAGTGCATCCTGCGCAATGGCCATGCCAAAACCGAATTCTGCATTATCTTCAAATAATGAATTGTGCCATGCAGGACCGTATCCTTTATGATTAACAGTATATGGTGTTGATGGTGCAGAACCGCCCCATATTGATGAGCAACCCGTTGCATTTGCAATAAACATTCTGTCTCCAAAAAGCTGAGTTGCAAGCTTTGCATATGGCGTTTCGCCGCAACCTGCACAAGCTCCGGAAAATTCAAGTAATGGCTTTTTAAATTGACTCCCCTTCACTGTGGTTTCCTTAAATTTGTCATTGACCTTCTCTTTCTCCGGAAGCTTTACAAAATAGTCAAATATTTCCTGCTCTTTTGTCTGTGTGTTAATAGGTTGCATCTCTAATGCTTTTTTTCCTTTCATGCCTGGACAAACCTTAGCACATGCTCCACAACCCGTGCAATCAAGTGGAGAAATTCCTATGCAAAACTTCATGCCTGGCATTGCAGTCATATCCTTACTTTTAGTAGATTCAGGCGCATTTTTTAATTCTTCCTCTGTCAAAGCAAATGGTCGTATAACCGCGTGCGGACAAACCAATGAACAAAAGTTACACTGAATACAGTTTTCAGATTTCCATTCCGGAACATCCACGGCAGCCCCACGTTTTTCATACGCGGCAGAACCTTGAGGAACTGTTCCGTCCACGTGATCCATAAAAGCAGAAACCGGAAGATCATTTCCCTTATAACCATTTACTGGTTTCAATATATTATTTACATACTTTTCGAGACCATTCTTGCCTATACAGGATGTACCTTTTTTTTCTTCCCCGTTTTCATATTTCCAGCTTTCCGGTACTGTAACCTTGTGTATGCCCTGCATTCCTTGTTCTATTGCCAAGTGGTTCATCGCTACAATCTTTTCACCCTTTTTGCTGTATGATTTAGTTGCAGCATCTTTCATATACTGAATCGCGCTTTTTTCATCAATAATATTTGCAATTTTAAAAAATGCTGACTGCAGTATTGTGTTTATCCTACCGCCTAGCCCTATCTCTTTTCCAATTGTAACACCATCTATTATATAAAAGTTAATATGATTTTCAGCGATGTACCGTTTCATCTTAGCAGGTAAATGTTCATTTACCTCATTCTCATTCCATTGACAATTTAAGAGAAAGCTTCCTCCTGGTTTTAAATCCTCAACCATATCATACTTGTCTATATATGATGAATTGTGGCAGGCTACAAAATCAGCTTTGTCGATATAATAGGTTGACTTAATAGGCTTTTCTCCAAAACGCAAATGAGACACTGTAAGTCCACCTGATTTTTTAGAATCATAAGCAAAATAGCCTTGAACAAACATATCCGTATGGTCACCTATAATTTTAATGGAATTTTTGTTTGCACCAACCGTGCCATCTGAACCCAGACCCCAGAATTTGCACGAAGTAGTACCTTTCGGTGTTGTGTCAGGATTTTCGCTTACCGGCAAAGATAAATTTGTAACATCATCCACAATACCTACTGTGAATCTCTTTTTCGCAACTGCATTTTGCATATTTCTATACACTGCAATAATGTCTCCAGGGTTCGTGTCTTTAGACCCTAAACCATATCTTCCCGAATAAACAGGAATGCCATTAAATTCACTACCTGAAAGACTCGCTAAAACATCAAGGTAAAGTGGTTCCCCTATAGATCCTGGCTCTTTAGTTCTATCAAGAACTGAAAAACACTTTACGGTCTTAGGAATAACATCTAGCAGATACTTTGCAACAAAAGGCCTATACAGTCTAACTTTTATCAGTCCAACTTTTTCCCCAGAGGCATTCAAGTAATCAACTACCTCTTCAATTGTGTCACATACAGAGCCCATAGCTATGATAATCCTTTCGGCATCTGCTGCACCGTAATAATTAAATGGCATATAGTTTGAGCCTGTCTGCTCATTTATTTTATTCATATAATAAACAACAGCTTCCGGGATCTTGTCATAGTAAATATTGCAAGCTTCTCTTGCCTGGAAAAATATATCATCATTTTGCGCTGAACCTCGCAAAACCGGGTGTTCCGGATTAAGTGCATGTCTTCTAAATTGTTCAACAGCCTTCCAATCTAGCATTTTACCCAGGTCCTCATAGTCCCAAACGGCAACTTTTTGTATTTCGTGCGAAGTTCTAAAACCATCAAAAAAATGTAAAAATGGTACTCTACCTTTTATTGTTGAAAGGTGCGCAACAGCCGCTAAATCCATTACCTCCTGCGGATTATTAGAACAAAGCATAGCGTAGCCGGTTTGACGACATGCGTAAATATCAGAATGATCTCCAAAAATTGAAAGAGCATGACTTGAAATTGCCCTTGCAGAAACATGAATAACACTGGGCAAAAGTTCCCCTGCTATTTTATACATATTGGGTATCATAAGTAAGAGTCCTTGTGACGCTGTGTATGTTGTAGTTAGAGCACCTGCCGCTAAAGCACCGTGTACTGCACCTGCTGCACCTGCTTCAGACTGCATTTGTGTAACTTTTACTTCCTGTCCAAAAAGGTTTTTTCTTCCAGAAACTGCATATTTATCAGTTTCATCAGCCATTACCGAAGATGGCGTAATAGGATATATAGCGGCAACATCTGTAAATGCATATGAAACATGAGCTGCTGCGGTATTTCCATCCATTGTCTTCATTTTTCTAATCATATCTATATTCCTCCTTACTAAGGTTATTATTATGTTAAAATTTACAATGCAATAATATACTATAATATAGATTTTATCACTTTTATATTATTCTGTAAAGACAATTTTATGTTTTAAATTTTGTTTTAATACAAATTAAATTCTAAATGATAAACGATTTAACTCAATGTATTTCAATAATAAATTTTATTGAAATAATTGTATGCTTTTGATATAATTAATTTATCTATTTTATTAAAAAGGAGCGCTCTCAATGTGTGGAATTTGCGGTTTTGTAGGTGATGTCATTTCACGTGAAGAAACCTTGAAAAATATGACAGATGTTATTACTCATAGGGGACCTGATAGTGAAGGTTTTTTCTCTGACGAAAATATTGCTATGGGTTTTAGAAGGCTTAGCATAATCGACCTTGAACAAGGCAGCCAACCAATATACAACGAGGATAAAACCTTGGTTCTCACATTCAACGGTGAAATATATAACTACAGGGATTTAAGAAAAGAATTGCTAGACTCCGGACATAACTTTTATACTGATACTGATTCCGAGGTTTTAATACACGGCTTTGAGCAGTGGGGTGAAGGACTTTTACCTAAACTTCGTGGTATGTTTGGATTTGCAATTTATAATTTAATTGATAAATCCTTGTTTTTAGCTCGAGACTTTTTCGGAATAAAACCGCTACACTATGCGTTAGTCAATGAAAACTTTATTTATGGTTCTGAAATAAAAAGCATTTTAAAGTTCCCTAATTTCGAAAAAAAGTTTAACAAAAAAGCTTTAGATAATTATCTCTCCTTTCAATATTGCCCACCTCCTGAAACTTTCTTTGAGGGCATTTACTGCCTCCTTCCGGGGCATTATTTGTGGTTTAAAGACGGAAAAATAAAAACCACACGCTACTTTCAGCCGAATTTTTCACCTAACGAAAATTTAACCTTAGATGAAGCTATTAATAAAATTGAAAATGTCTTTGAAGACTCTGTTAACACTCATAAAATAAGTGATGTTGAAGTTGGTTGCTTTCTTTCAAGTGGTGTAGACTCAAGTTATGTATCTACATTTTTTCCGGGACAAAAAGCATTTACCGTTGGATTTGACTTTGGTGAACGTTATAATGAAATAAGCTTTGCTCAAAAAGTTTCAACGCATGTAGGGCTTGAGCATCATTATAAGATTATTTCATCTGAAGAATTTTGGGAAAACATTGGCAAAGTGCAATATATGATGGATCAGCCTCTTGCTGACCCTTCTTGCATTGCATTATACTTTGTTTCTAAACTTGCAAGTGAATATGTTAAGGTTGTGCTCTCCGGAGAAGGTGCAGATGAATTTTTCGGCGGATACACAATTTATTATGAATCTCCTATTTTTAAAATATATCAAAAGATTTTACCTAAATGCGTGCGCCGTGGCCTTGCTAAAATGGTTAACGCTTTACCATTCCATTTTAAAGGACAAAGTTTTATCGATAGAGCATCTAAAGATCTTAATGAGCGCTTCATCGGTAACGCTTATATGTTTTCTCAAAAAGATAAGGAAAAACTATTAAAAGACCCTTCTCTTGCAACAAATCCTTCAGATTTTTGTAAAGGGTTTTATGAGCAAGCCTCACAATATGATAACGTAACGAAAATGCAATACCTAGACATTAATCTTTGGATGGTTGGAGACATCCTTTTAAAGGCTGATAGAATGAGCATGGCAAACTCCCTTGAATTACGTGTTCCTTTCCTTGACAAAGAAGTTTTCAAGGTTGCATCCTCCCTGCCAACAAGACTAAAGGTAAACAAAGAAAATACAAAATATGCTATGCGTATGGCCGCATTAAAGCATCTTCCTGAAGCAACTGCTAAAAAAAGAAAACTTGGTTTTCCTGTTCCTACTCGAGTTTGGCTTCGTGATAAACAGTATTACAACATCGTTAAGGATATGTTTTTATCAAATTCAGCTTGCAAATTTTTTAACACCGACGAAATTATTTCTTATTTAGATAAACACTTTCAAGGAAAAGAGGACAACAGCAGAAAAATTTGGACTATTTACATTTTTCTTGTATGGTATAATATATATTTTGCCGATTGAATTGATATCATAAAAATAAAAAAAACATACTCTATTATTAAAAGATGCTATGAAAGTACATGGCATCTTTGATCTTATAAAAATGAAAATTAAGGAGACTTTTATGATAAATATACCAGAAATATTTGGGAGCATGGTCTTTAATGAATCTGTTATGCGTAAACGGCTTCCCAAAGATATATACAATCAACTTCAAGACACCATAAAAAACGGTACCCCACTCGATGTAAGCATAAGTGATGTTGTTGCAAATGCTATGAAAGATTGGGCTATTGAGAAGGGAGCTACTCATTTTACTCACTGGTTTCAACCTATGATAGGCATAACAGCCGAAAAACACGATAGCTTTATTACTAAAGCCGGTAACAGTAAAGTAATAATGGACTTTTCAGGAAAGGAGCTCATTCATGGAGAGCCTGATGCCTCAAGTTTTCCATCGGGTGGCTTAAGAAACACGTTTGAAGCTCGTGGCTATACTGCTTGGGACCCCACTTCATATGCGTTTGTGAAAGACAATGCCCTATACATTCCAACTGCTTTTTGCTCTTACAGTGGAGAATCTCTTGATAAAAAAACACCTCTTTTAAAATCCATGCAGCTTATAAACAAACACGCCTTAAGAATATTACGCCTTTTTGGAAATAACACTGTTCACAGAGTTTTCCCAACTGTCGGAGCTGAACAAGAATATTTCTTAATAGATAAAAAGTTATATGAAAAAAGAGAAGATTTGATTTTTTGTGGTAGAACATTATTTGGTGCTCCATCTGCCAAGGGTCAAGATCTAGAAGATCATTACTTTGGTTCGATACGTCCACGGGTATCTGCTTTTATGAAGGACTTGGATATGGAACTTTGGAAACTTGGGGTTCTTGCAAAAACTAAGCATAATGAAGTTGCACCGGCACAGCATGAACTTGCACAAATTTTTACTACAGCCAATATTGCAACAGATCATAATCAGCTTACCATGGAAATAATGAAAACTGTAGCTGAACGTCACGGATTAATTTGTTTACTACATGAAAAACCGTTTAAAGGTATAAATGGTAGCGGTAAACATAATAACTGGTCACTTTCTACCGATACAGGATTAAACTTACTTGAGCCTGGAACTTCTCCATATGAAAATGTGCAATTTTTACTATTTTTATGTGCAGTTATAAAGGCAGTAGACGAATATCAAGACTTACTAAGGGCTTCCGTTGCTAGTGCAGGCAACGACCATCGGCTAGGTTCAAGTGAAGCTCCACCTCCTATAATATCAATCTTTTTAGGTCAAGAGTTGACTGAAGTTTTAACTGCTATCGAAACGGGATCTAAATATGGAAACCAAATAAAAACCCTACTTCAAATGGGTGTTGATATTTTGCCGAAATTTCAAAAAGATAATACTGACCGCAATCGAACTTCGCCTTTTGCTTTTACAGGAAATAAATTTGAGTTTAGAATGGTCGGGTCAAATCTATCTATTGGATGCCCCAATATAATGTTAAATACAATTGTGGCTGAGGAATTAAGCAAATTTGCGGACATTTTAGAAAGCTGCGATAACTTTAAAGAAAGCTTAAATGACCTTATTGTAGATACCATCAAAAAGCATAAAAGAATTATCTTTAATGGAAATAACTATTCTGAAGACTGGATAAAGGAAGCAGAGAAAAGAAATCTTGTAAATTTACCAACAGCTGTTGATGCTATACCGCACTTACTAGATGAAAAAAATGTAAAATTATTCTTAAAACACGGACTTTATACAGAAGCTGAAATAAGGTCTCGTCATGATATTTTAATGGAAAACTACTTTAAAGTTATAAGAATCGAAGCACGCGTCATGATTGAAATGGTTAGAAAACAGATATTTCCAACTATTTCAAAGTATGTAAAGATACTTTCTGATTCTGTAACAGCAAAACGAAATATTTCAAATACTATTAACTGCGAGCAAGAAGAGAAGATAATAACTCTGTTATCAAATTTACAAAATGAAATGTATATGGAATGCCTTTTGCTTGAACGCAATGTAATAAAGGGGAAGATTATTCAAGATGTTAGTGAAAAATCTGACTTTTATAAAAAAGAAATCATTCCTGTTATGCAAAAATTACGTGAAATTGCAGATAAAATTGAAGCTCATACAGATAAAGACATTTGGCCTTACCCTAGTTATTCTGACATATTGTTTAGCGTGTAGTCGATTGTGGCCATTTTTAACAAAAAATTAAATTTAAAATTGTTAATAATGTGTATTTATAAAAATTGATTAACATTGTATAATAATATTAAGGAAGGAGGTTTTTATTATGAGCAAAAATCACAAAAATGAAATAACGGAAGAAAACTTGCAAAATGTTTCAGGTGGTGTCGGTATGGCAAACCCTTACAATACTCCTGAAAAGAGGCAAGCTTACCAAGACTATAAAGATGGTAAAATAAATGTAAAGCAGCTTGCAGAAAAATTGGAAATTAAGTTGCCAAAAATTCCACATATAAAATAAAAAAAGACCTCATATGAGGTCTTTTTTTATTTTATTATTTTAGATTCAGTTTTATTTATTAATCTATGTATATTGCTACTGTGTTTGTAAATTACAAAAATCGATACAAAAATTGCTACTGTAGTACTAATTGCTACATATTCTATTGTTATTTGCTTTCCACACATTAAATAATCATATAAAAACGTTACAAATAAATTTACTATTGGATAACACGCAATTCCTATTATAGATGCTAGTGACACTATTTTTGATGCAAATAAGACAATAAGAAAAATTGTAAGAAGTATTAAGGCTATTCTATAATCTGCAACAAGAAGCATAGCAAGCGTGCACAATATCGCTTTGCCACCTTTAAAGTTAAAGTAGCATGGATATACATGGCCTATCATACAAAATATACCTGCTATAAATATTCCATACCTCGAAATGCAGTACGGCACAACACCTGGATATGGTAAATTATAAAAAATATGTTCACCTATCAAACAAACCATAAGTCCCTTTCCAACATCGCCAATCATAGTCAACACAGCTGCTTTAGGCCCAGCAACTCTATATACATTTGTAAATCCGGCATTTTTACTACCAACAGCCCTAATATCTAAATTTTTTAAAGTCCTTGTAACTATTATTCCAAAATTTATACTTCCAACTAAGTATCCCAAAACTGCCAGAAAAACTATTTGTAACCAATATACCTTAACAAAGCCCACTAAAGGCGAAACCATTTAAAAATCAGCTCCAATATAAAAATTATTTATCATTGCGTTCCCTTATAATAAATCTAATTGGTGTCCCTCTTAACCCAAAAGCATCCCTTATTCGATTTTCAAGATATCTTTGATATGAAAAGTGAAACAGTTCTTTTGAATTTACAAAAAACACAAAAGTTGGCGGCTTAACAGAAACCTGCGTCATGTAAAAAATCTTCAATCGTTTACCTTTGTCTGTCGGGGGTTGCACCCTTAAAATTGCTTGTGCAAGTAAATCATTTAAAATTCCTGTAGAAATTCTCATTGTGGATGAGTTTGCAACAATTGAAATAAGTTCAAATAAATTATCTACCCTTTGACCAGTTTTCGTAGATATAAAAACAAAGGGAACATATGGCATAAATGAAAAGTCCACCTTTAAATTTTTTTTATATTCCATCATTGTTTTATCTGTTTTTTCAACAGCATCCCATTTATTCACCGCAACTATACAAGCCTTTCCAGCCTCAATAGCAAAACCGGCCACCTTAGAGTCTTGCTCTGTAAAGCCTTCGGTTGCATCAATTAAAATTACACATACGTCACTTCGTTCTATAGCCATCTTAGCTCTTATTATACTGTATTTTTCAATAGATTCATAAATCTTGCTTTTCCTTCTTATACCTGCAGTGTCTATAAAATTAAACTTGCCATATTCTGTTTTAACCATGCTGTCTATTGTGTCTCTAGTTGTCCCCGCAATATTTGACACTATGCACCTATTTTCTCCTGTTATCCTGTTTATTAAAGAAGACTTGCCTACATTAGGTTTTCCAATAATTGCAACATTAATTACATCACTTTCTCTGTCATCTTCACAAGCCTGTGGAAGATACTTCAATATTTCATCTAGCAGATCTCCCGTTCCATGTCCATGAACAGAAGAAACTCTAATTGGGTCTCCTAACCCCAAATTATAAAACTCATAAAAGTCTGCTTCGGGCTCACCAACAGTATCGCATTTATTAACGCAAAGTATAACAGGTTTCTCACTTTTTTGAAGCATGTTAGCAACCTCCATATCTGTCGCAACAAGCCCTGTTTTAACATCGGTTACAAGTACTATTACATCAGCTGAGTCTATTGCAAGCTGAGCTTGCATCCTCATTTGTGATAAAATAATATCATCTGAATATGGTTCTATACCACCGGTATCAATAAGTGTAAAGGGTCTATTGCTCCATTCACTTTCACCATATATTCTGTCACGAGTTACCCCAGGAGTATCGTCTACGATGGATAACCTTTTGCCTATCAGTTTATTAAAAAGAGTAGACTTGCCAACATTAGGCCTTCCTACTATTGCAACAACTGGCTTAGACATTTCTTTCACCTCTTTTTTAGATATTCTCTAAATTATTACATTTGAATATTATAGCACATATAAAAAGTTTAATCAACTTTTCCAATATTTTCAAATTAAAATTGTTAATTTTTATTTGACACAATTGGGGAATTATAGTATAATTGGTATGTTACAGTCAAATAATGTAAAAATTTGACCACTATTTTGTTTTTTAGGAGGAAAACATTATTTATGAAAGCTACCGGAATTGTACGTCCCATCGATGACTTAGGAAGAATTGTTTTACCAATTGAGCTTCGTAAGGCCATGAATATTAATAGAAGGGACTTACTTGAAATATTTGTGGATGATTCCAGTATAATATTAAAAAAGTATGATAAGTCCTGCGTATTCTGCGGCAACATAGAAAATATTCAGGACTTTAAAGGACACAGTGTATGCAATAAATGTTTAAGTGAACTTTCAAAAATTTAATTCTGTGTTTATATCAATGTAAAAAAATTTGTTTTTGGGTTCAAGCATTTTTCCATTATTTTGCTGAATCATAAGGTCTGTATAAGAATATACCATCATGTAGGCGTATGGTGTGGCAATTAGTAGTGGCAAAATAAATATACAACTAAAAAAACAACCAGATAAGTAAGTTAAAAACTTAAGAAAATCAAGTTTATTTTTTTTGAAAGTAAGTTTGATTTTTTTTAATTCTTTTGAAAAATTGGTTGTTCCTTTTTCAAAAAATACTGCTAGGTAAAGTTTACATACAATAATATTCTTTATGAAATATACCATATTTATTAAAAATATTAACATTGATATTATCATAAAAAACGCAAATACCACTTTTATTTTAAAACTGCAAACCTGCATTTGTATTGAAAAAAAAGTAAACATAAAAAAAGGCGGAAATAACAGTTTTATTGATTCAAAAGTTAAATTTAACATTGTAAATAATTTTAATTTTAGTGCACTTATCATTGCCTTTTTTTCATTATAGTAATAAAATATTTCTAAGAAACTTATGGTACTACCTTTTGATAGAAGATAGTACCATCTTTTTATTCCTAATTTTAAAAAAAATGTTAAGATATACATTAACAATACAATTGGGAATAAAAAGATAATAAATATATGTTTATACGAATTTTCCAACTGAAATAAGACTTTAGGAACAAAGCTTTCAATGGCAGTTAAATCTGTAAATGAAATAACTAAAAGCGCAAGAAAAAATAAAAACAAAGATTGAGATAAGTATTTTATTAATGTTATTATACAAGATAAAAACAAATTCTTATTTAACAAATTTTTTTTAACATTTATTTTTAAGTCCTTTAACTCTTCCCTTATCATTTGTAAATCCTCTTTTTTTTGAATTAAAATTAATGGTTTTAGGCGTAATTGTTACTATAAAACAACAGCAAAGTATAATTAATGCAAAACTTGACGGTGTTATATTATGATACATTATTCTGCTAGTGCAAGAGTTAAATGCTGTTACCGTCTGCCTAACTGGAACAAAGTAAATTAAATAATGCACTATTATTGAGGAAATTAAACCTTGCATCACCCTAAAAAGTAAAAATTTAAATTTTGAAAAATTTAAACTATCAACGCATGAAAAAATTTGAAAGTGTACTGCAAGCCCTCCAAAACCTAGTGCAAAGGATAAAAGCTCAATAGGAGCATGTAAATCTATTAGTTTATAACTTGCCCCTGTAACTTCAAATATTATTGATAAAATAGCCCCTTGAAGGTAAGGTTGTAAATTAATAATTTTAAATAGGCACAACATATATTTATGAAATATGCTTGTTTCAATTATAGCTAAAAACGACGAAAATAAAACAACAAATGCACATATTGATATAATTCCCTTTGCAGCTTCCTCACATGACACTACTAAAGCCTGAGAAAAGGTCATTCTCCTTGATTTATAAGTATGATTATTTATATCGGCTCCTTTTGAAATTCTAGATACTATTATTCCTAATATTATTGAAGATATTACCTGTGATATAAAAATTGCTAATCCCACATAAACGTTATTAAGCATGGTAACTCCAATTGCACTTATTACAAATGCAGGCCCCGCTCCTACACAAAACATTAACATCCGTCGAGCCTGTTCTTCTGTTATATTTCCATTATTTAAAAGAGAACTAATTCCTCTAGCTCCAGTAGGATATCCCCCTATTAGGGATATCAAAATTGTGCTTCCTGTACACCCAGGCAAGTTGAACAATTTGTTAGTCACCTTTGAAAAAAACGGTGCCAGTTTTTCTGCGGTACCTGTATTAACTATAAACGATGAAATAACCATAAATGGAAAAAGAGAAGGTACCAACACATCAACACAAAAGACTACTCCTTTTTTAGCTCCTCCTGCAGAATACTCTGGTTTACAAAGAATAATGGCACATAAAATAAAAACTGTAATGTAAAACAAAAGTTCCCGCAGATGCCTTCCTTTATACTTATTAATGTATGCGTTCATTTGCACCAACCTTTTGAATTTTATTTGTTATTTTTATTTTATTTCAAGCATATTTTTATTATGAGTGTAAATAAAACAAATTAAAAAAAAGAACTGGCGGTGAGGAATATTTGTTTTCAAAAAAGAAAAAAAACGCTAACAAGCAAGGAAGCCTACATAAAGCCGCCAAATCTATGCAATTGCCAATTGGCGCACTTCCTAATTTTACACACTTTGAAATGAATTCTAATAGGGAAGTAATTATTGAAGGTTGCAATGGTATTTTGCAGTACGATGAAAATATTATAAAAGTAAACATGGATAAAATGATAACATCCTTTTATGGCAGAAATCTATCAATAAAATGTTTGTCCTCAGATTCCCTCATTGTTGAAGGATTTATTACATCAATAGAGTTTTTAACATAAGGAGCTAAAAAATATGTTGGGAATAATAAGATTTTTATTTGGGTATGTAATGTTTAAAGCCACTGGTCCATTTCCTGAACGGTTTATGAATCTTGTTGCTAAAAATGGAATTGGACTTTTTAAAGTAAAAAAACATGAAAATGAATTATGGGCATATACTGTTGCGTCTGAATATAAATCACTACGACGAATTTCTAAAAAGACTCATATGAAAATGAGAATTCAAAAAAAATATGGGCTTCCGTTTATAATAAAAAAATATAGAAAACGAAAAGGTCTTTTAGTTGGAATTATTTGTTTTTTTACCATAATTTATTGTCTATCTCTTTATATATGGTCAATAGATATTATTGGATCTGATGATATAAATGTAAGTGCAGTAAAAGATATGTTAGCGCAGCAGGGAGTTACTGTTGGAACTTTAAAAAATAAAATTGATATACCTATGCTAGAAAAAGCAGCTATGAATAAATTCGGAGATATTTCATGGACCTCAATAAACATAAAAGGCAGCAATTTAACTGTTGAATTAAAGGAAAGAATTCATCCTCCAGAACTCATCCCAAATGCTGCTCCATGCAACATAAAGGCTAAAAAAAATGGCCAAATAACAAGGATGGAAGTTTATTCAGGTCAAAAAGAAATTGCTGTAGGAGACGCTGTTGTAAAAGATCAACTGCTTGTAAATGGCATTGTTGAAAATGGACAGGGAGACTGCAGCATGCAACATGCAAAAGCTAAAATATATGCTTTAACAAAACATGAAATCAGGCAAGAAATAACACTGAATCAAGTAATAAATAGAGAAACTGGAAAAGTAAAAAAACGACGAAAAATAAAACTATTCGGCGTTGACATTCCTATAACATTTGCAATTGTTCCAAAGGAAAATTATAAAAAAGAGGCTAATAACTACGATTTAAAAATTTGCGGTGCAACTTTGCCCATAAGTATATACTCAGAAAAATGGGTCCAATATGAACCTCAAAAAATTATTTTGTCAAAAGAAGAAGCTCAAAATAAAGTTTATGAAGAATTAAAAAAAAGTGAAGAAAAAGAATTAAAAGATGCAAAAATTATAAAGAAGGAAAAAACTGAAAAATTTGAAAATAACAAGGTTTGTGTCGATGTGGTTTATTTATGTGAAGAAGATATTGCTAAACAGGAATCTATATTATTAGAATAATTATAAAAAAATCAAGTGAAAATAAAGTAAAATTTTTATTATAAAAAGAGCTTTATATTGTAAGAATATACAAAGTTAAAAAAATATATTTTTTTTAATGACTTTCTCCATTTATTATGTTATAATAATATAAAATTAAATTGATGTTCTGTATAACATGATGATTAATTTTCACGTATTTAACTTTACGTATACATTAAAATACGTAATCATTGTTTAATATAATTGTTATACTCTTGGCTACATATTTTTTAATTGCATTTTTTTATAGGGAGGTTTATGCTTAATTTTAAATTAAGCGGTTTTTAGTTATGGATAAAATTAGGGTAATTATTAACAATAAGCAAAAAGAGATTAAAATTCCTACCGGACTTCGTATGATAGTTCGTCGTTCTTGTAATGCTGTTCTTCGCTTGGAAGAATTTAAGGGTTCAGCTGAGGTAAGCGTTACCTTTGTGAATAATGAGCAAATTAAAGAATTAAATAAGCAATATAGAGATAAAGATACAGCTACTGATGTTTTATCTTTCCCTATGGGTAAAGACGGAAAATATGATATAGATCCAAACACTGGGGCTCAAATTCTTGGAGATGTTGTTATTTCTATGGAAAAGGCCGTAGAGCAAGCTAAAAAATACGGTCATAGCATGCAAAGAGAAGTTGGATATTTAACTGCTCATTCAGTTTTGCATCTTCTAGGTTATGAACATGAAAACGGTGGACCAGAAAAAGCCTTAATGAGGGAAAAGGAAGATATCGTTATGAGTCAAATGGGCTTCCCTGGAACATCTAGCTATACTCTCGATAGATAAAAATTAAAAATTTTTAATTAGTGCATACAGAAACTACCTGTATGTACTGATTTTTTAATTAGAAGGAGTGATGTCTCAATTGCAAACAACAAAAACATCGTATATCGCAATAATTGGTATACCGAACGTCGGTAAATCTTCCATTTTAAACTCTATGATAGGAGAGAAAATATCCATTGTCTCCCCTAAGCCCCAAACCACACGGACTAGAATTATGGGGATTTTAACAGAAAATGAAACTCAACTTGTTTTTATTGATACCCCCGGAATTCACAAACCCAAAACAAAGCTAGGCAAATATATGGATAAGTCAATAACTGAATCCGTTTTATCTGTAGATACTTGCTTACTTGTTATACAAGCTGGAAAACCTATTAAAGATGAAGAAGCCAAGCTTATAAATAGACTTTCTCAAAATAATATTAAATCGGTTCTTGCCATTAACAAAATCGATACTGTAAAAGATAAGTCTGTATTAATAAATCAGATTAGCGAATTTAGCCACCTTTTTAGTTTTGAATCAATCATCCCTGTATCAGCAAAAAATAAAGATGGCATAGATATACTGAAGGAAGAACTAAAAAAACTAGCAGAACCTGGGGAACATCTTTTCAATGATGATGACTTCACTGATCAGCCTGAACGTGTTCTGGCATCCGAGATCATTCGTGAAAAAATCCTACATTTATTGGATAAAGAAATTCCCCATGGGGTCGCAGTATCTGTAGAGCGTATACGGGAAAGGGAAAGCTCCTCTATTATAGATATTGATGCAATTATATACTGTGAAAGAGCCAGCCATAAAGGAATTTTAATTGGAAAACAAGGAACTATGTTAAAAAAAATAGGTACTGCTGCTAGAATTGATATGGAATCCTTTTGGGGAACAAAAGTTAACTTGAAAATTTGGGTAAAAGTAAAGGAAGATTGGCGAAATAGTGAGTTCATTTTACATAACCTTGGCTTTGACGAAAACGGTTAATAAATTGCTGCCAAGATGTACACGTAAAAGTTTATATTATATAAAAAAAGTGAGGTGGGCTATTAGCTCACCTCACCTTTTTATCTTAAATCTGAAATGCATGTAAAATTAAAAATTAGCCAGTATTTCATGTACATGTAAGTAACTTCCGTCAAATGCCAACGCATTTTATTTACTGCAGTAGTAAACTTTATTCACCCATATCTATACTCTTTCCTCTCAACTGCTGTCTTTAAGTATAGTGAGTATTAGCGTTTACTCACAAAGATCCTATATTAGGCTAGCTCCTTGCTGCTACAACTTCTATTTCAACCAAAGCATTCATTGGCAACTTCGATACCTCTATTGCGGAACGTGCTGGATATTGTCCATCTTTAAAAAATTCCCCATACACTTCATTCATGCTACCAAAATTGTTCATATCACTCAAAAACACTGTTGTTTTTAAAACTTTGTCCATATCCAAATCAACTGATTCCAATATGGCTTTTACATTCTTCAATGCTTGCCTAGTTTGTTCCTTTATTCCACCTTCTATAAATTGCCCTGTTTCTGGGTTTATAGGGAGCTGACCAGACGTATAAATTATATCTTCCGTCATACACGCTTGAGAATATGGTCCTATTGCTTTAGGTGCCTTATCTGTATTTATTATCATTAAATCATCCCCTTAATAAATTCATTTTATTTTACAACCTTTTTTCATGTATGTCAATTACACCCTATATATTCCTACTTTTATCAGCTTTTGACGCCTTTGCAATCTTATAGAATAATTTTTGACTGTTTACTTTATCTTTTATACGCTTCCCTACACCTATATACTTAGTGTCACTTCTTTGAGTTTGTGCGTTTGTTGTATCATTCAAACATATATCTAAAATTTGTAAAATTCGTTCCTTCAAATCTGCATCCTCCACCGGAAAAATCAGTTCAACCCTCCTATCTAGGTTGCGTGGCATCAAGTCTGCACTTCCTAAAAAGATTTGAGGTTCCCCTGCACACTCAAATTTGTAAATTCTACTATGCTCCAGCAGTTGCCCAACTATGCTTATTACACTTATATTTTCACTTATGCCTTCCACCCGAGGAATAAGGCAGCATATTCCCCTAATAATTAAATTCACCTTAACTCCTGCCAAAGAAGCTTTATATAAAAGTTTTATAATTTTGTAGTCCACAATTGCATTTGCTTTTATTGTTATGCCACTTATTAAACCTTTTTGAGCATTGGCTATCTCATTCTCAATCATTTTTTCAAAAAATAATCTCATTCTATTTGGAGCAACAATTAATTTGTTATATTCCGGTGGTCTTGAATACCCTGTTAAGGTGTTAAATAACGATGAAGCGTCCATTCCAAAGGTCTCCCTGCAAGTAAAGAAACCTATGTCAGTATACAGCTTTGCAGTTGTGTCATTGTAATTCCCAGTCCCCAAATGCAAATATCTTCTTATTCCATCATCTTCCTTCCTAACAACTAGCAGCACCTTACAATGAGTTTTCAATCCTGCTACACCATAAATTACATGGCACCCTGCCTTTTCTAGTTTTTTAGCCCATATGATATTATTCTCTTCATCAAACCTCGCTTTCAGCTCAACCAAAACCGTAACTTGTTTGCCATTTTCTGCTGCTTTTATTAAAGCTGCAATTATGGGTGAATTTCCACTAACCCTGTATAATGTTTGTTTTATAGCTAAAACATTTTTGTCCTCTGCTGCCTGCTTCACAAAATTGATCACCGTGTTAAAACTTTCGTAAGGATGATGAACCAATCTATCTTTCTGCCTTATTGCTAAAAATATATCATTATATCCATAAAAATCAGCTGGTGGATCCACCGATATTATTGGCTCAAATTTTAAATTCTCAAAGCCATCTATATCCGCAAACTTTATGAGGAATGTAAAATCTATTGGGCCAGGAACTTCATAAATGTCAGGCCTTTCAACATCCAGCATATCTACCAGAAATTTTTTTGTCTTAGAATCGCACTTTTTTAAAATTTCCAGCCTAACAGGCTTTCCTCTTTTTCTCTTCTTTATTGATTTCTGTACTTCAATTAGCAAATCTTCTGCATCCTCATCTATGTCGAGATCTGAATTTCGCGTAACTCTAAACTGACACCACGCTTTTATTTCACAAGTATCAAATAATTTTTCAAGTTTCGATATAATTATTTCCTCCAATAATATAAAGGCCTTTCCCTTTTCAGCAGGCAATTCTAAAAATCGTGGCAATATTGATGGAACTTGTATTAGAGCAAAATTAGTCTCTTGATTTTTGCCGTTAAGCCTAACAGCTATATTTAAACTTTTATTAGCAAGGAATGGAAATGGTCTGCTTTTATCAACAGCAAGAGGCGTCAATACTGGAAAAATTATTTTTTCAAAATAATCATTTACATAATTATGCTGCTTATTATTAAGGTTTTCCATTCTTAAAAATGTAATTCCTTTCTCCTCCATATCAGGAATTATTGACCTTTGATAGCATTTGTACTGTTTGGACAAAAACAAATGTATTTTTTCATTTATCTTTTCCAGTTGCTGTTTTGGCGTAAACCCCGAAGGATCTTTTTCTCTGTAGTCTGAATGTATTTGTTCCATTATTCCCGCAACTCTAACCATGAAAAACTCATCTAAATTAGACGCTGTTATTCCCAAAAATTTGAGCCGCTCCATAACAGGGTTTTCTTTTTTCAAAGCTTCTTCCAATACTCTAATATTAAAGTCAAGCCAACTGAGTTCTCTATTATTGTACGGAATCTTTTTTAAAGCCTTATTATTCATATTCGAGTCCTCCTGCAGCTATAAAATCAATATAAGCTTTACCTAAAAAGGGTTGTTTTTACGTTCAGCTCCGGATTCACACCATATACATCTTCAAAAAACGGTACACACTTATTGAATGCCCATTTTTCCAAATACACATTTTCATTACTTTGAACTTCAATAATAAACTTTTGATCAACAAGCCTTGCTTTTATATCTTGAAACTTCTGTTTTTTTGATTTATCAAGCGCATTTGCAAGTCTAAAAATAGCTACCATCTTTGAAACCAGTAATTTATTTTTTTGTGAAAGATCTGAATATTCAAGGTCTGACATATTGGGTACCGTAAGCTCATCATACTTGGCAATATTCGCAACAAGAATCATTTCCTCCGAAGTTAAACCATATAGACCCAAATTTTTTATTATGTCAAAAGTGCTCTCTCTTGGATATTTCGAATTTAAACAATACCCTGATTCATGCAATATTATAGCAAGCTCAAGCAAAAGCCTTTTTCTCGGTCCCATGCCATGTACTTTCTTCATTTTATCAAAGATCTCCATAGCATATTTGCGTGTCTTCTCTCTATGATCTTTATCACAGCTGTAAAGTTCTGAAAGCACAACTGCACAATTTATAGCACTTGTCTTTACATGAGCATCGTAAATGACCTTATTTTTGGGAATTAGCATTTGCTTTATTATTGCATCCCAAAGTTCTACCTGTGGGGATAAAATTCTATTAGAACCTGTTATTTTTATTATTCTTAAATATATTAGCAGCGAAGTTAAAAAAAGCTGTGCTTCATGTTGATTTAAGCTATACTTATCCATAATTTTCTCTGTAGTCAAATCCCTTATTTCATCATAAAAGTCAACTATTAATTGGGTATCTATGTCATATCCTAAACTATCTGAGTTGGCTCCGCAAATCTTTGCTATTATTTTTATTTCATTTCCCGTTATAACAAGATTATTGTTTTTAAATCTTCCTTCAGGAAAGTTAACTCTGCCTATTATTCTATCCAAATATTCTTCTAGCACTGTATGGTAATCTCTTGTCTGGTTTTGAATTTCTCCCAATAAATCATGTAATTTCTGTGAACCCATTTTTATATTTTGAGAAAATTTAACAGAACTTTCTTCATAAACTGCAAATCCTATACTCCCTGCTCCAATATAAGAAATTAGTGCATCACTCATTCCTTGACTTTCTATATAATTTATAATTTCGTAATATATAAGACCCTTTTCTTGTCTATCCTCTAAAACTTCCACCGTCATATCATTTTGTATCCTTAGCTGATCCAAAACATATGCGCAGTTTTCTGCTTCTCTAAGCGCTGTAGAAGCAACTACTCGGTAATTGGTTACTCCATACTCAGAAAGAACTTTAGAATATCCTTTTAATATTTCTGATATCTTCCTTAGACTCTCAAAACTTATTTTATTTGTATTAAAAACCTCATGGCCTATATTGGTAGGATTCTCTAACCTGTCAATATCAGAAATTTCCCCATTCTTTACCCTTGATATCCTCATTTTTATTACATCAGACTCTATACTAATTACAGCCGCCATATTTGTAATATTTCTCAAGCTTTAATCCCCCTTTTCATCTTCTTAACAACAACCTCAGGCATTGATTTTTGCTAAAAATTTTTTAAAATATACCGGCAACTCACTTTCAAATTCCATATATTTTTCCGTTCTCGGATGGATAAAACCAATCATTTTAGCATGCAAGCACTGGCCTTCCAGCTCCTGTATCACTTTTTTGGGCCCATAAACTTTGTCCCCTGCTACAGGATGTCCAATATATGCCATATGTACCCTTATTTGATGTGTTCTACCTGTCTCTAGCCTTAATCTCAAATGTGTAAATCCCTTATATCTTTTTATTACTTTGTAATGAGTTACTGCAGGTCTGAAATTTTCACGAGTTACCGCCATTTTCTTTCTATCAACCTTATGCCTCCCAATAGGTGCATTTATTGTTCCGCTTTCGTTTTTAAATCCACCATAAACTATAGCTTCATATTCTCGTGAAAAGCTGTGTACCTTTATTTGCTCTGCAAGTTTTTTATGCGCAAAATCATTTTTTGCAACAATTAATAAACCACTTGTATCTTTATCTATTCTGTGCACTATTCCCGGCCTTATAGTTCCATTTATACCGGAAAGTGATCCCTTACAATGAAATAGCAATGCATTCACAAGCGTTCCTCTATAATTTCCAACTGCAGGATGCACTACCATTCCTTTTTTCTTATTAACTATCAAAATATCTTCATCCTCATAAACTACTTCAACCGGTATATTCTCAGGCTCCACTGAAAGTTCCTTTAGTTCCGGCAATATTAACTCTATTTTGTCATTTGGCTTTACTTTGCAGCTTTTGTTTGCAATTTTATCATTTATTAAAACATTTCCCTTTTTTATTAAATTTTGAATATAAGACCTTGTCAGTTCTTTTAAATTTAAAGATATTACTTTATCCAGTCGCTCCCCATTGTTATCACTTGCAACAATAAATTTAAAACTTTCCTGCAACTTTATTTCTCCTTTTTTATTTGCATACTTGCTTCGCGTGTTTTATCCGAATAAAACAATAAATATATTACAAGCAAAACCGTACCTACCGTTATGCAATAATCAGCTAAATTACAAACCGGCGAAAAAAACGAAAGCTGCAAGTAATCTATAACATATCCATGAATTATTCTATCAATTAAATTTCCTATTCCACCTCCAACTATTAGTGCAGCAGAAAAGAAAAACATTTTATTGTTAATTTTATTAGTAACAATTATGTAACCAAATATTAAAACTATTAAAACCCCAATTATAATAAAAAATATCTGTCTGTCTTGCAATATACCAAATGCCGCTCCCCTGTTCTCCATATACGTTAAACTTAAAACATTGGGCACTACAGTTACAACTTCCCCAAAGCTTAATTGATTGCTAACTATATGCTTTATTATTTGATCAACAGCTATAATTAACACCGTTAAAATCCCATATAAAATCATTTTAAGCACTCTTTTCTCTAAAAAATGCGGTGTACCAAAACGACACACCGCAACTTTTATAATTCAGCTATTCAAAACAGTTGCGCATCTATTGCAAATATTTTGACCCTTACTGTTATTCCCTACTGTATCATCATATACCCAGCAACGTTCACACTTTTTACCTTGGGCATGTAACACAGTTATGCTCATATCTTTTATTTTTTCTCCTTGAACTTCCCCAGCTCCTCCATTTATTAGTTCAATTTGAGACACAATAAAAACTTCCTTTAAGCTTTTCTCAATTGGCTTCATAAAGTTATATAAATCATCACTGCAATATATTTTAACCTTTGCTTCAAGAGAAGATCCTATAACCTTATTTTTTCTTGCAAGTTCCAAAGCTTTTTTTACATCTTCGCGAAGCTCCTGAATTCTATCCCACATATTTGTAAAATCTTCATTAACATCTATATCGATATGTTTAGGCATATCATTAAGAGCTATAGATTCAGTATTATCAGTATCTTTATGTGGCATGTACTTCCATATTTCCTCGGACGTGTAAGCCAAAATTGGCGAAACAAGTCTTGTTAATGCATCAAGAATAATGTAAATTGTTGTCTGAGCTGCACGCCTAGTCTCACTGTTGGCAGATTCTACATAAAGTCTGTCCTTTAAAACATCCAAATAGAAGTTTGACATATCCACAACACAAAACCTATGAATATTATAATAAACTTGATGAAACTCAAGGTTTTCATATCTATCGCATACCTTACTTACAAGCTTGTTTAACTTATCTATTGCCCACCTGTCAAGTTGCCTCAATTTGTCAAGAGAAACCATATCTTTGTTAGGATCAAAATCATATAGATTTCCAAGTATATACCTAGCTGTATTTCTTATTTTCCTATAAGCTTCCGAAAGCTGTGTTAATATCTCCTGTGAAAGCCGTACATCAGCATGATAATCCGATGATGCCACCCATAATCTTAAAATATCAGCACCATATTTATTAACTATTTCCTGTGGCTCAATTCCATTGCCCAAAGATTTAGATTGCTTTTTACCATTGCCATCAACAACCCAGCCATTAGTTACAACTTTTTTATATGGTGTACCTCCGTTTGTAGCAACAGATGTAAGTAACGATGACTGAAACCATCCTCTGTACTGATCTGCTCCCTCTAAATATAAATCTGCAGGTCGCTTAAGGTAGTCCCTAGAATCACACACTGCATAGTGCGAAATACCTGAATCAAACCATACATCCATTATATCTTTTTCTTTTTCAAAATGTTCACTTCCGCATTTAGAACACTTCATTCTTTTGGGCAATATATACTTTGCATCTTTTTCAAACCAAGAGTCTGATCCTTCCTCTCTAAACATCTGCGCAACCGCCATCATGGCATTCCTATCAATCAACGGTTCACCACAATCTTCACAGAAGAAAATAGGTATTGGAACTCCCCACTTTCTTTGCCTTGAAATGCACCAATCTTTACGCTCTTTAACCATTGAGGTCATTCTTTCCTTGCCCCAGTTCGGTACCCATTTTACCTTTTCAATCTCCTCGATAGCTTTATCTTTAAAATCATCTACCGAGCAAAACCATTGTTCCGTAGCTCTAAATAAAACCGGTTCCTTGCATCTCCAACAGTGCGGATACTGATGCTCTATTTTTTTTACAGCAAACAATGCCCCCTCTTCTTTTAAATGATCTGCTATAGGTTTGCCAGCTTTCTCGGTTGAAAGTCCTGCAAACTGACCTGCTTCCTCGGTTAATACTCCCTTAGCATCAACTGGTACTATTATCTCTAATTCTGGATAATTTCTGCAAACATCAAAGTCTTCTATTCCGTGACCCGGAGCCGTATGCACGCAACCCGTCCCAGATTCAAGCGTTACATGATCTCCTACTATAACAAGAGACTGTCTATTTAAAAATGGATGTGAAGCTTTCATATATTCAAGGTCTTTGCCGCGCAAAGTCCCCACAACTTCATAGTCCTCTTTCCCAGCGGCCTTCATTGCATCTTCGTATAAATCTTCTGCCATTATGTAATATTCATCGCCGCTTTTAATTACACTGTAATTAAACCTAGGCCCTACACAAATTGCAACGTTTCCCGGCAAAGTCCATGTTGTTGTCGTCCATATAACAAAAAATGCCTTATTAGGATCTATCCCCATATTTCTTAGCTTTGCATTATCCTCAACTACATTAAATTTAACATATACCGAGTAGCATGGATCTGTCGAATACTCTATTTCTGCCTCTGCTAACGCTGTTTGGCAATCTGGGCACCAGTAAACTGGCTTTAATCCCCTATATATATATCCTTTACATGCCATATCAGCAAAAACCTCTATTTGCTTTGCCTCATATTCTTTTTGTAAAGTTATATATGGGTTGTCCCATTCTGCAAGTATTCCTAATCGCTTAAATTGATTTTTTTGGTCATTTATATATCTTAAAACAAATTCTCTACAAAGTGAGCGTAATTTAGAAACAGATATTTCAAAAGAGTTGCTAACCCCAGCTTTAGCCCTTGCTTTCAATTCTGTAGGTAATCCATGAGTATCCCATCCCGGTACAAATGGCGCCTTACAACCACTCATGTTTTTATACCTTACTACAAATTCTTTTAGTATTTTGTTTAAAGCATGGCCCATATGAATATCTCCGTTTGCATACGGAGGACCATCATGTACTACGTACAAAGGTTTTCCTTCATTTCGTTGCATTTGCTTTTTATATATGTCTTTTTCTTCCCAATATTTTAATGTCTCCGGTTCCGTTTTGGGTAGTCCTGCGCGCATTGGAAAGTCTGTCTTTGGTAGATTTAATGTTCCGTTAAAGTCCTCTGGCATTTAATGTTCTCTCCTTTTAATTTGCTTAATTTATAATCTTTCAAATAACCCTACAGGCGATTCTGCCTTGTCTTCGGCAATTTTATAATCTTCACCGAATTTTAAATCTTTATATCTGTCCGCGCCTTGTTTGTCTTCTTCTTTCTCCTCTAAAATCCTTTTTTCATTAGAATCCTCTTTTTTTGATTCCATGTCCCTCTGATTTAATTTATTCAGCATCTCGGAAGAAATTCTGTCATCTGCTGTAAATAAATTGACTTGTTTAATGTGCTCTTTATACATATTCAAAATGTTATTTCTAAAATCTCTTATATTTTGCTTTATAGTCGCAAGCTGCGTTTTTTGGTCTAATATATCTCTTTCTGCTTTTTCTACAATCTCTTTATATTTGTCATTTGCTTGTTTTATAATCTTATCTGCTTCCAACTTAGCTTCCTTTAAGGAAGCATCTGCTGTTTTCTGTGCATTTAGTAAAGTTGTTTTTATACTTTCTTCCGTTTCTCTGTATTCACACACTTTATCTGCTAGTATTTTTAGTTTTTCCTGTAAGTCTTCCCTTTCGTCTTCAAGCTTCCTGAAACTTTCCTCCACCTTATCAATAAATATGTCAACATCTTCTGCCTTATAGCCCCCTATATTACTTTTACGGAATTTTATGTTTTTAATTTCTTCTATAGTTAACATATACATCTGCTCCCTTTTTTCATATATTGCGCGGGGGGCGCATGCACATATATGTGCAAAAGCTTTGCTTTTACATTGTAACTTAATTTTAAGTTACAATGATGCGCCCCCTTAATTCTGATGCTTGTAACTTTTAAAAATAAACACCACTGTTCTCCAGCTCATCTAAGAGATCATCTCCAGTTAGATCTACATTATATGGTGTAATAATAAATGTACTTGTTGCTACCCTTTTTATTTTTCCACTATTTGCATATGATACACCACTCAAGAAATCTAAAATTCTCCTAGATACATCCATATTAGTATTTTCCAAATTAAGTACCACTGTATGCATTTTTATAAGTTCGTCCGCTATTACTCTGGTGTCTTCACCAAATCGTTCCGGTTTAAACAATACAACTTGAAGTTGAGCTGTAGCATGTATATTAACTACTTTATTTCCCTGAGATGTTGATCTTGAACTTTTATTCTTAGATTCACTTTTAGGCGGTACATCTTCTTCATACCCTTCCTCCTCATAGTCATAATCCTCTTCTGGTGGAATCCACATTTCTTTAAATTTTTGTACTAACCCAGACATAATATTCTACCTCCTAAAATTAAATCTTTAATTTCTTTCTCCAAAAATGGCAGAACCTATCCTAACCATATTGGAACCACATCTTATTGCCTCTATATAATCAGATGACATCCCCATAGATAGGTATTCCATATCAATATTATCATGCTTTTCGTTTCGAATGTCAACAAACAGAGTATTCATTTCAGCAAAAAATCCCTTTAACAAATTCTTTTCTTTACATATCGGAACTATTGCCATTAATCCTTTTACCTTTATGTTAGGTAAATTGCCTATCTTATCTAACTCGGCTTTTAAAGCTTCCTTTGCAAAACCATATTTGTTTTCTTCTCTTCCAATGTTCACTTCTAGCAAAATTTCCATTGTCAAATTCTCTTCCAAGCTTCTATCTGATATTTCTTTTGCAAGTCTGAACGTATCAACAGACTGTATTAAATCAACTTTTCCAATTATAGATTTTACCTTGTTCCTTTGAAGATGCCCTATAAAATGAGTTTTTATATTATCTTTATCTATGCCCTCCTCCTTTTTAAGAAGTTCTTGAACTCTGTTTTCCCCTATATTAGAAATTCCACAAAGTATAGCTTCATTAATAATGTTTGACGGAACTGTTTTGGTAGCCGCAACCAAAGTTATGTCTTTACTATTTCGTCCGGATTCTTCAGCTGCTTTTTTTATGTTCTCTTTTATTATATCTACTCTACTTTTTAGCTGCATTTGTTTAATTTCATTTAATGATTTTTCTGTCATATAGGTCAGTCCCTTCAATTACAATTTCATCGTAAACCTCTAACGTATTTTTGCTATATGTATCTTCTGGATCCTGGCTACAAATAACATAATTTTTACCTGAATATAAAATTTTAATTTCTTTAAAAATCAGTTGTTTACCGCACACTGTATACACGCCTTTTACTCTTTTCTCTTTTTCGGTGTGATTATCATTTTCATCACTAATAGTTATTACTTTTTCGTGAACAGCCCTTTTATCAATTCTTATCCCAATGTGTTCTGAAACATTTATAGTTATAGGTTCCTTTCTTAGTGCTAAGACGCTTGGATTTATGTAACTACATTCAATTATAACTGCAGCTTCATCATCTCCTCCAAGAAAATTTATTGCAACAACTTTAGCATCTATGTTTTCCGCACCAGCACGTGGAATATATACCTTTACGTATTGACCCTCATTTAAATTTTCTATATCTGATGTTTTAATATTACTTAAAATATACCATTTCGAATTATTTACAAGCTTTGCCCTAACACTTGTACTTTTATCTACGCTAGCATCTATGAGTTCTCTTACCCTTGTACTGCTAACTTTGCCTACATCCTTATAATTTAAGATATTTTCCATCCCGTCACTGTGACTCACAAAATATCCGGACTTATCTGTAGTTATATTATTAACCCTTTTTAGAGATAAATTTGTCAATTTTTCTTTCTCTTCATTTAACGAATTTATTCTTTTAGAAAAGTCTTGTGCTTTTCCCACTATTAATTGTCGTTGATTAATTAAGTAAAGAAGTTTGTTTTTACTTTTAAAAACCTGTTTATAGTCTCCGTCGTTCATACTTTTTAAAATAGCATTCATATCGCTGTGAACCTGTTTATCAAGAATATTTGGACTAGTAGATGCTATTTCTGACGAATTGCCTAAGCTAGTTAGCTTTTTTATTTGAGAATCAATGTCCTTTAATTTCCTTTTAGCTAAAATATCTTCCTCCGTCTTATAAACCTCTGCTATTACTCCACCTCTTTCAACTTTTTCTCCATCTGATAAAACAAAATTTAATATACCCTCGGTATTTGTAGAAATCTGTTCTTCGTCTCTTACTATATACCCTACTGTTTCTATAGAGTCCATCATTGTAGATTTTTGAGCTATTTCAGTTTTTATTTTAGGAAAACTTATGCTATATAATTGAAAACCTATATACCCTAAAATAATTATAACCGCTACAATTGTTAAAGACTTTTTTATAAAAATTCCTTTCATTTTACTGCCCTTTTTACCTTTATTATTCTAAAAAACAATCATTTTATAATATTATATCACATCTTTTTCCATAAATCTATGTTTTTTGTGCATTTATTTAAAATTTCCTCAAAAGAATTATATTCGTCAATATTTAACCAATTTATTTTATTATTTCTCCTAAACCATGTGATCTGTCTCTTTGCATATTTTCTGGTTTCTGTCTTTAATCTTTCTATTGCAGACGCCAAAGGTTCTACCCCCATTATATAAGAATTAAGTTCTTTATAACAAATAGCGTTTAACGCTGTTTTATTACAATTAGAACTTAAAACTTTTTTTGCTTCATCAATTAATCCACCCTTAATCATCTCATCAACACGATTATTTATTCTCTTATATAATACACTTCGGTCTTTAAAATTAAGGCCTATAATTAAATCATTGTATGGACGATCTTTGCTGCGTGACTTTTTCACTTGCTCGGACATTGTCTGCCCCGTTGTTTTATAAATTTCAATCGCACGAATTATCCTTACTACATTATTAGGGTGTAACCTTTGAGCCGTTTCTGGATCAAACTTTTCAAGCTCTTTTAACAGAACCATAGAACCTTTGGTGTCTGCTATATTTTTTAATTCATCCCTTAGTTTAAAGTCTGCCACACCTTCACCAAATTTTACCCCCGATAGTAAAGAATCCACATACAACCCTGTTCCTCCTACGATGATTGGTAACTTATTTTTTGAGACTATATAATTAATCTTTTCTTTTGCAAGTTTAACATAATCCACTACATTAAATATAGTACTCGTTTCCACAAAGTCAATTAAATGATGCGGTATTCCCTTCATTTCTTCTATAGTTGGCTTTGCTGTCCCTATGTCCATATGTTTATATATTTGCATAGAGTCTGCTGATATTATTTCTCCGTTATACATTTTTGCAAGTTCTACGCCAATCCTTGTCTTCCCGGATGCTGTAGGTCCTATCACAGCTAAAACTTTTATCTTCTTTTCCTGCATAAAATCACCTTATTGTATTCGGCCAAATTGCTTTTCAATGTCTTTCTTTTTTATAGTTATCGATACTGGCCTGCCATGAGGACAATGTTTCTCATTGGATGCACTCTTTATTAATGCCTCCATTTCCTCCATTTTAGCATTAATACCGGCTTTTATTGCTGCTCTGCAAGCTATATTTTGATATAACCACTCAACGTGACTTGAAGTTAAATCTTTTTTGTTTTGCATAATATGATCTGCCATTTCAATCACAGCTTGTTCTACTTCTTGGCGCTCTAAATAAATTGGTGTAGACCTCACTACTACTGTAGATGTCCCAAAATCCTCTATATCAAAGCCTGCATCACGAAAAACCTCAGAGTTTAATAAAATAGTGTTATATTCATCCTTACTTACACTAATGGCAACCGGGTCCAGCAAGATTTGTGCACTCTCTTCTCCTTTTTTTGCCTTCAGTTTTTCATATATCATCCGTTCATGTAATGCATGCTTGTCAACCAAAATAAGTTCACTGTCGTTCTTTTGAACAATTATATAGGTTTTAAAAGCCTCGCCTATAACTGTAAGGTTGTCTTCACTTTCCCTCAAATTCCTTATAATTGTTTGATTGTCCGCATCATTAATGCTAATATCTACTTTATTCTCAACTCTTGTTGTTTTCTTATTTTGTTCATTATCTTCCACAGCTAAGTTATGCTCACCAAATTTAAATTGCTCTTTTTTTATCTCCTTGTTATCACTATCTATAGAAAGATTTTTTTGAAGATCATTAAAGACAATTTCCTCTTTATTAAATTTAACTGTACCTGCCGCACTTTTGAAATTTGAAGCACTTTTAGGTATAAATATTTCTGGTTCAGTATTAGAATAGTAAACTGGAGTCGATGATCTAATTAAAGTCGTATTATGGTTTTTTTCACCTGGCGAAACTTCTATTTTTATCTGTACATTATCATCTGGAATCTTTTGTTTTTGATTTATTTCCATTGCATTGTTGTTTAAATTCATTACTATTTGAGGTTCATTTTTCATCAACGTAGACTTTACACCATGATATATTACATCAAATATAGGTTTTTCATCTATAAAACGTACTTCCACCTTAGAAGGGTGAACATTTACATCAACTGCACTGAACGGCACATTAATATAAAGTACACAAGATGGAAATTTTTGCACCATAATTGAGCCCTTATAAGCTTCTTCCAGTGCAGCCATTGCAGTTCTAGTTTTTACATAGCGGCCGTTTATAAAGAAATGCTGCATACTGCGATTAGGTCTGGCACTATTTGGATTATTTATAAATCCACTTACTGTAACTCCATTTAAAGTATACGATATTTCAATAAGTGATGAAACAAAATTTTTCCCATACACTGCATATATAGCCGATTGAATCTTTCCATCTCCAGGCGTGTTTAAATCTAATCTTCCGTCTCTTATAAATTTAATGCCTACCTCAGGATGTGATAGAGCAACCATATTTAAAATTTTTCCCACTGCATTTGCTTCAGATACATCTTTCTTTAAAAATTTCATTCTTGCAGGCGTATTGTAAAATAAATCCCTTACAATAAATGTCGTTCCCTGTGGACACCCATATTCTGAGAAAGAAACCTCTTCTCCTCCAAAAATTTCATATCTTGTCCCTATATTTTGATCTTCCGTCCTTGTAATTAGTTCCACCTTTGAAACAGCACATATAGATGCCAGTGCCTCACCTCTAAATCCCAACGTTGCTATACTATTTAAATCATCCTCTAATTTTATTTTACTAGTTGCGTTTCTTAAAAAAGCTTTTCTTATGTCATCCTTTTCTATTCCGTGTCCATTATCCGTTACTCTAATATACCTAACTCCACCGTTTCTTATTTCTACAGTAATGTTTTTCGCACCAGCATCAATCGAATTTTCCACTAGCTCTTTTACAACAGAACTTGGCCTTTCTACAACTTCTCCTGCAGCTATTAGCTCAGCTATATGTTTTTCTAAAACATTTATCTTTCCCATTCCAATACCCTCTAATACATCAACTTAGCTCTTTGCGAGTGTTGCAAGCTCAAATAACACATTCATTGATTCAATAGGTGTAAGCGCAGTTATATCTATATCTTTTAATTTTTTCATTATCTTAATTGATGACGTTGTATTTAAATCTTCCTGCTTTTGAGTCGCATTGCTACCTTTCTCAAAATTTTTAACAGGGGCATTAGATACCGTACCGGATTCTATAGCCCTTAAAAGTTCCTTTGCCCTACTTATTATAGAATCTGGTACACCTGCAAGCTTCGCAACTTCTATGCCGTAACTGTCATCCGCTCCACCACGTATTATTCTCCTTAAAAAGATAATATCATCACCACGTTTTTTCACCGCTATGTTGTAATTTTTTACACCTGCAAGTAACTCTTCCATCTCCGTTAACTCGTGATAATGTGTAGCAAATAGCGTTTTTGCCCCCAATTTTTTATCATCTGCAACATACTCAACTACTGCCCTTGCAATACTCATGCCGTCAAATGTGGATGTCCCCCTACCTATTTCATCTAATATTACAAGGCTATCTTTAGTTGCACATTTTATAATCTGAGCAACCTCCATCATTTCAACCATAAACGTGGATTGCCCGCTTGCAAGGTCATCTGACGCACCAACTCTTGTAAATATACTGTCCACAACTCCTATATCCGCAAACTTTGCTGGTACAAAACTTCCCATCTGCGCCATAAGCGTAATAAGTGCAACCTGCCTCATATATGTAGATTTGCCCGCCATGTTGGGACCTGTTATAATAGCCATTTTATTTTCGTCTTTGTCTAAGAGAACATCATTTGGAACGAAAAGAGAATCTTTCATAAGCTTTTCAACAACAGGATGTCTGGATTCCTTTATTTCTATTTTCCCGGTCATATTAATCTTAGGCCTTACATACCCGTTCTTATATGCTACCGAGGCAAGCGACTGCAAAACATCAAGCTCAGATATTGCCCTTGCTGTCGTTTGCACTCTCTTTAAAGCCTGTGCAACAACTTTTCTTATGGAAACAAAAATATCATATTCAAGTTGCATCGATCTTTCCTTGGCCCCTAAAATACGGCCCTCCAGCTCTTTGAGTTCACCGGTTATATATCTTTCACAATTGGCAAGAGTTTGCTTTCTTATGTAATCGCTTGGTACTTTATCCTTAAATGAATTTGACACCTCTATAAAATAGCCAAAAACCCTATTATAGCCTACCTTTAATTTATTTATGCCAGTCCTTTTTTTCTCTCGTGTTTCAATCTCAGAAATAATGTCCTTGCCACTCATTAAGTCTCCTCTTAGCAGATCTACTTCCCTATTATATCCCGGCTTAATAATCCCCCCTTCTTTTACAGAAAACGGTGGATCCTCTGATATTGCTTCGTCTATGACCCTTTTTACATCGTACATTTCATCTATTGTAGCCTCTATGTTTTGCAACATGAGAGACTTAACATCCTTTAATTTTAACTTTAATGCAGGAAATCTCTCAAAAGCTGTGCATAAAGCTCTAAGCTCACGTGCATTTGCAGAGCCATAGACTATTCTAGTCATTAGCCTTTCAATATCATGTATTTGATTTAATTCGTCATTTATGGAATCAACAAACATTATGTTTGAATAAAGTTCATTAACCGCATCCAGTCTTTTTTCTATATCATAAATGTTTGTAAGCGGCTGTTCAATGTAAGTCCTCATTAAACGTTTTCCCATGGCTGTTTTAGTTTTATCAAGCACCCATAAAAGAGAACCCTGCTTGCTCTTATTTCTCATAGTTTCTGTAAGTTCCAAATTTCTACGAGTATTCATGTCTATCTTCATAAATTGGTTTTCGCTATAAACATCAATCGTATTTATCCTCTCAAGACCAATTTTCTGCGTTCTTTGTAAATATTTTATAAGAGATGCCAGTGCTACAATTAACTCCTCTTTGCCTGAAAGCCCTAATTCATCTACACTCATTTTTTCAAACTGTTTCTTTATTGTATCTTTACATTCATTAATTTCATCCATATCATGTAAAACTTCTACAAAACAGGACAATCTCTCTTTAATAAAAATTTGTAACTCCCTCAGCTTATCTGTATCTCCTACAAATAAAATTTCTCTTGGAGAAAACCTAACTAACTCATCCTTTAGCTTTCTCATAGTTTCTATCCCTACTATTTGGGTTACATGTAGTTCACCGGTAGAAACATCACAAAAACACAAGCCCGTACTATTATTTTTACTATATAAAGAGCATATAAAATTATTTCGAGACTCATCTAATAGCTCGCTTTCTATAATTGTTCCGGGAGTTATTACTCTTGTTACATCTCTTTTTACTAAACCTCTTGATGATGGCTCACTAATTTGCTCACAAATTGCTATTTTATAACCTTTTTCCACAAGCCTTGCAATATAAGATTCACAACTATGGTATGGAACTCCACACATTGGCGCTTTTTCCTTATTACCGCAATCTCTTTTCGTTAGCGTCAACTCTAGCTCTCTTGATGCAAGTTTTGCATCATCAAAAAACATTTCATAAAAATCTCCAAGCCTAAAAAATACTATCGCATCTTTATTTTTTTCTTTTATTTCTAAATACTGTCTCATCATAGGCGACATTTCTGCCATAATACATCACTTCCTTTTAATTTTATTAATTACAGCCTAAACAAGTTTCACAAGATCCTGTACACGAAGTTTCTCTTAAATCCGTTGTTTCCGGATCTTCTCCATTTGCACTTTGCAAAATAATTGTTGTTATCCTCTTAATAAGTTGATCAAAATCCTGCTTTGCCTCGTTGTACGTTGCCATGTTGGGGTTTACCATTATACTCTTATATAGCTCTCGAACTTTTTTATTTAACTCCTCAACTTTTCTTTCGTCTGGTTCGCCTTTTTGTATTTCCGTATTTAAGTTCATCCTTGTAAGATTAAACGCTCCTATCATGTTTTGTAAGGTTTCATCTTCATCGTTATTCTGGCTAGCTATTCTATATTTTAAATATCGCTCGTCTTGCTGTATAGCCCTACCAAGGTCCCTTGTAAGCTTTATAATATCCATGTACTCTCTTCCTTTCGTTAATAATCCATATGATTAAGCACTTCACCTTTAACCATCCAATTGGTAGCTTCCACTATCTTTACATTTATAAATTTTCCTATAAGTTCTTCTTTTCCTGCTAAATCAACTATTATATTGCCTTCTGTGCGTCCTGTAAGCATGCCCTGTTTTGATGCCTTTGATTCTACCAAAACCTTAATTTCCTTACCTACTAAACTTTTTGTGTATTTTAGAGCCATCTTCTCCTGAACTTCCAATAGCTCCTTAAACCACCTTGACTTTTCTTCATAGCTAATTGAATCCTCCATTTCAGCAGCCTTTGTCCCCACTCTTTTAGAATATATAAAAGTGAACAATGAAGAAAATCCTACGTCTTTGATAAGACTAAGTGTCATTTTAAAGTCATCGTAAGTTTCCCCTGGAAAACCAACTATTATGTCGCTGGTAAGCGATAAGCCCGGTATTTTTTCCTTGGCATAATTTACAGTCTCCATATACTTAGCTCTATTATAGTGACGATTCATAAGCTTTAAAATTCTGTCACTCCCAGATTGAACTGGCAGGTGTAGATGTTTACATATATGTTTACTATTAGCCATTGTATCTATTAATTCATATGTTGCATCTTTCGGGTGCGATGTCATGAATCGTAGGAAATATTCACCCTCTATTTTGTCTATTTCCTTCAGTAATTTTGCAAAGTTAATGTCTTCATTAAGGGTTTTACCATAGGAATTAACATTTTGGCCCAATAATGTTATGTCCTTATAACCACTAGCTACCAGCTGATGAACCTCTCTTATTATAGCCTCTTGATTGCGGCTGCGTTCCCTGCCGCGCACATGTGGAACAACGCAGTATGAACAAAAATTGTCGCATCCATACATTATAGGAACAAATGCCTTAATGTTGTTATCTCTATGGATAGGAAGATTTTCGGCTATATATTTATTTTCTATTCCTCGTTCAAAAACTCTAGTTTTTTCTGTCATAGCCTTGTATGCAAGTTCCGGAAAATGGTCAAGCGACTGTGTACCGAAAAGCAAATCAACAAAGGGGAAGCTGGTTTTTATTTTGTCTGCCACATGTTCTTGCTCCATCATGCAACCACAAAGAGCTATTATCAAATTTTTATTTTTCCTTTTTAAACCTTTAAGCGCACCCACATTTCCAAAAACTCTATCTTCGGCGTGTTCCCTTACAGCACACGTATTAAACAGTATAAAATCGGCATCCTCATTTTTATCGGTAATCTCATAACCCATGCACATAAGCATACCTTTTATTTTTTCTGAGTCAGAAACATTTTGTTGACAGCCATAAGTTCTCACTACTGCCTTTTTTAAGCCTTTTTTTTTGCTTAAAATGTCATTTACAAGTGTTATATATTTTTCTTGATTAAAAGAATTATTTATCTCTAAGTTCAATTTCTAAAGCCCTCCAAACAAATTCGTATTACTTTATTTTATCATTTTTCGTCAATTGATTCAACCGACTGAAAATTAAAATTTAACAAAAAGCCCCCCGGAAACACCGGGAGGTAACAATAATATTTTAATTAAACGCAGATAAGTTTTCACAATTTTCAGCAAAAATCTCGATAATCATTTTTGCATAGAGAGCAAAACTGTACTTAAATTTTTCATAGGCAATAATAGCCTCAGCTTTCGAATAGGAATTACAAAATTCCCAAAAAAGCTTTTTTTGCCCTCAAGAAACTCGGTTAATTTTTCCTCGCAATTAGAAATAATGCTGTCAGCATTTCCAGCAAGTCCACCATTTTCATTTGGACTTATTTCGCCATAGTATAAATCCTCCAGTACGATGTTCATATTTTTCACCTCCAGAAATACATTTTACACCATATAAGATGTAAAGCCAATACACCTTATCAGATTTAAACTATTATAAATCTATAAGGGGTGTTTCAAAATGTATTGTTATCCACGTATAAAGGATTTAAGAGAGGACAGAGATTTAACTCAACAAACTATCGCTAAACTCTTAAAAACCACTCAGCAGCAATACTCACGGTATGAAAAAGGTATTCAAGAAATCCCTGTCCATCATTTAATCACCTTGGCAAAGTTCTATAATGTTTCTACAGACTATATTCTTGAAACACCTCCAAAAAAGGGAGCCGAAGCGTTCACAATGAACGCTTCGGCTCCCTTTCCCTCTATTTGCGGTTAAATATTGACATTATATCGTAAAATGTATCTTCTTCTTTTGTTTCCGGCTTTGAAAATGCTTGACCCGGTCTTGTCCCCGACGACGTGTAATCCGGCTTGTCCTCTATCATTATGAACTCGTCACTTGGATTGACCCCTCGATCTCCTACTTCCGCTCTTGTTGCTTGCGTAGAACTTCTGTTAAAACTTATGGAACTTTCAAGAGCTGCTGCTCCGTTTGTTGGAAATCCTGTTGCAATAACTGTAACTTTAATTTCGTCCTCCATTGTTTCGTCAAATGCAGCACCCCAAATAATGTTTGCCTCACTGTCCGCTTGCTCCGTAATTAGAGCTGACGCAACGTCAATTTCGTCAAGTCCTACGTCCGGTGACGAAGTAATGTTAATTATAACACCCTTTGCTCCATTGATAGCCGTCTCTAAAAGTGGGCTTGAAATTGCCATATTGGCAGCAGCTTCAGCCTTGTCCTTCCCAGATGCTCGTCCCACTCCCATATGTGCGTAACCAGCGTCTTTCATTACGGCTGTAACGTCCGCAAAGTCTAAGTTAACAAGGCCCGGCAATAGTATTAAATCCGAGATACTTTGAACACCTTGCCTAAGAACGTCATCAGCAACCGCAAATGCATTTAGCAGTGTGATTCTTTGCTCACTTGCGTATTTTAACCTTTCATTTGGAATTATTACCAGAGAATCCACATGTTCTCTCAAATTTTCAATCCCACGCTCAGCTTGTTCCATCCTTCGTTTCCCTTCAAATGCAAATGGCTTTGTCACTATGCCTATTGTTAAAACACCCATTTCCCTTGCAATTTCAGCAACCACAGGAGCCGCACCTGTTCCAGTTCCTCCACCCATACCAGCCGTTATAAATACCATATCAGTACCTTTAATAGCTTGTGCTATTTCTTCTCTATTTTCTTCTGCTGCCTTTTGACCAATCTCTGGCTTTGAACCGGCACCTTTCCCGTGGGTAATCTTTTCTCCTATTTGAATCTTTTGTGTTGCCTTTGATCTTTGCAAGGCCTGCTTATCTGTATTTACAGACACAAATTCAACGCATTTAACTCCTGACATAACCATTCGGTCAAGAGCATTTCCTCCACCTCCGCCAACACCTATTACTTTAATTTGAACTATACTATCAAAATCATTTTCCAATTCAAAAGCCATATGTAAAACCTCCTGTTTTTATTCCTTTTTCACAAAAAAATTTTAAATGATATTTTTCTAAATAAAAATTATAATATTAATTTTAATTTAACACATTGTCCTAAAAAATTCAATATATTTTTAAAAATATTTTTCTTTTTTTATATTTTAATTTTACTCTTTGTTATTCTGGCATAAAATATGACTTGTTGTCGGATGCTACCGATGATAAATCAAGCATACCTCTTTCACCATCTTTTAGTTTACTATTTATTATTTCTTGTGCTGTTCGAATTTTGTAACCTACGTCTTCATAAAATCCTAAATTTATATCTATAGAATTTTTGTAATTTATCATTACGTTTGCAGAATCCGAAAAATCTATTTTTTTTATATTAGATATATTCCACTTTTTTAATTCATTAAATAAATCTTTAAAGTTCTTTTCTATAGTCTTATCCTTAAAAATTGCTTCTTCTCCTACAACCACTTTTTCTAAATCTACACCACTTACCTGCAAACACTCTTTACCTTCATCACAGATGTCAACTACTTTTCCTTCTCTATTTATAAGTACATGCTTGTCCTCATTTTCAATACTATAATATGTTTTTGCGTCTTCTACCTCAATTATCACCTTATTCGGAAGTTTTCTCGAAATTTTTATTTTTTCAATGTATGGCAATTCCTTTTGAATACGATCTTTTCCCTTTTTTATGCTGCTTAAAAACAAGTTACTGCCCTTTTTTATTGAACTCTTTTTTATTATCTCATCACAGCTATACATAGTACTTCCTTTTACCTGTATATCTTCAATCTTAAAAAAAACCGTTAAGGACAATATAAGACCTACAATTAAAATAAGGCAAAACATCAGCATATTGCTAATAAAAAGTCTTGCACGATAAGATACCCCTTTTTTTCTGGTTCTCACTGTTTCTCCCTGCCTTTTAAATCTATTAGAACTTAGCGAACCTCTCTTATCAATTGTCTTCTTTCTCATAATTTCATATCCTTTTTATACTAGCCCCTAAAGCCTCAAAGTCTCTTTCAAGATTTTCATAACCTCTGTCAAGGTGTGAAATACCCTTTATTTTAGTCTGTCCTACTGCCTTTAACGCTGCCACCGATAGTGCAGCTGCACATCTAAGATCTTTCGCCTCAACATCAGCAGCAATAAGTTTATTAACACCTGTTACTGTTGCGGTCTTGCCTTTTACTTTTATGTCCGCACCAAATTTTATAAGTTCGTTTACGTGGCTAAATCTATCACTAAACATATTTTCTATAAAAACGCTACGCCCATCTGTGCAGGAAAGAACAGCCATAAGTAATGCCTGCGCATCTGTCGGAAATCCTGGATATGGCATGGTTTTTATAAGGCCATAAAACTTTAATTTATCCTTTGCTATTATTCTCAAACTTTTTTCATCTGCACTTATTTCACAACCCATATTTTTAAAAATTGGTATAACAGACTTTATATGTTTGTAATTTAAATTATTTATTTCTATATCTCCACCAGTAATAGCTGCAGCCGCCATAAACGTTATTGCAGCAATTCTATCTGGAATAATATTATGTTCCGCACCTGACAGATTTTTTGCCCCGTTAATTACAATAATTCCTGTTCCTGCTCCGTGTATTTGGGCCCCACACTTATTCAAAAATTCACATAAATCACTTATTTCTGGCTCCTTCGCTGCATTTATTATGGTTGTCTTACCCTCAGCTAAAGCCCCTGCTAAAATTATATTCTCTGTTGCGCCCACACTTGGAATTGGTAAAAAAATACTTGCTCCTTTAATCTTATCTTTAGCAAAGCATATTAATTTTTTTCCCTGCTCTTCTATGCTAATACCCATTTTGGTAAGTGCCCTCAAGTGTAAATCAATAGGGCGGGGACCAAGTTTACATCCACCCGGAAAAGCTACTTCGGCTTTTTTTAATTTCGATATTAATGCTCCCAAAAAAATTATTGATGAACGCATAGATTTCATCATTTCATTCGATATTTTAAACCGAGAAATATTCTTTGCATTAATCGCAATATCACTTTTATCCACTTTTACCGTTGCACCTAAATTTCTTAAAATTCTTAAAGTATCATTCACATCAGTGAGATTAGGGCAATTATGAAGTATACATTCCCCGCTACAAAGAACAGTCGACACTAAAATAGGTAATGTACTGTTTTTGGAGCCCTGTAAAAATATCTCTCCATTTAATGTTGTAGGCCCTTGAACTAAAAATTCAGACACAATACCACCCTCTAGCATAGTAAATTTTAATGTTTTATATACTATGCTTTGGAATCTTATGCCGTGCATCATCCAGTGATGTCTTTTATTATTTTATATATACGTTCATTTGCATCTACAATTGCCATCTTTCTTGCGTTTTGCTTGTATGTATCGAGCGTCTTTTTATCCTTAAGCATTCTTTCTACTGTATCTATAAGTTTTTGCGCAGTAAGATTCTTCTCTTCTATTATACTTGCTGCGTTATTGTTTACAAGCGCCATCGCGTTGTGATATTGATGATTCTCTGCTACATTTGGAGACGGAATAAGTATGGCTGCTTTTCCTTTTGCCTGTATTTCGCTTAACGTTATTGCCCCTGCCCTGCATATGACTAAGTCTGCTGCTGCAAGACATTCTGGCATATTGTTTATATATTCATTTATAATAATATTTTTATGAAGAGATAAATTCACACCATGTTCGCGAAGTTTATCTATAAACCAGGGGCTGTGCTGCCCATAGCCGTGTATATGTTGATATCGATCATCTTTAGACGTGTGAGCAATTAACTCTATTACCGCTTCATTTATAGCTCTTGCACCAAGGCTGCCACCAAATGATAGTATAACTGGCCTTGAATCAAGTCCTAATTTTGTCCTTGATAAATTGTCATCCACCGTTAAAATTTCCTTGCGTATAGGGTTTCCTGTAACTTTAATTTTACATGACTTGTCAAAATATTTTTCTGCGTCTCTAACTGCTAGCATAACGCACTTTGCATGCTTTGAAAGCATCTTTGTCGTAATGCCAGGATATGCATTTTGCTCATGTATAATAATGGGTATTTTCATCTGTGATGCCTTTTGTAAAATAGGTCCACTTACATATCCACCGGTTCCTATGCATATGTCAGGCTTAAACTTATTAATTATTTTCTTTGATTCAGCACTTGAAACAAAAAGCCTTGAAAGAGTTACTATATTTTTCTTTATCCCTTCAAAATTTAATTTTCTGCTAAATCCAGATATCGTTATCCCCTTAAAGTTTAACCCTGCCTGAGCTACAAGACTTTCTTCCATTCCTCCTTTTGCACCAACATAAAGAATTTCTAAATTCTTTTCGTGTTCTTTTAGATGTCCTGCAATAGCAAGGGCTGGATTAATATGTCCTGCTGTCCCCCCACCTGAAAGAATTACTCTCAAATTTAATCCCTCTCCTTTTATGATTTTTCAATTTTTGATGTTCTTGAAATTGACAGCACCACACCCATCTGTGCAAGCAGCATAACAAGTGATGTACCTCCGTAGCTGAAAAAAGGTAAACTTATTCCAGTATTCGGCATGGTATTGGTTACAACAAATATATTTAATATAACCTGAAGCCCTACCTGCGCTGTCAGCCCTATTCCCAAGAGTGCCCCGAATTTGTCCTTTGCCTTCATTGATATTATAATTCCCCGCCAAATTAGCATAGCAAACAGAGCCAAAATAATTATTGCTCCAACGAAGCCCAACTCTTCACACACAACTGCAAAGATAAAGTCATTTTGCGGTTCGGGAATATAAAGATATTTTTGCCTTGACTGGCCAAGCCCTAAACCTAAAAGCCCACCTGAACCTATAGCATAAAGGCCTTGCTTAGTCTGCCAGGTATCTACATTTGGGTTAGTTGTAAATGGGTCAAGCCAGCCTTGAACCCTGCCATTTGCGTACCCAAGTTTATCGGTAAACAAGACCAAATATCCTACCGCCGCTAGTGCTGCTGCTAAAACCAACCCAAACCAACGTAACTTTATTCCTCCTATATACAACATTCCACCAGATAACAATACTACAATTATTAAGCACGAAATATGAGGTTCCAAATATAATAGAAATGCTGTTACACCTAAAATCATAGCATATGGAAGTACACCATATTTAAATGTTCCCATGCGGTTAAAATTAAGAGAAATAAAATGTGCAAATGTTAAAACAATTGCAAATTTTGTTACCTCCGATGGCTGAAATCCTATTGGTCCTATTTGGATCCACCTGTGTACTTCATTTATTTTAGGCATAAATAAAACTAGCACTAAAAGCACAAAAGAAATTATAAGTATTGGAACTGTTAATTTGTGGAGATGATGATAATCAAAATAAGATATTGCTATCATTGAAGCCACCCCTAAAGCCGCCCATATTAGCTGACTTCTTATAAAATAATAGCTATCTCCCTTTTTGTAATAATAAGCATTTGGGTATGAAGCTGAAAAAAGCATTATAAGACCTATTATTAAAATAGCCAAAATTATAAAAAAGAAGGGTAAATCAAGCCCTGAACGTATTGAAAAAACCTTTAAGCGTTCCTTTACAGAACCTTTTTTTCGCTTTTTCAAATTATTTGCTGAACTTCTTCTGTTTTTTTGCCTTGAACCGCTGTGGCCATATGCTGCACTGTTTAATTCGTGCCCCCTCATAGCCCTTTGGCCATAACTTCTTCTCAAAATTCATACCTCCCCTTCTATGTATCTTTGTATGTTTATAATCCTAAAAGCACTAACAACACTGATATTATTCCAAAAATAATGGTAACAAAACTAAATACCAAACATATTTTAAATTCACTCCAGCCGCTCATTTCAAAATGATGATGTATAGGACTCATTTTAAATAGCCTTTTGCCATGACTTATTTTAAAATACAAAACCTGCAACATCACAGAAAACATTTCTGTGATATATATTATACCAATAACAGGCAATAATATTGGTAGATCCATTGTAAATGCCAGCATACATACCATACCACCTAAAAATAGTGAACCCGTGTCCCCCATAAAAACCTTTGCAGGATGCATATTCCAAAGTAAAAAGCCAAAGCAACCTCCTATTAAGGCAGCTGAAACTACACTTACACCTAACATATTTAAAAATCCTGCAATTATCATAAAAAATATTGCTACAAAAAATGTTACAGAAGTATTCAGTCCATCTATTCCATCAGTCAAATTGACTGCATTCACCATTCCAACTATTAAAATTGCAGCTATTGGCCAATAAATGGCACCTATATTTATCATTCCATAAAAAGGAATTATAGTGGATGTCATATTACTAAGACCGTAAATACGGTTTGCAAAATATATTGAAAACAAATACCCAAATGCAATTAAAAATTGTAATACTAACTTTTGAATAGCAGTTAGCCCCAAATTTTGCTTTTTAACAACTTTTATATAATCATCCAAAAAACCAACTAAACCATATCCCAGTGCCATCATAATTCCAGAAATAATTTTTATCATCATAAAATTTGTTTCTTGAATTTTACCCGCAAAAAAGTAGGATAACGGTAAGCACAAAATCACAGATACCAATATTCCAACAATAAACATTATTCCGCCCATTGTTGGAGTTCCTTGCTTATCCTTATGCCATGATGGACCAATTTTCAATATTGTTTGGCCATATTTTAACTTGTGGAGATATGGTATTAATTTTCTTCCAAAAGCCCACGTTACAATAAATGATATTGCTGCAGAAATTAATACCCAACCGCTTATCATTATATTTTCCACCCTTCTTAAGTATACTTTTACAATTATATCATATATGACTGTCTTTTATACAGCAAAATTATTTTTAAGTTGAATCTTGTTTTTGTGCAAACTCGACTGTTACAACCGTACCTGGACTTACATTTGTGCCTTCTGGTATACTTTGATTTATGGCTGTGATACCATTGCCGCTAACAGCCCCCTTTATACTAATATTAAGCCCTGCTGCAATTGCTTCTTTATTTGCTGCTGCCAAACTTAATCCTATAAGTTTCGGAACTGTAACATCCCGATTTATACTATCTTTATCTGTATAAAGGACTATTCTTCCTCCTCTTGGTATTTTGGTTGATACCTCCGGTATTTGAGATATTATTGTCTCGCCATTTCCATATATAACCGGAGTTAACTGTAGCTTTGCTGCTTCATTTTTAGCTTGAGCAACTGTTGAACCTACTAAAAAAGGTGTTGATATATCAAGTTTTTCCATTTCTTCCTCTGTGTACTTTCTTTCAATGCCAAGATAGGGAAGAACATCTTGCATAACTTTTGCAAATGTAGGCCCTGCAACTGCTGCACCATAATAGCTGTCTCCTTTAGGAGTATCATAATAAACAAGCAATGCTACCTGAGGTTTATCTGCTGGAGCTATGCCACAAAATGATGATATATAATCCATTCCGTCAGGTCCACTTTCTCCTATTTTTTGTGTTGTCCCTGTTTTTGCTCCTATTCTATATCCCGGAACATAGCCGTTTTTTGCTCCGCCTATTAATACATTACTCTGCAATAACTCACATATTCTTCTTGATGTGTTTTCTGAAATTGCTTGCCGTTTAACATTTCTTTCCATGGATTTTACAATATTACCATCAGCATCTACTATCTGTTTTACTATATGCGGCTGAACAAGATATCCCCCATTTGCTATAGCAGCTACTGCTGTTACCATTTGTATTGGAGAAACTCTAAAATTTTGACCAAATGAGGCAACTGCTAAATCCATTGGAGCCATGCTTCCATCTTTGTTGAAAAATATACCACTTGCTTCACCAGGTAAATCAATTCCCGTTTTTTCCGTTAGGCCAAACGCCTGGTAATATTGATAAAATTTTTCAGCTCCCACCAATTGTCCAACCTGAATAAATGCCGGATTACATGAATTTCTAAATGCATCTTCAAACTTTTGTGCTCCATGTCCCCCACTTTTGTGACATTTTATTGGTCTTGCACCTGCGAACGGTACAAAACTTCCCGAACAATTAAAAGGACTACTCTCGTTTATTAAGTTTTCTTCGAACCCCATAGCGGTAGTTATCATTTTGAAAACCGAGCCGGGCATGTATGTATCACTAACCGCTTTATTTCTCCACTGCCTCTGAAGAGCTTCAGATTTTGCCTTAGAGCGTTCCTCTTCAGGAAGTGCCTCTATTTTTTGTTTTTCTTCCTCATTAACTATTTCAAAGGGGGAATTTAAATCAAAACCTCCTTTTACAGCCATACCTAAGATTTCACCATTGTTTACATCCATCATAATAGCTACGGCCCTATTCATAACCTTGTGCTCTTTTATTCCCTCTTCAAGGTTTTTCTCAAGAAAATGCTGTATAACCTCATCAATACATAAAATAAGATTATTTCCATTTTGAGCAGGAATCATTTTTTCATAGTCAAAAGGCATATCTGTTCCAACTGCATTTCTTGCTGTTACAAGCCTTCCCGTCTGTCCAGTAAGATAGTCATTATAATAATTTTCAATTCCTGCAAGTCCCTGGCTGTCGGTGCCGGTAAATCCTATAACTGCTGAAGCAAATTCTCCATATGGATAATACCGTTTGTAATCTTCCACTAATCTTATTCCCGATGTTATTTTATTTTGCTTTTGAAATTCTATTATTTTATCCTTTACATCTGTCTCTATTTTTTTCTTGACTATTGTATAGTAAGATTTCTTTTTTGCTTTCTCAAGGATTTCATTTTTGTCCATCCCCAAAATATCTGCAAGTCCACCTGCAATAAATTCGCGTTTATCGTCATCTTTTAAATATGCTGGCTCTAAAACGACCGTCCAAACTGTTGCACTTTGCGCAAGTGGTTTCATATTTCTATCATAAATTGTTCCTCTTTGTGCGCTTATTTTTGTATCTTTAAGCTGCTGTTCAAGTGCCATTTGCTGAAGCCCTTCTCCACTTACTAATTGCAGCTTTACAAGCCTAAAAGTTATTACTCCAAAACCTATAACTACAAGCGCTGTAAGAACAAAAATTGCTCTGCGCCACATTCTTACTGTAGTTCCTCCTGTCATATTATAGCCCCTTTATAAAATAATCATGAGAGTCAAGATTAATCTTAACTCTCTAACATATTCTAATATTTATTTTATTAAGTTATTCCTTATGCAAACAGTTATGTATTTTATTAAACATATTCGTTTCACTTTTACATACATTTCCCTTGTCTTCCGTTGATAATGATATATACTCAATTTGGTATGGATTAATTTTTTCCATTTGTAAATTATTCTTTGCATATTCCTCCACAGCACCAAGTGACAGCTTTGATTCAACCTTTACTTGAAGTTGTGTGTAAATGCTTTCACTTTCATTCAGCTGTTGTGCTGCTCGGTTTATCCAAATAGTTAATTCATTTAGCTGAACTTGTCCATAAATTATTGAGCCTAAAATTAAAGCTCCAATTGCAAACGAGGTTAACATTATAACTGAAACTTTACTTTTTGCCCTTGTCTTTTTCTTTGCATTTTTTCCACTTTGGGGAAGCTCTAAAACATTATTTTTCCTTTCAGGTGTCCTCGGTTTTTCCTCAAAAAGAGAAAAATCATAAGCTAAATTTTTATCATTAAGAGCCATATATGTTACCTCCTTTACACATTTTATAATTTTATGCAAGTTCTAAGTTTTGCGCTTCTGCTTCTTGGATTCTCTTTTAGCTCCAGGTCTGATGCTATAATTGCTTTTTTGTTAAAAAGTTTTGCTTTAGGTTTGTTATTGCACACGCATATCGGAAAATCCGGTGGGCATGTGCAACCTCTGCACCAATTAGCCATTTTATTTTTTACTATTCTGTCTTCCAAAGAGTGAAAAGTTATCACGGCCAATCTTCCACCCGGTTTTAATACACTAAACGAAGCTTCAAGTCCTTTTTTTAAAACATCAAGCTCTTTATTTACTTCAATTCTAAGTGCTTGAAATGTTTTTCTCGCCGGGTGCTTACCTTCTTTTCTGGCCGCCGCTGGAATTGCAAACTTTATTATGTCTGCAAGCTCGGTTGTAGTTTTTATATCTGACTCTTCCCGCCTTTTTACTATTGCCATTGCTATTTTTTTTGCATACTTTTCTTCGCCGTAAGTACTTATAATTTTTGCTAAATCTTGCCATGATAAGGTATTTACCAAGTCATAAGCCGATATCCCGCTTTGGCTCATTCTCATATCTAATTTGGCCTCATTATGATAGGAAAATCCTCTTTCCTTTGTGTCAAATTGATGCGATGAAACTCCTATATCCAATAAAATTCCATCCACGGAATCTATTGATAAATTTTGTAGTATTTTATCAATTTCCGAAAAGTTTGATTGCACTATAGTTGAACCTTTATATTGAGATAGCCTTTCATTTAAAAATTCAATTGCATCCGGGTCTTGATCTACTGAAATTAATCTCCCGCCTTTCAACCTCTTGAGTATTTCAGTGGAATGTCCACCGCCACCAGCTGTGCCATCTATGTATATTCCAGTTTCCTTTATTGCTAATGCTTCTATGGCTTCATTAAGCAAGACCGGCTTATGTGAAAACTCCATAATACTATTCCTTTCCTATAATTCAAGCATGTCCATTGCATCCTCTATGCTTTCCTGTGTTAAATTTGAGTTAAAGTCCTTCCATTTTTCTGAATCCCAAATTTCAACCCTGTTTAAAGTTCCTATAAGTGTAACTTCTTTATTAAGCTTAGCATGTTCGCGAAGCTGTTGTGGTATTAAAATTCTCCCCTGCTTGTCCGGTTGAACTTCTGCCGCACCCGAAAAGAAAAATCTTTGCAAGCCTCTCGCTTTTGATATTGGCATTGCCCTTATTTTCTCTTCAAGGCGGCTCCATTCTGAAAGTGGTAATACAAATAGGCAATTGTCCAACCCTTTGGTTATATAAAATTGCGAGCCCAGATCATCGCGAAACTTTGACGGTACCGCGACTCTACCTTTTATATCAATATTATGCTGGTACTCGCCTATCAACATAGAATTCACCTCTTAGTATAAACAATTACCACTCATCTCTACTTTACCCCACAATTCACCACTTAATTTATTATAATATAGAAAAAAATTTTTTGCAAGTATTTTCATAGATTTTCTTAACCATTTTTTCGCAAATATTGTTCATTATGTTCACAAGCCCCAATTTACTGAGGTTTACATTATTGTTAAATTGATATATATTAATTTAATAGAGCAATTTTTTTATTTTGTTTTTCAATAAAATCTTTATTTTTTTGACAATTTGTTTTTTTCTAAAAAACTTATGTATTACAATAAAGTATGTTATAATATATAAAAATAAAAAAGGAGACTTTTATGAACCATTTAATTGGCACCGTTCGTGCCGCTATCGATAAATATAAAATGATTGCTGAAAATGACAAAATTGCTGTTTGCGTATCCGGAGGTAAGGATTCCGTTTTTTTGCTTTACGCTCTTAACGCCATTAAGCGATATTATCCTATTAAATTTGATATAGTTGCAATTTCCGTTGACCCTGGATTTAACAATTCTCAAACAGATTTTTCATCAATTGAAAACCTTTGCCAAAGTTTAAATATCAAATACGTTATAAAAAGAACTCAGCTTGCAACTATTATTTTTGATGTTAGAAAAGAAGATCATCCGTGTAGTTTGTGTGCAAAAATGAGAAGAGGTATTTTACATAATATGGCTTTGGAACTTGGTTGCAATAAAATTGCCCTTGGTCACAACCTTGAAGATGCTACAGAAACTTTTATAATGAACCTCTTTGACTGTGGAAATATTGGCTGCTTTGCTCCTGTTGCTTACCTTTCACGAAAAAATATTTATATGATACGTCCCCTCATCTTTTGCAATGAACTAAAAATAAAAAACTTTATTATGCAAAATAAACTGCCCATAGTTCAAAGCGGTTGCCCTGTAAATGGTCTTACTAACAGGCAAAAAGCTAAAAACCTCATAGAAGACTTAAAAAATCAATACCCGGATCTTAATAAAAAAATAATTGGAGCTATGCAGCGCTTTAACGTTGATGGCTGGGAAAAAATTTTTTAAAAAATTTTAAAAAAAGTGTTGACAAGACGACTTTTATGTATTACAATATATCTTGTTCGCTGCTCTACCGGAGCAAATGTGGCGGTATAGCTCAGTTGGCTAGAGCATTCGGTTCATACCCGGAGTGTCATTGGTTCAAATCCAATTACCGCTACCAATGCATCCGGCCCGGTGGTCAAGCGGTTAAGACACCGCCCTTTCACGGCGGTAACACGGGTTCGATTCCCGTCCGGGTCACCAAATGTTAAAAGCTCTCCTTTTAGGAGAGCTTTTATTGTATTAAGGAGGTATTTATGAAAAAATTTATATCTATTTTAATCGTTTTTTTCACAATTTTTACGCTTGCTAGCTATAGTAAGGCTATTTACGCAAATGAGGCTGTAAAAGAGCCTTCTGCGTGTAGCAACAGCATGAATAATTTAACTTTAGAAGAGCAAAAAATGCTGGAAAACTCTAAAAGAGATATACTAATATACATAAATAAAAGATTAAAAAACGTACCTATAAAAAAGTTAAATTTATTTCATAAATTTAAAGTTATTATATATGGTTCACTAGGTGCAGCCATTATTGCAAGTATTTATGCTATTTACAGGTTAACATCATGAAAAAAGCACACCGTGTTTTGGTGTGCTTTTTTATTATGCTACTTTTATAACTTCATCCATTAAACTCTCACGTTCCTCTGTGGAAATCTTAGAAATAATTTCATTTACCTTAGATTTTAAATCGCTATCTTTTTTCATTCCCACTGCTACTGAACGTTCATCCTCTGATAAATTAAACTGATTAGTTACATCAATAAGCTTAAAGGAATCATTTTTATTACATGCTATTTTTGCTTGAGGTGTTTCTGTCAAAAAACCATCTATTTGATCTACCAATAAAGCTGCCTCACACTCCGTAAAGTTAGCAAGAGGAACCTTGTCTACATCTTCAATCGTATCTAACAAAGTATAAGGAACAGTATTACTCATGGAAGCCAAAAGTGCCCCTTTTAAATCTGTTAGTTTAGTTGCATTAGCTAAATTGCCACTGCTATTTACAACAAAAGCAAAGCCAGAAGTATAATAGGAGTCAGAAAAATCTATTGATTCTTTTCTCTGGCTTGTAGGTGACATTCCCGATATAATTAAATCTATTTCACCGTTGTTTACCTTATCAATTAAATCTTCCCAGGAAACATTTACAATAACTAATTCTCTATTAAGACCTTCCGCTATCTTCTTCGCTATTCTAACATCATAACCATTCATGTATTTATCGCTGTTTTCAATTTTTACAGCACCATTAGAATCATCTTTTTGTATCCAACAGTAGGGAACCATACCTGTAATTAACCCTACATCCTGAAATGAGGCATCTGTATCCGCTTGTTGAGATGAGTAGGTTTGCATATCTCCATTCATACCAACTCTAAGAGTTTTTGTTTCTTCCGCTGGAGACTCTTGAGTATTATTGCTCGAGCTGTTACATGCAACCAGAGTCACCAAAAAACACGCCGATAAAACCACTGATACTAACTTAATTAACCTTTTTGCCATTTAAATCATACCTCCTGTTTAATAATTTACCTTATTTTATCATATTTTCTAGGGAAAGTCAATATAAATTTAAAAAATTGTTTTTAATTATTCAAACACTTTGTATATTATGCTCGTATGTTATGATTTGTATACAAATAAAAAACTAAAATTAAAATTTAACATGTTAATTATTGTTTCTCATCTCCATACGCATTATTTGCTATCTCTCTAACTAAATCTACCATATATGCACTTTCAGGTGCTCTATCTGCAGTCATATCTGTTGGAATTTTAGAATAAACCTCAAAGGCTTGCTGTCTCATCCATAAGCTTGGCATAATTCTTATAGAATATCCACATCCATTGTCAACTAGCCAATCATGCACCTTGGCTCTTGGTACACCAAATGCAGATAAAATCGTCATTATAACTCCTCCATGAGAAATTACCGCATTATCCTTTTTATCTGATATTATAATTTTTTTAACTAAATTCTCAAACGATTTTAAAACTCTACATGTAAAATCAGATAAACTTTCTCCTCCATCCGGGCAAACATCCTTTGAATTTGAAATCCATTGCAAAAATTTTTCATCATCCTTAAGGTCCTTAGCTGTTTTTCCTTCCCACTCACCAAAATTATACTCTTCAAGCCCTGGCATTGTTACAACTTCATTTTCAGGATATAAAATATTGGCCGTTTGAACACATCGCATTAAATAGCTGGAGTAAACAGCATCCACCTTAGGATAATTAAAACTTTGCTTTAAGCTCTTTAATTTTAATATGCCCTCCGGTGCAAGAGGTATATCTGTTGCTCCTATATATGCTCCACTTATGTTACCTTTTGTTACACCATGACGAATAAAATGTATGTTAAAAGTTTTCATAGATGAAAATCCTCCTAAAAAATAAAATCTAAAAATGTAATCTTTACAAAGAGGTTTAAATATTATATAATTTACCAATGGTTATTTATAGTCAAGCAAATATCGGAGGTTTATAATGAATAAAAATTTTTCGCGTATTATTACACTTTTGAGAAAAGAAAAAAATATAAGTCAAAAGCAGGCTGCATCTGATTTAAATATATCTCAAGCTCTTCTCTCACATTATGAAAAAGGAATACGAGAATGTGGACTTGATTTTATTGTTCGAATAGCCGACTACTATAATGTATCCTGTGATTATCTTCTTGGAAGAACACCGGATAGAAATGGTGCTAAAATATCTGTTGACGATATTCCGGAAAACGACACCTCAATAAAAGATAACGCATTTAAAGGCTCTGTTTTTTCTACATTAAATAAAAAATTAATAATAAACTCAATCAATATTATATTTGATATTTTGCAAAAAATCAATAATAAGCCACTTACAACAGAAACATCCAACTATTTTATGATAACTACGTATAAAATCTTTAGAATATTGTACGCTTCAAACTCAAAAAATGCCCAAGACATATTTAGTTTACCACCTCAATCAGGGTTACCTTTATCAAATGCCGTTCAATGTATTACTGAAAATAATATTTCATGCATTTTATCAGGAGTTTCTGCTCGAAACATGGGTAAAATGGAAAAAATCTCTCCATTGTCAATTTCCTCTGAAAAAATATCTATAGATTATCCTGCAATATCATCTTCTCTCTTCAATTTAATTCAAAGAGCTGAAATAACTATTGACTCTAGCATAAAATAAAAGGATGCCGTACAAATACAGGCATCCTTTTATTTTCTTTTAATTTATAAATATTTTTGTTTCCTTACAAAAAAACTTATAGATTCATCACTTTTACAATGTTGACATTTAACATCATTACTTAGCTGCGATATATCATCTTTCCTTCTATCGTAGCATCATTTACCACACAATTATCAATATTCATGCGGTTCATCCCTGTTATAGCACCGGAATAAAACGCACTTATTTTCCCGCTAAAAGTGCACTCCTTTATGCAGCCTTCATTGTTAGAAGCTATTCCACCCGCAATGCCATGATAACTTACATCTTCATCGTTAATGTTGACTTTATCTCCTATTTTATTATCCTTAGCGCTAACAATGTTTGCCTTTACATTACAGTTTAATATTTCTCCTTTATTATAATTAGAAATCCCTCCTGTTTCCGGCATTTGATAAATATCATCCCCATTTAGACCTCCATTCTTTCCATTAAAGAAATTAGCCACTACAGAGCATTCCTTAATTTTTCCATAATTCAAGCTAGCTACCGCAGAGCAATTTAAATCACTCGTATTAAAATTGCCATTTACATTACAGTTTAATATTGTTCCATAATTAGCAAAACTAATTCCATTAACGCCCTTTGTATTATTAACATTTACATTTAAATTGCAATCTTTTATAACTCCTAAATTCACATTACAAAGAACTGCTGGACTAATTTTTATATTATCTGTTTCAACTCTTCCATTCACAGTTAAATTTTTAATAACTCCATTTTTTCCTAAACAACCAAAAATTGCACTAGCCTTGCAAAATTGATCTGATTGATAAAATCCATTTATATTACAATATATTGTCTTACCATTTCCATCAAAAAAACCATCGAAAGATTTAGTTTTTACTAGCTTTTCTTTATTGTAGAAATTAAAAGCTGCAAAACCTATGGGCTCCCACTTTACCGCTCCACCATTTGGAACCTCATGTTTAGTTATGTAAATATCATCATCAAGGCGTACAAACTTGCCCGCATAGCTATTTCCACTTGACACATCTTGAGAAAAAACCTCCAGATCTGCGCAAGACTTTATTACAATAGGGTTATCCTCTGTGTCCCCTGGAATATCTTGCGCAAACGTTAATGGAAACACATTTAATAAAAAAAATACAAATGCAGTCCCCAGTGCCACTTTGTTTAATAATTTCCACATAATTAAGTCCTACCTTTCTTGGCTAATATAATATTTTATCTTTATAAACAATAATATTTTAACATATATAAAATATAAATGGAATATTTACCATTAAAATAATTCTTTCACTGAAAATTCTTTAATAGATAAAAACAAGGTAAGTGAATTAAATCACCTATCTTGTTTTTTAATTCCGCTTGCCTTCAAAAAAATCTGTATGACTAAACACAACGAATATAGACTTAATAATTATTAACATATCTGTCTTTAATGAGACATTTTGTAAGTACATTGTATCAAATTTTACTTTATCTTCAATGCTTAAAAGGTCTCTTCCATTTATTTGAGCTAAACCCGTAATACCAGGCCTTATAGAATATACTCCTCTTTTTAACCTAAGCTTGTGAATTTCTCCTTCTTCAAGAATTAAAGGCCTTGGACCAACTATACTCATATCTCCCTTTAGTACATTTATTAGCTGTGGCAACTCATCAAGGCTTGTCATTCTAAGTATTTTCCCAGATTTAGTTATATAAGAATGTGCATCTTCAAGCTCACCAGTTGCAATATTTTCAGGCGCCTCAGGCATCATAGTTCTAAATTTATATACCTTAATTAATTTACCATTTTTCCCCACTCTCTTTTGAGAGAAAATAACCGATCCTTTAGAATCAACACTAACCAAAACTGAAATTAGCAAAAGCAACGGCAACAAAAGAACTAAACACGTAAAGGATATGACTATGTCCAAAAGTCGCTTGAGCCTTAAATAAGATGCAATTTTTTTAGTTATAATAAAAGTTTCTGTTGCTGGAAGGGAATTATAACAAGGCTTTAAATCTTCAATTTCACTATTCATACATTCCCTCCCTGCAAGTGTTAAAAGCGATATCAATTATAACACTACTCCCTGTTTTTGTCAATATTTTTACCTTTTGTATTTGTATTATCTATTAATTTGATCATTATTTCTCTGACTTTTATTGGATTTGCCTCATATGATGTGTACCGTATTACTTTGCCTATCAATGGTTCTATTGCCGATGTTTTTCCCTTTAAATATTCATTTATAATGTCTAAGTTTTCTTTTAAAACCGTTTTAATTATTGAAATTATTTCATCTTCCTTAATAAGATTAAAGCTTAAATCTAACTCTCCAGTTTTAATCAAATTTCTAAGTCTAGTCCTTGCCAAATTAAAAGGTATTTTCCCATCTTCAACTAATAAAGCAAGCCTCTCCAAATCCCCCGGGCCTATTTTTAAGTTAAAGTCCTGCTTCGCCTTTTCAGACCCTAAAACATTAAATACTTCTCCTAAAATAAAATTAATCACTAATGTCTTATTTTTTACATTCTTAGAGGCCTCTTCAAAAAAATAAGCCGCTTTATTGTACTTTAGTATAGTTTCTGCATCTTTTATTGGAATATTATACTTCTCTTTATAAATTTTAATTTTTTTTTCAAGTGAAATTGGCATATCATTTTTTATTTCACATATCCAGTCCTCACTTATCTTTATAGGTGGAAGATCTGGATCTGCAAAATATCTATAATCACTTGTGTTTTCTTTTTGACGCATAGCTTGTGTCTTGCCCGTTTTTTCATCAAATCTTCTGGTCTCCATTTGCACCTTTCCCAAAGATTCTAAAATTGAAACTTGTCTGTCTTTTTCAAAAATTATAGCCCTTTTTAAGTTCTTTAAAGAATTTATATTTTTTATTTCAACCTTCGTTCCCAAAAGACGATCTTCTTTACTAACAGACACATTAATATCTATCCGAACCGATCCCTCTTCCATTCTACAATCAGATATGCCTATATGACGCATAATTTTAATTAATTTATTTTCATATTCAACAGCTTCTTGTGCATTGTTGAAATCCGGTGCCGTTACAATCTCAATTAGTGGCACCCCGCTTCTATTATAATCAATTAAAATCTTTCCATCTTCGTAAATAATTTTTCCTGCATCCTCTTCAATATGTATATCAGTTATTTTAATAGACTTACCAGAATCTAGCCTTATATGGCCATCTTTACAAACTGGCATGTAGCGTTGTGAAATTTGGTATGCTTTAGCTAAATCCGGATAGAAATAATTTTTTCTTTCAAGTTTTGATAACTTATTTATACTGCATCCTGTAGCTATACCAGCCTTTATTGCATTTTCTACAACCTTTTTATTTAAAACAGGTAAACCTCCCGGCAAGCCTAAACAAACAGGACAGCATTGAGAATTAGGTTTTGCTCCAAACTTTGTGCTACACCCGCAAAACATTTTTGTTTTGGTAGAAAGCTCAATATGAGTTTCCAGTCCAATTGTTAAATTATAACTCATAGCTCCACCCCCAAATTAAGTCGGTAAAATTTGTTTTCACAAAGAGTTCTTTCAAACTGATACGCTACATTTAATACCCTTGCATCACAAAAGCTGTTTCCTATTATCTGCATCCCAATTGGCAACCCTTTGGTATCCATCCCGCACGGTACCGATATCGCAGAAAGTCCAGCCATATTTACAGGAACCGTGCAAATGTCTGTCATGTATGCATCCATTTGGTCCTCCGGAACAAAATCATGCGCAAAGGCTGTGCTAGGCACGGTTGAGCTTAGTATTACGTCACACTTTTCAAATGCATCCTTAAATGATTCCACAATCATGCATCTAATCTTTAGGGCTTCTTTATAGTATTTTTCAAATTGACCTTCACTTAAAACATAAGTCCCAAGAAGAAGACGTCTTTTTACCTCCGCACCAAAACCTTTTTCTCTGGTTTTTGAAATTAAATCATTTACATTGCTATATTCTGCACTTCTATAACCATACCTAATTCCGTCAAACCTTGCTATATTTGAAGACCCCTCCGCACAAGCTAAAATATAATAAATCGGCAATGAAAATTTAATGTTTGGCATATCAAGTGGAACCATTGTTGCACCAAGAGACTCGTAAACTTTTATTGCATTCACTATAGCACGTTCAACATCTTTACTAAGCCCTTCAAAGTACTGTTTGGGTAAGCCTATTTTTAAACCCTTTATACTTTTGTTTAATGTATCGGCACAAAAATATCCATTCTTTACATTTGACGTAGAATCCATTACATCTTTTTTACTTAAAGCGTCATACACAATGGCTGCATCCTCAACATTTGAAGCCATTGGCCCTATTTGATCAAGGCTTGATGCAAAAGCAATAAGACCATACCTTGAAATTGTACCATATGTAGGTTTCATTCCAACTATGCCACAAAAGCTAGAAGGCTGTCTTATTGAACCTCCCGTATCTGAACCTAAAGCATAAACCGCTAAATTTGCTGCAATGGCTGCTGCAGCTCCCCCAGAGCTTCCTCCCGGAACCTTAGTCACATCATAGGGATTTTTCGAGCCACCAAAACAGGATGTCCCACATGAGCACCCCATCGCAAACTCGTCCATATTAGTTTTTCCAAGCAAAATAGCATTCTGATCCTTTAAAATTTTCCACACCGTTGCATCGTATGGTGGAACATAGTCTCTGAGCATATCAGAACAGCAAGTTGTTTTTATCCCCTTCGTAGATATATTGTCTTTAAGCGTCATAGGTATGCCCTCAAGTGGTAAAAGTGCCTCCCCCCTTGATAGTTTTTCATCGACTTTTTTCGCAATTTTAAGAGCAACATCCCCTGTAATGTTGTTGTAAGCATTAATACTTTCATTTAAATCTTGAATCGCACTAAGATATTTTATCGTAAGTTCTTCACAGGATATTTGCCTTGTTTCAAGTAAATTTTTTATATATTTTATTTTACTTTTAAACATTTTTAACCTCCTGCATTGACAAAATTAATTGAAAAAAAGTCTCCAGTCCTGCTTGCAGCATTCTGTAAGGCTTCTTCTGCAGCAATGGAACTTATTTCGTTGTCCTCACGAAATACATTTTCAAGATTGTGTAAACTGCAAAATTCGTCATCTTTATGGTTAGATTCGTCTTTTGTATCAACAAACCTTAAAATATCATTTATATCCTCTGTAAATTCTAAGAGCTCTGCTTCTGTAACAGATATCTTTGCAATTTGGGACATCCTGTAAACCTCTTCCTTAGTTATCATCTTGTATCCCCTTCCCCTTTTTACATCAAATACTACTAAAAAAAGTATCGTGAATTACATTAACAGCTTCGTCTCCTTCACTTTGATCAACCAAAACCGAAATTTTTATTTCACTCGTTGCAATCATTTGTATGTTTATCTGTGCAGTGTAAAGTGCTTCAAACATTTTTGCAGCAACCCCTGAGTGAGTTTCCATTCCTGCACCTACTATGGAAACTTTCGAAACATTAGCATCAAAAACAACTTTTGTGTTCTCCATCGTGCTACAGTAACTGTTAAGGGCTTCAACAGCAGCCTCCAGCTGATCCTGCGTGACAGTAAATGTTATATCCTTTGTTTCCTTCCTTCCTATAGATTGCAATATAATATCTACATTTATATCTCGCGCTGCAAGCTTTGAAAAAATTTTAAAGGCCCAACCCGGTAAATCTGGCACGTTTATAATCGATATTCTCGCTACATTGTCATCCTTAGCAACCCCACTTATAAGCATTTTTTCCATATTTGCAACCTCCTTAACAATTGTGCCTCTTTTATTCACAAAACTGGATAAAACCTCTAGTTCTATGTTGTGCTTCTTCGCAATCTCTACAGAACGATTATTTAAAACTTGCGCACCTAATGTTGCAAGTTCGAGCATTTCGTCATAAGAAATGCAGTCAATTTTAAAGGCACCCTTTACCTTACGAGGATCTGCTGTATATACACCCTCAACATCCGTATATATTTGACATAAATCTGCATTTAAAACTGCGGCTATCCCAACTGCACTTGTATCAGAACCACCCCTACCTAAGGTGGTTACATCATAATATTTGTTTAAACCTTGAAAACCTGCAACTATAACAATATTTTTTTTGTCTAATTCTTTTTTTATTCTGCCCGGATCAATTTTGGTTATCATTGCACTTCCATAAGTCGAACTTGTCATTACACCTGCCTGCCAACCAAGAAGAGATACTACTGGGAAGCCCATTTTTTCTATAGCCATAGCTAAAAGTGCTATCGAAATTTGTTCCCCAGATGATAAAAGAACATCCATTTCTCTTTTGGATCCATTTTTATTTATTTCAAGTGCTTTGTCTATAAGAACATCAGTCATATCTCCCTGGGCTGAAACTACAACTACTATGTCATTTCCCCTAGTATATGCCTCAGTAATAATCTTCGCTACATTAAAAATTAACTCCGCATTTGCTACAGACGTCCCTCCAAATTTTTGAACTATCAAACCCATATTTTTATCCCTTCCTAATTAAAAGTATCATTAATTTCAGTATATTAAAAAATTCAATTTATGATATACCTATATCTAATTTATTGCAAAAATTATAGCATAAAAATATTTTATTAGTTACTAAAATTTTCAAACCCAGTGTGTTTCGTACATATTTTAGGTTCATTAGATAACGAAAAATATCCTTGTATACATTCAGGACATACACCTGGCACCGCTTGCATACCTGTTTCCCCGCAGTAACCAATCTGCTTTACATTTTCACTAAGATTATATGCTTTACTTTCCTTTCCTGCAACATATTTTTCCATAATCGCTTTCCACATTCTTTTTGAAAATCCTATGTTAGGAAGCTTTCTTGGCGAATCATACCCTGTCCAAATTCCTGCTACAGCAACCGGAGTTTCTCCTATAAACCAACTGTCTTTATCATCGTTGGTGCTTCCTGTTTTGCCTACAACTTCAAAATTTTCTATATCTGCACCCTTACCGGTTCCTTGAGTTACAACCGTTCTTAAAAGGCGGTTTACTATAGTTGCCGTTTCCTCCTTAATAGCCCTTGAACCAATTTGATTTGTATTATCTAAAATTGTGTTTCCGTTTCTGTCTTTAACATAAAAATATGTAAATGGCTTGTTGTAGATTCCTCCATTGCCGAAAATTTGAAAAGCTGCAGTCATCTCTTTAACAGTTACACCATGAGTAAATCCACCCATAGCAAGCCCAGACATATTAAATTTATCTTCATCACCTATACTATGAAAACCCAATTTTTTTGTTAAAAAGTCATAGCTTTTGGCACATGTAAGTCTGCTTAAAACTTGAGCTGCAGGAGCATTTGCAGATTGCTGCACAGCCCATTGTAATGTTACATCTCCCTTGTAACCGCCATACCAATTGTTCGGTCCTGGCTTTCCATCTCCATAAAAATTAGGTATTGGTTGATCAGGAATGATGGATGAATAATTACAAAGGCCCAAATCAATTGCAGGCGCATAAACTGCTATTGGTTTTATAGCGGACCCCGGCTGTCTTCTTGCCTTATTAGCTCTGTCAAACCATAGATTTCCTGTTTTTTTCTCACGAGAGCCAACACTTGCTAAAACCCTACCATTAAAATCCATCATAACGTAACCGACTTCTATTTTTTTATCCGGTGGCATTAAAGAGCCATCACTTATGACAGACTCTGCTGCATTTTGAGCCTTCTCATCCATGGCACTGTAAATTTGAAATCCTTGGGTAAACAGCATTTCACTTGCAGTATCCTTGCTTATTTTATATTTTAATGATAAGTCATTAATTATATCACAGAACATTGCCTCAACATACCAGTTTCTAACAGGCACTGCTGTATCTTCATCATCCGATGCGGCACTTGCAAACTGCATTTCAGAAGATTCCTTCATAGCTGCATCAAATTCAGTCTTGGTGATTTTTCCCTGTTCAAACATTTCATTAATTACGGTTTCTCTTCGTTTTTTGTTTGCCTCTGGGTGAAAAAATGGATTAAATGCAGTTGGATTTTGTGTTATGCCTGCAATTGTAGCACATTCTGCCACCGAGCACTCTTGAATTTTTTTATTAAAGTATCTCTGTGCAGCAGATTGAACACCCCTACAGCCACTTCCAAAGTTAACTACATTTAAATAGGCCTCTAAAATTTCATCTTTAGAATATTCTTTTTCAAAACTTGTCGCCCTGAAAATCTCTTTCACTTTCCTCGTTATACTAGGTTCATTTTCCTCAGTAAGATTCTTTACTAATTGCTGAGTTAATGTTGATCCACCATAATTACTCCTTCCACCAAGCAAATTAAGTGCAGCACTCGTAGTCCTTTTCCAATCTACACCATGATGGTCAAAAAATCTTTTATCTTCTATTGCAATAATCGCGTTAGTCATGTTTTTCGGTATATTTTGAAAATCTACCCAAACCCTATTTTCTATATCATAAACTCTATCATATTCTTTAAAATCGCCTTTTTCATCTTTTACATAAATAAAACTTGTTAAATTTAATTTAGCAGCTTTCATGTCATACGCAACTGTGTTTTCCTTAATAGAAAACAGAAAATATAAAAAAACGCTAAATGCCACAAATGCATTAACTAAAACTATAATCATAATTGTTTTAAACACCTTATATGATACAGAACCTACCGGCGAATGCCTAAAGTTTAGCAATCGATGAAATTTCCTACCTTCGTATGTATTTTTATTAATATCTGCTTTTCTCATTTTAATTTATAAACTCCTGATTGTATAAATATTAACAAATTTTCGTATAATTCACAATTCCTTTCAAATAATAAATCTAACACCAAAAGAATTACAAGGATGTGTATTTATGCGAAAAATGATTATTGGTTCTTGCCTTTTTGTTTTAATGTGCGTAATAACAAATGTTTTAATTATTCCAAATCTTCATAAAAATGCCAAGGTTTCAAATATTGAAAAGGAAACAACCAGTAACATTGTAACATATATTGTAAAAGACTTCAACGGAAATATTGCCGTATATGAATCTAATTCAAATACACCATTTAAAATTACTGATGTCCCTATTTCAAGTATGCCAAAGGCTGATCAAGAAATGTTAAAAAGCGGAATTAGCGTGAAAGGGGAAAATGAGCTTGAATCACTTTTAGAGGATTTATGCAGCTAAAAAGACTGCCACTTGATATGGCAGTCTTTTTAATTAAATTTAAATATAAAATTGAAACTAGTTTATATTAACTAATATAAAGCTTTATTTAAATTATCTACTAATGTTTATTTTAGACAGTTATACACATAAAATTCTACTATGCATCTTTATTTTCTATATTTTTATCTTCTGTACCATTGTACTCAACACTAGTATCTTCTTTTGTATACTCATAGTCCACTTCATCATACGTATAACTATATTCTTCATCGCTATCTGTTTTATTGGCATGTTGTACATATGTTTCCTTCCACTCTGGATCTTCTTCTATTATAACACTTAACTTGGGAACATTTTCTATATTTATCTTTTTATAAAATCTTCCTCCTTCATTGTAGAATGCCCTAACCTGTACAGTCGTAATTGAAAATACTATAAATGCAGTTAACCCTAAAAATCCAAATTTTTTTGCTAGTTTAAATCTTTTCATTTACAAAACTCCATTCATAAAAATTTTAGTATTTTAAATTTATCATACACTAAATGGGAATATATGTCAACCAAGGTTTTATGCAATAATAAACTATTAAACTAATTAATTTATTAGCATAAAATGAAGTTTTTTAAATAAAAAAAATCGTCAATTAATGGTAAATACTGTTTACAAATTCACTATTATGTGCTATACTTAGATAAATAGAATATTTCTTATCAAGAGAGACTGAGGGACAGGCCCTATGAAGTCCAGCAACCTACATTTGTAAGGTGCTAAATCCTGCGGGGAACCGAAAGATGAGAACTTTCGAGCATCCTTATGGGTGCTTTTATTTTTAATCTATTGGGAGGTTTTTTATGTCTTTAAAATTTTTTACATCCGAATCAGTCACAGAAGGACATCCAGATAAACTCTGTGACCAAATCTCTGATGCTGTACTTGATGAAATAATAGCAAAGGATCCTGAGGCTCATGTTGCTTGTGAAGTTACCGCAACTACCGGTATGATTCATGTAATGGGAGAAATTTCAACCTCATGTTACGTCGATATAGCATCAATAACAAGAAAGGTGATTACAGATATCGGCTATAATAACTCATCTTGTGGGTTTAGCGGTGATACCTGCGCTGTTCTTACATCAATCGACGCTCAGTCACCAGACATTGCTATGGGCGTTAACGACTCAATAGAAGCTAAAAAAGATATTTTTAATGATTCAGACAACAAAATTGGCGCCGGCGACCAAGGTTTAATGTTCGGTTTTGCTTGTGACGAAACTCCTGAGCTTATGCCTATGCCTATCTCACTTGCACATAAGCTTGCAAAAAAGTTAAGCGAAGTTAGAAAAAACGGAACGCTAAATTATTTAAAACCCGACGGAAAAACTCAAGTTACCATCGAATATGACGGCGAAAAACCTGTTCGTGTTGACACTATCGTTATTTCAACCCAACACAGCGAAGATGTTAGCAATGAAACTATTAACAATGACATCACTTACCATGTTATCAATCAGGTAATTCCCAGTAACTTGATTGACAAAGACACTAAAATTTACATAAATCCAACAGGGCGCTTTGTTGTTGGTGGACCGGTTGGAGACAGTGGGCTTACAGGAAGAAAAATCATAGTCGACACTTATGGGGGATATTCTAGACATGGTGGTGGAGCATTCTCCGGTAAAGATCCAACAAAAGTTGACAGATCTGCTGCATATGCAGCAAGACATATTGCTAAAAATATTGTAGCTGCTGGTCTTGCAAAAAAATGTGAAATTCAAATAGCTTACGCTATTGGTGTTGCAAATCCGGTTTCAATTATGGTAGATTCTTTCGGAACATCATCCATAGGTGATAAAGTTCTTTCTGAAGCCGTAAAAAAAGTATTTGATTTGAGACCCGCTGCAATTATAAAAAACTTAGATTTAAAAAAGCCTATATACAAAAACTTAGCAGCTTATGGCCATATGGGACGAGAAGATTTAAACGTTTCTTGGGAAAAATTAAACAAGGTTAAAGAATTAAAAGATGCCGTAAATGAATTAATATAATAAAAAGCCCCCAAAAATGGGGACTTTTTATTATAATATTCTCATAAAAAAATCTTTTATGGCACCTGCATTTCCTGTTCCACCTGAAACATATTGATATTTATTTGGGTTAAGTTTAACATTTAACTGACGTTGATACTCAGTAAGTTCATCTATACCAAAATCGAATCCTTCCTCTTTTAAAAGTGGTAAAAATTCTTCAGCCATTAATCTTTCCAGTTCTTCATCCTTTATTGTGGTTAATGAGTAAGACTTGCTTGCTTCTAAAATCCTATTTCTCAAGTCCTTATCAGTAGCTATGGTTTCATAAAATCTACGTACATTCTCTACCGACATTTTAATCACCCCCGCCTTAATTGTTCATATTATACCATAAAGTTGCTTAAATGTAAACTATTTTATCTAAAAAATTTTCAAATGTCCCTTGATTTTTATTCCTATAATGGGTTATAATGGATTTGATTTAATATTAGGAGGTCTTTTTATGGATTTAAAAGGAAGTAAAACCGCAGCAAATCTACTAACAGCATTTGCTGGAGAATCTCAAGCAAGGAACAAATATACCTACTATGCTTCTGTTGCAAGAAAAGAAGGTTATCAACAAATTGCAGGTATATTTGAAATGACTGCAAACAACGAAAAGGAACACGCTAAATTATGGTTTAAGTACCTCCATGATGGGAAAGTTCCTTCAACTGAAGAAAATCTTAAAGATGCTGCTACCGGCGAAAACTATGAGTGGACAGAAATGTACAAAGAATTTGCTCAAACCGCTAAAGAAGAAGGTTTCGATGAAATAGCTAACGTTATGGAACTAATTGCTAAAATAGAAAAAGAGCACGAGGAAAGATTCCGTACTCTTATTCAGAATTTAGCCGAAAATAAAGTATTTGAAAAAGATAAGCAAGTCATTTGGGTTTGCCGTAATTGTGGGCATATTCATATTGGATCTAAAGCTCCAGAAGTTTGTCCTGCTTGCAGTCATCCTCAAGCTTATTTTGAAATTAAAGCTGAAAATTATTAATACAAAAATAGCAGCAATTTTATTTTGCTGCTATTTTTTATGTAAATATCAAAAAGCGATGAAAGAATACATAAAGGCACATAATCTTTCATCGCTTTAATGATATAAAAGTTTTACTGTATTGAGCAATCTAAATAGTGATCTAATTCTTCTTCATCTTTTTTCTTCTTCTCAAAATAAACGATAGCCGTTGCAATAGAAGCTGCCACCGTTGCAGCTATAACAACCATAGAGATTATTAGCCCAAACCTGTTGTTTTTCCTCATAATTATACCCCCATATATTTATAAACTGCTTTAATTAGTATACCCCAAATTGTTTTAAAAGTCAATAAAAAAACAGGACTTTAAAGTCCTGTTTTAAATCATGCACTTACAACATTTAATTTCCTTACCAATGCTGATTTCTTCCTAGCTGCAGTATTTTTATGAAGAATTCCCTTTGCGCTTGCTTGATCAATCTTCTTTACAGCTGCCCGAACAGCTTCTGCCTTGTCTATAGAATTTGACTCCATGGCAACATTAGCTTTTTTTATAACTGTTTTTAATGCAGAATTGTAAGCCTTATTTTGAGCTGTCTTTGTAGCAATAACCTTGACTCTCTTTTTAGCTGACTTAATATTAGGCATTAATACACCTCCCTATAATTTTATCAATACAATTTATAATAACACTAAAATTAAAAAAAATCAAGTATATTTAGCTAAAATTTATATCCTGCATGCTTCTGCCATCACTGCAGAAGCTACCGGACCTGCTTGTGTCCTGCCATATCCTGAATTTTCAACAATAACTGCAAATGCATATGGAGTCCTTTCATCTCCTGAAAAACCTATCATCCAACCATGAGGCTGTTTTCCCTCGCCAACCTCAGCAGTCCCTGTCTTTGCATGAACACTAAGTCCTGGGAACATTGAATCTCCATAACCTTTTTGTACATTGTTTCTCATCATCTCTTTAAGCTTATCTGCTGTCTCCTTTGACATAAAATCTATAAGCTTGCTTTCTGACCTCATAAAATTCAAATTAAAAGGATTTTCCTCCTGCACATAAGTATCTGCAATTATGTTAGGAATAACTACTTTTCCTTCATTTGCAATTGCGCCCATTATCATTAAACTATGCATAGGGTTAAGTAAATCTTCAAACTGCCCCACTCCTGACCAGCCTAACTGATAATCATCTGCATTTGAAACATCATATCGGCTCTTTTTAATTTCTGCTCTATTAACTGTAAAACTTTTGTTAAATCCCAATTCATTTGCCGTTTTCATCATCTTATCTTTCCCAAGTTCAATTGCTAAATCAGCAAAGTAAATATTGCAAGAACGCATTAAAGCTTCATTTATGCCTATATTTCCATGATCCCCCATGCAAGTTATATCTTTTCCGTTAACAGCTTGCTTTCTATGGCAAGTATACCTTTTTTCATCTATATCAGACATACTTTCAAGACCACATGCCGATGTTACAAGTTTAAAAACTGAGCCAGGTGTATATGCTGAAGACAAAACCCTATTTATATAAATGCCGTCATACAAATCTTTATTTTTATCTGTTATTTCAGGAGGGAAATTCGGATCATAAGTTGGTGTACTTACCATGCATAAGACTTCCCCTGTTTTATAATTATACACGGCAACAGCACCCCTTTTTTCTCCCATTGCCTTTAATGCTGTTACACATAGTTTTGAATCCAAGGTTAGCTTAATGTTCTTATTGCTTTTTAAAAATGAGGGCGGCTTTATACCAAGCAAAAAATTATAACCACAAAGCTCATCTCTATAAAGATTTTGAACAGATGTGTAAATTTGATTGCTGTTGTCCCCCACAGTATGAATCATTGCTTTCCTTACCATTTCGTTGTCATTATATTGACGCTTTCCATCTTTACTGGTCGCTAAAATTACATCATTTCTATCTAAAATATCTCCGAGACTTGAATATTTTTCTCCGGATATATGCTTATTAAATGGCTGCATAACCCAAGCAAATGCATTTTGATATAACCTTAATGTAAATATCCCGAGTCCAAAAATAAATAAGCCAACAAAAAAAAGTAAAATTAACGATCGAAATCTTGAATTTTTCATTTATACCTCCACATCACCGCTTAAGTGCATATGTGCGCTCATCTGCTGCCTTTATAAAAGCTAAAAGCCCCCATACTGATATCATGCTGGAACCACCAAGACTAACAAAAGGTAAAGTGACTCCAGTCATTGGAATTGTATCTGTTATTCCAAATATATGAAGCGCAGCTTGAAATAATAGCATACCTGCCGCAGCGCAAGATGATATTGCATAAAAAGTTGACCTGCTTTTTGCAGTTTCTGCTTTCGATACATACGCAAACCCCGCAATTGTCAATGCTATTATTATTGATAAAAATAGCCCCATCTCTTCGCAAATTACACCAAACATTAAATCACTTGTTGCAGCAAAAATATATCTTAAATATCCATTACCTATTCCGACTCCAAAAAGTCCTCCGCTTGCACAGTATGTGAGAACCCTTGCCTGCTGAAAACCTAACCCCTGAGAATTCTCCCAAACATGTCCCCATACAGAAAATCTATCCATTACATATGGTTTAAAAGTTAATATCATAAAGGCGCCTATAGCTGCAGCTGAACATGAAAGTATCAACGTTCTAAAGCTTCCCGAACGCATAAACGAAATAATTAAAAAACCAACAAAAAAAACACATGCCGTCCCGAAGTCTTTCATTACAAAAAGAAACCCTATGCATACTGATGAAAACAATATAAACCATGTTAAATTCTTAGTCGTTTGAAGTTCGTCAAGTGTCGATGCCCCAACAAATACAAATGCTATTTTTATTAGCTCAGAAGGTTGAAAGGAAAATCCAAACATATTTACCCAGTTTCTGGAGCCATTGACCTCCTTTGCAAACAAAAGGTTAAAAGCAAATAAACCTATTGCCAAAAAAGTTATTAAAACTCTCCATTTGCTAACATTGTCAGGGTTGTTTATGAACCAAATAATGAAATAAAAAGAAAACATTCCTAACGCTAAACATACAAGTTGCATATATGTTTCCGAAACATCCGAACTGCCAATTAAAATTATACCTATGCTTGAAAGAAAAATTGCAAGTGCTTCTATTTCAAAACTAACATTACGCAAAAGGGCTTGTGAAATGAACAAAAAAGTCCAAGATAGCACAACCAAAATTAAATTGGGAATAATTTCATAAAAGCTAAATTCTTTACCTAAAATGTAGGGCTGAATTGTTGCTATTGCTATAAAAACAGTAATCAAAAAAGTTAAATGCACCGCCTTGACAGGCTTTCTGTTTTTATTTTGATTCATAGAATAAATATCTCGTGAATCAGACGCCTTTTGTAAATAAAACTTCTTTTTTCCTAAACTTATCTCATCATCTATAAACAGCCTTTTTCTGTCTTTAATCTTTTCACCATTTACTAAAACTCCACACTTGGAACCGGAATCTGAAATTATCCATCCGGATGGTCTCCTGTAAAGAACTGCATGGTTTCTTGAAACGGTAGGATCATCTATTCTTATATCGCAATTTTTGCTTCTGCCAATGGAATTTTCCCAATATTTTACCGGATACTCCTTCCGAGAAGATTTCTCACTTAAAATAACTAAAGGACCTTTTCCTCTCCTTGTTACTTTTATTGATATAAAACATAATAAAAAAATAATTAGTCCAATGATAGGCATTATGCCTTTTAAAATAAAATTAATCACTTCCAGCACGTTCGCCACTTTATCACCACTTTTTATAGTTTTAGGTCATGTTTAAATAATATTTTAATAAAGTTAAAAAAACAAATATAAAGTTTTTTTAACTAAGTGCTGCCTCAGGATGTAAAACCTGCACTATAGATTTAACTGCAGTTAATATTGTTTTTCCTTGTCTCGTCATTAAAGTTTCATCTAATTCAAAAACCTTTAAAGAACTTATTGCTTCCATTCCGACAAATTCAGGTGTATTTAATATTACATCTTTTTGGCCTTCAGCGCAGAAGATAAAATTAGGGTTTGAAATTTTTAAATCCTCCTTAGACATTATACCCTCAAAATTACCTTCCGCAACATTTACTGCCCCTGCAAATTCAAAAAGCTTACCTGCAAACATGTCTCCGGTTGCTGCTTTTCCATCTCTAAATATATAGCATGCTGTTATGTAATTATCATCATTTGAAACTTGTCTTGTTATATCGTCAACTGACAAAAGAATTTTTTTAACCACAGAAACAGCTTTTTCTAGCCCTTTTCCGCCCCCTCCAAAAATACACCCTATATTTCCATAAAGATTTTCTAGTTCCATTCTTGTTTTTGCAAGAGGTAAAATTAAAACCTTGGCATTTATCTCATTCATTTTTGAAATAAATCCATCATAAGGTTCATTGTCACACATAATTAAGTCTGGAGTTAATGATTTTATTTTCTCAATATCCGGATCATTCTTACAACCTACATCAGTTAAAGACCTAAGTTCATGCTGAGTACATTCAGTACTTCTTCCATAGAGTTTTATTTCGTAAGAAGTTGCAAGCATTACATCTGCTAGAGAATCCGAAAGCACCACAACTCGTTCAGGTGCCTTTGTAAACTCAATTCCAGAAACATTTATTGGGTATCCCTCTTCCACAGTTGTAACATTCTTATTTGCACACCCTGTAAAAATTAATAAAGTAAGAATAATAAAACAAAAATATTTTAATTTCATTGAAATTACTCCTTATTTTAAATTATATACAATAATTTTACCATAAAAACATTTTTAGTCAATAAACATACAACTATTGTTAAAATTTTTAAATAGCTTTATAATTAAGAGCTTTTAGGTTTTGCAAAATTAAGAAAATTATGTTATCATGTATTAGTATGCTTTTTTGCGAAAAGCTATAATAAATTTTATTTCAGCGGAGGCTGACATGAAAAAAAAAATCTGCTTAAAAAGTATTTTTAAACTAATTTTAATATTATTTATTATATTTCTATTTTTGTATCTTTGCTTTTCAGAAAATGGATTTGTATTTTTTATAAAAAATACAAAAGGTTTTAGTAAAAGTTGGCTCATGATGGCTTTTTTATGCCAAATTATAAATTTAGTCGTTGACATGACTTTAGTTTATAAATTTACAAATAATATTACAGGCTGCTATAAATTTAAAAATGCCATAAGGTCATCTATGATCGGACAATTTTTCAGTGCTATAACGCCTAGCTCCTCTGGTGGACAGCCTATGCAAGTTCTTGCAATGTTCGGACAAGGCGTTGATAGTGGTGCATCTACCTCCGCTTTGGTTCAAAAGTTTTTGGTATATCAAAATGTTTTAACTGCATATAGTGCCATTTGTATTTTATTGAGGTTTGATTATTTTAGCAGACTTAACAAAGTTGTTTGGCTTTTCGCCACTATAGGCTTTTTCATTCAAGTAGTTGTTATTGTCGCTCTATTTTTCTTTTCATTTAATCAAAATATCACGTACAAAATGATTCGGTTAATATTTACTTTATTAGCTAAAATACGTATTATAAAAAAACCTGAAGAAAAAATAAGAAATTATGAAAGACAATTAATCATTTTTCACAGAGGAAATAAAGACCTCTACAAAAATAAATATCTAGTGCTTGAAACTTACGTTTTAACAGCAATACAATTGACAGCCATGTTTCTTATTCCATATTGCATCTATAGAGCTTTTCATTTTCAAGGCCAACCAGCTATAGATATGATTTGCGCTCAATCATTTATAATGATGTCATCATCATTTTTTCCCATTCCGGGCGCATCCGGTGCTACAGAAATTGCATCAGCCGTTTTTCTAAATCCATTTTTTAATGAATCTACAATAAAATCTGCTATTGCATTGTCAAGATTTATTACATATTACTTTACAATAATGGTTTCTGCTCCGTTTTCATACTCTACAAAAAAAGAACCTAAATAAATAATAAGGAGAGATTTAATTGTGTGCTATAACAATCCAAAAATAAGCTTAATTATACCAGTTTATAATGTAGAAAGTTTTTTAAAAATTACCCTTGATTCAGTATTTGCGCAAACATTTAAAGATTTCGAAGTGATTGTTGTAAATGATGGGTCAACAGACTCAAGTTTTGAAATAATAAAAGAATATAGTGAAAAATATGATAATATGGTTGTTGTAAATCAGGAAAACCAAGGGCAAGGTATTGCTAGAAACAATGCACTTAAATTAGCTAAAGGCGACTACATTACATTTTTAGACAGCGACGATTTTTTAGAGCCAGATTTTCTTGAAACACTATATAAAACTGCAGTTGACAACGATGCTGATATTGCTTGTTGTTCTTTTAAATTAAACTACGAAAAAGGGTTTCACGAATTATTTATGGTATTTACGCAAAAAAAATGTTCTGTTATATCCTCTAAAGAAGCACTAAAGAAGTTAATTCTTGATATAACCATGCACCACTACTTATGGAATAAAATTTATAAACGCTCACTTTTTACCGAAAACAACATTATCTTTTATGACATGTTTTTTGAAGATATTGCAACATCACCTAAATTATTTTACCATGCAAACAGGGTTGCAATTACAAATAAATGTTTATACAATTACAGGCGCCACAAAAAAAGCACTATAGCTGAAATGGATGCTGTAAAGATAAATGATTTTATAAAATCTCTAGGAGCTATGCGTAATTTTCTTGAATATGAAAATATATATAAAAATTATCAATATTACTTTAAAGCTTACTCATTAAGAGCAAGTATTCAGGTTTACTTTAGCATTTTATTTGAACACATTGATAAAATGAATTTTAATGGTATGATGGCAAATTTAAGAAATGCTGGGATTTCAATTAAACTTTTTTCGAATAATAGTTATGTTCCTGAGTGTAATCCTCCTGTTTTACCATTTTATGTTAAACAGCCTAAAAACAAAAGAAAAAGAAAAAAAGCATCAATTCAAAAAGCATGAACTATATAAAGTTCATGCTTTTTTGTTTATTTATTCCTTATTGCTATATTTATCTTATAATCACCATAGACCCAACAGCTCTCACCCTGATTTATAACAACCGTCGCCGGTACTTCAGTCCTTCCAGTAAAATTCTGCATTTCACTTAAATCTATAACTAAACTTATGTCCTCAGACGTCAAGGACTTTAACTTACCTGAAGGTCCTACAACTTCAATATTCAAAGAAACTGTGGATGATATGGCATTTTTACCTTCTGGTACATTTACAAACGATATTTTATTTGTATTTATGCTTTTTGACGCTATACCGGTCATATTTATCACTATAGACGCTGTAGTTGTGTTACTTAAATTTTTACATTCGGGCGGTATTTTTAAAGCTAATTCAAACTTATTATGTGTTGGATTAATTTTTGAAAAATTCAATTGTTCAAGAAAAATTTGGTCTACATTAGATAAAACCTCATCAGACGCAGCAATTTCTATTGTTTCAGGCGTAATCTTTACTTGAGAAGGCTTTAAAATAAGTCCCTCTGGTTTACCTGAAAAATCCGGCTCAATGTTCAATATTTTCCTACTTAAAACAGAAACTGTAGCATCTATATTTAAAACACTAAAAGTTAAATTAGGATTATTTACTTTATTTCCATTTAAGTCATATAAAATAATGGGCAAATTATTGATTGTAGCTGTTTTGTCAAGAACACCCTTTATTTCTCCTTCTATACAAACTCTACTCACTTGAGACACAATTGATTCCGGACCTGATATATCAATTGTACTCTCAGATAAAATTACATTTGCGTATTTATCGTCATGTACACTATATTGTATGTTAGGTTGAACATCAAGCGTTTTATGTGCCATCCTATCTACCATAACAGTTATAATAGATGGAGACACGCTTGACTCAAATTTATAATCTGTAAGTATGCTATTTTTTCTCGCTATAAGTTCTAAAGTATAGCTGCCGGGAGAGTTTATAATATTACTTGACTGTTGCGCAAGTACTTGGATATCTGAACTTGATAGCTGCCCTAGTATAAGCCTATTTCCAGAAACTGTTACCTCTGCCTTTATATCATTAAGACCAAAAACTGTAAGCCCATTTTCTCGGGCTGTATCTGAAAGGTTCACTGTAATCGGTATGCTTCCTATTTGCTTTGATACTACCTCTGATTCACTTGTTGATACCTTAATCCAAAGTATAAATGCCAATATTATAGAAATAGCAGCAACAAACTTGTTATTGTAGAATAAAATGCCTATTTTAAATTTCCTTTTTTTCATTTTTTAAAATCCTCTTTATTTTACATATCAAATTTTTTCTTATATCGCCTTCTTCTAAACTAGACAAAAGGTCTATACAAATCTTCCTTCTAAGCTGCTCTTTAGAAAAATTCCTTGTTAAAATGCCATTCTCTGCAACAGAGATTGTCCCTGTTTCCTCTGATACTACAACTGCAATTGCATCTGAAATCTCACTTATTCCAAGGGCCGACCTATGCCTCGTTCCAAGGTCGGCACTAATATTGTCATTTTTCGTAAGAGGCAAAATACACCCTGCTGCACAAACCTTCCCTCTTCTTATTATCATAGCGCCATCGTGTAGGGGAGCCTTATTGAAAAATATATTTCCAATAAGTGGGACTGAGGCTTCTGCATTTATAACTGTTCCGGTGTCTATTATATCCCCTAGCTTTGTTTGCCTTTCAAAAACAATTAATGCGCCTGTTTTTGATCGTTGAAATATTCCAACTGTATCAACCACTGCGTCTATACACCTTTTCTTGACTTGCTCCACTGATAATGTGTCTTTATCAGACACAGAAGACACCCAATATTTACTTATATTACTGCGCCCTATTTGTTCAAGGGCTCTACGAAGTTCAGGCTGAAACACTACCAAAAGAGCTATTATTCCAAATTCAAAAAATTTATTTAAAACACTACTAACCATTTTAAAGTCTAATTGATATGATAAAAAGTAAGCAATAATTAAAATTATGATTCCCTTTACTAACTGACTTGCCCTTGTTTCCCTAACTAATTTAATGATATAATATATTACAAAGGACATTATTAATATATCTAGGAAATCTGAAACTCGAAAAGTCTTCATTAATATGATAAACGAATTAAACATATTGGTAAAAAAATTCATTCTTCTTTTCCTTCCATTACTTTATACTTTAATTTTATCACATCTTTATCATTATGCAAGTTTTATTACTCTAAAATTATTTTCTTTAATGTAAAAATAAACTTTTTTATTTCCTCCGGCCTTGTAAAAAACGATGGGCACACCCTAACTGTACCATTCTCCAATGTGTTAAAAAATTTATGTGCAAAAGGCGCACAATGCAGCCCTGCCCTTACATATATTCCATTTTTGTTTAGCATTGAGGCTACAAATTCACTGTTTTTATCTTTAACATTAAAGGAAATTAACGGTACAAAATATTCATCGTTAGGCCTACTTGTATAAAGAATGACACCCTTTATCGACTTCAGCTCATCATACAACCATTCTATTAATTTAAATTCATGAACTGAAATGGCTTGCTCGCTTACCTGTCTTATAAAATTAACCCCTGCATGTAGTCCTGATATGCCTATCATATTTGGTGTCCCACTTTCAAACTTTTCCGGAGGCAATTCCGGCTGTGTATATGAAATCGAATTAATCCCAGTTCCTCCCTGGATTATTGTTCTTAATTTGTCACCATTGGCTGTTATAAGTATACCTGTCCCCATAGGACCATAAAGCCCTTTGTGCCCTGCCAAACATAAATAATCTATTTTATCTTCAGAAACATCTATATTTACAAGCCCTGCACTTTGAGCTGCATCGACCATAATTGGAATACCGTATTGATGCCCCATCGCAGCTATTCGTGAAATTGGCATTTTTAAACCGAATACATTTGACGCATGCATGCACACAATTAATCTTGTTCTTTCATTAATTGCATTTCTAAATGAATTAAGTGTTTGCTCATTATCCAAAGGATGAACATTTGCAACGGTTAAGTTAATCCCTTTAGACTCCAAATCCTTAAGTGGCCTAACTACCGCATTATGTTCAAGACAAGACAGTACAACATGATCTCCAGGTTTTAAAAGCCCCTTTAATATAATATTGGATGCAAGTGTACAGTTCAACGTAAACACGACGTTTTCAGGGCCTCCGGCATTAAATAAATCCGCAATAGATTTTCTACAATTATATATTTCGATAGCTGCATCTATTGAAGGTTTATGCCCACTTCTTCCGGGATTGGCAATATATCTTTTCATGGCCAAACTTACTGAATCATAAACAGCTTTTGGCTTTGGAAATGTTGTTGCCGCATTATCAAGATAAATCATCGTGTCCCTCCATGATATCGTTTAAAGCTACATTTATACCCGAACTTGTTAGTACACGCTTTGCCTTTTCAGCATCATCAATAACATATATACCATAGCTACATCCTTTCTCTGTGGACATATTTTGAATTCTTCTAATAACTGCTGCTATACCATTCTTATTTAAAATATCTTTAACTTTCATAGCATATGTTACTGAGCCTGTAAAGATTAATGACTCTTTCATTTGATCACCCCTATCTAGTAGTACAATATATGTTTATTTTTTAATAGAGTTACCATAAAAATAAAGTGGACATTTTAACTTTTCCAAAATTAAATTATAATATATAATAAAGGTATAAAAGATTAATTTCCATATTTTCCTTTATATATATCCCATCATATCAGAAAAACTAAAATTATAATATCATGGGGAGGAATTAACATGGATGAATATTCTGCATGGAAAAAATTTATTGGTACCGGCAGTGTGAATGATTATCTCGCCTACGTGAATATTAAAAATCAAAACTTAAAAGGTTCAGGAGAAAGTGAATATGCAAATAAAAACGGATGGTCTGATAATTCAAGAAAGAAGTTTATCTGAAAGCGATAGGCTTGTAACAATATTAACAAAAAAAATGGGTGTAATAACTGCATTTGTAAAAGGTGCTAAAAATATAAAAAGTAAAAATTTTTCAGGTACCCAACTTTTTTGTTATTCCGATTTTTTAATATACAAAGGTCGGAATAAATACATAATAAACGAAGCTAGCAGAAAATCTTACTTCTGGAATTTAACCTCTGATATTGAGAAATTGTCCTTAGCACAATATTTTTGCGAACTTGTAAGCGCAACCGCCCACGAAGAACCATCACATGACATTTTAAGGTTAATTTTAAATTCACTTTACTATTTATCAAATAACGTATATAAAAAAGAGTTAATAAAAGTCGTATTTGAGCTAAGACTGCTTTCGATGTTGGGATTTATGCCAAATTTAGTTTCTTGCAAAAATTGTAAAATATATAATTCTTCAAAGATGTATTTTAGCCCCAGATTAGGTGATTTACTTTGTGAAAATTGTTACTACAAAAACCAGAAGCCAGATTATATAGAGGTCTCTCCTGGAATAGTTAATTGTATGCGCTATATTATTTACTCTGATTTAAAAAAAGTCTTTTCGTTTGAATTAAAGAAAGACTCGTTAAAAAAGCTCAATAATATATCAGAATTTTATGTTTTAACTCATGTAGACAGGAATTTAAAAACACTTGATTTTTATAAACAAGTTACATTTAACCTATAATTTATAAGGAGATAAAAATGAATAAAAATTATAAGACTTTAGGTCTTGATAAAATACTCAATATGCTTGAAAAAAAAGTTGAATGCGAAGACTCTAAAATTATGGTAAAAGGCCTTGAGCCTTCAACTGATTTGGAAACTGTAAAATTAAAGCTTCAGGAAACTGATGACGCTTACAAAATTCTTGCTAAGTATAGCGTCCCGTCATTTGGCAATCTACGAAATGTAGTAAATTGCGTTAAACGGGCGGAAAGCGGTGGCACCCTTAACCCTACTGAACTTTTAAGAATAGCTGAGATATTACACATATTTAATTCTTTAAAGGAATTCAAAAACAATTACGATATAAATGATACTTCTCTTCACACACGGTTTGACAATATATACTCAAATTATGGACTTGAAAAAAAAATAAAAAATGCCATACTTTCTGAAGATGAAATTTCTGACTTTGCATCAAATGAACTTGCGAATATTAGAAGAAAAATTAACTCTGTTTCAAATAGAATTCGTGAACATTTAGACAAAATTATACGTTCAGCAACACTACAAAAATATTTACAGGAACCCATTGTAACTATCCGGTCTGGTCGATTTGTTGTTCCCGTAAAATCTGAGAACAGAAAAGATGTATCCGGTCTTGTTCACGACACATCCTCAAGTGGTTCCACTGTATTCATTGAACCTATAACGGTTGTTGAACTTAACAACGAAATACGTGTACTTAAATCTAAAGAAAAAGCGGAAATAGAACGTATATTACAAGAATTTTCTGTTACTGTGGGAAGTGTTTCAGAACAAATAATCTTTAGCTATAAAATAGCAGTAGAGCTTGATGTAATATTTGCCAAGGCTGACCTTGCCTACCAAATGCACGCTTGCTTGCCCAAAATAAATGCTGAAGGAAAAATTAATTTAAAAAATGCTAGGCATCCTTTAATTGAAAAAAATAAAGTTGTTCCTACAAATATTAATCTCGGCATTAATTTTGATACCTTAATTATAACTGGGCCTAATACTGGTGGAAAAACTGTTGCGCTAAAAACCGTTGGCCTGTTTGTATTAATGACTATGTGCGGTCTCATGATTCCTGCCAGTGAGTCAAGTGAAATTTCTATATTCAGTAAAGTTTTGGCAGATATAGGCGATGAACAAAGCATTGAGCAATCTCTCTCAACTTTCTCTGCGCATATGACAAACATAATTGATATACTTAAAGCGGCTGATGCACACTCGCTTGTTTTACTTGATGAATTAGGCGCCGGAACTGATCCTGTTGAAGGCGCTGCATTAGCTACCGCTATACTTGAAAAATTGAGAATGCTCGGTGCTAAAACTGTTGCCACCACTCACTATGCAGAGCTTAAAGCTTATGCTATTTCTAATATAGGCATTGAAAATGCTTGCTGCGAATTTGATATATCCACACTTAAACCAACATATAGACTGTTAATTGGTATCCCCGGAAAATCCAACGCATTTGCTATTGCTAAAAGATTAGGAATATCTTCTGAAATCATTCAGCAGGCACAATTTCTTGTATCTGACAAGGATACCAAGTTTGAAGACGTTGTTGCAAGCTTAAATGCAGCAAAACAAGAATTGGAAAACGAAAAGATTCAAATTGCAACCTTGAAGGAAAAATTAAATGAGGAAAATAAAAAAATTAGTGAAGTAAAGAAATCTACTGAACAAAATTGTAAACTTGAAATTGAAAGAGCAAAAGAAAAAGCTATAAAGATCGTTGATTCTACCAGACATCAGGCTAGCTTTATCCTTGATGAGATAGAAAAATTAAAGCAAAATTCCAAGGTATCCTCTCAAGATATCGAAAAATTAAGACGAGATATAGATAACTTAGAGAAAAATGCAGATCCTGTGGAAAAACGTAAAAATAATGATTATGTTTTGCCACGCAAACTTAAAGCCGGGGATACAGTTTTAATTTTTGATATTGACAAAAAAGGAACAGTAGTTGATGTAAATGAAAACTCCGGCAATGTCACTGTTCAAGCAGGAATTATAAAAACCCGAGTTCCTATAAATAATATTCGATTATTAAATGAAAAACCTGTTAAAGTCGTCTCATCTTTCAGTCGAAGAAATGTTAAAAGCAGAGCCTCTGCACCTATAAAGCGCGAACTTGACCTGCGCGGACAAACTGCACTTGAAGCTACTTTGGAGCTTGATAACTTTATCGATGCCGCTGTGTTGGCCGGTGTTAACAAATTAACTGTTATTCACGGCAAAGGAACAGGCGTGCTAAGACGTGAAATTCAAAAGCATCTAAAAGGGCATCCGGCAGTTAAAAGTTACAGATTAGGCGTTTTTGGCGAAGGAGAGTCCGGGGTTACAATTGTAGAATTAAAATAAAAGAGTCTCAACAATAATTGAGACTCTTTTTGCATTATAATTGGGGAATTTATTGGATCCCAGAAAGTTATGGGCAGTACAGCGCGGCCGCGAGGCCGCAAGCTTCGCTTGCAGAATGGCTTCGCCATTCTCCGCAGCTTTTAGCTGCGGGGCCTCGCGGCCAAAGCTGCAACATAGCAAAAGACAAACTCTTCTCAGCTAAGTTTGGGTTCTCCACTACCATTGCGCTTCAATTCTTCCGGCACTTCTATTGTTTCCACGTTTCTTTCAAATTCAGAAATGCACCTGCGCACTAAATATAGAACTTGTCCATTCGCAGAGCGCCCCTCATACTTAGAAACATAGTGAAGTTTGTAGTGTAAAGTAGGATCTATTTCTATTCCTAAATGTTTATTCTTTTTATTTCTCATTTTATCATCCTTAATCTTAAATTAAGTATATTTTAAGATTAATTTGTGATATAATAGCCTCGGTATACTTAAATTAAGTATACTAAATTTTAAAATAATAAAACCTAGAGTGATAATTATGAAAGACAACATACACTGCAACAACTATTTCTGCGGCTACTGGAAGGATTTTTGCTGCCTGCTTGACCAAGTAGAACTTGATTCATGTGGCAACTGCATGAATTGCTGTCTAATTGACATCAACGACGACTTACTTGAAAGCTTGCGAATTGATTCATTAAAAAAATGGGGTGATTTCTTTTTATACGCAAAATAAGACACTGCATTCGCAGTGCCTTATTTATAAAAATTGGAGGCGCCACCCAGATTTGAACTGGGGATCAGGGTGTTGCAGACCCATGCCTTACCACTTGGCTATGGCGCCAAAAAAGGTAAAAAAATGGAGCGGATGACGAGACTCGAACTCGCTACCTCAACCTTGGCAAGGTTGCGCTCTACCGGGTGAGCTACATCCGCAACTGGTGCCTTCGGACGGAATCGAACCATCGACACGAGGATTTTCAGTCCTCTGCTCTACCGACTGAGCTACAAAGGCAAAAATGATGGCGACCCGAAACGGGCTCGAACCGTCGACCTCTAGCGTGACAGGCTAGCGTTCTAACCAACTGAACTACCGGGCCATCTGTGGTGGGAACAACAGGGCTCGAACCTGTGACCCCCTGCTTGTAAGGCAGGTGCTCTCCCAGCTGAGCTATGCTCCCACAAGAACCACTGAGTTATCTCTCAGCGACAATATTTATGATACACTATACTGAATCAGATGTCAATACTTTTTTTGAAAATTTTTAAAAATTTTCAATTTTTCGTGTAACGTAAAAAATTCGTTCGCTCTTTTTTACAGATGGTTCGAAGGTCATATCATCATATTTATCGATTACCTCTAAATTTGCCTTCTTTAGCATATGTTCTATTTCTTCTTCTCGATATGCATTTTCAAAAAATTCTTCGCTATTTCTAAAATAAACTCCATTCTTTTCTTCAAAAAAATCTAAATTTATAAAAACTCTATGACTTTCATCATCCAAACTATTTTGCCACACACAAAAGACTCTTTCCGTTTCATAAACAAATGTGTTGTTTGCAAGAATAAAATCATGTTTATATATTGTATTTACATCAAAAATAAAATATGCACCTTTTTTTAGATTTTTTGAAACTTTTTCAAAAGTTTTTTGCACATCCTCTTTTCTCTCTAAATGATTTATACTGTCCAACGTGCAAATTATTGTATCTACTTTTTGCCCTAAGTCCAAATCCTGCATTTTTTGGCAAATAAAAAATATATTTTTATCATATTCAAGAGCCTTGTTCCTTGCTACACTCAACATATCGCATGACGAGTCTACACCAATTACGTCAAGACCTACTTTAGCAAGTTCTAAAGTTAAAGAACCAGTTCCACAAGCTAAATCAACTACTCTCCCTGGGTTATGATTATTCAACTTTAATATTTTTAAAATATAATTCGCAATTTTGCTGTACTCAACATTAGCTGTCAGCTCATCATAATAATCTGCAAAACATTCATATCCACTCATTTTTATTTGCCTTTCTGTAAATAATCACGCCACTTTTATCTACCGTATGAAAATCCTCACTAAAATCAAAGTTTAGTCCCTTACATCCATCAAAAAGGTCGTTAAGCGGCACCATAACAAAGGCTCTCTCTCGTATTCTCGGATGAGGAATTGTTATATGTTCTTCATTCATTTTTACATTATCGTACAAAAGAAGGTCTATATCTATAATTCTCGCTGCATTTTTATATGTTCTGGCTCTGCCCATTGCAGATTCTATTCCCAGTGCCGCACCTAATAGCATTTCCGGGCTTAATTCTGTTTGCACCAGTGTACAGCAATTTAAGTAATTGTCCTGTTTATCTGGAACTCCAAAGGGCTGTGTATCATAAAGAGACGAAACTCTTAAAATCCTGGTCTCTGGTATATTATTTATAGCGTTGAGTGCAATACTTATATTCTTTTCTCTTTCCAACATATTTGCACCCAATGCAAAAACCGCCTTACTCATTACCATCATTCCTTCTCCTTGTTACTTCCACAGCTACATAATTAAATTCTGCTTTCATAGGAGCTTCAGGCTTTTTTAGTAAAACCTTTACTTCTTCCACATCATAGCAGTGCAAAATTGATTCGGCCACTTTTTGGGCTACCTTTTCAATTAAATCATATTTTTCTTCATTAAAAACTTTATTTATCGTTTTTATAACCTTAGAATAACTAACTGTATCATTTAAATTATCAGTAAATCCCGGTTTTTTTAAGTCTTTTAAAATAGTTACATCTAAAACGAAATTTTGGCCGTCCCTTTTTTCCTCCGGGTTTACTCCATGATATCCAAAAATTTTCAATCCGTTTATTATTATCTTATCCATATCTTAACTCCTTAAAATGGCATCTGCAACTTTCGCCGCTTGAACCGCTTCTTTAACATCATGCACCCTTATTATATCCGCGCCATTTGCTATTGCAATTGTATGAGCAGCAATTGTGCCAGAAACTCTTTGAGAAAAAGGAGGCTGGCCACAGGAGCTTCCTATCACTCTTTTCCTTGATGCACCTACTAACATAGCAAATTCCTCTAGTTTAAAGTCTTTTAGATTTTTTAATACTAAAAGATTTTCCTCATAACTTTTCCCAAAGCCAATGCCGGGATCAAAGCACACGCGATTTTTATTAATTTTTCGTTGATTTAGCTTTTCTACTGTATTATTAAAAAATTTCAACATAGTTGCATTAGAGCCATTATGCATAATTACGGCACCACAACTAAAATCCTCCATTAAGTTAAACATTCTTTCATCCAAAAAGCCCTTCACGTCATTTATAATTGATGCTCCATGGCTTAGTGCTTCTTTCGCCACTTCAGGATAAAAGGTGTCAACAGAAATCGGCACGTCTACCTCTAAATGTAAAGCCTCCAAAATCGGTAAAAGCCTATCCAGCTCCTCCGTCGCACTTATTTCAGTATGCCCAGGCCTTGTTGATTGCGCACCTATATCTATTATGTCGGCACCGTCTTCAACCATCTTAAGTGCATGCCTAAGTGCACTCTCTTTGTTATTCCATTTGCCACCGTCTGAAAAAGAATCCGGTGTAACATTGAGTATTCCCATAACATAAGTTTTTTCACCAAGAGGCAAGCTATATTTTCCTGCGTTAAAAACTTTCATAAATCATCTTTCCCTTATCCTTAATTAAATGCACGCTCAGCTAACAACCTCAACTCAGCGTTGGTTTCAAATTCTCCTTTATAAAAAACCGTTTTAGTTTTAGCGTTTATTGCCTTTACCCCACGCATTGTCATGCAAAGATGCTCTGCTTCTATTGCCACTGCTACTCCCCGTGATTCAGTTTTTTCCAAAACAAAATTCGCAATTTCCGCCGTTAGTCTTTCTTGCACCTGCAAACGCCTTGAAAAGCATTCTACTATTCTTGCAAGCTTAGATATTCCTATTATCCTACCGTTCTTGGGCAAATAAACTATACTTGCAAAGCCTACAAACGGAAGCATATGATGTTCGCAAATAGAATACACGGGTATTTTATTTACTTTCACAAGTTGCCCGTCTATCATAGGCTCATTAAAGAGTTTTACATGCTTATCAGGATTTTCATACATTCCTGATAATATCTCCTCATACATATTGGCAACCCTCTTTGGAGTCTGTATAAGACCTTCTCTTTGCAAGTCCTCACCAATTGCCGCTAGTATTTCCTTTACTGCGTTTTCTATTCTTTTTTTATCTATCATTTGATTTCTCCTTTAAAGTTTACATGTCAAAGTTCACTCATTAAATTATAAACCAGCTCATATTATTTTAAATATAAAAATAAAACATGGGAGACTGGTAATATGGATCTTGCCTCATTTTTAAATCAAAACTCTCTAATAATTTCCGCTGCGTTGTTCATTATAGGATTATTCTTAAAGCAAACACCTAAAGTTAAAAATTGGATTATTCCTTACATACTTAGCATTATTTCAGTCATTATTTGCAACGTAACAATGGGATTTAGTTTTGATTCCACAATACAAGCAATAATAGCAGCCGGGTTAGCAGTTTACGTACATCAACTTGGTAAAGAAGGTAAAGTGTGTCTATCCAGCTTTGATGACTCCTCAAAAAACAAATAAACACCTCGAACAAGCAAGGTGTTTATTATAATGGTGGGGGATGGTGGATTCGAACCACCGAAGCATAAAGCAGCAGATTTACAGTCTGTCCCCTTTGGCCACTCGGGAAATCCCCCTTATGAAAAAATATGGAGCTGGTGGACGGACTTGAACCCCCGACCTGCTGATTACAAATCAGCTGCTCTACCAACTGAGCTACACCAGCACATATCCTTTACAATTTAATAATATAACATATTATCTCTTTTTTGTCAACAACATTTTTTAATATTTTTATATTATATTTTAGGAGGCTTATTTATGGCAACAAATGGCATAGATGTTAGTACCTTTCAAGGTAACGTCGATTGGTTCAGTGTAGAAAATGATAATATCGATTTTGCTATGCTTCGCGCAAGTTACGGAACATCTACCGATGATCAATTTGTTAATAACATTCAAAATATATCACAAACTTCTCTTGGAGTAGGTGCATACCATTTTTTCTATGCAACTACAAACGATGAAGCTCTTGAAGAAGCCCGCTACTTTTTAGATGTAATATCCCCCTATAAGTTTTCTTATCCAGTTGCCCTTGATCTAGAGTATGAGCCATTACTAAATTTGGGTAGTGAAACCCTAACCAACATTATTCTTACTTTCTGCGATACTGTAGAAAAAGCCGGTTACTACACTATGGTTTATGCTAACTTAAACTGGCTTGTTAATTATCTTAACATGGATATTTTAGATAGATTTGATGTATGGTTAGCCCAATGGGGTCCTGAACCAACATATAGTGGGAATTTTGGCATGTGGCAATATACATCTTCAGGAAGTGTTAATGGGATAAATGGAAATGTGGACCGCGATATAGCATATAGAGATTATCCTACTATAATACGAAATAAAGGCCTTAATGGATACGACTCAAATGGAAATACTCCTAACCCAACTCCAACGCCACCTGCAGAAGGCGACTATTACAATTATACTGTTGTATCTGGTGACACCCTTTGGGGAATTGCCCGAAGGTTTCTTGGAAATGGCTCACTATACCCTGAAATAGCATCATTAAATGGGATATCCGGAGATGTAATTTATCCAGGTCAAATTATTAAAATCCCTCGTAACAGTGATGGAACTATAAATTACACCGTTGTTTCCGGAGATACCCTTTGGAGTATTGCCAGAAGATTCCTTGGTAGTGGGACTTTATACCCCCAAATTATATCATTAAACGGACTTTCAAGTGATGTTATCTATCCCGGCCAAACTCTTAAAATTCCGGTATAAATCCCAATTTAAAAGGAGCCATAAATTCATGTGGCTCCTTTTGCTTTTATGTTATATAAAATTTTTTCTATTAATGCTACATTATAAGTGACATTGTCTTTTGGGTAATCCTTGCCATTTTTACTCTTTTAGACCTTCATCAATAATTATTTGTTGATATGCTTTATCTTTTGCAAGTTCATCTTTTTCTTCATCCAAAATAGCTTTAAATCCATTTGCAATCCTAGTTATTAAAAGTATCCCTTCATTTTCCTTTATATCTTCTCCCCTTTTTTCTATGTCCTCTTCCATAACGGCTTTCATCGCTAAAGCCCTATAATACATCTTTTCAGCTTTTAAACGCTTTTGCTTTCTAAGCTCTTTGACCTTCCTTGCATTAGCATTCCCTTTTATATTTTCAACTTCTATTTTTGAATCTATTTCCATAATATCTTTTTTAATCTTTCTTAAATTAATAAAACGTTTTTTTAGCTCTTCCTTACCCAAATCATTAATAGAGTCATTTTCAAACGCTTTAACCATGTACTTAGACAGGTTCTCTGCTTTTTTTTCATAAATTTTATCAAGATCCTTTATCCAACTATTAAATAATTTAATCATGCCCTTAAGTATTTCTCTTACATCTTCATCCTTCATGTTTTTTAATAAATCTTTTATATATTCTTTTCTCTTCAGTGATTTTTCATAAGCATCTTTAATTATTTCTATGATTTGTTCAAGTTCTTCTTTTGTACTAATTTTACCCTTTAATATCTCCTTTATTTCTTTATTTTCTCTTCTAACCTCTTTTTCCCATTCACTGGCCATTTCTTTAAACTGTTCCACGGAAAGATCTTTTATATACTTATCAAGTTGTTTTCCTTCCTCTACCTTCTTTATTCTTGAGTGAAGGTACAACGACAACTGTTCCCTAGTAAAATCAAGGCCATCCTCCTTTGCTTTCGCAATGACCTTATCCTGAAATAAATTCATTAAATTCTCCTCAGAAAACAAATCGTTTAAATAAATATAAAAATTTTTTAATTTTTCACTAGCCATAATAATCCCTCCAAACTGCCTTTAATAACTCCTTTGTTATTATACTTCTACACTTTGAATTATACAACATTTTTTATATTTTGTCAATACTTTTTTATTATTTATTATTTTATATGCACAAATAAAAAAGAAAAAAACACTCTAAATTAGAGTGTTTTTTTCTTTTTTATTAAACTTTCTCCTAACATTTCCTTCGGTTTTTCCAAACCTAAAATTTCTAACATTGTCGGTGCTATATCCGCAAGCCTACCTGACCTTTTTAAACTACACTCATGCCCTACCACACAAAATGGTACCAAACTGGTAGTATGAGCAGTAAACGGTCTTCCATCTTCATCAATCATTTTATCTGCATTGCCATGGTCTGCAGTAATTATCGCACATCCATTTAATTTTAAAACTTTATCAACCACAGACTTAACACAACCATCAACTGTCTCTACAGCTTTAACTGCAGCATCAAAGTTTCCTGTATGACCAACCATATCACAGTTGGCATAATTTAAAATTATAACATCATATTTGCATAAATTTTTTAACACATTTTCTGTCACTTCCACAGCACTCATCTGCGGTTTTAAATCATATGTTGCTACTTTCGGTGACGGAACCAATATTCTATCTTCACCTTTCAGTTCTTTTTCCTCTCCACCGTTAAAGAAAAACGTAACGTGCGCATACTTTTCAGTCTCCGCTATTCTAAGTTGTTTTAAACCTTTATTAGATATATATTCGCCAAATGTATTAATAATTTTCTCCGGCTTAAAGGCTATATCAATGTCCTTAAATGTTTCATCATATATTGTCATACAAACAAAATGAATATCATGTAAAACGTCCTTCCTCTCGAATTCACTAAAACTCTTTTGTGTAATACTCCTTGTAAGCTCTCTTGCCCTGTCTGGTCTAAAATTAAAGAAAACTATGGAATCTCCATTTTTTATATTTGCATTATCCAAACATACTATAGGTTCTACAAATTCATCTGTCACGTTATTTCTGTAAGACTCCATAATTGCTTGCTGTGCGTCCTTGTTTTTCTCCCCTTTTCCCAGCACTATTGCATCATACGCTTTTTTTACTCTTTCCCAACGGTTATCCCTATCCATAGCAAAATACCGCCCCATAACGGTAGCTATCTTGCCAACACCCATTTTCTTCATGTAATCTTCACATTTTGAGATATAGTTAATTCCTGATGTCGGCGGGGTATCACGTCCATCCAAAAATGCATGGACGTATACCTTATCTAAACCGAAACTTTTGGCCATATCTAAAAGTGCATATAAATGCTCCACATGGCTATGGACCCCCCCATCTGAGAGTAGCCCCATCAAATGAAGGGATGAATTATTTTCCTTTACAGCTCGCATTGCTGATGTAAGACCCTCATTTTTAAAAAAATTTCCATCTTTTATAGTTTTTGATATTCTAGTTAAATCTTGATAAACAATTCTTCCGGCTCCTATATTTGTATGCCCTACTTCACTGTTTCCCATCTGGCCATTCGGCAAACCAACGTCCTCACCGGATGCCCCTATTTTAATTGTTGGATATTTAGAAAAAAGTGCATCCAGTTCCGGGGTCGACGCCGCCTTAATTGCATTTCCTTGCGAAGATTCTCTTATTCCAAAACCGTCCATTATTATTAAAATTAAAGGTCCTTCCAAATTGAAATACCCCCCATTAAATTTATTCTTTTGATGCCGCTTTCACTATTTCTGAAAAATCCACTGCCCTTAATGATGCTCCACCTATAAGCCCCCCATCTATATTTGCCATAGATAAAAGTTCCGATGCATTTTTCGCATTCATAGAGCCTCCATATTGTATGACCACTTCATTTGCTAAACTTTCATTATACATATCCGCTAAAACCTTGCGAATATATGCGCAAACTTTCTCTGCTTGAGAAGGTGTCGCTGTTTTACCTGTTCCTATAGCCCAAATAGGTTCGTAGGCTATAATTATATTTTCTAATTTATCCTCGTCTATACCTTTAAGATCCCTTTTTATTTGCAAAGATATAACCTCATTTACTATATTGCTTTCTCTTTGCTCCAAATTTTCTCCCACGCAAAGTATAACTTTTAATCCTTCATTTAATGCTGAAATAATTTTCCTGTTCACTATTTCATCTGTTTCAAAAAAGTAATTTCTCCGCTCGCTGTGGCCAATTATAACATATTCCGCTCCTACGCTTTTTATCATTTGTGCGGAAATCTCCCCAGTAAAGGCCCCACTTTTTTCAAAGTGACAATTTTGCGCTCCCACCTTTATATTTGTATTCTTAGTTTTTTCTATTATCGCGCTTAAATTTACCGACGGCACGCAAACAACTATATCACACCTTGCAGATTTAACTAGAGGAATTAACTCATCAATGAACTTTTTAGATTCCTCGTAATTTTTGTTCATTTTCCAATTTCCAGCTACTACCGGTCTTCTCAAGAAATTATTCATGCACCCGCACCTCACTACTTATCCTCAAGCACATCTATGCCTGGCAAAATTTTTCCTTCTAAAAACTCTAAAGATGCTCCTCCGCCGGTTGAAATATGCGTCATTTTATCTGCATATCCAAGCTTCTCTATGGCTGCAGCTGAATCTCCTCCGCCTATAATTGAAACCGCTCCGCTTTCTGCCACTGCCCTTGCAATTTCCAATGTTCCACTTCTAAAATTTTTCCACTCAAATACACCCATTGGACCATTCCAAACAATTGTCCCAGCACCTTTAATCGCATCATTAAAAACTTTTATTGTTTTCGGACCTATATCAAGGCCCATAAATCCTTGAGGTATACTGTCTGAACTTACTGTTCTGTATTCCGTATTCTGAGAAAACTCTTTTCCTACAACATTGTCCACGGGAACTAAAAATTTGACTGATTTATCTCTTGCCTTAGACATGATATCTTTAGCAAGTGAAATTTTATCATGCTCGCAAATTGAATTGCCAACAGAATATCCAAGTGCATTTAAAAACGTATATGCCATGCCCCCACCTACTATTAATGTGTCAACCTTTTCAAGAAGATTATTTATAACTCCTATTTTGTCTGAAACTTTAGCACCCCCAAGTATTGCAACAAAAGGCTTTTTCGGGTCTGTCAGAGCCTTTCCCATAACATCTATCTCTTTCTTTATTAAAAAGCCGCATACCGCAGGTAAAAATTTTGCAACTCCAGCCGTTGAAGCATGTGCTCTGTGGGCCGTTCCAAAAGCATCGTTAACATATATTTCTGCCAAAGATGCAAGCTCTTTTGAGAAATTTTCATCGTTTAACTCTTCCTCCTTGTGAAACCTAACATTCTCAAGAAGCATAATTTCACCATCTTTTAGCCCCGCCGCAATTGAATGGGCGTTTTCTCCTATAACATTTTTAGCAAGCTTAACATCTGTTCTCAAAACCTCTGATAGATATTTCGCAACCGGTGCAAGAGAATATTTTTCATTAAACTTTCCTTTGGGTCTGCCTAAATGCGAGCATAAAATAATTTTTGCTTTATTGTTCATCAAATATTTTATAGTTTTAAGCGATTCATCAATTCTTTTTGTATCTGTTATGTTTCCATTTTCGTCTAGAGGAACATTAAAGTCACAACGCACCAATACTCTTTTTCCAGAAACGTTAATATCTTCTACCGTTTTTTTATTTAAATAATTCATAATATCTTCCTTTCAAATAAAGATGTACATATAGTGTATTGAACCAACTATAAATAATTTTACAACAAGCAATAAAAATTAATAGTCGTAATTTCTGAGCTTTCCTTGGCACAAAAGCTCCGGATAATCCCACTGACGCAAGACTTCGTATATGCCTATTGCCACTGAATTAGATAAATTTAAACTTCTTGCATCGTCAATCATAGGTATGCGAACTGTTTTTTCTTGGTTCTCAAATAAAAGTTCTTCATTAAGTCCTGCTGTTTCCTTTCCAAAAACTAGATAACTGCCATTGGGGTATTCAATATCTGTGTATTTATTTTTTGCTTTAGTTGAAAAGTAAAAAAATGGTCCTGAATTTTTTAGAAAAAAGTCCTCTAAACTTTTATATATAGTAATATCGAGAAGATTCCAGTAATCAAGACCTGCTCTTTTTAATTTTTTATCATCAATTTCAAATCCCATTGGCCCAACAAGATGTAATCTTGCACCAGTTGCGGCACAAGTTCTTGCAATGTTACCCGTATTTTGTGGTATTTGTGGCTCTACGAGCACTATGTTTATTTCTTTCATTTACACTTCACTCCTTAACTTTATTATATTATTTATAAAAATTAAAAACAAGATATAACAAATTTTCCATAACTTAAATTAAGTAAAACAATATTAAAGGGCAATAATAATATCATTAAATTATATTTAGGAGGAATTAACATGTGTAAATGTAGCATAGGATTAATATCTGGAATGATAATTGGTTTGGTTGTAGGATGTAACATGAAAAACCAACATAAAATGAAAAGAAAAGCAAATAAAGCTATGTATGCTATGGGAGATTTATTCTCTAATGTGCCTTGTATGTTTAAATCATAGTTATTAATTGCTAAGTTGTGCAATCTTACAAATGTTAAGTTTGCACAACTAAATTTTTTATGATGTAAAAAAGTATAAATTGTGTTAAAATATAGAAAAGCTGCTTTTTATATTTAAAATAATTATACATAAAATTAAGGTGATAAATTATGAAAAAAATATTAGCCTCAATTGTACTTATTTCATTCGTTTTGGGACTATCCGGGTGCAATTCTAAAAAGAGCTCTCCTGAAAATCAAATAATAAAGTATAACCTTGACAACGAACCCAAAAGCCTCGACCCACAAATTGCAAACGACTACTCTGCAAATATCCTTATAATGAATTTATTTGAGGGCTTAGTAAGGCTTGATGAAAGCTTTAACGTAGTACCAGGTGTTGCCCAAAACTGGGAAACTTTAAATAACAACACTTTGTATATATTTCACTTACGTCATGATGCATGTTTTTCCAACAAAGAGAAGACATCTCTTACTGCACACGATTTTGTCTTTGGTTTAAAAAGAGCCCTAGATAAAAATACCGCTGCACCAAAGGCATCATCACTTTACTGCATAAAAAACGCAAGAAGTATAAACTTAAACGGCGCCCCGGCTTCCACCTTAGGTGTTACCGCTATTGACGATTATACTTTATCCATTGAGCTTGAATATGAAAATAAAGAATTTCTAGGAACGCTTGCATCTCCCATTGCTATGCCATGCAACGAAACTTTTTTTAATTCTGTGGCCGGTCAATATGGGTTAGAGCCTAAAACTGTTTTAAGCAATGGCCCATTTAAGATAAAGCCCAGATATGGATGGGAACACTTTAAAAGTATAAATCTTGTAAAAAATGAGGCCTATGTTGGAGAAACTTTGCCTATTTCTGCAGGAATTTCGTTTACAATAGGAGAAGATACTTCAAATGCAGCAGAGCTTATAAAAAATGAAACTTTAGATGCTTGCCTTCTGCCTATGAACCAACTAAGCACTGCTAAGAATTTTGGTTTTAAATTAACTTCATTTAAGGATACCGTATGGGGAATTACTTTTAATCTTGACAATCCTACTATTTCAAATCCAAACATACGCAAAGGATTTATTAAATCGATTAATAGAGATTATATTTTAAACTACGTTCCGGAAAATTGCACAATTGCAAATGATATTGTGCTTGACAATATGACCGTAAATGGTCAACCATATAGAGCCGCAGCCGGCCATAATTTATATATGAAGCAAGATAGTTCTGCTAAAGCTTTTTTCGATAAGGGAATTAAGGAACTTGACCTTAAGTCTTCACCTAATATTTCTATTGTATGTCTTGATAACCCAACTGTAAAATCTATGGTAAGTAATCTTATTGAAAATTTAAACTCTACTTTAAGTTGTTATTTTAATATGACCCCTGTGTCAAAAGGTGATTTAGCCTCTGCTATTGCAAATTCTAACTTTCAGGTTGCGGTAGTTCCGATTCAAGCTGAAAATGATTCTGTACTTGACCTTTTAGGCAAATTTAAATCGGATAGCAGTAAAAACATAGCAAATTTAAAATCAAAAGAATACGATAACATGTTAGCTTCTGCGGCGGCTAATCCTGCTGACAGCTTAAAATACCTTATAAGCGCTGAAACATATCTTAATGATAATGCAATTTTCTACCCTTTGTATAATGAGGAAAGATATTATGCTTGTTCGACAAAGGTAAGTGGAATTATATTTCACGAATATACTAAAGGTATAGACTTTTTGAAGGCTAAAAAGTTAAAATAAAACTGATATTGCATAAGTATATCGAACAAAAAAGCCTTGACAGGGTCTCCCCTGACTTATATAATAGAAATATACTTGCTTTATGGAGTAAAGGCTAGGTTTTGTCCATCTAAAATAAAAGTAAATAACAACCTTGAAACAAATATAAAAAAACTTTTTTATATTCATATATGAATTCGGCACCGCCGGAAACTAATACAACATTTGCTACCAGCAGTGCCGCTGCAAAGCCTATTTTTCATCCATGATTCAGTATTAATATTATCATTTTAAGGAGTCTTTAGTTAATATGAAGAAAAAATTTTTATCCGTAATTGCAATCTGTGCAATATTATCATCTGTTGCCGCACCATACTGTTCAGCAGTGACCAGCGATTCAAGCTCTTCGGACGAATTAAGTAGCAGTTCTTCCATTCCTGGTTCAGCAATAATTAATAAGTCCCCCCTAAGCCAAGAAGTGGATTGTATCCAGACTATACCTTTACTCATGGAAAAATGGGCTGAATGTAACAACTTGAAAGAACAAATTGACAGCTTGCAAAAACAAATTGAAAAAAAAAGAGAATTATCCTTTCAAAACACATTATTAAACTTTAAAAACAAAAAGTTAGAGGATCAAGTTCGAAAGCTTCAAAAAAAGCACCCTTTCATAAGACTTATAAAAATTGCCGGAGTCATATATATTGTTTACGATGTATATAACAAAAACTCTAGTGAAGATAATTTTAATTTTGTAAAAACTTTTGCTAAGGAAAGCGCCGATCAGCTTAAAAGCAACGTTTTATGCGAAGATTCAGCCAATAAAATATTGTGCGTTGCAGGGCAAAAAGCTGCTTCCTTGGCCGGTTATGTTAAAGGATTTTCCTCTGCTGAATTATGCGTGTTAACTAATGGTTCTTTGTGTCCAGATACTGTAAAAGTTAGCGCACAAGAATACCTTGCAGGCGATCAAATTAAAACCTTAAGCTTTATAAAGTAAGAAAACCCCACCGCAATGCGGTGGGGTTTTTATTTATTAAATAAATAGGCCGCAGCCCTTACACTTTGTCTTTACTATGGGCTGCTCCCATGGTATATCGAACAACTAAAAAGAATTGACAGGGTCTCCCCTGACTTATATAATAGAAATGTACTTACTTTATTTTGTTACCAGTAGTGCTGCTGCAAGGCCCATTTTTAATCCATGATTCAATGTTAATATTATCATTTTAAGGAGTGTTTAGTTAACTATGAAGAAAAAATTTCTATCCGTAATTGCAATCTGTGCAATATTATCATCTGTTGCCGCACCATACTGCTCAGCAATGAAAAGCAATTCAAGCCCTTCGGACGATTCAAGTAGCGTGTCTCTCAGAAAACTTAGAAATGGTTTCTTAGAGGATCTTGACCAAATTGCACATGACAGCAGTTCAAATCCTTCGGACGATTCAAGTAGCATGTTTCCCAGAAGACTTAGAAACGATGCCTCAGAGGAGCTTGAAAAAATTGCACATGCCATAAGAATAAAAGAGAAACTCGATGTGGCGGAGTTCCACCGCATTTACAGCCAAGTTTGCCTCTTGGAAAAACAAAAAGAAAAATTAGAGATTGAAGTTCAAGAACTTCAATCCGCTGTTGGCGCATCAGACTACTCAGCAACGAAAAGTTTTTCATGCGCTCCGTACGACGAATGGCCCACAGTACGTAGAAGCAATGCCGCAGAGGAGCTTGAAAAAATTGCAGTTGCCTTAAGAGTAAGAGAGAATGAAACTACGAATACTTTTTACAGATATCTCATCGCAATTTGCCGCTTGAACCGACAAAACCAAGAATTAGAGCTTCAAAAAAGAGAACTTCAAGAACTTCAAAAAAAGAAATAGATGTTTAAATTCGAAAACTTCAAAAAAAGCACCCTTTCATAAGATTTATAAAAATTGCCGGAGTCATATATATTGTTTACGATGTATATAACAAAAACTCTAGTGAAGATAATTTTAATTTTGTAAAAACTTTTGCTAAGGAAAGCGCCGATCAGCTTAAAAGCAACGTTTTATGCGAAGATTCAGCCAATAAAATATTGTGCGTTGCAGGGCAAAAAGCTGCTTCCTTGGCCGGTTATGTTAAAGGATTTTCCTCTGCTGAATTATGCGTGTTAACTAATGGTTCTTTGTGTCCAGATACTGTAAAAGTTAGCGCACAAGAATACCTTGCAGGCGATCAAATTAAAACCTTAAGCTTTATAAAGTAAGAGAACCCCACCGCAATGAGGTGGGGTTTTTATTTATTAAATAAATAGGCCGCAGCCCTTACACTTTGTCTTTACTACGGCTGCTCCCAATGTATCCCCCGGCTATGCCGGGGGATTATTCTCACAAAAACCAAACATAAAATACTACCTTTTATTTCCTGCTTTTATTATTTTCGGGAATCAGAGTCTTCTAACGTAAACGGTTGTAAAATCGTTATTATACCATAAACAATAAATGAGCTTCCTAAAATTATAGTAAATATGAATGCTGTTACCAGCGGTTCAAATATAGATACTATACCTACAATAGTGCAAAGTATCCCTAGCAAGCACATCCATCCCCAGTTTTTACCTCCAAATTTTTTTAAATCAAAAGAAAATAAAAATCCAGAAATACCTTTAAATAAAATCCAGAAACTGAACATATATGGTATAAGAATAGTTACAAAAGCAAAGAATTGATTTGAGAACATCAAAATTGAAAACAATATGCTTATAATTCCATCAAAAAGTAACCAACCTGCACCTAAACTGTCTCTGTTTTGCGCATATGAAATAATTGCAAACACCCCAAAAACTGCCATAGCAATTCCCAATACAAAGGCTAAACTAATTAAAGTAATGCCAGGATGAAACAACATATACCCACCTATTCCAATAAACAATAAGCCTGCTAGCACCAAAAGTACTTTTGAAACTTTACTCATTTTATTTTACCTCCTATTCATAAAACTAAAGTCTTTACTTTATATTATTCTTAAAAGTTCAATTAAAATCCATTTAAATGCAAATTTTTTATAATAGCCGGATAATCAACATAAGAATAATTTAAATCTACCCTGCCATTTATTCCCGGGACTGCACCATCACTAGTATACTGCCATATTCCATATGGGTGTTCACAAGCGCATTGTGGCGCCCACTGTGCTATCCAAAGTTCAAACGCTCCCAATTGTCTCATGTCAAGACTGTATTTAACCATATTAAGAAAGCTATACATTCCGACATAGTAACCCGCACTCTGAACTTTTAAAGCAAAAGCTCTTACAATGTCTGTTCGTTGTTGGTTACTTCCCAGATTCATCTGACACTTATCTTCAAAATCAAAAAATACCGGATATTCCCATTGCGTCAATTTTAACTTTTCAAGAAAAAAATCTGCTTCCTTTAAAGCTTCCTCAACAGTAGTCGCATAACTATAGTGGTATGCTCCTATTGGAATCCCAACTGCTTTAGCGCCGTTTATGTTATTAATAAGTTGCGAATCTGTTTGGTGATCCCAATTTTCCCAGCCATAACTTGTTCTAATGATTGCAAAATCAATTCCTGAGTTTTTTACTGCTGCCCAGTCAATGTTGCCATTATGCCTTGAAACATCAATGCCTCTTGCACAAAATGGTGCCGCTACATCGGCATGACCAGCCAATACCGGAAATAAAGTATGTAGTAAAACCAACATCGCTATTACCATTTTTGTTAGCTTTGTTGATATTTCTTTCACTATATCACCACCTTCACAGTTTTATTATGATAATTTTACCACAAAAATTTATTGAACGCAACACAGAATTTATGTTTATTGTTGAGAAAGTTGTATTATTTTTTTGTATATTTCGCCTTTTTTTATCCCTGTTTTCTTAGAGGCCAATTTAGCTGCTTCAGACAGCCCTACACCCTCATCTAAATAATTTTCAGCACACAAGACTCCATCTTCTAAAGAATAAACATTATCCTCCTTCTGTGGGTAACCTTCTATTACAAGAACTATCTCTCCCTTTGGGTCCTCATTCAAATATTTTTCCGATGCACTTTTTAAATCCGTTCTTATCACTTCTTCATGCAATTTTGTTATTTCTCTAACTATTGCTATTTTTCTGTTCCCCAATGCGTCATATAAATCGCACAATGTTTTGGAGAGCTTATGGGGCGCTTCATAAAAGAGCATTGTTCTATATTCTTTTTTTATTAATTCTAGGTGTTTTTTCCTACTCGTTTTATTCACACTCAAAAATCCTTCAAAAGTAAATCTCCCTGTACTAAGTCCTGAAATCGTTAATGCCGATACAAACGCAGTTGGCCCTGGAACTACAGTAACCTGTATCCCCTCTTCTACACATTTATTTACTAAGTCTTCCCCAGGATCTGAAATTGCTGGCATTCCTGCATCACTTACTAAAACACAAGTTTCACCGGCTAATATTCGATTACAAATAAAGTCCCCTTTTCTTTCTTTATTATGGTCAAAATAACTTACCATTGGTTTCTTTATTCCAAAGTAATTTAGAAGCTTTACCGTAACTCTTGTATCTTCAGCAGCTATAAAATCAGCATCTTTAAGTGTTTCAATTGCTCTTTTTGATATGTCCCCCAGGTTGCCTATTGGCGTTCCTACGATTATAAGTTTACCTTCCATTTTTATTCTCCCTATAAAACTTGTATATTCTTCTAATTTCTTCCGAGTCCCCACCATGCTCATCCTCTATAAATAAGGTGGGCATTGCTGTCATTCCCGGCTTTGCTCCACTTTTGCCTTCAACCATAAAAAATTTGGGAGCACTGTCTCTTCTTTGTTGAACGAATCTAATCTTCTTAGGTTCTATTTTTTTATTTTTCATTGAAAACAAAACATCACACAGCCTTTCCATCCTCTGGCACACACATAACCTACCACCAAATCTTAAAAGATTGCTTGCTGCCATTGTAACATCGTCAATTGTGCATGTATATTCATGCCTTGCCAATTTCTTTTTAACATCTTCATTAACTATTCCACATCCATAGGCTTTATACGGTGGATTGCAAACAACCACGTCATACGTACCCTTGTCCGCTATATTAATAAACTCCTTTATATCTTTATTCACAACCTCAATTTTTGACTCCAAGCCATTTAACTCAACAGACCTCTTTGCCATGCTAGCTGCTGTTTTCTGTATTTCAACCGCCACAGTGTATTTGGCACCTTCAAAGCAACTCCAATAAAGAGGAATTGCACCGCAACCCGTTCCAATTTCTAGTGCTTTTTCATACTTTTTAGGCATTGAAAAATCTGCCAAAAGTATAGTATCTGTACCAAAATTATGTTCTTTTGATATAACAATGTTTATATCATCACTTAACTTCTCCAAGCTTTCCCCGGCTAATAACATACTTCCTCCTATAAATAAAAGGCGAGGTGCTTTCCTCGCCTTCATATTTTGCTTTTTCTAGTCTTGATTAGGTGCCGAAACTGGACAAACACCTGCACAAGCCCCACATTCAATGCACTTTTCAGGGTCAATAACATACTTGCTATCACCTTGAGAAATTGCTTCAACAGGACACTCTGCCTCGCAAGCGCCGCATGAAATGCAAGCATCATTTATTTTATAAGCCACTACTAACACCTCTCATTCTTAATATAACATAATCATTTTAACATTTTACTCTAAATCTTTCAAGGTTTCAATCTCACTTTTTTTAACTTTTATGTCTCCGTCTTTTAAAACCTTAACAGCCCTTACGTTAAATGTAAGCGGAGCTGCATCCAAAGCCTTATCTAGCCTAACTTTTAAAGACCCCATAATTAAATTTTGTTCTACAACTTCGCCGGTTCCCTCAGGGGTTTCCACGATGGCTCCTAATTTGGGGGCATCTTTTAACAAATCTGTATAAGCATTTTGCTCATACTTTAAGCAACACATTAATCTACCGCATGTCCCAGAAATCTTTACTGGATTTAGTGACAACCCTTGTTCTTTCGCCATCTTTATTGAAACCGGCTGAAAATCCCTTATAAAAGAAGAACAACAAAAGGCTCTACCACACATGCCTAAACCACCTAGCACTCTGGCCTCATCTCTAACTCCTATTTGCCTTAACTCTATCCTTGTTCTAAAGGTATTTGCTAAATCTTTTACAAGATTTCTAAAATCTACTCTGCCTTCTGCTGTAAAGTAAAACAATATTTTAGTCCCATCAAATGTATATTCAACCCTAACCAAATTCATGTCTAAATTATGTTTTTTTATTCTCTCATTGCATATTTTAAAAGCTTTCTTTTCCAGCTCTTCATTTTTTATCAAACGTTTCTTATCCTTTTCATCTGCTTTCCTTAATACTTTTTTTAAACTATTAGTTATTTGGTTATTTTGTGCAACATTATTTTTCGTAATAACCTGACCGCAATCAATACCATTTGTTGTTTCCACAATAACCATATCGTTTAACTCTATTTTCTGATCATTAATGTCAAAATAATATATTTTTGTATCATCCTTAAACTTAACACCTACAACGCCTACCATTTTTGTATCCTCCTAAAACTTAAAACCACTCCTTAAGTGCAAATTAACTTATATAGCTCTGCACATATGTAAGTAACTATAAGATCTTTATTTACGTTTTGCTCACACATCTGCATAGACTTTTCTAGCACAGCTAAAACCTTAAATATTTTCTTTACATCTATTGTTTTAGACAGCCTCACTGATGCTTCACTTTTATATTCACATTTCCCGCTTATACATAAAAGTAGTGCATCTTTAACCCTTAAATATAATAAAATTAACATGTTTTTTAGCTCTTTTTTTTCTTCCAGTGTTTTTCCTAGCCCTACCATTATATCAAATGCATTTTGTTCTGATATTGCATCTACTATTTTCTCCACCAAAATAATAGAATTTTTAACACTGTCTTCATTTAAAAATTCTATTGCTTTTCCTATGTTTCCACACGATAACTTTACAGCCTCATTAACACTGTCTTTACTTTGATTTTTGTAAGTTTTTAAAATAAAATTTACTGCTTCACTATACTGCACTTTTCCCAACTTAAATATTTGTGCTCGTGAACGCACTGTTGGTAAAATATTTCCTAAATTTACACAAGTAAAAATAAAAATTACATTCCCAGGTGGCTCCTCCAAAACCTTAAGCAAGGAATTTTGAGCTTGTATGCCCATGTTATCAATATCTGTAAAAATATAAACTTTATATGGTGCCTCGTTGGGGACAACATATGCATCCTTTTTTATTTTTCTTACCTCCGAAACATTTACCGCCTGAAGAACACCTGCTTTTTCAGGCAATATAATATCAGGATGCATGCCACTGAGGGCTTTTTTACAGGAATTGCATTCATAGCATGCATCTTTATTAAAATGTTCGCAGACCGCAAAAGTAGCTATAATATTTGCAAACGTTTTTTTTCCTGTTCCCGGCTCCCCCTCCAAAATAATAGCGTGCGGAACCTTATTATTTGCAAACATAGATATAAGTTGTCCTTTTAAAGCATTATTTCCAACAAAATTCCCTATTTTCATTTCTATCACTTTCTAAACTTTTTCAAACCTGTCAACATTAAGAATAAATATCGTCGCCCCTCCAACTGTGATTTCAAATGGGCTTGAAGGATATACTCCTATATCTAAGGCTGTTGCACTCGGCAAAACTTGTGTTCTTTTGTTGCTAGTTTTGGATATTATATCTATCACCTTATCAACCTTGTCATCTTCAACACCAGTTATAAATGTGGTATTTCCCACTTTTAAAAATCCACCTGTGGTTGCAAGCTTTGTAACCTGAAAACCATTCTCGGTGAGTGCCTGAGAAACTGTAGATGCATCATCACTATTGATTATAGAAAGAACTAATTTCATAAAAACATCCCCTCACAACATATTAATACCGATATTTTTATTTTAGCACATTTAATTCTAAAATGCCATATCTCAATAAATTTTCTATTATGGATTTATCTATTACTTCTCCCGGAACCAATATAGGAATCCCCGGCGGACAAGGACAAACTGTCTGTGCTGATACCTCCCCATATGCATCTTCTGATCTTACCCTGTATTTTTCTGCAAAAATTGCTTCATTTAATGGAACTGCAATTCTAGGTATATAAAAAAAACTTTTTTTTGTTATCTTATTAGGAAACGGTACTACACTCTTAATTGCACCTTCTAGTTTTTGAAAGTCCTCCTCTGCGTTCATTGGTGTCGCTATTAAAACTATGTGGGAATGGTCTGCAAACTCAGCCTCGATACCTTGTTTTCTTAAAGACTCAGAAAATTCAGTCCCAGTCACGCCTACCGAACCAACATTCAAGCATATTCTTGTCGGATCGCATATACCGGTAGGCTGCCTTATACCCTTTTCTTTTGCAATCTCCTTTATTACATTTACTTTTTTTGTTAGCTCTTTAAATGCACCTTTTCCATAAATTTTAAGCCAATTTACTGATAAGTCCAAAGATGCAAGGATTGGGTAAAACGGACTTGTAGAACCAACCATCCCCATTTCCGATTTTGCATCATCTATAAATTTTTCATTATTTATATGTAAAAATGCCCCTCCTGTTAATACCGGTAATGTCTTATGTGCCGAGTCTGCTGTCATATCTGCACCTAAATCCAGTGGATGCAAGCTTTCTTTAATAAACTTTAAATGCGTACCATGTGCATTATCAACCAATAATGGCACACCATATTTTTTGCATACATTAGATATCTCTTTTATATTTGAAATAACTCCATAATAGTCCGGACTTGTTAAATAAACAAATTTTGCATCTTTAGTTTTACTCAACATTTCAGCTATATCCGACGCTTCTATTCTATATGTAAAAGCATCATCTTTGTCTTTCCGTGGCATTACCCAAACTGGCTCAACTCTTAAAAGCGCCATTGCATTCACAGCACTTTTATGCAACATTCTTGAAACTATAGCTTTACCTCCGTATGGGGCTGCCAATCTAATCATCGTTTGTATGCATAAGGTACAGCCTCCCGCTGAAAAAAGTGTCCTTCTAGATCCAAATAGCAAAGAAGCCTGTGCTTCTGCTTCATGTATGATTCCACTAGCCTCGTATAGACTATCAGTTTCTGGCAATTCTGTAAGATCAACTTCAAGTAAGTCCTTAGGTAGCACATTGTATGTATTTTTATGTCCTGGCGTGTGAAATGATGCTCTTTCCAAACGTCTATATTTCATTAACTTATTATAAAGTGTATTATCCATTTTTCTCCTTTATTTTTTAGCCAAAGAGAATAAATCCCCTTTGGCTATATATTTTTTAGTCCCATCGGCTTATTTCCGAAATGGCTTCAGCAACCTCTGGCCCCGCATGTATTCTAGCAATATCTGCAAGGCTCACAATTCCATCTACAACACCGCCTTTTACCACAGGCAACCTTCTAACTCTTTCAGCAGCCATCATGCTTATAGCATCATGAACAGAATTATCTGGCGTTAAATAAGCAACATCTGTTGTCATAAGCTCAGAAACCTTGGTGTCCTTAATAGACTTTCCTTTTGCTATCCCTCTTATAACAATATCCCTATCAGTAACCAGTCCTTTTAAGGCTCCTCCTGAAACAACCGGAACCGAACCAATATCTTTATTGGCCATTAATTTAGCCGTTTCCTCCAAAGTATCACTTGGCAATACCGAAACAATTTCTTTCGTCATTATATCTTTTACTGTTTCTTTCAAGATAATACCTCCTTGATAATATTTTAATGCTAGTATTATCTTAAGATAGATTAAATATTCCTACATATCAAAGATTTTCATTGATATGTTATTTTTTTCAATATTTAAAATTCCATAAGTACTAATTTTTTTAACATCAAAAATTCCATGGCATTTCATGGATCTATGAAGACTTCCCGGATTCATTATATAAATTCCATTTTTAAAATCAGTTTTAGGTTTATGAGTGTGACCATATAGCACAATGTTTGCACCTTTTTGTTCGGCCTCATTAATTAATTTTTCCAAACTACTTTTAACTTTAAACAAATGTCCATGTGTAGCTAAAATTTTTTGATTTTCAATATTTATCTCAATTATCTCCGGAGATCTTTCCTCTAAGTCACAGTTGCCACAAACACTATATATGTCCTTATCTGGAAATTTCTCTTTAATTTTTACTACATCTTTCTCCCCATCACCTAAATGAATAACAGTTTTAATATCATTATGAAATTTTATCAACTTCTCAAATTGATTGCTATCGCCATGCGTATCTGATACAACTAATATTTGCATAAATTTTACTCCTTCTATCATACTTTAACTTTGTCCCTCATAAAATATTTTATAAGGTGGTGATTAATATGTCAAATAATGAAAACAACCCAAATATTGAAAGTTTACTATCAACAGTTTCAAGCCGGCTTGGCAAAACTCCAGAAGAACTTCAAAAGGCTACTCAGTCCGGAGACATAGCTAACATTCTAAGTAATTTAAACGAAAAGGATGCTGCAAAAATTCAAAATGTGTTATCAGATAAAGATGCTGCAAATAAACTTTTATCTTCTCCTCAAGCACAAAATTTAATAAAAAAAATGCTGGGGGACAATTAGGCGGAATAGATGACTTAACCGGAAAATTAATGCAAATGATAGGCAATAAAGATAGCCTTGATAAAATAAAAAGCTTAACAGGGCTACTGTCTTTGCAATCCAATAATGATGAAAACCTGAATCAAAAAGCTTCCGATAATTCTTCTCCAATAGAGAATATTCCTGTCGATGCAATGGCTAAAGTTATGAAAATAATGCCCCTTTTGTCCTCCGTAAATAAAGAAGACGAAAATACTAAATTTCTTAAAGCTTTAAGGCCCCATCTAAAAGATAAGCGGCAAAAAAAGCTTGATGAAGCTATTAAAATGATGCAAATTTTTAAAATACTTCCCATTTTAAAAGAACAGGACATCTTTCAATTTTAAATTTTGTGCCACAGTGCACCATAATAATTATGTGCACTGTGTAATTATTTTATAAACATATTTAATAAAGAAGTTAATGAGGGTATATAATGAAAAACGGTTTTGAAAGTTCTGAAGATATGAAAAAAATGCAGCAAGAAGCTATTAAAAGAGCTCATGAAATGAACACACGTGCTAAAAAAAACTCTCATTTTGAAAAAAATGAGAGTACACGAAATACTGAAAATGAAAAAGAAAAATGCGAAAATCAAAAAAAACTTGACTGTTTTACAGAGCATAGTGAATCTTCAAAAGAAGCTTTAAAAAAACCTAGCCTAATTGACGTACTTTTTTCCGACCCAGAAAAAAGCCTTATTTTAATTCTTATATTTATATTTTTAGACGAAGATACTAATCCTATTTTAATAATGGCCTTAATGTACTTGTTAATGTAATTACCCTGCTTTTTGAACAGAATAAATATAGTATTTATCTGTTTTTTCATTTAAACGCATGGTATATATCATGGTTTTTATTACATCTCTTTGATTGGAATCCTCCTCTGGACTGCCTATTAATACATAGTCTACTGTAAAGATAAGCTCTTTTTCATTTTCTTTTACATCTTTTATTTGAGGCAAAGGCCTGCCTTGATTGCTTATTGCTCCTACATGCATCGACTCTTCTCCCGGATTATAGTAAAAAAATGGGCCATGTATCGTTTCTGAAAAATTTATCAAATTTTCATTGCAAAATAGTGCCAAACAAGACTCCTTTATCTCTGATATCGGAATTAATGCATATCCTTGATCATCAAAATTATTATAACTTTCTACTTTGTTTCTAAAAATTGTCATCCATATGCTCGATGAAATAACAACATTTTTATCGGCATTTTCCGGCGACGAAAACTCTCCTGGATCCTGCATTACTACCGGATATAAAAAGCCATTAAAGCTGTTATAACTTATTGGTTCTGCTGTCATAATACTGGTTTTATTTAATGCTGAGGTAAAAATTCCTACTCCAATGATAGTTAAAATTATTGTGAGAGCAATTATTACACCCCTATATGGGTTCTTTGATTTGGTATTTATATATACTTCGTATTTTGGTGCTTCTTTTTCTTTTTTGTTTACTGTTCTAGGGTACACATTTGTATTTTTCTTTTTTATAATATCTTTTTCTTTTTTTATTGGTAAACTATGCCCCGTAACCGGCTTCGTGTTGCTCTTATGTTTTATCGGTTTACTTTCTTCTCTGTAATCAATTGAAAATGATTCTATATGGTTATTATAATCTTTTGGCAATTTCAAAATCTCCCTTTTTGAAATATTTTTATATTAAAGATTATAACAAACTTGTTTTGTTGAATTATTGAGTTTTTTGTTAAAAAAAATAGGCGGTCGAAATTTTCATTTTTCCAAAAATACTGGTAAAAATTTTTGATCGCCCATGTCTTATTAAATTTTATTAACCATTAAAATTAATCCTTTTTTGACATTTCTAAAATAGCTTCTTTTCTAGACAGATTAATTCTTCCCTTATCATCTATTCCTGTTACCTTCACCATTATTTCATCGCCTAAGCTCGCAACATCCGATACTTTTTCAGTTCTTTTAACGTCCAGCTGCGAAATATGGCAAAGTCCCTCTTTTCCTGGAGCAATTTCAACAAAAACACCAAAGTCCATAATTTTCACTATCTTTCCTTTATATATAGCTCCAACTTCCGGATCATTAGCTATAGTTTTTATTATATTTAAAGCTCTTTTGCAATTGTTCATATCCACACCAGAAACAAAAATATGGCCATCTTCCTCAATATCTATTTTGACATCACAGTCCGCACAAATTTTTTGAACTACCTTTCCACCTGTTCCAATTACTTCCCTTATTTTATCCACCGCTATAATAGTAGTGAGCATTTTGGGAGCAAATTTTGATAATTCCTTGCGTGGATTAGAAATTGCTCTTAACATTATTTCATCCAAAATATAGTCTCGGGCTTTATGAGTTTTTAAAAGAGCTTCTTTTATCATGTCTGGATTCAGTCCATCTATTTTTAAATCCATTTGTATTGCCGTAATTCCTTTATGAGTACCTGCAACTTTAAAATCCATATCTCCAAAAAAGTCCTCAAGCCCTTGAATATCAACCATGGTCATCCATCGATCGCCTTCTGTTACAAGTCCGCAAGATATCCCAGCTACCGGCGCCTTAATAGGCACACCAGCATCCATCAACGCCAATGTAGAGCCACAAATAGCCCCTTGAGACGTAGAACCGTTTGATGATACAACTTCCGAGACAAGCCTAATGGTGTATGGAAATTTCTCAACTGGCGGGATAACTGGAACAAGTGCACGCTCTGCTAAAGCACCATGGCCAATTTCTCTTCTTCCCGGGCCTCTGCTCGGCTTTGTTTCCCCTACAGAGTACGAAGGAAAATTATAATGATGTATATATCTTTTTTCTTCCTCTGCATCTATTCCATCCAGCACTTGTTGATCATTTATTGACCCTAAAGTAGCTACCGTTAAAACTTGTGTTTGACCCCTTGTAAACAAACCTGACCCATGTGTTCTTGGCAAAAGCGCTACCTCTGCTGCGAGCGGTCTTATCTCATCCATCTTTCTCCCATCTACACGCTTCTGTTTATCAAGCAACCAACGCCTCACAATATGCTTTTGTGCTCTATACATGCATTCATCTATTTTAGAACTACTATCCTCATATATTTCATCAAATTTTTTATGCACTTTTTCATATATAGGCTTTAAGCGCTCTTCGCGAACAAGCTTATCATTCGTATCAAGGGCAAATTTTAAATCATCCAAAACAAATTCCTTTATATCCTGCAGCATTTTTTCATCGGGTACAGCGCTTTCATACTCAAATTTTGCCTTGCCTATTTCTTTCTGAATCGATTTAATAAATTCTATTATCTCTTGGTTTGCAGCGTGGCCTGCCATTATCCCGTCAAACATAGTCTCATCGTCAACTTCATTTGCACCTGCTTCTATCATTGCTATGAGCTTATCAGTTGAAGCAACAGTTACAGCCATCTCGGATTTCTTCTTTTGTTCTTCAGTAGGATTAATAACAAATTTGCCGTCAACAAGGCCTACCGACACACCTGAAATGGGGCCATTCCATGGTATATCCGATATACTAAGTGCTATTGATGTACCTACCATAGCTGTGATTTCTGGGGAGCAATCCGGGTCAACAGACATAGTTGTACAAACAACTGATACATCATTACGTAAGTCCTTAGGGAACAATGGTCTTATTGGTCGATCTATTACCCTTGAAACCAAAATAGCTTTTTCACTAGGCTTTCCCTCTCTTTTTAGGAACGAACCCGGTATTTTTCCCACTGAATATAATTTTTCCTCGAAGTCAACAGAAAGTGGGAAAAAATCTATCCCCTCTCTTGGCTTTTGTGAAGCTGTTACCGCTACATTAACAACTGTATCTCCATAGCGAACAAAACAAGACCCATTTGCAAGCTGCGCTATTTTTCCTGTTTCTACTACAAGCGGCCTTCCTGCAAACATTGTTTTAAATACCCTATAATTTTTAAACATTTAACTTCCTCCTAGCAAAATAAATATATTTAAAGAGGCTTAGGTTTAGCAATAAAACCATAACTTAAAAATTAAATTATCGTTTCACTGCTAAAACCATACTTTCCTCTTTAATAAGTGCAAAAATTATGTGGGAGCAATTGCCCCCACATAATATCAAAATAAGTAAAAAATCTTTTTCTAAGTTATTTTTACTTACGGATACCTAACTCTGCTATAATTTTGCGGTACCTTTCAATATCAGTTTTAGTTAAGTAATTCAAAAGATTCCTTCTCTGACCAACCATCTTTAAAAGACCTCTTCTTGAGTGATGGTCCTTCTTATGAGTCTTTAAATGATCTGTTAAGTCGTTAATTCTTTTTGTTAAAAGAGCAATTTGAACCTCTGGTGAACCAGTGTCTCCCTCATGTAATGCGTATCTCTCAATAATTTCCAATTTTTCTTGCTTTAGCACCTTTATTACCACCTTTTAAAATATTTCCTTAACTCACAGTATAAGGTGGGTGTGTACCTAAAAGGCATGATCCTTAAACCGTGGATTAGGTTAAATTCTTATTTATTATATCACAAATAAGAAAATATGTAAAGCTATTATTTTACTGTTATGTATCGATAATCACCATTATAAAATAATAATAGTCTATATGGAAATTAAAAATAAAAAGATAATAAACTGTCGCGACTTCTCATGTATTGATTTTTTATAAAGATTGTAGTATAATATTTAATTAAAATAAAATTATACTTTTAGGTAAAAAATTTTTGCTTTTTTGTATATTAAAAGGAGGACTTATGTGTAGAGGATTATTTGGCATTCTTGGTCCTGCAATGATTGGCCCCTCAAGTTCCCATACCGCCGGTGCCGTAAGAATAGGCAGAATGTGTCGTTCCGTTGCCGGTAAGGATATTTCCTCGGTCACTTTTTTCTTACACGGTTCCTTTGCTAAAACATATAAAGGACATGGTACAGACAGGGCTCTTGTGGGAGGAATTTTAGGAATGGAAACTGATGATGAAAGAATAATTCATTCTCTAGAAATAGCTAAAGGCAAGGGAATTGATATAAAATTTGTTCCTACTGATCTTGGAAATGTTCACCCTAATACAGTAAAAGCTGAGCTAACTACCAAATCCGGTGAAACCTTTAATCTAGTTGCTTCTTCTATTGGAGGCGGGGAAATTAAAATTATATCTATAAATGGATTTCATGCAGATATCTCTGGAAACTTTAACTCTATAATAGTCAAGCATGTTGATAAAGTAGGCATGATAAGTAAAATTACTCGTATTTTTGAACTTGCAAACTTAAACATAGTTTCTCTTTATAATAATCGTGAAGGTAAGGGGAAAACTGCAATTACAATCATTGAGATGGATGGTGATGTTTGTAAAGATATTTTAAGTGAAATTCCAAAAATAGACGGAGTTTGTTTCCTGTCTGTTGTATATAAATTTTAGGAGTTTTGATAATGTATAATAATGCTAATGAATTAAAGTTATTGTGTAAACAGCAAAATAAACCTATAAGCCAAATCGCGATAGAAACGGAAGCAATTTTGAGCAATTGCAGTATTGAGGACGTTAGCGAAAAGCTAAAGAATTCTATAAAAATTATGAAAAATGCCTGTTCAAAAACATTAAAAAAAGAAATTCCTTCAATTAGCGGTCTGACATCCGGTGATGCAAAAAGACTTTTTACATATGCAGAAAACTGTAATACTATATTTTCTAAAGACATCTTAAAAGGTGTCGCATATGCTCTTTCCTGCTTTGAAGTCAACACCTCTATGGGTAAAATTGTTGCTTCTCCAACTGCTGGTTCTTGTGGTATTTTACCTGCTTCTTTGTTCGTGGTTGCAAAACAGATAAACGCTTCAGAAACCCTCTTAATTAATGCCTTTGCTACGGCTGCTGCTGTTGGTTCTGTTATCGAAAAAAATGCAACTTTATCCGGTGCTGAAGGCGGTTGTCAAGCAGAGTGTGGTAGTGCAGCAGCAATGGCTGCTGCTGCTATTGTTGAAATGAAAGGTGGCAATGCTGAGCAGTCTTTCAATGCAGCTGCCATTGCACTAAAAAATGTTATGGGTCTTGTATGCGACCCAATTGCGGGGCTTGTTGAAATTCCTTGCGCAAAGCGTAATGCTATTGGCGTTGTTAATGCATTGCTTTGCGCAGACATGGCCCTTGCTGGTATAAAAAGTTTCGTGCCTTTTGATGAAGTTGTAAGCGCAATGTATGCTGTAGGCAAATCTATACCCTGTGAGCTGCGTGAAACCGGAATTGGTGGATTAGCCGGTACTCCCACCGGTATTCAAGTAAGAAAAAAGATTTTTGAACAGTAAAAAATCCCTTCAGCATTACCTGAAGGGATTTTATTTAATATTTATAATCTAGTTTTAAATACATGCAGTATTCCTCAAGGCACCTTGCCAAAGATCTCATTTTCTTTGCATTTTCTATTCCTACATGTCTAAAACAATACGGATTATAGTCTCTTCCCGTTTTATTTTCTTTATCTTTAGGATATCTTAAAATAAAGCCATAATCTGCACAATTTCTAATAAGCCACCGATAGTCATTTGAATCAGTACCATTTTGCAATGGAACAATATCAACTAATAAACCCGTAGTATATTCAGAATATTTTGCATTTGAAACCATTTTTTGTGCCCTATCTTCAGCTCTTACTTGTGTGTAGCCTTCATTTTCCATTAAATTCTTTACAATTTTGCTATATGCCGAATTTAAAGTGTCTTCACTTAAGTATCCGTTTTTAACTTTCAAGTTGCAACCATTTTCCTTAGCTGCACTCATTAATTTTTGTAAATCTTTAATTATACTTTTTTCAAACTTTAATCCCTCATAAAAATCCAAACTTGGGGTAAAATTATTTTTATTAGCATTTTTATTGTTTATAAGTATAATTTTGCAATCTTCGCCGCTAGCTTTTGGCTCCTTTAAAGTAACATCATTAGATTCATTAAAAAAGTCCTTATATCCTCTTTTATATTCATTCACAGAAACACAAGCTCCACCGGTTAATGCACCTATGATAACTACTGGAAGCAATATCAACGCAAGCTTCATTTTCATTTTCCTTTTATGGTCTTTATTGCAATTTATGCGCAGCCATGGCGTAGATTTAGATAATCTTTTCATAAAACTGCCCCTAGCCTTACATGCAAACAATGGTTCTGCATCTATTGTTTCAAATCTTTTTATTTCTACAGTATCTGTGCAATCTTTAAATAACTTCAAGACTTTAGCCTCCATAATTTTTAACTATATTAAGTTTACAACTGTAAAACAAATTTTTCAACGAAATTCGTCCCGTATTGCTTAAAAATTTTTAAATATAATTTTTGCAAAACTATGCTATTGTGCTATAATTATGATAATTCTTGTTAAAATTAAAATTGACTGGAGATTAATTACCATGAAAAAGACAAAGATAATCTGTACTCTTGGGCCATCCACTGATAACAGAGAAATAATTAAACAACTAATGTTAAACGGAATGGACGTTGCAAGGCTTAATATGTCTCATCAAAACCAAAAGTTTCAAAAAATTCGAGCTGATATGGTTAAAGAAGTTCGTAAGGAACTTAATCTCCCTGTCGCCTTATTACTTGATACAAAGGGACCCGAGATAAGAATAAAAAGTTTTAGCACACCAAAAATAACCTTAAAAAAGAATGACGTTTTTACCTTAACAAGCAGAGATATTATCGGTGATAATTCTATAGTTAGTGTAACATTTCCTGGGCTTATAAATGATATATCTATTGGAAACATTATTTTAATTGATGATGGTCTCATTGGAATGAAAGTTAAAAGCATTTCTGATACCGACATTGTATGTACCGTGCTTAATAACGGAACTTTATCTGCAAATAAAAGTATAAATGTTCCTTCTATTAAACTTTCTATGCCATTTATCAGTGATGCAGATTATAAAGACATAAAATTTGCTGTAGAGGAAAACTTTGATTTTATCGCCGCTTCATTTACAAGAACTGCCGATGACATAATCACTTTACGCTCTGAACTTCAAAAGCTTAATGGTGAACATATAAATATAATTGCTAAAATAGAGAACTTAGAAGGCGTAAAAAATATAGATGAAATAATAAAAGTTGCAGATGGAATAATGGTAGCAAGAGGTGACCTCGGGGTTGAAATTCCTATAGAAGATGTCCCAGTAATGCAAAAAAAATTAATACACAAAGCATATGCCGCAGGAAAACATGTAATAACTGCTACACAAATGCTTGAATCTATGGTTAAAAACCCAAGGCCCACAAGAGCTGAATCAAATGATGTTGCAAATGCAATCTATGACGGAACAAGTGCTATTATGCTTTCTGGAGAAACCGCAGCCGGAAATTATCCTGTTTTGGCACTAAAAACCATGGCCGCTATTGCTAAAAGGACCGAACAAGATATTGACTATAAAAAACGATTTTCAAAAAGAGAAATAACTGAAAAACCAAATATAACTTCTGCAGTTTCACATGCAACATGCACAACTGCTCATGATCTTGGTGCTGTTGCAATTATTGCAATGTCTAAGTCTGGCCGAACAATTCGTATGATATCAAAATATCGGCCAGATTGTACAATTGTAGGTGGTGCTTCAGATGAAACTGTTTTAAGGCAAATGAATTTATCTTGGGGTGTAATTCCGCTATACATGACCGAAAAGCCCAGCACTGATGAACTATTTAATCACACTGTTGAAACGGCCTACAAACATGGAATTGTTAAAGATGGTGATATTGCTGTTATAACTGTTGGAATCCCTCTTGGTATCTCAGGTAGTACAAATCTTATAAAAGTCCACTTAGTTGGCGATGTTTTAATTTCGGGGCACGGTGTTACAAATTTATCTGCAAGTGGTATCCTTTGTGTATGTAAAAATGAAGACGAAGCTAAAAAGAAATTTAAGCAGGGCAATATACTTGTTATTCCTAAGACATCTAATGAAATTTTAGACATCATAAAAGCAGCATCTGCAATTGTGACAGAAGATGTAGATGAAGACTCTCACGCTGCAGTTCTAGGATTTGCAAATAATAAACCAGTAATAATAAATGCAAAAAATGCAACTAATCTTTTAGAAAGTGGCACCTTAGCCACTGTAGATTCCGGCCGAGGAATTGTTTTTCGCGGCACAAAACTTTAAAATATTTTATTACAAAAGGGTGCTAAAGCAAAATTTTAGCACCCTTTATTAATATTTTATCAAAATTTTTTGTCTAAATTCACGTTTATATTTTTTTATTTAATAAAATCTTGACTTTTTATTTGTCATTATATATAATAATAATTACATTGTATTTTTTAAAGGAGATATTTATAATGACAAAAAAAATGAAACTGAATGTAAATGAAATTAAAAATATTGCTGGTGGAACGCCACAGATTTATTTGTATTCTAATAACCCGGAAGAAACGGGTACATTTGTTATTGCTCTGGATGATAATGAAGGTAATATAATTTTAACCTATAATGGCCGTCAATTTTACACTGCAGCACACGCAGCAGCTTCTATGTTTCTCAACCTCCCTGATAATTCTAACCGTAACACACGTTCACTAATAATTACAGATATCTTAAACTACGCTGTTCAAAATGGCGTTGAAGTTGCAGCTGCAATTCAATAATATCTTGTTTATAATTTTTTACGTATTGATTTTTTATTTATTATTATATATAATGATAGCTATCTTGTGTTATTAAAAGGAGCTATTCATATGCCACAAAAAATCAAACTAAACGTAAATGAAATTAAAAACATATCTGGTGGATTTGATGAAATTTTTGGTGATATAGGAGATGGAATAATAGGAATTTGTTATGCACGTGTTTTCACAAATCTTTGCTGTTATCTGCGATACTACGTTACTCAACTTTGTCCAGATGGTACCGGTAAAACACATCCTCTTGCACAAGGCAGTTTCAATAATTTTTCTGAGGCATACGCTTTTGCAAGCAGCCTAAGCCCCTGCAACGGACAAATAGTAATACCCATTAAATATGTTGCTAGACGATTTCGTGCATATGAAAACTTTTATGATGTCTTATAAAATGATAGCTACTTTGTATTATTTAAAAGGAGATTTTTACAATGATTCAAAAAATTAAACTAAGTGAAACTAAAAACATTGCCGGTGGACGTGACGGTGTAATCAAAATTACTCGTGTAAAGAAGTTCGTAAATTGTGAGCATCGGTCAACAAAATTCTTTGTTGCTCAATTTTGTCCAGGTTACACAGAACCTTTGGCATATGAGAGTTTCGATAATGAATCGGAAGCATACGATTTTGCAATACATCTAAGTCCCTGTCCAGGACAAACGGTAACACCTATTGAGGCTGCCTCTATGCATTTAGAGGCATGGGGAGATTCATATTCTATCTCATAAAAATAAGAGAGGATAATTTTCCTCTCTCATTTTTTGTTTATATAATCAAATATTATAGCAGCAGTATACACTTTCATATTTATTTCCTGAGGTAAAATTGCTTAACTGTCGGCATCCTCCTGCACAAATCTCTGCTTTATCGCAAGAAGCACATTTACCGGCAAGCATGCCAGGAGTCATTTTTCTATTGTAGGCAAAAGCATTTTCATCATTCCAAATATCATAAAGACTTCGTTCTCTTAAATTACCCTCAATAAACTCATCCGACTGTAAAGATTCACATCCCTTAACGTTACCAACGCTGTCAATTCCCACCACAAACTTACCGGCCTGACAACCAGGAAATTCAGGTTTTTCTTTAGGATCCACTCCTCTAATGTAATGTTCGTTTTCATCAAAGTATCCTAAATTATCTCCTGCCACCAAAAGCATTTTTTTATCTTCATTTTTATTCTTAATAAACTTAGTAATAAGCGGTACTTTCTTAGGATCCAGCAAAAGTTCTGTATGTTTAGCTGCATTCCCCATTGGGCTTGCCAATTGCAGCTGCCAAATTTCTACACCCTTATTTACAAATAAGTTGTACATGTCCTCAAGATCGTCAAAATTTAAGTCTGTTAGAGTCGTAATAGCTTCTGTATAAAAATCCTCTTCTCTTAATCGATCCAACGTCTTAAGTACGTTCTCAAACGAATGAGGATTTCGCCGTATTTTATTGTGAACAGCCTCCATTCCATCTACCGAAATACCTACCTGCTGTATTCCGGAATTTCTTAACTGCTCATACTGCTTTTCGCCAAGGTTATATGCATTTGTAATTATGTTGGTATATACACCATTGTCAACAAACTTTTTGGCGACTTGCTCCCATCCGTCTTTTAAGAAAATTTCTCCACCTATGAGAGTAATGAATTTTAAGTCCATGTCAATAAGTTGCTGAGCAACATCTAAACATTCATCCAATGTCAACTCATTTTCGCGCGGCCTTCCGGCCTTAGAACCACAATGCAAACAGTTCATGTTACATTTCAAAGTCATTTCCCAAACGGCTTGTCTTGGATAATACTTCATTAAGGTTCCCCTTTCTATTATAGAAATATAAAATTGAAAATGTTAGGCATATAGAATTACCTATATGCCTAAGCGCCAGCTAATGTTATGCCTTGTTTGGTAAAACAAATTGCTTATGATTTGCTGTAGATTGATATACTTCAACTGTAGTGTCTTCCGGAAAGTCTATTCCTATCTTCTTTAATGCACCTTTTGCATCCTTTAAAAGCTCTTTTTTAAAGTCCGCATCTTTAGATGCCTTAGCTACCATTTTTTTGTAAATTTCTTTCATATCCATAATTTTTACCTCCCAAATTAAAAAATAATACTTATTGCCTTATTCCCCATGTGACTGATTTCGAATCTGATGGTAAAGCAACAGCATAGCTAGGAAACGCAGCATAGCCCATGGCCATATCCTGCACGGGACGATCATCAAATTTTAGACGACCTCTTCTAGAAACTCCACCGGAAACATTATCTAAAATTGCGTCATCCAGCTCCTCGTTTCCAGGTAGAATAAATACTAGCTTTTTGTCTGTCGTTTCATGATAAGTTACCTTCTTAGGAAGTTCTTCTCCCCACTCCTTTTTAATTGTTGCATTAGCATCCTTTAAGAGCTCTTTTCTAAAGCCCTCGTCCTCCAGCGCCTTTGTAGCAGCTGCGTCTGTCAATTCCTGAAATCTTTTTTCGTCCATAAATCTTCCTCCTTAAAAAATAAATAAAATTATATATTGCAGTGTGCAATATATGTTATAATCATACAATTAAAATGCTGTTATGTCAATACTTATAATGGTTTTTTCTGTAAAAGTTACTTTCGTGTTTATATATAAAATACCCCCCCCCCCCCTCCGTTGAAAATACTATTTATTATTTTTGCTTTTGTTTAGTATTTACTTATTTAATCTTTTTCATTATATTTTATTGTAAATTTATAAACTTTTTTCGAGTGGCATTGACGTTTTTAAGCAAAATTTGTATTTAACTTATAAAATATTTCATAATTTTTATACTAAATATAAAAATCCCCCTATACAGAAATAATGTATAGGGGAAATTTTCAATTATATTTTATTGTTCAAATCTTATAAACCTTATTGCGGGAATTTCAATTAGCAAAAGATTATCTCCGGGAACACTTTCATTAAGTATTATATAATCGTTACCTACGTACAAGAGAACCCCTGATTTTTCTACTAACGTATCTATCCCAACAATTGACTGCACAAATACATTTTTACCTATTTGCGTCTTCATAAAATCTCTAATATTCTCTATGTTGTTTGGAACTATGTTTGCTCGTCTAAGCTCGTCATAACTTATATCTAACATTTCTGGAGTTGACGATTGCAAAGACCTAATTTGTTGTGTTCCCCTCAAGGCACTCTGACTTTGTGTACTACCCTGCTGAATATTGCCTTCTAACATCATGTTATTTGCAGGTGACACGCCATCTTGTATTTCCCTTGTTTCGCCTACATTGGCAACACCGCCTTGCTGAATATTGCCTTCTGACATTATGTTATTTGCAGGTGACATGCCATCTTGTATCTCCCTTGTTTCTCCCGCATTGGTAGCACCGCCTTGTTGTGCGTTGTTTTGTACCAATCCGTTTTGCATCATATTGCCAGAACTCTCTACAGTCTCTTCGCCATGCTGCGTTGGAAAAGTTTGATCTCCCTGTGGCGGCGGAGTAGTATTGCTCATATTACTTTCTTCCATTTGCTGCTCATTAACTTCCTCACGCGAGCGTTGTGATTCAATTTTGCCCATTTCTAAATTGACCGTCGGCCCTTTAGAACTTGCGCTTTGATTTGCCTCATCATTGTAAATTTGGGTTAAAATATCGTTACTCTCACCCTGAGTAGCGCTGGCTCTCCCTCGGCTGTTATTTACATTATAGGGGTCAAACCCATACATTCTTGCTAAGTCTAAAGAATTATCAGGAAACATATTATTGCTGCTCAAATTTGGCATAGTCTTACCTCCAAAATAAAAATAATTCTGCACTTAAACTTTAATTTATAATATGTTGAATTTTATTTTGTGTTAAAATAAAAAAGCCAAGGATTTTGTAAAGTCCTTGGCTTTTAATTTTTATAAACAGTAGCCCTTATTTATACTAATTTAAGCTACTTTTTCATCCGGTGTATATAGGTTTTCTTCTAAGTCTGGTCTTGCATCCGTATCTAGAGCAGGAAGCTCATTATAGTTTTCATTAATTTCGCCAGTATTATTTACGCTATCCTCTTCCTTATTATTACTTTCTTCCATAATTGATAAGATCGTCTCCAAACGTAACCTTTGTAACTGTTCACATCTTTCCTCTATATTTGCATTTGCGGCATATATCTCGTCCCACTCGAGTTGTTTTACCCAATATTGAATACTTTTTGAAATTTCCAGGTTTTTCCGTTCGCGCTTTATAGCCCACCACTCTTCGTCTCTTTGGTATATATCCTCCAATTCAAATGAGTTTAATTTTCTATGGAGTTCGTCATTTACTCCCAAGGTAAGAAACCACAACGCGCCTAAACCTATAAAAGCAACCGCTGTTAAGCATTTTTTAGCTATTTTTTGCCTTTTGCTTTTTTTGTTTGATACAACAGCATTACTTACACCGCTTTCAGTATCACTACCTACACCGTGTTCAGTATCATTACTTACAGTGCTTTCAGTATCACTACTCACACTGTTTTCAATATCATTACTTACAGTGTTTTCAATATCATTACTTACACTGCATTCAGTATCCGCACTACATACAGTCATGTTAATTGGCATTGCCAGTGTTGCACCTATTAAAAGTGCCGAAAAAAATCTTTTCATTTTAGAATTCTCCTTTTTTAGCTTTAATACATAAATTATAACATAATTTTTATATAATATCAACCACTATTCCTTACAACATAAATGCTTAATAAATTAAAATTTTGTGCTATTTTTATATATTCTATAAATTTTCCATTTTTTATATCCTTTCCATCTATTATACAAATGCCCACTTTGAACCTTCCCCTCCAAAATAAGAGGGATACACACTTATCTCCTGGAGGGCATCTGATGCTGACTTTGAAAGCTTGCAGGATATGAAATATGGCCGTATTCCGGCCATAAATGTGATATCTATTTCATTTGTTATTTCCATAAAGTAGGTTCTTTTAGGCTCCCAATTTATCTTTGTACTCATTCTTACATCGTGAAAATCTTT
>CAKSIH010000001.1 GCA_934462705.1 uncultured Eubacteriales bacterium | reverse complement strand
AAAGTCTTTGAGGAAAAAATCTTGGGTAATCTATCGGAAGAAAGATTTTTGAAGCTATCGGGAAAATACGAAGAAGAACAGTTTGAACTTAAGGCTCAAATTAAAAATATGAAAAGGATAGTTGCCGAAGAGAAAAATCATGAACTTAACGCCGATGAATTTCTTAAAATTGTCAGAAAATATTCTGAAATAGAGGAATTAACACTCGATATTTTACAAGAGTTCATTGATAAAATCGTTGTTCATCATAGAGAAGAAGTTTGTGGTGAGACTGTTCAAAAAGTTGAAATTTTTTACAAGATGATAGGACAAGGGCAGATTCCTAAGCTTTCGAAAAAAGAAGAAAGCCAATATATCAAACATTTTGGCAGAATCAACAAAGACAAAGTTGCAGTGGCAGTTTAAGGGGGTAATAAAAATGAGTAGAAATGTTTGTTTGTACTGTAGAACCGCCCTAATTGTAATTCCGGTGCCATATACTATAGAGATTCAAACGGTTTAACCTATAATGAGTTAAGATTAATTCATAAGATAGCGCGAATGTAGAAAAAAATTACATCGTATCGTGAATGGAAGTTATATAATTGCTTTTGGACTATACAAAAAAAGAGCAGATTGCCTGTTAACCAATCTACTCTTCAAAAGGAGAACCATAAAAACATTTCATGCCCCTTATGGTACTCCACACTGGTACGGGTGACAGGACTTGAACCTGCACGGTTTTGCCACTAGAACCTAAATCTAGCGCGTCTGCCAATTCCGCCACACCCGCATTTATTACTTTTTTATTATAGCATAAGTAAAATCCTTTTTCAAGTACTTTTTTATATTGTTTCAAAATAACATTTTGTAATTAAAAAACAAATAAACACTTTAGTTTATTGACTTTTTGTTTAACACGTGTTATATTTTTCTAAGATATATTATTTTTTACTTAACATAATTAAATTAATTATAAAATATGTTTTTAGGTTTTATATTCGTGAATACTATATAAAAGAAAAAAAGAATTAAAAGGAAGTATTTTTATATGAAATATTATCTTAAAAGCATTGCCGAAACCATTAAACTTACAGAAACTAGCGCCACTGGGCTTTCATCTATTCAAGCCCACAAAAGGCTAAACAAAAATGGGAAAAATAAACTGGCTGAAAAAAAATCACCCTCTTTAATTGTTAAATTTTTTAAACAGCTATGTGATCCTATGACTATAGTTTTGCTGGTAGCCGCTGCGTTATCTTTAATTATTGCACTGTACTCAAATGAATCAATGACTGAAACTTTTATAATACTATTTGTTGTTGTGGCAAATACAATTTTAGGGGTTTACCAAGAAAACAAGGCTGAAAAAGCCATTCAGTCACTTAAGGAATTATCTGCTTCAACCTCAAAAGTAATTAGAGACGGAGAAAATACCGTTATAAAAAGTGAAGATCTCGTAGTCGGAGATATTATAATAATTGAAAGTGGAGATGCTATACCTGCAGATGCAAGAATAATAGAAAGTATGAGTTTAAAGCTCGAAGAGTCTTCAATAAGTGGCGAATCCTTACCAGTTGAAAAAACTTCTGAAGTTATTACATTAAATAATAGCAAAGATGTTACACTAAACGACAGAATCAATATGGTTTATGCTGGGAGTACAGTTGTATATGGTAGAGGAAAAGCAGTTGTAGTCGCTACAGGGATGAATACTGAAATGGGCAAAATCGCTAACTACTTATCTGAAGCCAAAGACAGTAAAACCCCTTTGCAGAAAAAACTAAATCACTTGGGAAAAGTGTTAAGCTTTATAGTCATAGGCATATGTGCTTTTATATTTTTATTTAGTATTTTAACTACCGACAAATTAAATATTACCTCTGTTCTAGATATCTTTATGATTGCTATAAGCTTGGCCGTAGCTGCTATACCATCAGGACTCTCTGCTGTTGTTACAATACAGCTTGCAATGGGTGTTACTAAAATGTCTAAGCAAAACGCAATTATACGAAAACTGACAGCCGTTGAAACTCTTGGCTGCACACAAATAATTTGTTCCGACAAAACAGGAACTTTAACACAAAACAAAATGACTGCAACTGATTACTTCTCTGAAGATAAAATTTTACTGTCAAAAGCCCTAGCACTTTGTAATGACGCATCATTTGATAAAGACGATAACGTAACAGGGGAACCTACTGATGTAGCATTATTTAAGTTTTCTTTAGACAATCTTGATGTTGAAAAGCTAAGAGAAGATTATAAAAGAATTGACGAACTTCCCTTTGACTCAGAAAGAAAAATGATGTCTACATTGCACAAAGAAAATAATGAAACGTTTATTCAATATACAAAAGGAGCCCCTGATATTTTAATTAATAAATGTACTAAATACATGATAAACGGAAAAGAAATTGAACTCACTAAAGAATTAAAAGATAAAATAAAATTAGAAAATAAAAAAATGACCAACAAAGCTCTTCGCGTAATATGCGCTGCTATGAGAATTTATAAAAGCGATGATAGAACTAACATTACAGAAGAGGATCTTACATTTTTAGGCTTAATTGGAATGATTGATCCAATTAGACCTGAAGCGAAATTCGCTGTCGAAGAATGTAAAAATGCCGGAATCGTTCCTGTTATGATAACTGGTGACCATAAAAACACAGCGGTTGCTATAGGCTTACAACTTGGAATTTTATCAGACGAATCTCAAGCAATAACAGGCGCGGAGCTTGATAATATGAGCAACGCTGAATTAAAACAAGTTATAGAAAATTATTCAGTCTATGCTCGTGTGCAACCCGAACATAAGGTTAGAATAGTAGATACATTAAAAAGTCTTGGAAAAGTAGTCGCAATGACCGGGGATGGTGTAAATGATGCACCGTCTATCAAAAAAGCTGATATTGGAATCGGTATGGGAATTACAGGAACTGACGTAACAAAAAATGTAGCAGACATTATTTTGGCAGACGACAATTTTGCAACCATTGTATCAGCAGTAAAAGAAGGCCGAAGAATCTACGAAAATATAAAAAAAGCTATCCAATTTTTATTGTCCTCGAATATTAGTGAGATAACATGCATATTCGTTGCAACAATCCTTGGTTTTGCCATATTTCATCCTATCCATATACTGTGGATAAACTTAGTCACCGATACTTTCCCGGCACTTGCTTTAGGTGTTGAACCTGAAGAGCGTGCTTTAATGAAAATTGCACCACGCTCGCCAAAAGAAAGCCTATTTTCCGGAGGACTAACATTTAATATAATATATCAAAGCATATACGTATCTATAATTACCCTTGCTTCTTACTTTATCGGTGTTTTTTTGCAAACCGGTTCTTTAAATGTTGCAAGCAGCTCTCTTGGTACAACTCTTGCTTTTTTCACATTGTCAATGTCTGAAACATTCCACGCTTTTAATGTTAGATCTATAAATGATTCTTTGTTTAAAATTAAACATCGAAATAAATATCTTATATATTCTACCATATTTTCTTTAGTACTAATAAACATTGTAATTTTAGTTCCCCAATTATCTTTAATTTTTGGTCTCGTATCAATCAACTTTTGGGGATATTTATCTGTTTTGCTTTTGTCATTGTCTGTAATTCCTTTTGTTGAATTAGTAAAATTAATTCAGCGTAAAGCTTATAAAAAGAGAACACTTAAATAATGGATTGGTTTTAAAATATTAAACTTGAAAAAAGAAGGACAAATTTGTCCTCCTTTTTTCGTTTATTAAGATTTTTTAACCTGAAATTCAAATTTTTTATTTTTATAGTCGCATATTACACTATCACCCGATTTAACTGAACCACTCAATATATCCTCTGATAGCGTATTTTCTATCTTAGATTGAATTGCTCGTCTTAATGGCCTTGCTCCGTATGATTCATCGAACCCTTCAGCTGCTATCGCCTTAATAGCTTTATTTGTAAATTCAACTTCGATACCAAGTGATGCCACCCTGTTTTTTATATCTTTTAACATTCTTTGAGCTATGGCCTCAATATCTTTATTAGTAAGCTTATTAAATACTATAATGTCATCTACACGATTTAAAAATTCAGGCTTAAAAGTTTTCTTAAGTTCTGCCATGACTGTCTCATTAAGTTTTTCTTTATCAGCTTTCCCATCATCACTTGTTCCAAAGCCTAAACTATTTTGCTTTTCCGTTATAAGTCTTGCTCCAACATTAGATGTCATTATAATAATAGAATTTTTAAAGTCAACTTTTCTTCCTTGAGAATCTGTGAGCTGGCCATCTTCAAGAATTTGCAACAGCATATTAAATACATCTGAATGTGCTTTCTCTATCTCATCAAACAACACAACAGAATATGGCTTGCGTCTAACTTTTTCAGTAAGCTGACCACCTTCATCATAGCCAACGTATCCTGGAGGCGATCCTATAAGCTTCGACACAGTATGTTTTTCCATGTATTCAGACATATCAAGCCTAATCATCGCGTTTTCATCTCCAAACATTGCCTCAGCCAAAGATTTGCAAAGTTCAGTTTTTCCCACACCTGTTGGGCCTAAGAATATAAATGAGCCAACAGGTCTTTTGGGATCTTTAAGCCCTACTCTGCCACGTCTTATTGCTTTCGCAATTTGAGTTACTGCCTCATTTTGTCCAACTATTCTTTCATGAAGAATATCCTCCATTTTTAAAAGTCTGTCACTTTCTTCCTGTGTCAATTGTACAACAGGTATTCCACTCCATTTAGAAACTATATATGAAATATCATCAGCTGTAACCTCTCCGTTAGATTTTTCATTCTTGTCTTTCCAATTTTTTTTCTTTTCCTCAAGCTCTTGCCTTACAGTTTTTTCCTCATCTCGTATCTTAGCTGCACGCTCAAAGTCCTGCTCATTTATAGCAGCAGATTTTTCCCTATCAAGATCTTTTATCTTGCTTTCTAGTGATTGTAAATCTGTTGGTGCTGTACACGCTCTAAGCCTTACGCGTGAAGCTGCTTCATCAATTAAATCTATAGCCTTGTCAGGTAAAAATCTATCTGCAATATATCTTGATGAAAGTTTTACCGCAGCTTCAATTGCTGCATCCGTTATATTAACCTTGTGGTGGGCCTCGTATCTATCCTTTAATCCTTTTAAAATAGCAATAGTCTCATCTTCAGTCGGCTCACCAACAATTACCGGTTGAAATCTCCTTTCAAGTGCTGCATCCTTTTCTATATACTTTCTATATTCTTGTATTGTTGTTGCCCCAATTACCTGAAAATCGCCCCTTGCAAGACTTGGCTTTAAAATGTTTGCTGCATCGGCCGAGCCCTCTGCTGAACCTGCACCAACTATTGTGTGGAGCTCATCGATAAACAAAATGACATTCCCAGACTTTTTAATCTCATCTATTGCATTTTTTATTCTGTCCTCAAAGTCCCCTCTATACTTCGTCCCTGCAATCATGCCTGTAAGGTCTAATGAAACTACCCTTTTTCCTTTTAATATTTCGGGTACATCTCCGGATACAATTTTTAATGCTAAGCCTTCAGCTACCGCTGTTTTTCCTACCCCAGGCTCTCCTATTAAACATGGATTATTCTTCGTTCTTCTTGATAATATTTGAATAACACGCTCTATTTCATCTTTTCGTCCTATCACCGGGTCTATTGCACCACTTGCTGCTAAATCAGTTAAGTCACGTCCAAATTGGTCTAATGTCTTGGTTTTACTTTTTGATAGTTTCTCATGATTGCCGCCTTGTGTGAGTGCATCTCCCAAGCCAAAGATTTTCTCCTTTTGCTCCCTTTCTCCTATTGTTTTACTTAAATTTTCAATTATGCTTCTCGTACTTGCCCCAAGCTCACTTAAAAACCTTACCGCATAGCTATCGGATTCATCTACTATTGCAAGAAGTAAATGCTCTGTTCCTACATAGTTATGCTGTAAACCGGCTGCTTGCACTACTGCCATTTGCAAAATTCTTTTGCTTCTGGGCGTAAAATCATCAATAGTCAAAGAAGTTTTTGAGCCTACTCCAATTTCCCTTCTAATTAAATCTTCAATATCAGTACCAGTAATCCCTACGTCATTTAAAATTACAGCTGCCACACCGCTTCCTTCGTTTAAAAGCCCCAAAAGTATGTGTTCACTGCCAATGTACGTGTGGCCTAAATCTTCCGCTGCACTCATCGCTAAATTTAACGCTCTATTTGCTTTCTCTGTAAATCCATTGAATCTATACATAATAAAGTCCCCCTTTTTTCTTAACTTAAAAGTTTATCTTGTAATAACTTTGCCCTTTGTTTATCTCTTTCAATTTCATCCATGTGCTCACCCAAATTTTTCATTAACGTTGCAGGTTGAAGCATAGTTATAAGTTTATTTATATCGTCATATGATATATCATTTATTATGCCGGTTGAAACTCCAAATCTTACGTTAGAAATAAGTTTCATAAATTCATCATTACTAATAAGTTTAGCGCTTTTAAGTATTCCGTATGAGCGTAAAATGGTATCTTCAACATTAATGTTTTTCGCCATTTCTATTCGGCTTTGACGTTCTTTTTTTATTAATTGAAATGAAATATTTTTTAAATTTTCTATCGCAGCTCTTTCTGAAATTCCTAAAGTAATTTGATTAGAAAGCTGATATATATCGCCTTTGGGTTCTGAGCCTTCACCGTATATTCCTCTTATAGTAAGCCCAAGCTTAGATAAATCTTCACTAATTCTCTGTATTGTTCCACTTTCCCTCATAGCCGGCAAATGCATCATCAGCGATGCTCTCATGCCTGTGCCTATGTTGGTTGGGCATTGAGTAAGATATCCAAGCTTATCGTCAAAAGCAAATGAAAGCTCCTTATCTAGTGCTGAGTCTATTTCATCTGCTATTTCGTATACTTCATCTAACCTTAATCCATCCTTCATCACTTGTATTCTTAAATGATCTTCCTCGCACACCATAATACTTACGCTGCCGTCTTGAGAAATAATTAATCCATTTTTATTTCTGCTTGAAATTAGCTCCGGACTTGCAATATGCCTTTCAACTAAAGAAATTGCTTCGGTTCTGTTTAAATTATTGATATCTATAAACTTAAATAAATATTTACCGAGAGTTTTACAATTTAAAGCCGCATTTTTTATTTTATTTATTACATCCGTTCTTTGCTGATTTTGCAATTTGCATGGGAACGGAAATTCCGATAAATTTCTTGCAAGCCGTACTCTAGTGCTAATAATTATATCGTTAAAGTTATTTTCATTATTCATTATTATCACCTTTTTTTTCAAGTTTTTTCAACTCATCCCGAATTTGAGCTGCTTTTTCAAAGTTTTGCTCTTTAATAGCTATTTGCATTTCCTTTTTTAACTTTTCAACTTTAAGTTTTAATTTTTTATCTTCAGAAACGCATTCCGCCATCTTTCCAGTATGAACTGTATTGCCGTGTATTCTTTTTATTGAGCCTATAAGGCTATTATAAAAAACATCATAGCATTTAGAACATCCTATTTTTCCGGTTCTTGAAATGTCCTCTAAAGTAGAACCACATTTCGGGCAGCAACTAACTTCACTTTCTAAAGCACTCTGTCTATCACTCAATTGATTTTTAAAAAAGCTGCCTAAAAAATTATCAAAGTTAAAATCAAAGCCCGAAAAGATACTTCCATAGCCAAGTTTGGCCGCACACTCCTCACAAAGCCTATATTCTTTAAGCTTACCATTAACTATTCTTTTTATATGTGTATTTGCTTGATTTTTACCACAAGATTGGCAAAGCATAAATATTCCCCCTCATCAAATTAAAGTTAACAACATATTTTTAAAAATATTTGCCCTTAAACTGTCTCTAAATTCAATTGGTACATTTGCGTAAGATCTCTCTGCTAAAGCACATGACATGAGCCTGTATATTTCCTTCGAGATCATATCTCTTTGAAGCATACTTTCAAGTAAGATTCCCGTAGCCGATGCGTCAATATGATCTCCCACAGAATTAATTATATGCATAAACGCTGAAGTTTTATCGGTTTTTATGCGAGTAATTCTAATATATCCGCCGCCGCCCCTTTTGCTCTCAACCATATAACCGTGCTCTGGGGTAAATCTAGAAGTTATAACGTAGTTTATTTGGCTTGGAACACATCCGATTGTACTAGCTAGCTCATTTCTCTGAATTTCTGCATCTCCATCAGCATCTTCTATAATACGCAATAAATAATTTGCAACTATATCACTTATACTCAAAAAATCGCCTCCTAAGCCTTGTTTGATTTTGACTTTCTTTGACTTTAATTATACTTTAAAAATCAAAGAAGGTCAAAGTCGACCTGAGATTGTATTGGCTTAAAATTTTCAAATATCTGTTTTATTCTTTTATTTTCTTATTTTTTCTTATTATAACTTTAATTTTTAAAATTTTTAAAATATCTGTAACCATCTTATGCCAAAATTCGTATAATATAAAGAAATCACTTAAAGGAGGAAAACATTATGTGTAACAACAATGGTTTTGGCGGAGGCTGCTCTTGGGTAATTATATTAATATTAATCCTTTGCTGCTGCTGCAATGGTAACGACAACAACGGATGTGGCTGCTAATTTAGCATTTGCAAAACTAAAAAACACTCACTTAATATAAGTGAGTGTTTTATTTTTTATCAGTTATAATTAAATTTAAAAAATCAACTTTTAATAACTTTGAAATTTTTATAAGTGTAAAAATATTAGGTAAAACCTTTCCAGCTTCATAATAAGAATATGTAGAACGATCTACATGCAAAGCTTTTGCCATCTGTCCTTGAGATCTTCCTACTTTTTCACGTAGTTTCCTTAAATTTTCTGCAAGTTCTATTTTACTTTCTACATAAATTTTATTAGTCATTGTTCGAACCCTTCTTCGTGCAATAATGTTGCAATTATATTTTGATTACAATATTGTACATTAAAATCTTGTATAATTCAATATATAATTACAAAAAATAGTTTTAAATTTAAAGGAGCGTATTAATATGAAAAAGTTTAAAATAGAAAAACATCCACCCAAAATATCTTCAATCAATAGAACAATTAGGTTAAAACCGGAAAATTTTGAAAAACTTATGCAACTTAGTGAAAAAAACGATGTTTCATTTAATAAGGTAATAAACCAGTGTATAGAATACGCATTGGAAAATTTAGAAGAATAAAAACAACTTTAGGGTGTAGCATAGATATCCTGTACCATATTTGCTGTCAAAATCTTACTTGAATCACTTATAAGCAACTTAACTATATTGACAACCTTTTGCCTCCATGGTATAATTTTAAAAAATTAATTGTGGAGGTTGCCTTAATGAAATCCCTAATAAAAAAATTTATTTTTGCCTTTCAAATTATTGCTTTTTTATTTGTATCATGTATGCCCTTACAGTCAGTAAATGCAGATTCTTCAAAAAAGAACTTTATACTGGTTCTTGATCCAGGACACGGCTGCACACAATCTGGCGCTACTAGGACATATGATGGGGTAGAAATAAAAGAATGTGATTTAAATTTGAAAATAGCATATTATTTGAAAAATTTTTTAGAAAGATATGAAACATCAGATGGACGTAAAGTAAAAGTTTACCTCACTCATAATGATGACTTAACTTCTCCTCTTGTTTTATCTGAACGTGTTAAAAAGGGAACTTCTCTTAATGCTGAAGCTATAATATCTCTTCACAACAACACTACTGGCACAGACAAATCCTTTAGTGGAGCAATGGTTTTAGTAACACATAGCCATTATAAACCCAAGAATTGTAGATTTGAAGATCTTTATAAGATTGAAAAGCATTTAGGGGCTTCTATATTATCCAGTTTAAAAGACATTGGCATTGAACATGCCCACCTTGCGGATGAAAGTACCCGTACCGATGAAGTTCCTATTTGTCCTAATTATATTTATAAAAATGGATTTTTAAGAAGGCTTTCTGATGATGGGTCTACTTACAAAAATGGTGATACTACAGACTGGTATGGTATCGTTTATCATGGAATTAGGTTGGGAATCCCCTCAATAATAGTTGAGCATGTTTATCTTGATAATCCTGACGATTATTACAAATATCTAAGTTCCGACGAAAAACTTTGCAAGCTCGCTAAAGCAGATGCACGAGGAATTATTAATTATTATGGCTTAGTAAAGTGTAAATAATTAAGCAAAATTAAATTTATAAAAGAGGAGGAGCCGCGCATAAGCGCGGCTCCTCCTCCCTATTTTAAAAAGGCAGATTTCTACAAACAAATATAATCTACCTTTTTCCTTTTTTACATTTAAACTGATTTATCTATGTCTTCCTTTTTAATCTTAAATATTCTTCTTAAGAAAAATCCTAAAACTTTAGGACTTTTAACAACCACTACTTTCACAATAAATACCCCCTATTTGTCGTTAACACCTTATAAGAGATATCGCAAGAACTATCAGTATTGTAACAAGTAATTTAATAATAAATTGTATTGGGCAAAGATATGAAACTGTAAGGCCCAATACAAAAATTAATGCCAATTTTCCTTGTCTATAATAGCAATTCATTTTACTCACCGCCAATGAAAGATATGGCTAAACTTTTTTAAAACTTCACTTATTATATTATATACACACACATTCAAAAGGTGCATTCACACTGCTTGCAATAACTCGTCTATAGTGACAATCTTTACACATATACAAAAAAGGTTCATAGCTTCAGTCAAATCCTCAATAGTTGGATACGTAGGTGCTAATCTAATATTGTTATTTCTAACGTTTTTATTGTGAGGATAGGTTGCACCTGCCTGAGTTAAAACTAAACCTGCGTCTTGGCATAAATTTATAACCTTATCGGCACAGTTGTCCAACACATCAACACTTACAAAATATCCTCCATTTGGTTTTGTAAATGAAATTACGTTATTTTGGTAAAATTCATGCTGTAAACTGTTAATAACCACATCAAACTTAGGTTTTAAAAATTCTCTATGTTTTTTCATGTGTTCTACTATACCTTTATAGTCTCTTAAAAAACGTACATGTCGCAATTGATTAACCTTATCATACCCTATCGTTTGAATTTTATATCTAGCTTTTATATCGCCTAAATTCTTCTTCGATGCTGCTAACGCTGCTACTCCGGCTCCCGGTATAGTTATTTTAGACATTGAGGTAAACATTATTGGTAAGTCCTCTGTACCATTTTTTTCGCACTCTTTATACAAACTTAGAAGATAATCATCCTCTTCTCCCAAAAAGTGGACTGCATAAGCGTTGTCCCAAAAAATTCTAAAATCATTCGCCTTGGGTTTTAGTTTTGCAAATCTTTTCACAGTATCACTTGTATAGGTTATCCCTTGAGGGTTAGAATACTTAGGCACGCACCAAATGCCTTTTATTGTTTCATCCTCTTTAACTAAATTTTCCACCATATTCATATCCGGTCCAACCTTTGTCATTGGCACTACAATTGGTTCTATTTTAAAATATTCTAATATCGCAAAATGTCTATCATATCCCGGTGATGGACATAAAAACTTTATCTTCTGTTGTTTAGCCCATGGCTGCCCCCCGCAAACACCATTCGTCATATAACCCGATATGGTATCAAACATCATGTTTAAACTGGAATTTCCACCTACAAAAATATTTTCAGCCTCAACGTCAAGAATACTTGCAAAAAGCTCTTTCATCTCTTTTATTCCATCAAAAAAACCATAGTTGCAGCAATCTTCACCATTTTTCGTTATATAAGCATCTACGCCGTTATAATTTAACATAGGCATCGATATTTCAACTTGTTCTCTACTTGGCTTTCCCCTAGACATATCTAACCTTATTCCTTTTTTCTTTATAAAGTCATACTCTCTTTGAAGCTCACTTCTTAGTTCAATAAGAGCCTCTTTATCCATATCAAAATAATTCATATTATTCCTCCCTTTTGTAAAATCCCCCCGATGCCATCGGGGGGATTTCTTATTAAAATTCTGCTGTTCCTGTTGTTCTTGGGAAAGGCAATACATCACGAATATTCTGTATTCCAGTTAAATACATTATAAGCCTTTCAAATCCAAGTCCAAATCCTGAGTGAATTGCTGTTCCATAACGTCTTAAGTCTAAATACCACCAATAATCCTGTTTATCAAGATCAAGTTCTTGCATTCTTTGTTCTAAACGTTCAAGTCTCTCTTCACGTTGGCTACCACCTATTATCTCTCCTATGCCGGGAACAAGCAAATCCATTGCTGCAACAGTTTTTCCATCCTCATTTTCTCTCATGTAAAAGGACTTTATTTCCTTTGGATAATTTATGACAAAAACAGGCTTTTTGTAAACTTCTTCAGTTAAATATCTTTCATGCTCAGTTTGTAAGTCTATTCCCCACGATACTTTATACTCAAAATTATCATCATTCTTCTTTAAAATTTCAATTGCATCTGTATACGTTACAACACCAAAATCAGAGTTCACAATATTGGTAAGCCTCTCTATAAGATTTTTGTCAAAAAATTCATTAAAAAACTTCATATCTTCAGGGCAAGCTTCCATTACATATTTTATAACGTATTTCATCATTCTTTCTGCTATTTGCATATTTTCCTCAAGATCCGCAAATGCAATTTCCGGTTCAATCATCCAAAACTCAGCTGCGTGCCTTTGTGTATAAGACCTTTCCGCCCTGAATGTTGGACCAAATGTATACACCTTACCAAAAGCCATAGCCATACACTCAGCCTCAAGTTGGCCCGAAACCGTAAGTGATGTATGCTTTTCAAAAAAGTCCCTGGAGTAATCAACTTTTCCGTTATCCATCTTTTCCAAATCATCAAGATCAAATGAGGTTATTGTAAACATTTCCCCTGCTCCCTCACAGTCGCTCCCTGTGATTATTGGTGTATGTGCATAAATAAATCCATTTTCGTTAAAAAACTTGTGAAGAGCAAAAGCTGCTGCTGATCTTACTCTAAAAGCTGCACTAAAAGTATTGGTTCTCGGCCTTAGATGTGCTATTGTCCTTAAATACTCCATGGTATGACGTTTCTTTTGCAGTGGGTAATCACTAGTAGATTTACCCTCTATAATTATGCTTTCTGCTTGTATTTCAAAAGGTTGTTTGGCATCCGGTGTCATTACAACAGTTCCTGTAACTCGCACAGACGACCCTACATTAAGTTTGGCAACCTCTTTAAAATTTTCTAACTTTTCCTCCAAAAATACCACTTGAACATCTCTAAAGAAGCTTCCATCATTAAGCTGCATAAACCCAAGCGTTTTGGAATCCCTTATTGTCTTTACCCAACCGCAGATTGTAACGTTATTGCCTGCACACTCCGAAGTTTCTTTGTAAAGCTTAGCTATTTCTGTTCTTTTAATCATAGTCTTAGCATGTATTACTCTAGAATGAAATTTACAAATGAAACTTCAACTTTAAAGTAATGCCCATGCCTTTCCCACCTTTCTTTATTAAAATTTACCTAAATTATAGCAAAACAAAACCCAATAGTCAACGACTATGTGGGTTTATTTTCCCTTTTTATATTTATTATACTTAAATACGTTTCATTTATGCCATTAATATAATCTGTAAATTCCTTTTTAAGAGCATCATCATTTAAATTGCACGTACTTGGCACAAAAATATCAAAAATTAAGGTTATCTTGCCTTCATCCTTAATAAGCCTAAAATCTTCTATCTTAATACAATTATCTTTTTCCTTTATAAAGTTCCACATTTTTTTGCTTATGTCATAAATAAGGTTATCATCAACTATTACCGGATCCATGTGTATTACCACATTAAATCCATATTTTTCTTTAAGGCTCTGCTCTATTTTATCAATTATAGAATGCAAATTTAATATTGACATGCTTGATGGAACCTCAACATGCAGAGAAACCAAGCTATAAGTTGGACCATAATTATGAATTAAAACATCATGGACTCCCATTATTTCCTTGTTTTTTAAAACATCACATCTTATATGATCTATTAAATTTTTATCCGGCCTTTGCCCTAACAATGGGCTTAAAGTATCTTTAGCGGTATTTATACCTGTATATATAATAAATAATGCTACTATTATTCCAGAATAACCATCCACGCAAACTCCAGTAATATGGGTAATTGCAATTCCTATTAAAACTGTAAAAGTTGCTAAAACATCACTTAAGCTATCCATCGCTATTGTGTTAAGAGCTACAGAATTTATATCCCTGCTGAGTTTTCTATTAAATACACACATCCACAGCTTTACGCCCATGGATATTAAAAGTACAATTGTTGAAAAAATATCAAAATTTGCACTGTCTCCGGTTATAAGTGTATCTATAGATGATTTAATAAGTTCTATACCCATAAAGACTATAACAATAGACACTATAAGTCCAGAAATGTATTCTATTCTTCCATAACCAAATGGGTGTTTTTTATCTGCCGGCTTGCCTGCCATTTTAAAACCTACAAGAGTCACTATTGATGAACCTGCATCCGATAGATTGTTAAATGCATCTGCTATTATTGCTATTGATGAAGCCATAAGTCCAGAAATAAATTTTAAAGCACACATAATTACATTAAGTAATATACCTACAGATCCACTTAGTATTCCATACTTTTCCCTAATTTCAGGTGAACTAATATTTTCCTTATCCTTAATAAATTTTTTCACTATAAGGTCACTTAACAAAAAATCACCTCTTAAAATTATAACTTCATTAATCTTACCTGACTACTTCTTTCATTTTCATCAAGCTTCATAGTAATATACTTAATTGCCTCTGAAGATTCCGGAATTACTATATGCTCAAGTGCATTAACACGCCTTCTTGTCTTTTCAATTTCACTTGCCATAAGTTTGCAAGCCTTCTCACTTTCAGCAAGCTTTAACATGTCCTTAAAAACTGCCTGTAACTTATTAATAGCCTCATCAAGTACCCCCGATGTAAACGCAAGTCCATACGGGTAAATATCATTTGGGTCAGGGGTTCTTGTTGTATATTCATACTCTGGCACCAATACACTCATAATATTTTTCATTGTAAATTCTAAAAATACATGTTGTTTAGGTAAAATAAGTGCTGTATCTAGAACTTCTCCCTGCATTTCTGCACGTGCAAGTAAAAATAATTTATTTGCCGACTTAATTCCTTCTTCCACTCGAAGTCGTAGTTCTTTATTCTCATTTACCTTTGAAATAAACTGACGCATAAGCTCATCTCTTTTGTCCTTTAAAAGCTTATGCCCTTTCCTTGCTACCGCAAGCTTTTTCTTTTTTCGCGTAAGCTCCATGCGCGTAGGGTTTACATGTGTGTTTGTCACTTGCCTTACCCCTCTTTTTTGTAATATTCATCAAGAAAATCATCTTTTATCCTTTTAAGTTCGCCCCTTGGAAGTATCGACAGTAACTTCCAACCTATATTCAAAGTTTCTTCTATGCTTCTATCATTCTCAAACCCTTGAGAAACATACTCACGTTCAAACTGATCCGCAAACCTTGCATATAATTTGTCTATGTCAGTCAGAGCATCTTCTCCTAATATAACCATAAGTTCCTTGGCATCTTTTCCTCGGGCGTAGGCTGAAAATAATTGATTCATGGTATCCGCATGATCTTTTCTGGTTTTTCCTTCACCTATTCCCTTATCTTTTAGCCTTGAAAGTGACGGCAATACATCAATCGGGGGTAATACTCCCTTTTTATAAAGCTCACGGCTTAATATAATTTGCCCCTCTGTTATGTACCCTGTCAAATCCGGAATTGGGTGTGTTTTATCATCCTCAGGCATAGTTAAAATAGGAATAAGGGTTATACTGCCATTTTTTCCTTTTTGACGTCCTGCACGCTCATATAAAGAAGCAAGATCTGTATACATATACCCCGGATATCCCCTTCTTCCCGGAACCTCTTTTCTGGCTGCTGAAACTTCTCTTAAGGCGTCTGCGTAATTTGTTATATCTGTTAAAATAACAAGCACATGCATATCTTTCTCAAACGCTAAATATTCTGCAGCAGTAAGCGCCATTCTTGGTGTTGCAATTCGTTCTATTGCCGGGTCATTGGCAAGGTTTGTAAACATTACTGTTCTATCTATTGCACCCGTCTTTTTAAAACTTTCAACAAAGAAATTGGATTCCTCAAAAGTAATTCCGATTGCTGCAAATACAACTGCAAAAGGCTCGTCAGTGCCCCTAACTTTTGCCTGTCTTGCAATCTGCGCTGCTAGGTTAGCATGCGGCAAACCACTTGCGGAAAATATCGGTAATTTTTGCCCTCTTACAAGCGTGTTAAGACCATCTATTGCAGAAACACCTGTCTGTATAAATTCTTGTGGGTAATTTCTAGCCACTGGATTCATAGGAAGTCCATTTATATCAATACGCTTTTCCGGCAATATTTCAGGAGCATTGTCAATTGGCCTTCCAAGTCCATCAAAAACGCGGCCTAGCATATCACTAGAAACTGCAAGCTGCATACTCTTGCCTAAAAATCTAACCTTACTATTAGATAAATTAAGACCAGTTGAACTTTCAAAAAGTTGTACCACAGCATTTTCTCCATCTATTTCTAAAACCCTGCAGCGTCGCTTTTCTCCATTTTCAAGTTCTATTTCGCCAAGCTCATCGTAGGCCACATTTTCCACACCGCTTACCATCATAAGCGGTCCTGCTACTTCCCGAATCGTTCTATACTCTTTTGGCATTATTCCTCCTCCCTTCTAAATGTATTTTCAAATTCTTCTAAAAGTTTATCCGATATAAGTTTATGTTCATCTTCAACCTTCTTGTTTTCAATATACTTAAATCTACCTATTCTTTCCCTTACAGGCATACTTAAAATAAGTTCTATGTCCGCCCCGTCATTCAGAGCTTTTACTGTTAAATCGTAGTACTTAAGTATCAAGGACAGCATTAATAACTGTTTTTTTATTGGCGTATAAGTATCTACATCATGGAATGCATTTTGATGTAAAAAGTCCTCTCTTATCGACCTTGCTACCTCTAATTTTAACCTATCTTGAGACGATAACGAATCCATTCCTACCAACTTTACAATCTCTTCAAGCTCGGCCTCTTCCTGAAGTATTCTCATTGCTGTTACTCTTAATGTTTTAAAATTTTCATCCACATTTTCATCATACCAGTTTGATATGGAATCTACATAAAGAGAGTAGCTGCTCAACCAATTTATAGCCGGAAAATGCCTTTTATATGCAAGTGCAGAATCAAGACCCCAAAAAACCTTTACAATTCTAAGTGTAGCCTGACTAACTGGTTCTGAAATATCTCCACCAGGCGGTGAAACTGCACCTATAACAGACAAAAAACCTTCCCTGTCTTCCTTTCCTAAAGATATAGTTCTGCCAGCTCTTTCATAAAACTGCGCAAGCCTACTTCCGAGATAAGCAGGATATCCTTCTTCACCAGGCATCTCTTGAAGCCTTCCAGACATCTCTCTTAAAGCCTCTGCCCATCTTGATGTTGAATCCGCCATAAGCGCTACAGAATATCCCATATCTCTAAAGTATTCCGCAATCGTAATTCCAGTATAAATAGAGGCTTCCCTCGCAGCAACCGGCATATCTGATGTATTTGCAATTAAAACTGTACGCTCCATCAAAGACTTTCCTGTTTTAGGATCTATAAGTTCAGGAAATTCATTCAAAACATCAGTCATTTCATTGCCCCGTTCTCCACAACCTATATACACCACAATATCTGCATCTGCCCACTTTGCCAGTTGGTGTTGAACTACTGTTTTTCCGCTTCCAAATGGCCCCGGAACAGCTGCAACGCCGCCCTTTGCTATTGGGAAAAATGTATCTATTACTCTTTGGCCTGTTATAAGTGGCATATCAGGCTGTAATTTTCTTTTATATGGTCTTCCCTTTCTTACAGGCCACTTTTGCATCAAAGTTATCTGTTTTTCTCCATAATCTGTATTCACCACTGCAACGACATCATCAACCTTATAATCTCCTGCACTTATTTTTGAAACAACACCGCTTATTCCATATGGAATCATAATCTTGTGCGCCACTGCATCAGTTTCTTTAACTGTCCCTATAATATCTCCATTTTCTACCTTATCTCCTATAGAAACACACGGAGTAAACCTCCACTTTTTAACTCTCTTTAAAGATGGTACCTCTACACCTCTTTTAATATTATTGCCACTTACCTTCATTATATCGTCAAGCGGCCTTTGTATTCCGTCAAAAATACTACCTATGAGACCCGGTCCTAACTCTACACTTAGCGGCATACCTGTAGATTTCACTTTTACTCCCGGTCCCAGTCCGGAAGTTTCTTCATAAACCTGTATTGATGCTCTGTCTTCATGCATTTCAATAATTTCACCAATTAACCCCTGTTTGCCAACTTTAACAACATCAAACATGTTTGCATCTTGCATTCCGCTTGCTATAACAAGAGGTCCAGCTACTTTTTTTACTATACCCTCACTCATTTCTTCACCTACCCAATTTTAATTTTGTGAAAACAATATATCAGATCCAACCGCTTGTATTACAGCTTTTCTTAAACTGTTCAATCCTGCTCCGTTATTGTTGGCAATTCCCGGAATCGGTACAATGGACACGGCTGTTGCTCCTCTATTTATCTTTTCAATTTCATCTTCAAGTTCCTTATAAATAGCTTCCGTTATGTATATTACCACACAATTATCTAAAACCAAATGATCTATCATCTTTCTTGCCTCATCCTTTTCCTCGACAAAAAAGGTTTCTAGACCAAGTGCTGAAAAGCCATAAATGCTTTCACGGTCACCAATAACTGCTATTCTATGCATATAAACGCCCCAGTCTTTTCCTTATATGTTGTTCATCAATCTCTGCTAGTTTCGATGCTAATATAATCCTAACCATCCGAATTTCATTCTGTCTTTTTAAAATGTACGCAACAATTGATGCTATTGTAAAATAGTCATTTTTTTCACTTGATATCAATTCAAGTGCCTTGTTATTATGCCATTTTTCAAATTCTGAAACAGAGCCTTTAATGCTTTCAATTGCATCCTCGTAAATAGTGCTCGAAAGATAAGCACAAATTTCATTTATTCCTTTTGAAGCAGCCAATGCAAGCCGTGATATGTCTAAGGACTTACACTCTACTAAAGCCGTACGAAAAAATTCTTGTTTTTTACCCATGAGGCAGCCCCGCATTGCAATCTTTATGTCCGCACAAGCAACAAAAGTTTCTGAATAAATTTTAATTATTCTTGCGCTAGATAAATATCCTTCATCCCTAATTGCTCTAAGAAGCCCCGCATCTATAATTGCATCACAAGCTTGAGGATCTTTAGTATGCAAAAGAACTTCAAAGGCGTTTTGGGCTACATTTTTTAATCTTTCCGGTAAAACGCTAAAATCTTTTTCCTTTACAGCATTCCATATTAATTCTCTTTCAATTGTTCCACCCTTAGAAAAAACTCCTTTGTCTTCAGAATCTGTTATAAAAAGTTTAATTGCCGCTTTCAAATTGTTAAAATCTATAGGATATAAAAGCACGTTAAAGTCATTTTTGTCCTTTACAAGTTCATTTATAAACTCCCACATCTCATCAATTTGACTAGATAAAATTTTCTGATAATCATTTGTCTTTTCATTTATAGACCACCCCTTGTCAGCCAAGAGATCCAAGCAGCTATCATACCTTTTGCATAAAATCAAGTCATTTAAATCTTGATCGTTAAGAAGCAAAGTTTCGCGCATCTTTACCCTTGCCACGGCATAAGTATACTTTTCATTCATAGTTTATCACCCTTACCCCTAATAACTAAGACGCAAATAAAACCTGATTAATTTTATCAGAAATGTCGGCATGAAAACTTTCAAATAACGCATCAATAGAGCAATTTTCCTCTATTTCACCATAACTTATTATAAATCCTCCGGATATATCTGCCCCACTTGAACTAATTGTAAGCTGTGATCCTTTGCTTTCTGCTAAAGCTATAAGTTCATTTCGGAAAGCATATGTCATCCGGTTTAAATCATTATCCGAAAAAATTATTATTGCAGCCTTAGGTGATAAAAATTTATTTACTAACTTTAAAATAAAGCTAAAATAATTGTCATCGTTCATGTTTAAAATTTCACTTTTAGCGTTTTTAACTACTGAATTAATTATGTCATTTTTGCTTTGTAAAATAATTTGCTTCCTTTTTAATTCTGAAAAAGATTTATTTCTTTCATTCATAAACCTTATTTGCTTTTTCGATTGATCTGAAATTGTCAAGACCTCATCCATTGCTACCTGCTTAGCTTTAGATGTTATTTCATCAGCTTCTTTTCTTGCTTTCTTTAAAATTTCATCTGCTAATAATCTGGCCTCATCTTCTATCCCCTTTATTATGTTTTCAAGTCCAGTCATATAAACTCTCCTAACAAAATTTAAATATTTATATTTGGAATATTTAAAATAGAAAGAAACGAAACCAGTAAAGCTAATATTGCATATGTTTCAACCATAGCAGGGAAAATCATAGCCTTGCCCATTTGATCTGGTCTTTTTGCTACAGTTGAAATTCCAGCTACCGCGGCCCTCGCTTGCCGTATTGCTGACCATAACCCCACAAAGGCCATTGGCAAACATGCTGCAAAATATAAAAGTCCCTTAGCAAGAGAAATATCTGAGCTTCCTCCCAAAATACCTATCTGCAAAAGAGTTACAAAAGCTACTAACAAGCCATATATTCCTTGGGTTCCCGGTAAAAGCTGTAGCAATAAAACCTTACCAAATTTACCTGGATCTTCTGTAACAACTCCTGCAGCTGCTTCTCCGGCCATTCCAACTCCAATTGCCGAACCTATTCCAGATAAAAGTGATGCCAAAGCTGCTCCTAACAAAGCAAAAACTACCCCTAAATTATCCATTGTGCATATCCTCCATTATTGTAAAATATTTTGTATTTGCAGAAAACGGTGAGAATTTTCTTCCTCCGCCTTCATAAAACTTGCTTAAAAATTCAACAAATTGCAATCTATTGGTGTGAACATACGCTCCCAAAAGATTTATTGCTATGTTCATTGTGTGCCCTACAATAAAAATCAGTGTAAAAACAACAATTCCCATCACGCCATTGCCAGCCATAGTACCCATTTTGTTAAATACCTGAGCTATTACTCCTGTTGCCATGCCCAACGCTAAAAGTCTTGAGTAAGATAATATATCCCCTAGATACCCTGTAACCCCATATAAACTGTAAAGGCCCTTTAAAAACCTTTTAATAGGATTTTTAGATTCTCTGCCGCCTGTAAAAACAATTAAAATTGCTCCAACAGCAGCGCACGCCATGCCAATTTTTCCAATTAACTCCGGTATAGAGAAATCGAGTGTTAACATACTGCATACCATGGGAGACGACAACATATATACTATAATTCCCCCCACCAGTAAATACCATGTTATAACATCAAATACAGCATCCTTATACCGCTCTGTCCTTACAAGTTCATATAATTTTATAAACAACCCTGTAAAAATATGTATTATTCCAAGTCCAAATGAAAACGCCAACATAAACATAGGTGAACTAAGAGGTTCAAACCACAAAGGGTGGATAATTATTGGTCTTCCAAAAAACGTTTCCGAAATAACAGTAATAGCATCGCCAAAATAGCTGCCAAACATTATGCCCCAAAACACGGTTGAAAAGCCACAATACATAAACATCTTAAACGATTTTTTCAGTCCTAAGCTCATCCCTTTTGCCCTGCGCAGCACAATGCCGCAAAACGCTGCTATAATTGCGCCATAAGCCGCATCTGAAAGCATTAGGCCAAAGAGCACATAGTAAAATATTGCCATAACCGAAGTCGGATCAACTTCGCCTCTTCTCGGTAGACTGTAACTTTCAAGTACCGTTTCTACAGGAGATGAAAATTTATTGTTTTCAAGCACCGTTGGCACATCATCATCCTCACTGGGATTTTCAAAATTAAGTGCAACTTCAAAATTCGCATTCAAGCAATTTTTTAACTCATTTACATTTTTGGCCTCTACATAAGCCGTTAAAAAGAAAACTTTTTTTGTATTTTCAGTCTTTGCTAAAACCTCATACTTTTCCTTTCGCATACTGTTATAGTCAACTAAAAATTTCAATAACTCTAAATTATCCTTATAATTTAAAATTTTAGCAATAGCTGTATTTATTTCGCTTTTAAGCTGATCCACTTTTTTTTCAAGACTTATCTTCTCATCAATAGGAGAACGTGATGTTAAAAAGGGTGGCTTTGAAAAACCCATAAACTTCAATTTTTTCTCTACATTGTCTGATAATTTCTTTGATACCAAAATAAACACACATGTCTGCTGGTCACCACTGCTTACAATAGTAACATCAATATTATTTACTAACTCTTCATCTTCATAAAATCTGTGTAATATTTCCTCTTGATTTGCAAATTCAGGCAAAACTCCAATAAAAGCATTTGTTTTTTCAGTTTCACAAAATTTCATTGAAACATCTAGATTAAGCCATGGTTCTAAAGACGTTATATTTGTCTCAATTTTTATAATTTGCGCCTTTTTTTCTGCTATTAACTTTTCAAAATTTACAATTTCCCCTGCTATTTTGCTACCAGATAAAGATTCCTCTGCAAATCTGTAGTATTCCTCTTTAGATATATCCTTTTTCACATTGAAAAAAGATCGAGCCGATTTTTTATTGTTATATTTTCCCAATATCTCTATGGCGCGCTCTGCTATATTTTTAGTCCTTTCAAAAACTGCCATTTGGCCTGATAAATCTAAGTTTTCAAAATCGTAATTATCTTCCTTAATCTCATAAACTTCAACTAGCCCTAACCTCTGAAGCATCTCTAATATAGCTTTTCTATCTCTTTTTCTTGCACACAACTCCATCTTTTTCATTGCAAGTACCGACATATAAAATCACCACCTTTAAAGTGTACTTCATCAACCAGCTATTGTTTCTATAACTATTTTTATTGCATCAGATACTCTAACTTGAGCTTTTCTTTTAATCATCGCAGCTTCGTTTTCTGATTTTTTTATAATCTCTTCCATCGCTGCTTTATTTTCTTTTTGTGCAAGTTTCAACCTCTCTTCAGCATTTAGCTTCGCATCCTTTATCTGTGCTTTAATTATGCTATCTGCTACAGTTTTGGCCCTTTGTATTATTAAATCCGCTTGATTCTTCGCATCTTCTATTACTTTTGACGCTTCTTTTTCCGCATCGTAGACTTTTTCAATTGCTTCCTTTACCAATCAAACCACTCCCATCATTCATCGCAAAAACAACCTCTATTGTTATAACCTGAAACCACATAAATGTTACAATCAGAAACCCCAGAACTTACTCCATTATGTGTGCACCTTAAAGATAGCTCTTTGCTGTCCTCACAATAATTCAACCTATTGCAGCAAGTTTTATTTTTTGTAAAAAAACCGCAAACTGTACAATCGGTACAATGCTTCATTGAAAAATCATCACAGTATTTTTTACTGATTTTTCCGCCCACATGATAGATTCCATTTGATATTATAACATGGTCTTTCAAAATATTGTCGAAAATTTTGCAGTAATAACCTTCCGTTCCATGATGCGGTGCCTTGAAAATACGATATTTTTTAAAAAATTTGTCTTTTATATTCAAGATTGCGTTCTTTGTTGCATCTCCGGTCATTAATATGTTGTCAGCACAATCTGACTTATTTTGAAACACCAAGCTAAATTCATTTTGCATATTGCTATACTCATTTTGAACATTCTCATCTTTTAAAAATTGAGAAATTTTATATGCTATATCTTCCCCAGCAAGCTCCCTTGATATATTAGATAGTTCTATAGTGTAATTATTTAATTCATCAATTTTACTTATTAACTCATTCCTATCAACATTAAAAGAAATACTACACATTTCACTGCATTCAAAATATGTACAGCAAAACTTTTCTTTTGCCTCCATTAATTTTTTCACCTTTAAATTGTATGAGCAATTTCTTAAAAGAGCTTCTATTTTTTCAACAGCGCTCAAAACAATTGTTGAAAAGTTTTGATGTCCCGCAAAACTTACAACCTCATATTTGCAATCCAAAACCTCAAAAATGTCACCACTTGTAAGTGTTGTCACCTTATTTTCTCTTATGCTTTTACGAAGCAAGCTAAATATAAACATGGGAGCTATGTTCATTTGTGCACAGTTTGTTTTCTTACTTAAAAACACAAATGAGAAAATTGCAAGTTCTAGCAAAACTGATCTTCCACTTTCATTCCTTGAAATTTTGGGAATGTAAATTTCATTAAAAAAATTTGCATCTTCCTTTAATATATATTTAAAGCCATTTAGATGGTCCTTGTGAAAATGAGTAAGTAAAAAACTTTTTTTCTTTATATCAATATATCTTGGAATAACATGATTTATAACATAATTCTTAAACATAACATTTTGGCGTTTTAAAAGTATGTTCATAGAACCGCAATCCACCATTAAAATTTCATTATCTCCACCTAAAACTATGCATTCACCAAAACCAACATTGTGAATATCAACCCACTCAAGAATAGTATATTCTCCTCATCAAATTAAAATTTTATACTTTACACCCGAAGGAAACACCTCTTCTTTTGCATTTTCTGCTTCATCAGTCAAAAATGTTCCTCTTATCTCAGAGCCATCGTTTTTATATATAACGCCATTCCCTTTTGGCTCCCCATTTGCAAATTCACCCGTATATCTATGATCATTATATAAAATTGTTCCCTTTCCATGTGGTCTTCCATCAGACACAGCACCAGAATAAATTCCTCCGTTATAATTTACATCAACAAAAAACTCTGGAGCTTTTCCATACTCATTATATCCATAGGTGTTTAATTTTTTACATTCGCAAAGATAATCAAGTTTATTCATACACACGCTCATACGGCGCACTATGTTACCGTCTTCAAAAATCCCTTCATTTAGCTTCTCTGCATACTCAGAAAATTCACATCCCATGCCATTCTTTTTCCCAGATGAAATATTTCCACAATATACAATGTTCATATCTGGGTAGCTGTACTCAACAACATATTTAAGGTCATCGTTATCAAAGATACATTCCTTAATTACCTTATTTTCATAAATCTCATTAACTCTTCCATGTTTTTTGCCCTGCAAAAAACTTCCAGCAAATATTGGCTTATTATCATTAAACAAGATCCCGCAGCCGTCATATTTATCATTTTTGAAATTTCCTATGTACACAACATTTCCATTATTATATTCTATACCGAAGCCAGCTTTTGCTCCATTTACAAAGCCTCCCTTATAAATACACTTTCCATCTTTAAAAAGAGCACCATTTCCATTATAAATTCTCTCGTTTAAACTACTTTGCCCTTCACCTTTATCTTCACTATAAACGCACTCTCCTTCATAGACCATGTCTCCGTCTTTGTTAAATTCAAAATATGTTCCAGAAATTTTGCCATCTGCAAAACTTCCTTTTACGTAATTTCCATTTTTAAGATAAAGGGTTCCTTCTCCACAGTAACGATTGTCCTTAAAATAGCCTTCATAAATCTTACTGCCATCTTTAAAATATTCGCAAGCCGCACCGCTAAGTTTACCATCTTTAAAAATTCCAGTTATATATCGGCCATCATCAAAAAACAAGGATCCTTCACCGTTATACTGGTCGTCTTTAAAGTTTCCCCTATATTTAATTGATGCATCCTTATTATACTCCGTACCAAAACCGCACCTTTGCGCTCCGTTAAATTCACCTGTATAATAAAGATTTCCTTCTTTATCAAAAGTGGTTCCTCTTCCTAAATACTCCCCATTTTTAAATACACCAACAAAAATTTTATTATCATCTGCATTGTAACTTACTGCGGCACCCGACTTCTTACCATCTTCAACAAGTCCTGCATACTCAAGATTCCCATTATTATCAAAAACAGACACCATGTTTTTAATTTTGTTTTCAAAAAATGAACCAACTTGAATATTTTCGTAATCTTTTTTAAATAAGATACCTAAGTGTTCTCTATTATTGTCTTTAAAGTTTCCCACATAAAAGACTTCGCCGGTACTATAGTGATGAACTCCAAATCCATTTCTTTTGTCGTTTAAGTATTCGCCTTCATATATAGTGTTTCCATTCTTGCCAAACGTTCTGCCATATCCAACTCTACCCTGATTTTTATCAAGCTTGCCACTATAAAACAGCTCTTCGTTTTCCCCTACTTTTATTATTTTGGTTATAATATTGTCTTCCATCATTTCTTTACTAAATTCAAAATTATTTTTATTTGCTTCGTTTTTACTGCTGTTTATAGCCTCCTCCCATGTCACCTCCTTGTAGAGTTTGTCTGATTTATCTCCAGTGTCTTGGTTTTTTGAATTTTTTGAAGCTTGTACAATTTCATTTGATAATTCATCAACTAAAATATCTGTTTCACGTACAATCGCATCTGCCATTTCTTCTATTGATTCCGCTAAAATATTGTCACTTGTATAATTTTCGTCTCTTTTTAATTTATTAATTTCTTCAATTTGTTCCTTAGTACAGTAACTTATTTCTCCTTTGCTTGTCCTGCAAAAAATAGTTGTTAAATTTTCGTTAAAGGCATCTATCTTATATTCATCAAGGTTAAAATCAAAAGGATATAAATTATAAACTTGACTAATTTGTAAATTTTTATCGTATTTATTAACTTGTATAGTATCTCCATTTTTATAAAACGCAAAAATAGGTTTGCCTTTAGTATTTTTAATGTAGTATTCTGACTTAATCCAGTCGTGTTCATTATTAAAATAAAGCAATTTTATAAAATCTTTGTTTTCAGCCTGTATTAAAATAATATATCCCATATCGCTTGGCATACTTTTTTCCAAAACTTTTCCGCCAAGCATTTTCTTCCATTTCATAGGTTTTTGGTTTTCCATTGCATATGAATAATGGTACGTCTTTCCTTTAAATTCCTTGGTTATTTTATTCTTTTGCTTTTTGCCGCTTTGGAAAAAATTTTTTCTTATTTGTTCTAATAGGTCAAACTCAATTGAATCTGTGTCAAACATAGGGCAAAATATAGAGTAAAAATTAATATTTCCTGCAGGCTTTTCCATTACATCAGACTCCAATCTAGTACATACTTTATCTATAAACATATATTACCTTAAAAGAAAAAATTTTTCAAGAAAAATTAACAATAACAACATATTTTTATGATATAATAATTTAAAGAAATAAAAAATTTGGTGGTCTTTTATGGATTTATTTTTCGAATATTTAAAAATATTTAAAACCTATTTTCCAAAATTAGTCATTGCAATTATAATTTTCGCGATTGGATGGTGGCTTTCAAACTTCTTAAGTAAAATGTTAAAAAAGGCTATGATAAAGTCTAAACTTGACTCTACAATAGCTTCATTTTCTTACTCAGGATTAAAAGTTATATTCAAAATAATTGCTCTGTTAATATCTATATCCGCGTTAGGCGTTAACACCTCCTCTATTGTTGCCGCATTTGGTGCCTCTTTAGTGACAGTTGGCCTTGCAATGAAAGACAGTCTTTCAAACGTGGCGAGCGGATTTTTAATAATAATTAACAAGCCCTTTAAAGTCAAGGATTATCTTGAAATTGACAAAATTTCTGGGACTGTTAGCAAAATTGAGCTCATGTTTACAACTTTAGTAACTGCGGATAACAAAGAGGTTGTTATTCCAAATTCCATTCTTACCTCGTCACATGTAATAAACTGCACCGCTAAAAAAACTCGAAAAATTGATCTTACATTTACCATAGATAAAAATTCTAATATAGAAGATCAAAAAGAAAAAATTCGATTAATTGTCCTTGAAAATTCAAATATTTTAAAGGATAATAGTTGTGAAGTTTATGTTCAAAAGGCAAGTGATGATTTCATAGATGTACGAATAAATGCATGGTGCAACACTAAAGACTATAGTAATACCATGTCACAAATACAAGATAAAGTAAACTGTGCAATTTTAAAAACAGTTAAGGAGGGAAATCAATGAAATTTGATGCATTTACAGCCGGAGTAAATCCCGGCGGTTTAAGAAGCAAGATTGATATAAAGCTTCTTATTTGTTACATACTTACAAGTATTAAAGAGCCTATGTCTAAGGAAGATGTTATTTCTATTTTACAAAATAATAATTTAGCAAATTACTTTGATGCAAGTGATTCTTTTTCTGATTTATTTGAGAGTGGAAATATAAAAAAAGTTAATGAAAAATCAAATCTTTATACAGTAACTGAAAGTGGAAAATTAATAGCGACCCATTTAGACTCAGCCTTACCCATAACAATACGCGAAAAGGCGCTTTGTGCCACAATAAACTTAATGGCTAAAATAAAAAGAGAAACCGAAAACACAGTAGACATAAAAAAAGACAAAAATGGTTACTCTGTTATCTGCAATATTTCCGGCGGCGAAATTGATTTGCTATCATTTAACTTATACGTGCCAGATAAACTGCAAGCAGAACTCGTAAAGGAAAATTTTCAAAAAAATCCCGGCGTAATATATGAGTGCCTTCTTGCATTATTAACAAAAGACAAAGAACTTGCTAAAAATACAATGAAAGATATTTAAATTTCCAAATTTTTTCATGGTTATAAATTCGTAAAAATATAAAAATAAATTTAGGTAAACTTTAATTACCTAAACGGGCAGTTTAACCTTTTACGCGTTTGCAGAGTTAAACTGCTCCTTTTATAAACTTTCGCTAAAAAAATAACTACTTATATGTATCTTGAATTAATAAAAAACATTTGACAAAAATGAGCTTTTATGATAACATTAAATTTGCCGCATATTTTGGGTTTTTAAGTGGCTATCACACCCTAAAATAGCGAGACTTTATAAAAAGGGCAGGTGCCTAGGATTATGTATGCAATTATAGAAACAGGCGGTAAGCAATATAAAGTACAAAAAGATGATATTATTTTTGTTGAAAAGCTTACAGCTAACGAAGGAGAAACAGTTAATTTTAAAGTTATTGCTTTGTTTGGCGAAGGAAATATCACCACAGGTAAACCTTATGTGGATACAGCCAAAGTTTCAGCTAAAGTTTTGAAAAACGGTAAAGGCAAAAAAATAACTGTTTTTACTTACAAACCAAAGAAAAGCGAAAAGCGAAAACTTGGTCATAGACAGCCTTATACAAAGGTGCAAATTGAAGCTATAAACGCTTAATTTATGATAACAGTAAACTTGTTAATTAATGATGCCGGTAAACCTATGGGTTTTGAAATAACCGGTCATGCAAATTACGCAGAAAGCGGAAATGACATTGTATGTGCAGCTGTTTCCTCGGCAGCTTACATGGCTGCAAATACAATTACTGATGTGATTAAAGCAGAAGCTAATGTTTTTGTAAATGGCCTCGGAAAAATGTTCTTGCAAATTTCCGAAAAAGATATATCAAGTTGTCTTGATATTTTGTTGGGTTTTAAACTTCATTTATTAGCGCTTGAAGAACAATACCCTAATAACATTATTGTAAATTATACGGAGGTGTAACTAATGCTAAGATTAAATATACAATTATTTGCTCATAAAAAAGGAATGGGTTCAACAAAAAACGGTCGTGATTCCGAATCTAAACGTCTGGGCGTTAAGCGTGCAGACGGTCAAGTTGTGCGCGCAGGTAATATTTTAGTTAAACAGCGCGGCACTCATATTCATGCCGGGAAAAATGTCGGTTGTGGGTCTGATTATACACTGTTCGCACTTATTGACGGCAAAGTAAGTTTTGAGCGTATGGGTCGCGATAGGAAACGTGTATGTGTATATTCTGTTGAATAAATTTTTAGCGGAGTTATTAGACCTTAGGCACAACCTGCCTGAGGTCTTTTTATTTATAAGAAAGTTGGTGACTTTGTGTTTATAGATGTTGCAAAAATAAAAATTAAAGCGGGAAATGGCGGAAACGGGGCAGTTTCATTTCATCGTGAAAAATATGTTGCTGCTGGAGGCCCTGACGGCGGTGACGGTGGTCGAGGCGGAAACATAGTTTTCACTGCAGATGATAACCTTTCGACACTAGCTGACTTTAGATACAAAAGAAAATATGTAGCATCAAACGGCGAAAATGGTAAAGCTGGTAGATCATCTGGAAAAAGTGCAAAAGATTTAGTTATAAAAGTTCCACGTGGGACCCTTATAAAAGATATTAATACAGGTAGAATAATTGCGGATATCTCCACTAAAGAGCCAGTAATTGTGGCCAAAGGAGGAAAAGGCGGATTTGGCAATATGCATTTTGCAACACCTACACGGCAAGTTCCAAGGTTTGCAAAGCCTGGTCTGCCAGGTGAAGAAATTGATATTCAGCTGGAACTTAAGCTCCTTGCAGATGTGGGACTTGTGGGATACCCTAATGTTGGAAAATCAACGCTTGTTTCTGTTGTAAGCCAGGCTAAACCTGTAATTGCTGATTATCACTTTACTACAATCTCCCCGGTTTTAGGAGTAGTTCATATGCATGAAAATTCATCCTTTGTAATGGCTGATATTCCCGGATTAATTGAAGGTGCCGGTAAAGGTGTTGGGCTTGGTCATCAATTTTTAAGGCATGTAGAACGTTGTAGGCTGCTCGTTCATATTGTAGACGTCTCAGGAAGTGAAGGAAGAAACCCTATAGAGGATTTTGAAACTATAAATAAAGAACTTGTAAAATTCAATAAAGAACTTGCTGAAAGGCCTATGATTGTTGCTGGTAATAAGTGTGACCTCGCTACAGACGAACAAATAGAATCATTTAGAAATTATGTTGAAGGAAAAGGCTATGAATTTTTCCCTATTATGGCTGCCATAAGATATAATGTTGATCCTCTTTTAAATAAAATTGAAGAGTTTTTGTCTAAACTTCCACCAATTAAGGTTTATGAAGCTGAGCCAAAATTAGAATTATTTGATAACCTTAATGAAGACATAAAAGTGGAGATTAAAAACGGCACTTATTTTGTAACCGGCCCTCATCTTGAGTTACTTGTTAAATCAATAAACTTTGATGACTATGAATCTTTACAATATTTTCAAAAATCACTGGCCTCAATGGGCGTTATAGATGCTCTTCATAATGCTGGAGTAGAAGAAGGCGCATCTATTAATATTTATGACTTCGAATTTGATTTTGTTGAGTAAAAATAGTCCTTAGGAGGTATTTAATTGGAAAGACTTTATAATGCAGATTGTGATGTAAAAAATTTAAACTCGCTTTCACTTGCATTTATTGGCGACTGTGTTTATGAATTGCTAGTGCGCGAAAAACTCATATGTGAAAACAATAAACCGGCTGGAAAACTTCATAACATGTCAATAAAGACAGTATGTTGCAAAGCTCAGTTTTTTGCTGCAAATAAAATTATGAATTGCCTTTCTGAAGAGGAAAAAACAATTTTTAAAAGAGGTCGCAATGCACATACCCATCATACCCCAAAAAATGCAACAACCGAGGAGTATCATGGTGCTACGGGACTTGAAACATTATTTGGGTATCTTTATTTACAAAATAATATTTCGAGAATCCGTGAATTATTTGATATAATTAATAAATAAAATTAAAAAAGGAGATTTAAGATGGAAAATACAAAAAAATTTAAAATTAGTGTATTTTTAACTGATATGGCAATTATTGCTGTTGGATGCTTTATTTATGCAATATCGATAAATTGCTTTACTGATCCAAATGATATATGTCCCGGTGGAGTAACCGGTCTTGCACAGCTTTTAAAGGACATTTTAGGCCTTCCTGTAAGCGCTATCGGGTTAATTGGTGCTATAATCAATATTCCAATTTTTATTTGGGCATTTATTGAGCTTAATTGGAGAGGATTAATTTATAATCTCATTGCAACCTTTGGGCTTAACTTAGCTATTAGTGTTACGGATTTTCTACCTGCATACACAGATAATATGTTAATTGCATCTATATTAGGCGGAGCAATCGGTGGATTGGGGTTAGGATTAATATTTTTGCGTGGCGCAGCTACTGGTGGAACTGATCTTGTTGCTACGTTATTAAAATTACATATCCCGCACATTCCTGTTGGAAAACTTTTAATCTGTGTTGATGGTGCTGTTGTGTTAATTTCTGCACTAGTTTATGGGTTTAGGAGCGATAATCCGGCATCTGTTATTAATGTCGCCACATACTCTGCAATTTTAATATTTATACTTTCTAAAGTAATTGATAGCATTCTATATAGAATGAATATTGGTGTTGGAAGAATGTTATTTATTGTTTCAAAGAAAAATGAGCTAATATCCAAAAGAATATTAACTGAAATGAAAAGAGGCGTAACTGCATTGAAATCCAGGGGCGTATACACTTCAAATGAAGGTGAAGTGCTTTTATGTGCCCTGCGTAAACAAGAAGTTTCAAAAGCATATGAAATAATAAAAGAGATTGATGAAAATGCTTTTATTATCGTTGGAGATGCATCTGAAATAACAGGTCTTGGATTCAATGCTTTTGAAAAGGATATAAAGCGGGAACAAAAAAAGAGAACTCTGGATAAAGAGACTTTAAATATTTAAAAATTTTTAATAGTAAAAATATATGCCTGCACACAACTATAGTGTGCAGGCATATGCTATATAATTTTATTTTTAATAATGTTTATTAGCATTTAACCCACTTATCTCCATATATATCAAAAAATTTTTGGCAAATTTGTCCTTTAGTTAAGTTTTTATGTCTCTTTTCCCATTTTTCAACATCCTTTGAAAGAGAATCAAGGTCGTCAAAGCCTCTTACAAAATCTTTTACTATTCCTAATTTTTCATTATTATAACTTACTATAGTCCCTTCATCTATTGTTTCTCCATTACTAAGTTCTACCTTTCCATTAACAGGCATTAACTCTAAACTGTTTCCCCCAGAAACTACTTTCATTCCTTTTCTGTCTATCTTATCCATTTTATCACCTCCTTCGTATAAACATATTATACCACAAAATTTGTGCTAAATCAATAAAATTGTTAAATTCATTAAATTAAATTTGTGTTTTACAGCATAAAATATAGGTTAATTCACTATGATTGTGAATTAACCTATATTTTTTACAACTGTTAAAATTATATTAAACTTAATTTTATGATCTTCTCCTTGAAAGTTTTTCACCTATTCGTTTATAAAAGCACTTTTGATCAAATGTTATCATTTCTACACTAAAATTAGAAACTGATATCTCTATAAAGTCAGAGTTTTCAATATCTACTACCTTATCGCCATCTATTGTTAAAAAAGTCCCCACAAACTCCCTTGCAGCAACCTTTATTTTTAATTTTGTATATTTATTAAATACCGATGGTCTTGCAAACATCGAGTGAGGACATATTGGTGTCATTAATATGCATTCCATTCCCGGGTCAACAATTGGTCCACCTGCAGATAGTGAATAGCCTGTTGACCCCATAGGTGTAGCTAAAATTATACCATCAGCCCTATAATTACAAATTTCTGTATCCTGCATTAATATATCTAAATCAATTGTTCTTGATAGCTCCCCTCTTGATATAACGGCATCATTTATAGCATAAAATTTTTGTCTTTTAGACTCCTTTACTATTTCCACCAATAACATTACCCTTTTTTGAATATCATACTCACCTGTTATAAGTCGATTTAATTTTGATAGCTCCTCCTTTTCAAGACCTGACGTAAACCCTAGTCTTCCAAAATTTATACCTAAGATTGGCTTATTCTTTAAAGCTGCCTGTTTTGCTGCCCTAATAATAGTGCCATCTCCACCAGCTGCTACTACCACATCACTTTTTTCCAGAGACTCTTCAAGCTCTAAATCAGAAATTATCGATTTGCTTTTTAAATTTGCATCTGCATATTGCTTAGGAATAAAAATAGTCATATTTAATTCTAAAAGAAAATTAATAATGCTATCCAGGTTGGCTTTTAAGTCTGTTTTTGATAGGTTAGGAATAATAGTTACATTAAAATTATCTTTATGTTTCAAATTAGCCATCAATGTTTTCTCCTCTATTCATCTGCCTTATTTAATTTATTTTTTAGTCAGCTTTGCTGTCAGAATTAAGCTCCTCATGTGCTCTTTCAACTAAAATTTTAACATCTGTGTTAGATAAGTCATTTGAATCCCCTGAATTTTCCAGATAAATTAAATATTCAATATTGCCTTTTGGGCCCTTAACCGGAGAAAAATCTAATCCTAAAATTTTAAATCCATTATCCAGCACATAAGTTTTGATTTTCTCTATGACCTCCACGTGAATTTGTGGCTCCCTAACAACACCATTTTTTCCTACTTTCCCTCTGCCTGCTTCAAACTGAGGCTTTATTAAGCACACTGCCCTTGCACCGTCTTTCATTAAAGACTTAGCAACAGGTAAAACTAAACACAGCGAAATAAATGAAACATCAACGCTTATAAAATCAAGTTTTTCAGAAACTTTTTCTCTATCTATGTATCTTATGTTGGTTCTTTCCATGTTTACAACCCGGTCATCATTCCTTAATTTCCAATCAAGCTGCCCATATCCAACATCTACTGAATATACCCTAGCGGCACCATTTTGAAGCATGCAATCAGTAAATCCGCCTGTGGAAGCTCCTATATCCATAGCAACCAACCCTTTAAGATCTATTTTAAAAGCCTTAATTGCTTTATTTAATTTTAAACCCCCACGGCTTACAAAGCCTAACGCTGATTCCCTAACCTCCAAATTAACATCGTCCTTATAAGCTGTTCCTGGTTTATCCGACTTTTGATTGTTAATATAGACATTTCCCGACATAATCAACGCTCTAGCTTTCTCACGACTTGCTGCTAAACCTCTCTCAAACAGCAGTACGTCCAATCTTTTCTTTTCTGACAAAATTATTAACCCCTTGTAAAATAATTTTTTTCATACCATCATCATCAAGCATAAGCTCTTGTAGCGTCTCTTTGACTGTAGCCTGACGAACAAATTTATCATCTATCGCATTTACTGTGTATCCACCCGTAAAGCCTGCACTGTTAAGCTCACATTCAAACCTTTCAGCTACACCGCCATTTTTTATTCCTTCTTCAAAAAAGAAAATATTTTTAAATTTAGTTGCAGCTTTTATAGCTTCACTGTCTATTGGTTTTATTTTATTAAGCTTTAAAACCGATACATTCATTTCATTGTCATTTAATAATCTATGCTTTGCCATGCATGCAAAAGAAAATAGCCGTCCATATGTAATAATAAGTACTTCTCCTGAACTTTCACCGTATAAATCAAAATTGCAGTCGCTAATTTCAAAATCCACAGGTTTATACAACTGTGCTCCCCTAGGATACCTTACGGCCGCTATTCCACTTCCCTCATAAAATGCTTTTTTTAACATTCCGGATACTTCATCAAAGTAACTTGGGGCATAAATTACTGAACCTGGGATCGTATTTAAAAGCGCAACGTCAAAAAGCCCTTGATGAGTCTCGCCATCTTCTCCTACTATACCAGCTCGATCAATGGCAAATACAACCTTTAAAACCTGCAGCGATACATCATGTATAAGCTGATCATAACTTCTTTGAAAAAAAGTTGAATAAACTGCAAAAACCGGGAGCATACCACCAGCTGAAAGTCCACCTGCAAAAGTAACTGCATGTTCTTCAGCTATACCAACATCAAAAAATCTATTTTTAAAAGTTCGGGCAAAATATGAAAGACCAGTCCCCAACTTCATTGCAGCTGTTATAGCACATATACGGTCATCATCCTTTGCTAAATTAAACAATTCCCTTCCAAAAACAGATGAAAAATCACTTTTAGGAATACTTTTTAACCCATTTTTCACGTCAAATCCTGAAGTTCCATGAAAAGCCTTGGGATTTTTCTCAGCATAATGATATCCTTTTCCCTTAACTGTATTTATATGAATTAATATTGGCCTATCCCAATTTTTTGCTATAGTTAAAACCTTAATCAATTTTTTTATATCATGACCATCTATTGGTCCAAAATATTTAAATCCCATTCCCTCAAAAATTGTACCGTTATTTATAAGCTTTTTTAGCGCAGACTTAGATTTAAGTATAATCTTCTTTATAAAATCCCCTAATACAGGAATCTTCATAAGAATAGCGTCAACAACGTTTTTGGCTTTTAGATACGTACTTCTCATCCGAATTGCCGAAAGATATCTCGCCATCGATCCTACGTTTCTCGAAATTGACATCTTGTTATCATTTAAAATAACTATAAAGTTTCTTTTAAACGACCCTGCATTGTTCATTCCTTCATACGCAAGCCCCCCAGACAACGCGCCATCTCCTATAACTGCTATTACACTTCCATCTTCTCCCTTTAAGTTTTTTGCAGTTGCAAGCCCAAACGCAGAAGAAATCGAAGTGCTGCTATGCCCCGTGCTTAATGGATCGCATATGCTCTCATCTCTTCGTTGAAATCCTGATAAGCCTCCTTTAGTCCTTATTGTGTCTATTTTGTCTAACCTGCCTGTTAACATCTTATGTGTATAGCACTGATGCCCCACGTCCCATACGATCTGATCCTTTGGACATTCAAAAACTGTATGTAACGCAACCGTCAGTTCCACAACCCCTAGATTGGACGCTAAATGCCCACCATTTTTTGATACCGTGGTTATTATTTTTTCGCGTATTTCTTCACAAAGTTTTGTTAATTCCTCACTTGAAAGACCTTTTAAATCTCTAGAACAAGAAATTTGGTCTAAAATTTTATCTGACATTTACTTTTATCCCTCTTTTTTAATTCTCATGTAATCAATATCTATAAATCAAACATCTATTTTATTATATATACTATCTGCTATACAATTTAAAAAATCTGTATTCTCATCCACTCCTATAAGTGTTTTCTTAGCTTGATTTATAAGTTCCTTAACTTCTTTTTTAGAATTCTCTATGCCCATAAGAGTCACATATGTTGTTTTACTTTTCTCTACATCACTTCCAGACATTTTCCCCATTTCTTCTATGCTGGAAGTAACGTCAAGCACATCATCTGCTATTTGAAATGCAAGGCCTAATTTTTCCGCATAACATTTTGCAATGTCACGCATCCGTGTCCCTGCACCCGCAACTATACAACCAATTTCACATGCCGCTCTAATAAGCGCACCCGTCTTTTGACCATGCATAAAGTCAAGTTCCTTCTGAGACAAAAACTTCCCCTGGCTTAAAATATCAATAACTTGTCCTCCTATCATGCCGCTGCAACCAATGGCTCGAGCTAAAACTCCCGCTGCACAAGCAGCTTTATCTGCTCCTACTTTTTCAATGTTTTCCTTTGAAAGCATAACATCAAAAGCTAAGGTAAGTAGAGCATCCCCTGCTAAAAGGGCAACCGCTTCGCCATATTTTACATGGTTTGAAGGTCTTCCTCTTCTATAGTCATCATCATCCATACAAGGAAGATCATCGTGAATTAAAGAATAGGTGTGAACCATTTCCACTGCACATGCAAAGGGCAACGCAGCACTTCGCTCGCCACCACAAATATTGCAAAATTCTAAAACCAACATGGGTCTAATTCTTTTTCCCGGTGCCATAAGACTGTACCTCATTGCATCTGCAATGGTTTCCGTTTTTTTATCTAAAGTAGGGAAATACTGTTCTAAAGCATTATCTATAAGTGTTTTATATTCCTCATTTGTCATCGCTTTCAGCTCCAATAATTGTTTGATTTTTTGTAAGCTCGGATAAATCAGTTACCTTTTGTTGTGCTTTTCCCAAAACGCCATAGCAATAGTTTGCTATTTTTGTTCCTTCCTCAAAAAGCTTTACAGAGCTTTCTAAAGATTCTGCACCATTTTCAAGCTTAGATATAATTGTTTCAAGCCTTTTCATAGATGATTCAAATGTTTTTTCCCTCTTCATATTCACATTTTCTCCTTCTTTATTTCCTTAACAACACACTTAATTATTCCATCGTTCATTCGTATCTCTAAATAATCACCGATTTTGGCTTTTTTAACGCTCTTAATCGTTCTTCCTCCGGAATTTGTCACCAACGAGTAGCCTGCATCCAAAACCTTAAGAGGATTTAGCGCATCTAGCTTTCCAGTAAGGCTTGAAAATCTGTTTTCATGTTTTGATATTTCATTTAAAAATAAAGACTTAATTTTTCCGGATAAAATATCAAGGGCAATTCTTTTTTCTTCTATCATAATGTCAGGACGACTCATATTTTTGTTTTTTGTAAAATTTGTTAATCTTTCTTTATAAGAATTTATCCTAGTATATATAAGACTGTTTATATAGTTTATATTATATTCTATGACTGCCAAAAGTTCCTTTCTATCTGGCACAGCCAATTCCGCAGCGGCTGATGGCGTCGGTGCCCTTTTGTCAGCAACAAAATCACATATTGTAAAATCTGTTTCATGCCCTACTGCTGATATAATAGGTATTTTAGAATCTGCAATTGTTCTTGCAAGTTTTTCATCATTAAAAGCCCACAAGTCCTCCATAGAGCCACCTCCGCGGCCCACAATTAAGACATCAGCAGCATTTAACTCGTTAAAAACATTTATTGCATTCGCAATCTGCTTTGGCGCCTCACTCCCTTGAACCATAACCGGATAAAATACAATCTCCGCCAATGGATACCTGCGTGCCATCACATTTTTAATATCAAAAAACACTGCGCCTGTTTTTGATGTAATAACTCCGACTTTTTGCGGATATCTTGGTAAAAATTTTTTCCTGGATTCATCAAATAATCCTTCTTTAAACAGCTTATTTTTTAACTGTTCAAAAGCTAAATTTAGTGCACCTAAACCCTCCGGTTGCATGTCATCTATATATATTTGGTAAGTTCCGCTTGGTTCATAAGCTGAAACTCTGCCCCTTACTATAACTTTCATTCCATCTTGAGGCTTAAATTTAAGTCTTTTTGCTGAATTTGCAAACATTATTGCCTTTATTGCACTTTTTTCATCTTTTAAAGACAAATATATATGCCCAGACTGATAGTGAACAGTTAAATTAGAAATTTCTCCTGTTAAAAATACATTACTTAAATTTCTATCACCGTCTAAAATAGATTTTATATAAAAGTTAAGCTGTGAAACCGATAAAACATTAAATTCAGCCATAATACCCCGCCTTAACCGCCGATAATACTGATATTCCAACTGCATTGTCTCCTGAATATTCAGGTTTTGCGAAAATTACATTAAACTTTTTTTCGAAGCTTTCTCTTATAATGCTGTTCGACATAACACCGCCCACAAATAAGGTTGGTATTTCTCCATACTTTTTTATAAGAGCAGTATACATCCCTTCAAGTGTTTGAGAAATATACTCAATGCACGTCCTTGCTATCTTGGATTTTTCCTCATTCGCATTTTGCATGCTTTCACATATGTTCTGCACACCTGAAAAGCAAGCATCTAACCCTTTTAGACAAGGTTTAACCTTTATCTTGTCACTACAGATATTTGCCAAGGCTTCAAGTTCTTTTCCTGCTGGGAAGCTAGTCCCAAGCATAACACCTATTCTATCTATTAACTGTCCAGCCTTAAGATCCAGCGTTTTGGCTATAATTTCGCAATCTATCACTTTATCCCTGTTCGGATGTACAAGTACTGCTTCTGTAGTTCCACCCGAAACATGAAACGCAATAAAAGGTTTCTTTAATAATTCAATTCTATCAACAGAGTAAAGCCCCGCTGCTATATGCCCTGCTTGATGTGAAAATTTGTACACCGGAATACCAAAAAGATTTCCTAAAATATCGGCAACAGAAGTTCCTACTGTAAAACACGGCATATATGAGCCTTCTTGAGCCCTGGGAAACGCCGATACCCCAATAGCTTGAGGTACAAAGCTTTCTCCTTGAGTAATATTTTTAAAAACCTCTGGTAGTCCTTGCACATGATGAAAAACTGCATCACTTTGTCTAAGGCCTAAGCTCCCCTTCGCAACAGGTAACAGCTTTCTTGATTGTTTTACTCTTCCATCTTTAAACTGTGCAACAGACGTTGTATAGTTGCTGGTGTCAATACCTAAAAAGCTACTCATCTTTCTTCTCCACTGCCTTGCTAACTGCACCTAAAATACCGTTTACAAATGCCGCTTCTTCACCTGTTCCATATTTCTTAGCCAACTCAACCGCTTCATTTACCGAAACACTAACCGGAATGTCGTCCCTAAAAATCATTTCATAAATAGCCACTCTAAGTATTGTAAGTGCAATTTTTGAAAGCCTTTCCTTGCTCCATTTTACAGATGTATCACTTATCATTTTGTCTATTTGAGACATATTCTCCTTAACACCTTTAAAAATCTCTATTGTAAAGCAGTCCGTCTGAACATCAGTTTCGTCTTGATCCTTACAGTGTTCAATTATTTCAGCCAAACTGTAACTTGTGAATATATTACCAAATAAAAACAAAAATGCCTTTTCCCGTGCTTCTCTTCTTCCCATACCTATCTCCTTGACACTAAAATTAAAGCCCCCCACTTTTAACTATAAGTGGAGGACTAATATATGTTACAATAAAATTAAAATGTAAAGGTCCACTTAAAAAACTAATACAATTAATTATATCATAAATTTATAAAAAATCAAACTATTTTGCTTCCATTATCTTTATCTTGTCAGCAGATATGCCACCTTGGCCGGACACTATGTCCTTTATTGCAACTGCCAAATTGTCCGTCAACTCTGCTCCGCCTACAACTATGCTGCACTCTTCATTTTGAATAAAAGCCAAGCAATCTTTAAAGCCTTTTGCTCTTATTAAGCTTTCTATGTTGGCTTCCTGTTCAATATTTTTTGCAACTATTGATGCTTGTTTTATAGCCTCTGCTTTAGTTTCCTCGGAAGATTTAACATCCTCCAATATTTCTTTTATCATGTCCGTCGCTTCATCTCTTGCTTTTTGCCTTGCCGCTTTTGTCTTTGAAAAATACTCACTTGCATTTTCCTCTTTTGGTTCCTCTTTTTGTTCTTCCCCTGAATTCTCATCCTTTTTTTCTCCATTTTCCTCGCCTTTATTTTCTTCTACCGTATTATTAACAAATTTTGCTTCTCCAAGCTCTTTTGTTGCCATTATCTTGTTGGTGTCTATTAGTTCTTTGTTTGATGAAAACTGCCAGTTTAAATATACTGCCGTTCCTAATGCTAAAATAAGTGCAGATAAAATCAATTGTCTTTTGCCAAAATTCATGTGTGTTTTCCTCCCTATAACTAAATATATTTTTTTCATTTACCTTGTCACATAGACCCGTTTTGCCGTAATGTTTAATGCCGTTTTTATGGCATCTATTACTTTTTTTTGAACAACCGGGTCATCTCCTCCCTGACATACTACCACCACCCCTTTTACTGTTGGCTGAATCTGAGTCACTGAAAGCGCTTTCTCGCTTCCATCTGAGTCCTTTACTGTTATGTACTTTTTCTCAAGACCATCACTTTCCTTTTTCTTGCTTGTTTGGCCATCACTTTTATCTTCAGTAGCCTCCTTATTTTGCCTTTCCTCCGTTGCATAAACCGTCTGTTCTGAATTTTCAAGTGTAACCATCACCTTTGATTCCCCAGCGCCTTTTATGCTGGATACAAGTTCTGTTAAATTTTGCTCAAGCTTCGCCACATATTCTTGTGTTGTGTATTTTGACGTAACTGCCGTTTTATCTTCTTTTTTTTCTGCCTTAAAAAAACTTGAAGCAAAAATTAAAGCTACCCCTAAAATACCAATAATAACTATAACTCCTTTTCCTTTATTCCCATTAACCAATTTATTAAAACCGTCCCTTGTGAAACTTAAAACATCCAATATTTATTCACTCCCCATAACCACTTCTGCTTTTATTCCTAATTTTTTTTCCACTTGCTTTTTTATCTGCTTCGATATTATTTCATCTCCTTTTTTTATATATATTCTAACTTTATTAATTGATATGCTGTTGTCCTCACTTGTATCCGTAAATACTTCAACTTTTATTATTTCTATGCCTTTTTCCTTTAAAGATTCCTTTATTAAGAACTCAACCTTCTCGTTAATTGCTTTTTTCATCTGCTTATCTACCTTGCGTTTAAATTTATTTTCTACTTTGAGTTCGCCATATTGTTTAAAATTTAAATTAATTTTACTTGCAATATTACAAATAGGAATAATCAATGCACACACCATAAACGCACCAAACACAAATCGTACTGTTTTTTCAAGTTTTCCGCTTGGTAGCAACAGCTCAAGTACAGAGCAAGCAATAGCAGAAAAACATATTGAGGCTGCAAGACACTTCATTTTGTTATTAACTTCCTCCTAATGTAATAATTAAAACTGTAGATACAACAAGAGTAAACAAACAGCAAAGTGTAAATGCAAGCATAGTGCTTAAAACTTTTGCTATCCCCTTTAAAAGTGCTGTTATTGCACTTAAATCAAAAATTTCCCCAACAGCTAGACAGACATTTACAGAAAGCATAAATGATAAACACTCAATTATAATTGGCAAAAATATAAAGCCACATCCTATCATAAAAAATGCTCCAACACCTGTTTTTAAGGTTTTAACACAGGCTTGAATTGTAGAAAATGCATCTCCTAAAGCACCTCCAACTATTGGTACAAAGCCGCTTATAATGAATTTTGCTGCTTTGTTACCTGCACTGTCTGCTGCTGCCGATATAACATTTTGTATAGTTAAAACTCCAACAAATACTGTCATACACAGACCCAAGCTCCACTTAATAATTTTAGAAAATACATCACAAAGCCCTGTTAATTTCATTTTAGAGGATAATGCTGATGCTACGCTTACAGCTAAAAATAAGTTTAGAACCGGTATCAAAAATATATTTGTTATTTGAAATATAAATTCATTTATAATAAGCATTATACCGTTATATGACGTTGCCGTAACTGCCTGGCCTGACGCAACCATAATTCCCGCCATTACCGGCATATAACATAGCATAAAATGACCTGTTGCTTTAAGTGACTTACTCATTGTGTTTATACTTTCTGTTATGGGCATTATTACCATCGTGCAAATACAAAGCACACCAATTACATTTACAGCACCGGATAAAGGTTTTTCACCCAAACTCAGTTTGAAACTTTCAACAAGTGCACACAACATAATAATAGCCAAAATTGAAAACATTGATTTTGAACACTCTGGCACCCTTTTTTCAACCATAGAAAAAATCTTTCCAAAAATTTTTTCTGGAGTAACTTTTGTTAGTTCATTTAAATCCACACCAGTTATCCCTATGTCATTAAGGTCTTCCTTAACATTGCTTGGCAATTTTTCCTCCAAATCATTTGCACCACTGCTTTCCTTTTGTTCTGAGTATATACTCTCAAAATCATAAGCTTCTGCATTTGTTTTAAGACTTTGAAAAAAAACGCACAAACTTGTTAAAATTAGAAAAACAACTACTTTTTTCACGATCTATCCCCCTATTAGCTTAGAGGTTAACTTTATCACTTGTTCAAAGAGTGGTAGCGCTGTGTATATTATTATTATTTTTCCGGCTAGTTCTATTTTGGAGGCCAAGGATTTCTCTCCAGCATCCGTACAGCAATCAGAAGTAAACTGAGCCAAAAAACAAATGCCCATAACCTTAAACAAAATAAGTCCGTATTCAGCAGTTATCCCCGTTGCACTTAGTAGCTCCTTTATTTTATCCATTGCTGTACTAAGATGAGACAATATTGCAAAAATTAAGAAAATACCTGCTAATAAACTTAGTACTATTGATATTTCCGGATTATACTTCTTTAGCATAACCGAAAAAATTGCTGAAACTATTGCCACCCCTGCTAACGCCAAAATATTCATGTCTACAACCCAAATATTGATTTTATCGTTCTAAAAAGAACTTCTATCTCTTTTACTATCATCATTAGCACAACTATTAAACCTGCCAAAGTAGTCATCATTGCCTGCTCTTCCCGGCCAGACCTAATTAAAACCTGATTAAGTACCGCAACAATTATTCCTATTGCAGCTATTTTAAATATTAAGTCGACTTCCATTTTTATTCCTCCTATACAATGGATAACGTCAGGCACAGTCCGGCCGATGTATACAGCATAAAATATAACTTACTTTTCTTTCGCCTTTCGTCTTTGGCTGTTTCTAAATATTCCTTAATTAATTCATAGTTAAACCTACAGTACTTCATTTGTCCTTCAATGTCATTCGTACCTAAATTGTATATAAAGTTAATTACCGTTTCCGCTTCTTTTAAGCTAAGGCCAAAATTTTTATATGTATTTCTTACCGCCTTGTCCCAGGATGTATTTATATTTCCGGTAGTCCCCAATATTTTATAAAAATCATGCAGAAGGTACCCTAATTCTTTTTCAGTTTTGTAACCTTTTATTATCTCCGTAATAAGTGTTGAAGAATACCTTATTTCCGTTTCAATATATGCTATAAAATGCAAGAACTGTTCTAAAAAGGCTACTCTTTTACTAAGCTTATGCGATACTAGATACCCCATTGTTGCCGATGAAGCTACCAACATTATTGCTCCTGCGAATTTCATCTTTCAAGTCCTCCATATGATATATTTTGAAAAATTCCCCTGGCTTTGATTTTCCCTTTAAAAATATGATTTTATCAAAAGCATAAGTTTTTAAAATATTTTTTGCCCTCACATTGTTTATCAAATCAAACATATTTCCACTATGAAATGTTGCAATAATCTTAACACCAGAGTTAACCGCTTTTCTTATAGCTTTAACGTCTTCCTTTGTACCTAACTCATCACAAATAATAATATCCGGAGACAGGGTTCTAATTGCATGTTCAAAACCTACGCTTTTAGGGTAGCCAGTCAAGATATCACAAAATCCCAAATTAAACTGCGAAATCCCACAATTTGAAGCTGCTATCTCATTCCTTTCATCTATAACTGAGACATTAGTTAATTTACCGAAGCTGCCCGAGGAAAATTTGCGAGCCAAATTTCGCAAAATTGTCGTTTTTCCTGATGCAGGCTCTCCAACAATTAGTACACCTGTAAAATCTTTTGAAAAAATATCATTCCAGTCACTTGATAAATTTGTTACATTTTGCGCTACCCTAATGTTTAGTGAGTTTATGTCCCTTAAGTTAATAACATTTCCCTTATCTAAAACAGCTGTTCCACATATACCAACTCTGTGTCCTCCCTTTAAAGTTATAAAACCATTTTTTATCTCATTCTGATAACTATATACCGAATGATTGCACATCTTAGTAAATGTACTTTGTATATCTAATTGAGACAACCTAATTGTATTTTCGCTTACTGAATTTTGAAGTTTTGCCTCTTTACTAAGAAAATAAAATTTATTTTTCACATTTATAACAATGGGCTTTTCAGCCCTAAGCCTTATTTCGAAAACTTGTAACTTAATAGATAAGGATATTTTTAGTAGACTTTCCTTTACTGGGGAAGCTACCAACGATACTGCTTCATTAAATTTTTCACACATATTCTTGTCCTCCTTTACTAAATAAGTATGGACAAAGTTAATTTAATAGAACTGCAAAAATCAGTTGTTTAGATTAAAATTTTATGCCAAACCGGAATAAAACAGCAAACCTTGGGAATTATAAAAATTAATTTGAAAACTTTCGAGGTGTTAATATGGAACTAAATGATATACTTACTGTTATAATTGCTTCTGCCGCATCTTTTATAGTCCTTTTTCTACTTACAAAATTAATGGGCAAGCGCCAAATCTCACAACTTAGCATGTTCGATTATATAAACGGTATTACAATCGGATCAATTGCTGCTGAAATGGCAACATCACTTCAGTCTGACTTTTTAAAGCCACTAATTGCTATGATAATTTATGCGCTTTTCGAAATTTTAGTATCTTACCTTGGATGTAAGTCTATATATCTAAGAAAATTTTTAAATGGAAAGCCCTTAAAACTTCTTGATAACAACAAGATTTACTACAATAATTTTAAGAAAGCGAAATTAGATATAAATGAATTTCTGGAATTATGCAGAGGAGCAGGATATTTTGATATAAGCAAAATAGAAACCGCCTACTTAGAGCCAAACGGAACATTAAGTATTCTTCCTGTTAGCAGCGACAGACCTACCACACCTGCAGATTTAAATTTAACAGTACAAAAGGATAGACCAACTATTCCAGTTATTATGGACGGAAACATTTTAAAAGAAAATCTTAAAATAGCCGGTAAGGAAGAAACCTGGTTAAAAAAACAGCTAAACTCTCAAAATATTTCTCAAATAAGTGATGTTTTTCTTGCTTCATGTGATAGTAATAATAACCTATCAATATATAAAAAAGAACCGGACTAATCATGTTCGATTCTTTTTATGTTTTATCTTGAATAAAATTAATTTATATTATATAATAAATTTGTGGATAATTTATTATTTCAAAATTGAGAAAAGTGAGGTAAGCCATATGATATCTATAGACAAAGTTGATTACTCAAATGTAATTTTTTACTCTCAATTTACTTTCGATAAATTCTTTGACCTAATGGTAAAAAATGACGGAACAACTTTAGCTTTTGGTGTAAACTACAACTTAGAGCCTTGTGGGCTTATTGTTGCAGAACAAAGTCCAAATAATAAAGCAACATGGGAAATAAAAAGTCTATTTGTAAAAAAACAGTTTAGAAGAAACGGTGCTGCCACTGCCCTTTTACATGCACTTTTTAATGAATTGAAACTTAGAAATTGTAAAAATATAAATTTCATAACTGTTACGTCACAAATCTCAATTGACGAGTTTTCAAAGTTGCTTATTCCAATGGGCTTTTCTCCCCTAAAAAAATTAACAGCCGTTTATAGGTTTAATGCTAAAGAACTTTTAGCAAACAGTAAATTTATAAAAATTGCCTCAGCTGGTCTATTTACTCTCCCTGAAAATATTCATATCATCTCTATGGATAAAGTAGCGCCTAAAGCATTAAAAGAATTAAAAAAGCAAAGCGGAACTTCTTATCCAGATTCGCTATCTCCATTTGCAAACGAACACAATCTTGAAAGGAATTTAACTTACTTCGCTGTTACAGATGAAAATGAGATAGTTGGTTGGTTAACCGCCTTTTCAGCTCCTGGAAATATTATTCTGTACCGATCATTATTTGTATTTGAGAAATACAGAAAATCTGCTGTGGGATTTCATCTTTTTAACGCCGCCGTAAAAAATCACTCAGAGAATCATTTAGATAAATCCTGCCTTTTTGCCATTGCTTGTGAAAACTATGATGTTGAACGTTTTATTTCATTATACTTTAAGGGAACAGATTATGCACATAAAAAATACGAGTTCAAAACTACATTAAAGCTTTAGAAGAAAATTAATATTTCTAATATATAAAAAATTATGCAACTTGAGTTAACTAAAATAGTCAATTAACGATTATATGCCTTTAAATCCATATACATACCTAATCTAAATCCTTAATGTGACTCCTTTGACTTAATTAAACCTTTTAGTATAGTTGAAAACTATTTTAATATATCTGTTCTAATCGAAGATATCCCAAAAGTAAAAACCATTGATAATATAATTAATATTATTGAGAAAGCTAAATAATTAAAAAGCCAGAACAATTTTAAGTTCTGGCTTTTTTACAATATTAAGTTTTACGAAGATTTTTAAAAAAATTGCTTAAAAGATTAGAGCACTCTTCTTCTAAAACTCCACCTTTTAATTCTGGCTTGTGATTATACGGCAAATTGAACAGGTTTACTACTGACCCGCAAGAGCCAGCTTTATAATCATAAGCACCAAAAACCACCCTTTTTATTCTTGAATTAATTATGGCACCAGCACACATAGGGCACGGCTCTAAAGTTACAAAAAGCTCACACTGCCAAAGTCTCCATCCCCCAAGAATATTGCAAGCTTTATTTATTGCTTCAATTTCCGCATGATAAAGCGCATTTTTACCTTTTTCTCTTCTGTTTCGTCCTGTAGAAATTATTTTGCCCTCCATAGTTACAACTGCTCCCACAGGCACTTCCCCTTCAAGTGCAGCTATTTGTGCTAAAGCAAGAGCTTCCCGCATATAAAATTCATCATTCAAATATTGGCCCCCTCTTTTACTGATAGTACAAATGAATATATAAAATACAAGATTACAATAATCATACCCGGGTTAAAAATAAAGCACTTGACTCTTTCGCTTAGTGTTAGCAAGGAGCTATTCTTATTAAGGCCCGAAAAGGAAACGGCTTGAATATTATTTTTTCTTAATTTAAAATATGCTACCACACCGGGAATCACAATTATAACCAAAGTTAGAACTCCAACAATAACTGACAGTTGACTCCATAAAAGGGTATTGTCCGATAAAACTTTAATAATACATGATTTAAAGTTGTTTACAAAATGTATCAAAACTGCAATAATGAGTGAATCTGTTTTAATAACTACAAATGCAAGCACAATCCCAAGAAGAAATGCAAATACGGTTTGTTCAATATTTCCATGAAAAAGCCCAAAAACAGCCGCTGAAGCTACCATTGCAAAAACCTCGCCATATCTCCTTAAACAGCCAAATAATACTCCCCTAAAAATAAATTCCTCTACAATGGCCGGAAAAACAGCTACTTCAATTATAAATATTAATATTCCTGCCGGTGTATTTTCATATTCCAGCAAACTTTTTGGTGTAACCGATTTAATTCCTACATACGTTAGTAGATCTACTATTAACGATGAAATTTGTGCTGTCAGGTATGAACAAGTTAAACCCATAAAAAAATATGAGACTCCATAATTATTAGGCTTTTTTAAAGACAATGTATCAATAAAATTTTTATGAAATAACCCTAGCATAACCGTATATGGAGTGAGCCAACAAAAAAAGTTTATTATAACACCTGCAGTTTTATTTAAAAATATATCATTACCTAAAAAGCTCATAAAAGTAAACTGCATTGCAAAAACTGTCATAAAACATAAGCCAAATACATTTGAAGTTCTTCTAAGTTGCCTTTTCTCTCTTTTTACTAAACTACAGTTATATTTATTCATAAATCACCTCTTCCTTAATTTAATTTATTTGCTGCAAGCATTACACCCAACTTCCCACTGTGGAAATTTAACGCCCCCTGCATCCAAACTGCGTAGGGTTCACGAAGTGGTGCATCAGCTGAAAGCTCAATGGACGCACCGAGTGTAAATGCCCCCGCTGCCATTATTACCTTGCTATCATACCCCGGCATGTCCCAAGGTTCCGGCCTTACAAAAGAATCTACCGGTGCACCGCTTTGTATCCCCTGGCAAAATTTTATTAATTTATTTGGATCGCCAAGCTTTAAAACCTGAATTATATCTGCTCTTTTTTCATTATACTTTGGGGTGACTCGATACCCTAGAAGCTCAAACAAAGCTGCTGAAAAAACTGCTGTCTTTAAAGCTTCTCCAGTAACATGAGGTGCATTAAATGACCCCATAAATAACTCTCTGTTATAGCCTAAAGTTGCGCCTACCTCTCTGCCTGTTCCAGGAGTTGTTAATCTATAAGAGCACTTTTCTATAAGATCTTTTTTTCCTGCTATATAGCCACCTGTAGGTGCTATGCCTCCTCCAGGATTTTTTATAAGTGAGCCAGCCATAAGGTCAACCCCGACTTCAAGTGGTTCCTCCTTTTCAACAAATTCACCATAACAATTGTCAAGCATTACAACACAGTTTGGTGCTTTTCTTTTTGCTATCTTAACAACTTTTGCAATATCCGAAACAAAAAGTGAATTTCTTAGTGTATAACCCCTAGACCGCTGAATATAAACCATTTTAATGTCATTGGTTATACTCTTTTCTATCTCAACAAAATCTAGAGTTCCATCTAACCTAAATGGAACCTCTCGATAATTAATTCCAAACTCTTTTAAAGAACCACAACTATCCTTTCTCAATCCTATTACACCCTGAAGTGTATCATAAGGAGTTCCTGTAACACTTAAAATTGTATCTCCAGGTCTTAAAATGCCAAAAAGGGCAACTGTTAACGCATGTGTTCCGCAAACAAAATTATGCCTAACAAGCGCATCTTCTGCCTTAAAAACATCTGCAAAAACCTTGTCTAAAACATCTCTGCCTCTATCTCCATACCCGTAACCTGTAGATCCCTGAAGATGGCTTTCGCTCACACCATTATCTATAAAAGCCTTAAGCATTCTACGTTGATTGTATTCCGTTATCTCGTCTATTCTTTTAAATTCATCTTCACAAAGCGCTATGGCCTCTTGCGCTTTAATTTCTACTTCTTTTTTTATATTAAACATAATATTTTATAGGGTTCCTCCTGCTATATTTTCAATAAGATTGTAAATTAATTTTTCGCTTTCTTCAATATCTTGCACTGTTATCATTCCAGCTGCTGTATGCAAATATCTGCATGGTAACGAAACTGCAAGAGTTTTCACACCCCCGCGCGATGTGTGTATAGCCCCAGAGTCATTTCCCCCTGCAACGGCCCTTTTTACTTGCGTACGTATATATCTCTCTTTGCCCAGCTTAAGAGCCAAATTAAAATACTCTTTACAATATATTGTGCTTTTATCCATAAAAGAAATTACAGGCCCACTTCCTAATTTACACACCCTTTCGTTCTCAGGAACACCTAAAACATCCGCTGCTGTAGTAGATTCTACAACTATGGCTGAATCAGGATTAATAAAAAAAGCTGCTGCCTTTGCTCCTCGCAGTCCAACCTCCTCTTGAACAACAAACGTAAAATATACATCATAGGGAAGCTCTTTTTTCATAATATTTAAAAGAATAAAACAGCCTGCTCTGTCATCTAGTGCTTTGCCTATAATTTTACCATTGTCAAGCTTTCTATACTCGCTGTCAAAAGTCACACTGTCTCCCAAATTAACATAGTTTAATGCATCTGCCTTACCATTCGCACCAATGTCTACATAGATATCTTCCATTTTTATAGCCTTTGAGCGTTCTTTTTCGCTAAGCAAATGAACAGGCTTTACCCCTATAACCCCTGAAATTTTCCTCTTTCCTACATAAACACTCTTTCCCAAAATAGTTCCAGCATTTATTCCTCCTACTGCAGAAATCTTCAAAAAACCCTCGTCAGTAATATAATTAACTATAAAGCCAACCTCATCCATATGCGCTGAGAGCATCAATTTGGTGCCAAATCTTTTTTTCCCCTTCTTAAATGCAATTATATTTCCTAAGTTATCAACTTTAACATCATCAGCAACAGCCTTTATCTCATCAATAATGATATCCCTTACTTCTGACTCGTCTCCTGAAATTCCCCTTGCATTGCAAAGCTTCTCTAAAAGAGTTAAATTCATAATTATAGCCCTTCTTTCTTTACATACTCAGATAATATTTTAGCAGTATGTTCAATATCAGAAATATCAACCACCTCAACAGGAGTGTGCATGTATCTTATAGGTATTGATATAAGCCCTGTAGGAACTCCAGCTTTGGATGCGGCTATACTGTCAGCATTAGTGCCAGTGGTTCCTCCCATAACCTCAATTTGATAAGCAATATTATTTTCAGTGGCTATATTTTTTATTTTTTCAGTTACCTGATTTGATAATATCGGAGAGATTCCAATTAATGGGCCTTTAGATAATTGACCACTCTTAACAGGAGAAACACCGGGCTGGTTTCCAAATGTAACGTCAACAGAAATTGCTTCATCTGGACATATTGAGTAAGTACCTGTTTTGGCTCCGACAGCTCCTGTTTCTTCCTTTGCGCTTAAAAGAATCGTTAATTTGCAGTTCAACTTTGCGGTACTTAATAATTTTGCTGTTTCTATAAGCGCAGCAACACCTGCCCTATTGTCTATTGCACATGCTGATATCTTATTATTAAGAAGCTCTCTTGGTTGATTTAAATATTCCACCCTGTCTCCCAATCTAACCTTATCTTTTACTTCTCCGCCATCTAAGCCCGTATCAATTATAAGCTTATCAACTGGCAAGAAATCATCTTCCTCTTTTCTTAAAAGATGCGGCGGTGTCGAGCACACTATTCCATCAACTATTTTTTTACCATAAATTTTTACCATACTTCCAGGCAAAACTCTTCTGTCTACGCCTCCACAAGGTGCTATTCTTAAAAATCCATCTTCATCAATATCAGTAACAACCATGCCTATCTGATCAATATGGGCATCTAAAAGAATATTTTTTTCTGCGCTTAAATTGCCCATTACAGCAATTACATTCAAGTTTTTATCAATATTTACTTCTGCATATTTAGAAAGCTCTACAGCTACAACCTCACAAATTTTATTCTCATCTCCAGAAGGTCCAAAATATCTACAAAGCTTAAAAAGTAATTCTTTCATAACATTGTGTTCTCCTTTTTACCTAAATTTTATTTACCAGTTGCTTAAAATGCTTACCCCGTTTGTCAAAATTCTCATAAAGGTCAAAACTTGCACAAGAAGGTGAAAGTGAAACTATATCACCTTTTACCGCATACTTTCTAGCCATATCAACAGCCTCCTCCATGTTGCTTACAACTATAAATTCCGGATTGCCATAGCAATAATTCGATGCTTCCATAACTGCCTTCTTTATTTTTTCCGCTGTTTGACCCATTAAAATTAAAAGCTTAACCTTATCAACAATTATAGGCCCTAAAGCATCAAATGGAATTTTTTTATCATATCCACCTGAAATCAATATTATTTTTCTATCAAATAAAGAAAGTGTTCCACGTGCAGTTCTTGTAGGACTGCTTGCTATTGAATCATTATAGTATTTTACACCATTTACTTCTCGAACAAATTCAGCCCTGTGCTCTACGCCGCCAAAAGTCTTTGCCACTTCAACAATGGAATCAATTGATACATTTCCAAAAACAGCAGCAATTGCAGCCATATAATTTTCAATATTGTGGCACCCGGGAATTTTAATATCCGAAGCGTTCATTACCTTAACAGATTTACCATTTTTAATAATATAAATATCGTTTTCACTAGATAAATAAACACCATTTTCAGGTTTTGTTTTTCTGCTAAAGAACAAAGTTTCTCCTCTTGTGTGTTCTGAAAAATTTTTAGATATATCATTGTCTAAATTCAAAACTGCTCTTGAAAAAGCATTTTGATGAAGAACCAAATTTTTCTTTGCATTAATGTATTCGTTCATGTCCTTATGAACATCAAGATGATTTGGTTCAACATTTGTGACTACAGCTATATCGGGCCCTTTTCGCATAGATATAAGCTGAAAGCTTGAAAGTTCCACAACTGCAATATCACTGCTCTTTATTTCTTCTATCTTTGGCAAAAGAGGTGACCCTATGTTTCCACCTAAATGAACTGTTTTCCCCTCTTTTCTTAAAATTTCCGATATGATTGTAGTGGTCGTAGTCTTTCCATCGCTACCTGTAACTGCTATAATTTTGCATGGACATAAATCAAAAAAAACTTCCATTTCAGAAGTTACAACAACACCGTGATTTCTTGCTTCTATAAGCTCTGGCATTAAAAACTTCATTCCTGGGGTTCTAAAAATAATATCAACATCAAGGTTTTCTAAATATTTTGCCCCAAGGCTTAGTTTTATCCCCATACTTTCAAGATTATTGGCAAGCCCAGAAACTTGGTCCCGTTCCTTGGAATCACAAGCAATAACATCTATACCTTTTTCCTTAAACATTTTTATAAGAGGAAGGTTACTTTTGCCTATACCACAAAAAGCCACCTTTTTATCTTTTATTTCTTTAAAAAATTGTTCTACATTGTTTGTCATCTTTTATATATTCCTCTCAAGTTTTATTTTGCTAAGTTTATTATACCTATTTGAGCTAAAAATGGCAATATTTATAAATCTAATAGTTTTAAAAATCAGACTAGTTGTTAGAAGAGAAATAAAATGATATTATTAGAATAGAACTATCATTTTGTGAAATTATAAATTAGGAGAAAAGACCATGCGCACTTGTGCAATAATATGCGAATATAATCCTTTTCATAACGGGCATAAATATCAAATACAAAAAATTCGAGCTTTGGGTATAACCCATGTGATTGCAATAATGAGTTCAAATTTCACTCAACGTGGAGCTCCTGCTGTTATTTCTAAATTTCCAAGAGCTAAATCAGCTCTCCTTTGTGGGGTTGATATTGTTCTTGAGTTACCTACTGTATTCTCGACAGCTCGCGCACAAGATTTTGCTTTTGCAGGAGTATATATAGCAAATGCTTTAAATTGTGTTGATTATTTAAGCTTTGGTTGCGAAACTTGCAATATTGAGATTTTAAAGACAGCCGCAAAAGCCTCCTTGAACAGCCTAATTGAAAATGACTTGCGAGAAAAACTTTCTAGCGGTGTAACATTTGCTAAAGCAAGGCAAGAAGCAATTGGCTTACATTTTGGAACTACTATTGCTGATGTTTTTTCTCATTCAAATAATAATTTAGCTGTTGAATATATAAAAGCCCTAAATGTTTTAAATTCATCTATAGTACCGCTGCCAATTAAAAGATACAAAGCATCTCACTTTGATAATTCCTTTAATGGAAATTTTTGTTCATCCTCCTATATACGAGAAAATATCAATTCTCGTAAAATATCAAAGTTTATGCCTAAAAAATCTTTTGAAATACTTAAAAATGAACTAAATGATAAAAAAGGCCCTGCAAATATTAGCTTTGCTGAAAGAGCCGTCCTTTATAAGCTTAAAACCATGGAAAACAAAAGTTTTGAATTATTACCTGATGTAAGCGAAGGGCTAGGTACAAAACTTTATAACGAAGTAAAAAAGAGTTCTTCCCTTAATGAATTATACGAATTAGTAAAAACAAAAAGATACACATTAGCAAGACTTCAGCGTATAATATTATCAGCATATCTTAACATAAGTAAGGACGATTTGTCTTTTAAGTCTCCATATATACGAGTTTTAGGGTTTAATAAAAAAGGCTCTGAGATTTTAAAAACTGCTAAAGAAAAATCTATACTTCCTATAGTAACCAAATATTCTGATGTTAAAAGGCTAAATAACTCCGACTGCCTAAAATTTTTTGAAAAGGAAACTCGATTCACAGAACTTTATTCGCTAATGCTTCCTTCCATTAATAATTGTTCAAATGAAAAAACCTCTCGCATCATAAAAATTTAGGTACATAAATGGGGGGATTTTTTTGTCTATCGAAATCAAGCAAATAAATTTAAAGTATTATGGCAAATGCGTTTCCATAAATAACGGTACAGTAAAAGTAATTGTTTCTGTTGATGTAGGTCCTAAAATAATTTTTTGGGGTTATACCAATGGGGAAAACATGCTTTATATACCATATAATATCCTTGAGTATGATGAGCATATTAGTCAAAAAATTCCTCCTGATATATTTTTTAAACGCTATGGGCATGAAATAATGCTAGAATACGAAAACAGCAATCCTGTAGTTTTATCGTCAGGCACTACAATATATTCAATATTGCAAGATGGAGTTGTTTTTTCATGTTCAAGCCCTAAATTGGGAATATCTACTAATTTAGAGATAATTATTCAAGACAGCTCAAACAGTATAATGATTGTTCACAGCATTGAAAACATAAATGAAAAAGCTCAAAGTTTCTCCATATGCTCATCCACTTTTGTAACTCAAGATGGAACTTTGATAGTTCCTCAAAATGTAGAAGATTTAGGAAATTCTCCAAATAGAGTACTAGCCCTATGGAAAAAATCAAATATAAATGATTCAAGACTTTATGTCACCAATGAATATTTAAGGTTTAATAATCTTTCCACCGATAATTTATCTGTTTTAAAACTTGGAATAAATAATAGGCAAGCCTGGAGCACATATACAAAAGATGGAATCACTTTTTTAAAACATTACCTGCATAATAAAAAGGCAAAATATTTGAATTTTGATTCCTCTTTTATTATTGATTCTAAAAAGGCGTTATTGTCCTTAAAAGTTCTAAGTCCAATTTACAACGTACAGAAAAATGAAATTGCTAAAATGGCAGAATATTGGTCCTTATTTCCTAATAAGATTCATTTTGATGATCACAATGAAATTAAGAAATTTATAAATGATATAAATTGAACACCCAGGCACTAAGCCTAGGTGTTCTTGTTTCACACTTAACCTTGTTTTACATACTCAACTTCTGCAAGTGTAAGTTTATTATCTGCTATTGTATATGGTAACGTATTCTCCTGGTCATTTCCACCTACATTACCCTTTAAAGTAATTTCAGCATCTGTTGCTGTGTATGTTAATTTAACGGTCATATTTAATCTCTTAAATATTGCAAAACCATCATTTGTGAACTCATAAGTAAAACCGGTTTCCTCATTTGACCAAGTTCCAACTAAATTATCAACCGGAGTAAAATCTTCAGGTGGAGTCAGCTCTTTTGGCTGAGCACTTGAATATGCAACTGTTTTGTTATCAACTGTAAGCATCAGTTTTTTATCAGAAAAACCTGGTGTAATTTCGTATTTGTACTCACCCGATATTATATTTGCTCCATCCACTCCAATATCGATGTTTAAAGTCTTATTACCTTTATCCTCATATTTACCTTCAACAGTTATTGCACCCATATTTAGGTCAACTACACCATCATCTTTAAAGGTTAATGTCGTTTCAATCCCATCGGTATCACCTGCCCACGAGCCAATTAAAGTTTTGTTAAAAAAATAAAAGTAACCTGTAATTCCCGCTACTATTAAAACAACTACTGCTGCAATTATTCCAATAATTAAGCCCGTCTTCTTTTTTTTCTTAGGGGCTTTATTCTCTGAAAGTTTTTCTTCCATTACTTCCTTGGCGGCAGCCATGCCACTTGGTTCACCTGTTGCTGACTCCTCCACAATTTCTTCGCCCATTGTACTGTCATCAACTGCGTCATCTGCAATAACCTGAGACATAGCCCCTTCCATGTTTGTGTCTTCAGCTAGATTGTCAGATTGTCCTTGTAAATTTTTCTTTTCTTCCATAATTTACCTCCAAAATTATAAAATTATTATCCTACTACAATTTTACTAGACGGCAATACCTTGTTTATTCTTCTCTCTTTCCTAAGAGTTAGCGCCAAGATAAGAGAAATTGGACCCACCCTACCTATAAACATTGTTGTAATAATTAAAATCTTAGATAAAAAACTTAGCATCGGTGTAATTCCGGTAGTCAGTCCAACTGTTGCAAATGCCGATACCGCTTCAAAAATTATATCTAATATTTCAATCCCCTTAGGTGATTCCATAACAGACATAGCCGTTGTAACTGCAGAAATTATAAATAGGGCAAGAACTGTTATCGTTATTGACTTGTAAACATTAAACTTTTCTACCCTATGTTTTAGTAAAGTTGCATCTTCATTACCTTTTAAAACCCCAAAAACCGTTGATAAAATAACAATAAATGTGGTAGTCTTTATCCCTCCGCCTGTAGATGACGGCGATGCTCCTATAAACATTAATATAATCGTAAGCATTTTGGTTACACCCTTTTCCTTTGCCAAGGGTACCGTAAAAAAGCCTGCTGTCCTTGCAACTGAAGATTGAAAAAACGATACATTTAGCTTTTCCAAAAAACTCATGCCATACAATGTATTATTATACTCAAAAATCAAAAAAAGAAAAGTACCTAATGCTAACAAAAATAATGACATGTAAATTACTAATTTTGAGTGAATGGTAAGCTTTGGATGAAGATTCTTATTTTTCTTTAAAACACATGAATAAAGATCGCTTATAACAATAAATCCCAGTCCTCCAAGAATAACTAGCATTGATATTGTAATAGATACTAAAGGATCTTTTGCGTAACTTATAAAACTTGATCCTGGCTTTATAAAACCCATTATATCAAAACCAGCATTACAGTATGCAGATATTGATGTAAAAATTGAAATCCATAACCCAAACCACCCATACTTGGGTATAAACCTCACAGCAAGAAGTACAGTACCTATGCCCTCACATATTAATGACCAAACTAAAATTGTTATCATTAACCTTGGAGTATCTATAACACTTCCATTCGTATACTCCTTTGCTATTTGTATATCTCTAAGCCCTAATTTTCGCCTAAAGGCAAGAGTAAACCCCGTTGTAAATGTAATTATCCCTAGACCGCCAAACTGTATTAAAAGAATTATAATTATTTGTCCAAAAAGTGTCCACCTGGAAAAAGTATCAAAAATGCTAAGCCCAGTAACACAAGTCGCTGAGGTCGCTGTAAAAAAGGCATCTATCAAGGGTATTGGTTCCATATTTCGTGATGAAAACGGCAAATATAAAAATACAGTTCCTAAAATTATTATTACCAAAAAACTTGTTACAATAAGCCTTACAGGTGACATATCCTTCAAGCTTTTTCTTTTTTTTAGCTCAACCGATATATATTTCATATAGTACTCCTTTGACTCCTAAAAATTCCAGACTTCTTTAAAATAAGATAAAAAGGAATTCCCAAACAATAGCATACTATAAATTGCCCAGCAAAAATCAACCCAAACATAGTCCAAAAAGCATTAGCATGAAGCCCCTCTGGAGAAGAAAAACATATAAGAAATGAAATAAAAACAGGTTCTAAAATTACCGGCGGTAATGGTGATAAAAACGGTATACCCTTAAATTTTACATCTTTTAAAAGCCTAGTTAAAAATGCTGATAAAAGAGTGCAAAGGGTCCCAAACACCAAGTCAATCAGCCCAAAGGGACTCGCTATATTGGAAATAAAGCAACCTATCGTGAGACCAGGAATAGCAAATGGCGTAAAAACAGGCAATATAGTTAATACCTCCGATAATCTTAGTTGTACTCCAGAATAAGCAAGCCCTATTGAGGCTGAAGAAAAAGTTAATATAAAATAAAGTGCTGCAATAATTGCCGGTTCAACAATTTTTCTAAGTGATTTATTTTGATTAATCAGCTCTATCTTACTTCCTTCCAAGATAAAATATATTTTTTATTTTATCATAAAAGAAAGTTTTGTCAACTAAGCTTATTTTTTCGTATTATACGAAAAATTTTTTATTGCAACCCTGTTGGCAGCTTAAGTCCTTCAGTCAAGACTTCTTTGTTTCCATATGCCGATGAACCACCAGCTGCGCTAGTTAGTTCCTCATTATTTAGTTCACTTCCTGATGATATCTTATTAAAAATTTCATCCAGCTCATTTTTTTTCAAAGAGATACCGTTAGATTTTGCTAAAGAGCTCAATTCTGGCTTAGATTTGCAGTCTTTTGCAAACCTTATAAACTGTTCAATCGTCATATAAAATCCTCCTAAAATCATTATATTAATATAATATAACAATTATATTAATATTTCAACAAAATAATTTTAATCTGTTGAAATTGTGTATAAACAATTCATACTTTTAAACTTGCTTCATGACTATTGTAGAAACTGCAATTGCTCCATCTGCCTCTGCAGTTACAATCTGCCTAACATTTTTTAATCTTGTATCTCCTGCCGCATAAACTCCCTCTATGTTTGTCTCACAATTTTCATTTGTTATAATATATCCCTCTTTGCTAATATTTAAAAATTTTTTAAACATATTATTATTTGAAACATATCCAATTGCTATAAATACTCCTGATACCTCAACTTCACTTATAATATTGTCCTTTTTTATTAAAACACTTGAAACTTTTCCCTTACCCTTTATTTCTATAACCTCTGATTCATAAATTATTTGCACATTTTTCTTTTCTTTTAAAAGCTCTACTAGCCTATTCTCCTCTTTAAATCTATCCTTTCTTATAAAAATATAAACCTTATTACACAACTGTGATAAATATAGGGCATTTTCTATTGCAGAATTACCCCCACCTACAACACAAACATCCTGACCTTTAAAGAAATTCCCATCACAAACCGCACAATATGATACCCCTTTACCCTTAAATTCCTTCTCTCCTTTACAGCCAAGTTCTCGTCTTCTTACCCCATTTGCTATAATAATATATTTTGATTCGTAAATATTGTTACCTGCAAAGACCTTCTTTTTTTCACCTAAAAAGTCCACATTATCGACATTCTCCTGTATAAAGTTAACTCCACTGTTCACCGCATGATTATACAGTTTAACTGCAAACTCCGCTCCTGAAATATTCTCTATTGCAGGATAATTTTCTATTGTGCTTATATTCATAGCTTGTCCGCCAGCAACATTTTCATCAAAAATTGTTACATGGATGCCTGCTCGCGCCGCATATATTCCTGCTGATATACCTGCTGGTCCTGCACCAATAATTATAATATTTTTCATAAAAATCTCCTTTACTGCATAAAGCTCCACACACTGCAATAAACAGTGTGTGGAGCTTTAATTCTTTTATTCTGGAATATTATTAACTACATCTTTTAAAAGTTTAATAAAAACATCTACACTAATAGGATACCCCATAAAGAGAAAAGTAAGAATAACAAATAAAACAGCAACGCAAAAAACTATAGCCCACACAAGAATAGACCTTGAATAGGCTTTCCTGTTTAAATTTGTATTTTTCCTAAATGACCATATAAATAATAAAATAATATTTACAATAGGTATAAAAAACACTACCTGCATTGCTAAAAGGTGCAATGTTGATAATGGCCTTATTTGCTTATTTGCTATTGGGTATTCTTCATTGTAAGCAGTAGCTTGTCCGTCATTATCAGCATAATTGTCACTTGGAGGAGGCAAAACACATTCTCCGCAGCTGGCACAAATTTTTGCATCCTCAGGTATTTCACGTCCACAATTGCTACAGAACATAACAATCCCCCTGTAATTTTCTTTTATATAATTATACCTTTCCGGAAAGCAAAAATCAACCTAAATAATCCAACTTGGCAACCCTAAAAACTCGCCCCAGCAACATATTAAAATTATAGTCTTGAACTTATAATATCACTTACAAGGCCAACAAATTCATACGGTCTTACGGAATTTTCATATAAAAACCTTAATATATTCAATGTTGTTTCCTCAGAATCTGATACTCCTTCAAAAATTTGATTTTCCAATTTGCCGTTGATACTAGAAACCAACTCTATTCCATAAACCATATTTTCCTCTCCTTCATTTTGAAACAACAAATTATAATAAACACGCTCCCCATTTTGGATACCTTCAATTTTAGAAAACTCTTTGGTATATATAACCTTAATATCCATTATTATCCTCCCTGTGTATTACAAAAAAATTAATTGTTAGTTTTATTATACCGTTTTTGTGAATATATTTCAAGCTATTTTCGTTATATTGGTTAAGTTTGTGATTTAGCTTCACAAATTCGTTAATTTTACCGCAATTGTTGTAAATTATGACTTTTAACATATAACTAGTTTTTTGTTGGTATTAACAATTAGTTATCTTGTCGACTAAAAAGTGCCAAAAATAAAATTTGTTTTATGGTAAAAATTGGTTTTTACGCCATCTAACCGCTTTAAAAAGCCGTTTCTAAAACATAGAAATTAAATACAACAAAAATTGTGCACATTTTTAACCAAAATATGTTGACAAAAATCAAAAAACGATGTATTATATCATTGTCTAAAATATTAGGCAAAAATTTGAAAGGATGTGTTGTAAAAATGTTAAGAACGTCATTTTCCACAAAGGGAGAATGGGATCTCCCTAAAAAGAGCAAAACCCGTAATAGGTTTTGTGCAAAATTAATTTCCGGGGCAGTTTCAGCAATGATGGTACTGTCTATGGTGCCGGTAGGCATGACCTTTGCTGATAACGCTACCGCAAAACTTGAAGGCACAACTTATACTGTCTCAGTAACTGGCGACACTCTGGACAAAACCACATTTGCAGAAGCCGATAAAAATTCTACCGTTACAAAGGTTCAGTTTGAAGCAGGAAGCGCAGTTAACACAATTAATGCCGACGCCTTCAAAGATCTTACAGCTTTAGAAGAGATAGATTTTTCTGGTGCTACCAAATTAAAAGAGTTTAACCTTAATAATGCTGCAGCCAGCACAAGCACATTAAAAAAAGTAACCATGCCTAGCACCACAGGCCTTAGAGGAGCGGCATGCACAGTTACATCAACTTTTTTTAACGGCGGATTTGACAAATTAGAAGAAATACTTTTCCTTGCCAATTCTAACTTTACTACAATTGAAGCAAATGCTTTTGAAAATTTAGCAGCTTTAAATAGAGTCGCACTTTCTAATAAAACTACTAAAATTGAATTAAGCGCTTTTAGCGGCTGTACGTCTTTAAGTGACATTGATATCTCAAACGTTGAATTAATTGGGCCTAGCGCCTTTGCCAATTGTTCGGCTTTAACAAGCATTACCCTCAATGACAAAGTTACAGCAATTGACGAACAAACATTTGCTGGCTGTACTAAATTAGAAAGCATTAATTGTGGAAAAGTTGAAGAAATTAAAACTAAAGCTTTTAATGGCTGTAAGTCTTTAAATAGCATTGATTGTAAAAATGTTAAAACTATCGGCCAAGAGGCATTTTCCGGCTGTGAGGCTTTAGCAGACTTAAACATTCCTAAGTCAGTTACAGCAATTGATGCAAGTGCTTTTAACGGCTGTAAAGCTTTAGCAAATGTAAGTTTTGATAAGGACTCTCAATTAACAGAAATTCAAGACTCTACATTTGCAAATTGTACAGCTTTAGATAACGTTGTTCTTCCTGAAACGGTTGAAAAAATTGGACAGAACGCTTTTTCTCACTGTAATGCATTAAAAAGAATGGATTTATCTAAAAACAATAAATTAACTACAATTGCTCAACAAGCATTTTCAACCTGTATAGCCTTAAAAGAAGTTTATATTCCTAAATCCACAACAGCCATCGAAACTAATGCATTTGAGTACTGTGCAGAATTAGCACAAGTTGCTTTTGAAGCAGGGGCAAATTTGAATATTCCGGAAAAGGCTTTCGAAAATAGTGATAAAATTGCTGAAGTTATTAACTTGCCAACCCCAGCAACAGAGAATTATAATAATAAGGCTGCTTTCCCAGCCAAAACAAAATACTACCAAACCTTAGACGAAAAGAAACCACAAACAATTGATGCTAAAAGCAACCCTATTGAAGGTAGCTGGACAGGAATTATAGCCGCCGACGCAAACCTTGCCGAAACTAAATTACAAATTAAAGAAGTTTCTCAAAATGAATACACCGAGAATGTAAATAATATTATAGACAAATACGAAGAAAGTGTTGTTTTAAACCTTTCATTAGTCGATAATAATACCAATCCTGTTGATGTTAAAGAGGTTACTGTAACATTAAAATTCAATGAAAAACTGCCAAACACAATTGAGAAAATTCTCCACGAAAAAGCTGATGGTACTATTGAAGAATTAGAGATTATAAGTAAAGATGATAATTCAATTACTTTCAAAACTACTTCTTTCTCTAACTTTATATTCGCAGGCGAAGAAAAATCAACACCTGCTCCATCTCAACCAGAGCAAGGTAACTCAACTTCTAACAACGACACTTCAGCTGCTAAAGCAGAAGATAACAAAGAAGCTGTTAACAAAGAAGCTGCTAAAGTAGCTGCTCAAAAAGGTACTTCAACTTCTAAGGCTGTTAAGACAGGCGATAACTCAGTTATGGTTGCAAGCGGATTAGCAATAATTATGCTTTCAGCTATTGGTTGCTGGTTATTCATTACAAAAAAAGTTAAAGATTAATCATCAATGCTAAAAAAAGGTTGCCATATTTAAATTATGGTAACCTTTTTTGTGTTTAGATTATATATTTACTTTGAATTTTGCCTTAACGTCCTTTTAAATTTTTTTATAAATAAAACTCGCTGTGACACTTTAAAACATAGTGCCAAGCGAGTTTTGCTTTGGTGGAGATAAGCGGGATCGAACCGCTGACCTCTTGAATGCCATTCAAGCGCTCTCCCAGCTGAGCTATACCCCCGTAAAAATATATTTAAAATAAATGGAGAGATGCAATATTAATTGCCTCTCTCTGAACGAATATGGTGGAGGTAAGCGGGATCGAACCGCTGACCCCCTGCTTGCAAAGCAGGTGCTCTCCCAGCTGAGCTATACCCCCATATTTTTAAGCTTTGCCCTTTCAACAGGTATTATTATATCACATAGTTTTTCATAATGCAAGTACTTTTTTTTATTTTTTTTTAATTTTCAAATTTTTTCGCTCCTTTTTTCTCTTACAAGTTAATTCCCTTTCACCTAAAGATACTAAAATACAGTCTATACATAACCCTGCACTGCTAATACAGATATTAGGTAAAATGCATCTTTTATTTTCCCAATAAATACAGTAGTTATTTTCGCATTCTATAATTTATAATCACCCTATTAATAACTTTAAGGCAAATACCCTTAAAAGTCAATATTAAAATTAAAAAAAATCATAATAATTCTGAGGTGGTTTATATGTATCTCAGGTTACGTGATTTAAGAGAAGATTCTGAGCTTAATCAGGAAACCCTGGCTAAATACCTAAACGTTCATCAGACTACATACTCCGACTATGAACGCGGCAATATTAATATTCCTATTCCCGCCCTTATAAAGCTTGCTGATTTTTATAATACCAGCATTGACTATCTTGTTGGACGCACCGACCAAAAAGAAATTTTATATAATAAACTTTCAAAAAAATAGAATAATAATATTGACAATTTCTTTATTTGCAAGGTTGTCAATATTTTTATTTGGGTGAAATTTATTGTGAAAAAGTTTATTTATCCCTTTTGGGTTCTTTGCGCTGGAATTTTAAACGGTATGCTTGGTGCCGGTGGAGGTATGTTAATCGTTCCTATTTTAAAAAAGTATGGAATTGAGACTCGTAAAACTCACGCCACTTCAATTTGTATTATACTCCCTATGTGCATTTTAAGTTCTATTATTTATATGTTAAAGGGCAAAGTCACTTTTACCGATGCTCTGCCATATATTCCTTATGGCATTGTCGGAGCTATTGTTGGAGCTATTATCTTATCTAAGATAAATCAAAAACTCCTTAGTAACGTCTTTGCACTATTTATGATGTGGGCAGCAATTCAGCTGCTTATAAGATGAACCTTATTTGGGCCGCAGTTGCCGGCTTTTTATCAGGTGTTTTTGGTGCAATGGGACTTGGTGGTGGCGGAGTTTTAATTATATATTTAACCGGGATAATAAATACAGAACAAGCACTCGCGCAAGGTATTAATTTATTATTTTTCATTCCATGTGCAATTGTTGCTGTATTCATGCACGCTAAAAAAAAGTTAATTAACTTTAAAATTGCTATACCACTGGCACTCATTGGACTAGTAGGTGCTTCTATTGGTTCTTATATAGCATGCTTTTTATCTAGCAGAAATTTATCAAAAATTTTTGCTGTTCTTTTACTTATTATGAGTGTGTTTCAACTAGCCAAAAATCGTAAATAATTAAATTGCTTAAGATTTAGGCTCTTTTTAAGCAAAGCCGCGAGGCCCCCGCAGTGTTTAGTTGCGGGAGCCTCACGGCTTTGTAAATTCCATCTCTTCAAAATAATTATTTTATAAGGTCTTGCTCTGGCATTTTTCTAAAAAATATATTATAATTCGTATGTTACTATTTATAAAAATTATTCTTGAGGTGAATTGTTTGTGAAAATCTCTGTTATAGGATGCGGTCGCTGGGGTTCATTTATTGCTTGGTATTTAAATAAAATCAATCATGAAGTTACATTATATGGCCGTGAAAATTCTAAAGATTTTGAAGGTCTTTTCAAAACTAGAAAAAACACCCTTCTTTCTTTTGATGAAAAAATTAATATTACTTCTGATATAAATATGACAATAAATAACCCAGATGTAATAATAATTTCTGTTGGTGCACAAAATCTCCGTGGATTTATGGAATCAATACGTGAGTTTGATTTGTCGGGAAAAACAATTGTACTTTGTATGAAAGGTATTGAATTGTCTAGCGGCAAAAGACTTACTGAGGTTGTAAAAGAGTTCGTAGGTAGCCATACCGGAATAGCTATTTGGGTCGGTCCGGGACATGTTCAAGATTTTGCTTCTGGAATTCCTAACTGTATGGTTATAGATTCCGAGAATCCTAAAATTACAAAATTTTTAATTGAACAATTCTCAAGTGAACTTATCCGATTTTATCGTGGCATAGATTTAATTGGGAACGAAATAGGTGCAGCTGCAAAAAATGTAATTGGAATCGCTGCCGGAATGCTAGATGGAATAAACTATACGTCCTTAAAAGGTGCCTTAATGGCAAGGGGAACAAGGGAAATCGCGCGTCTCATCAAGGCTATGGGCGGAAATGAAATGTCTGCATACAGCTTATGTCACCTAGGTGATTATCAAGCTACTTTATTTTCCGAGTACAGTCATAATAGAAAATTTGGAGAGCTTTTTATTAAAGGGCTGCCATATGATAAACTCTCTGAAGGTGTTCCAACAGCATCGGCACTTGTAAAGCTGGCTGACCAGCATAATGTCGATTTGCCAATTTGTAATGCCGTTAATTTAATTATAAATCATAAGGCTGATCCGAAAAAATGTTTATCTGAGCTTTTTTTAAGAAGTACTAAAAAAGAATTTTAAAACTTTTAATTAATTTAAAGAAGCGCCATTTTAGAAAATTTTCTAAAATGGCGCTTCTTTATTTATCATATACATGAAGCACATTTTAAACAGTACAAATAATTTTCATTTACCTTGCTCCAGTCAACCACATTAAACCAATTGTCAATATACTCACTGCGTCTATTTTGATATTTTAAATAATACGCATGCTCCCAAACATCAAGAGGCAAAATAGGGCAAAGGTTCATGTTAAGCGGAGAATCTTGATTAGCTGTTGAAATTACTTTTAAACCACACTTATCATCCATAACCAGCCAGCCCCAACCTGAGCCAAATCTATTTAGTGCTGCATTTTTTAATTCCTTCTTAAAAGCTTCAAAAGTTCCAAAGTACTTTAACAAATCATTCATAAATGCTCCAATCGGTTGTTCTCCTTTAGGCGGTCCCATAATATTAAAAAACAAATTATGATTGAACACCCCACCGGCATTGTTGCGAATTTTATCTCTAACATCCTCCGGAAAACTGTTGTAATTTAAAATTAAATCAACCAGCGTGAGCTTTTGCAACTCCGGATAATTCTTTAACGCCTCATTTAAATTGTCTACATATGTTTTCAAATGTTTATCGTGATGAAAATACATTGTTTCTGCATCTATAAAGGGTTCTAAAGCTGCGTAATCATAGTGAAGTGGTTCTAGCTCAAATTCATAAGTATTAAAAGTCATGCTTTCATCTCCATTTTAGGTTAATAATACATACTATGCTTTAGTAATACCAATTAAAACCTAAAATGCAGCCCGCCACGGTTTAGGCAAATTTTTAAATTATACTCTTTAATTTTAAAGTTTTTCACTCATCATTTTATTATTTTAACTCTTTTTTGTAGGCTTTTAATAGCTACGTTTTTCCCTGCTTCAACATATTCGCCATCCAGGTTCCAATTTGTATCATCCTCAAACTCTGCCTGTATATTTTTAGCTGTTCCAAAAATTATATTTTCATTATTGTAGTTTCCCTTCCTTAGACACTTAATAATATCACAAATACTTAAGGCATCCTTAGGCTTCCTTATAAGAATAACCTCAAACTTTCCATCATCAAGTTTAACCTCATCTTTTTTAAACTTTAATATCCCACCTATTGACAGTGAGTTTACAATTGCACCAAAAATAATTTCTTCTTTTATTGTTTTATCCCCCATTTTAAACTTTACCCTTACAGGCGTTATTTTCTTTAAGTTCTTTAATGCTTCTAAAATATATGCAAAATGGCCTAGCAAATTTTTACTCTTCTGCGATGTCATATAAGATATATCTGAAAATGCACCAAAAGAAGCCACATAAGTAAAATACTCGCTGTTAAAACACCCTATATCATAACTCTCAAACTTATTTTTAATTATTGTTTTTACAGCTTCCCTTATTTCATGTGAAATACCAATACTCTTAGCAAAATCATTGGTTGTTCCCGTCGGAATATATCCTATAGGTTTGTCAACATCAAGTGCTAATACACCATTTACTACCTCGTGAAAGGTTCCATCTCCGCCGCAACAAATTATAGTATCAAAATTTGATCCATATTTTTTCACAAGGGTCGTGGCATTCCCTTGCCTTTGTGTATAGTATACTTTTATTACGTATCCATGTTTTTGTAACGTTAAAACTATGTATGCAACATCCAAATTGGGTATCTTTCTGCCTGCACATGGATTTACAATTAACATTGCCCTTTTCATTGATGCTCCCCCATAAAAAACATTATAATGTCATTTGTTTAGATTCCAATTCTTCTCTTAGCAGGCTTGAACCTACTGCCGGTAAATTTTTCGTTCTATATCTATCGCTTTTCATTAAATCACCAGTCTTATACTCTTGCACGGCTTTAACCGTCTGTCCTTTTTTTAAAGTCATCACCGCAACACCCATAGTATCTTTTGTAGTCTTAACTTGCAAAGCCCCAGAGTTTACTATTAAAAGCTTTTCCTTGGAAGATGTCATAAGATATTCCTTGTCCTTATTTTCATAGCAGATATAAACCAGCGGACATTTACTCGAATAAACATTTACAAGCTTTTTCCTATTAGTTTTTGTTTTATATGATTTCATAGAAAGCTTTGCAACTTTTCCGTTTTCAAAAAAGAATAACATAAATCCTGAATAGTCTTCTGTTACTGCCATATAAATTATGTTTTCATCTTGATCTATGTTTAATTGTGCTTTTACATAGTCCCCTAAAACACTTGCTTTACTGTCTTGAAATTCAGAAACTTTAGATTTATATACATGACATTTATCCGTAAAAAACAGTAAGTCTGCCTTATTGTTGCTTTCCACCTTTTGAATAATTTTATCGCCCTCCTTAAGTTTCTGCTCTCCGCTCATTCGCAAAGATTGTGGTGTTATTTTTTTAAAGTAGCCATTTTTTGTAAAAAACAAATTAACGGGATAGTCCGGTACTTCCTCTGCTTCCTCATTGTCTTCTATTTGATCTTTATAAATTATCATTGTTTTTCTTGGATTTCCATATTTTTTAGAAACTTCATTAAGCTCAGATTTTATTATTTCTTTGATCCTACTATCTTTCCTTAATGTTTGTTCAAGTTCTTCTATATCATCTTTTAAATCTTTAATGTCATTTGTTCTCTTTACTATGTACTCCCTATTAAGATGTCTAAGTTTTATCTCTGCCACATACTCTGCTTGAACTTCATCTATCGAGAACCCATCCATTAAATTAGGTACAACTTGTGCCTCTTCCTTTGTTTCTCGGATAATCTTTACAGCTTTGTCTATATCTAAAAGTATCTCTTTTAGTCCCAGCAAAAGGTGTAACCTATCTTTCTTTCTCTTTAAATCGAAACCCGTTCTTCTCTTTACGCATCCTACTCTAAATGAAATCCATTCATTTAAAATTTCTTTAACACCCATAACCTTAGGTGCACCATTAACTAAAATATTAAAGTTGCAAGAAAAAGTGTCCTCAAGAGGTGTTTGTTTATACACCTTTTGCATAAGTTTAGTCGGATCCGTACCTCTTTTTAAATCTATAGTAATTTTTAAGCCATCTATTCCTGTTTCGTCACGAATATCTGAAATTTCCTTTAAAAACCCTTTCTTTACTAGTTCAATAATCTTCTCTATAATTGCTTCAGAAGTAGTCGTTGGCGGTATGCTCATTATATCTATACAATTAGATTCCTTATCATAATCGTATCGTCCTCTAACCTTTATGCCTCCACGCCCTGTTTTATAAATTTCCTTAATAGCCTTTTTGTCGTATATTATACTTCCGCCCCCTGGAAAGTCAGGAGCTATTAATATATCTTCTAAATTACAATTTTCATCTTCTATAAGGTTCACAGTTGCATGGCATACCTCATTTAAGTTAAAAGAACAAATTGAACTTGCCATACCAACAGCAATACCGGTATTGGCGTTAACCAATATTGAAGGAAATACCGTAGGCAATAACGTTGGCTCTTTTAGAGTATTATCATAGTTTGGAACAAAATCTACAGTGTCTTTGTCTATGTCTCGAAATAGCTCATAACATAAATCATCAAGGCGAGCCTCTGTATATCTAGACGCCGCACTTGCCATATCCCTTGAATAAAACTTTCCGAAATTTCCCTTAGAGTCAATATAAGGATGCAAAAGTGCTTCATAGCCCCTGCTTAGGCGAACCATAGTATCGTATATTGCACTATCACCATGAGGATTAAGCTTCATGGTTTGGCCTACAATATTAGCAGATTTAGTCCTCGCAGAGCCTAAAAGCCCCATCTTATACATAGTGTAAAGTAACTTTCTGTGTGATGGTTTAAATCCATCTATCTGAGGAATTGCCCTTGATAAAATAACACTCATTGCATAAGGCATATAATTTTTTTCAAGCGTAGTTACTATCTGCTGTTCAACTACATCACCCGCTCCCTGAATTACTCCATGAGTTTTGTTAAACTTACCTGTATTTTTGTTTCCTCTTCTTTTTAAAGCCATCTTTCTCAACCTCTTTTACTTCAAAATTAGCTTACATCTGCTACATCTATATATAAATGACCATTTTCTATAATATATTCTTTCCTTCCAATCATATTATCGCCAAGCAAAATATCAAACATCTTGGACGTTTTTTCCGCATCCTCCGGCATAATTTTTATAAGCCTTCGTGTAGAGGGGTTCATAGTTGTCAGGTTCATCATCTCAGGTTCATTTTCACCAAGGCCTTTGGAGCGCTGAATTGTATATTTCCCTTTTCCTATTTGCTTAATAAATTTCTCTTTCTCATCTTCAGTATAAGCAAAGTAAGTTTCATCTTTGGTGTTTATCTCATAAAGTGGAGATTCCGCTATAAACACTTTTTCTTTTTCTATTAAAGTTGGCATCAGTCTATATATCATGGTAAGAAGCAAAGTTCTAATCTGAAACCCATCAACATCTGCATCCGTACAAAGTATAACCTTGTTCCATCTAAGCAAATTAAGGTCAAAGGTTGTAAGATTTTTATTGGCTTTTGATTTAACTTCCACGCCGCAACCTAAAACCTTTATTAGATCTGTTATTATATCATTTTTAAAAATTTTATTGTAATCTGCTTTTAAGCAGTTTAATATTTTTCCTCGAATCGGTATTATAGCTTGAAAATTGGGATCCCTTGCTTGCTTACATGCACCAAGTGCAGAATCTCCCTCTACTATAAACAATTCTCTTTCATTAACATCCTTGCTTCTACAATCAACAAACTTTGCAACCCTGTTAGTTATGTCCATGTTGCTATTTAGCTTTTTCTTTAAGTTTAATCTGGTTTTTTCAGCATCCTCTCTGCTTCTTTTATTAATTAGCACTTGAGCCGCAATTTTATCTGCATCAATTGGATTTTCAATAAAGAACACCTCCAATTGGTGCCTAAAAAGCTCAACCATAGCTTCCTGTATGCCTTTATTAGTAATTGATTTTTTAGTTTGATTTTCATAAGAAGTTACATTTGAAAACGATGAAACAACTATTACTAAACAGTCCTCTACATCTGCAAATGTTATTTTGCTTTCATTTTTATTGTATTTTCCTGTTTGCTTTATATATGAATCAATTTGATAAACAAACGCATTTTTAACGGCTTTTTCTGGCACCCCACCGTATTCAAGCCAGCTAGAATTATGATAATACTCCGCTAAACTTACTCTATTTGAAAATGTTACCGCAGCATTAATTTTAGTCTTATATTTAGGTTTGTCTTCTCTGTCTTTAACCATTTTTTCGCTTTTCCAAAATTGAACCGGAATCATACCATTATCGCCAACAACTTCTTTTACATGGTCGACTATTCCATTTTGATAGTTAAAATTAGTTGTTGTAAATTCTGTTCCCTCTTGCTTTTTAAATATAAAATCTATACCGTCATTTACAATAGCTTGGCGTTTAATTATATCAAGAAAATAATTCGAACTAATATTTATATCAGTAAAAACTTCAATATCCGGCTTCCATTTTATTTTTGTCCCTGTGTCATTGCCACTGTAAGGTACTTTATGTAGACCGCCGATATTTTCACCTTTTTCAAAATGCAAAGTATAAATATATCCGTCTCGTTTTATTTCAACATCCATATATTCTGAAGAATATTGTGTTGAACAAAGCCCTAAGCCATTTAACCCTAAAGAATATTCATAACTTTGAGCCTCTTGATTATTATATTTACCACCAGCATACAGCTCACAAAAGACTAATTCCCAGTTAAATTTGCCTTCATTTTTATTATAATCAACAGGTATTCCTCTGCCATGATCTTCTACCTCTATGGAGTGATCTTCAAAGAGCGTTAGCGTTATAGCTTTTCCAAAACCTTCCCTTGCTTCATCTATAGAATTCGATAATATCTCAAACGCTGAATGTTCACAGCCCTCTATCCCATCCGAACCAAAAATAACAGCAGGCCTCTTTCGTACCCTATCTGCACCTTTGAGTGATGATATGCTGTCATTTCCATAGGTTAAATTTTTAATCTTCATAAAAACCTCCCATTTTCATGAATTTACAGTATATAGACTACCTCAAAATATCCTATACTGTCAAGTAATACTTAATTTAAATTTCTAATTTTAAAAAAAGAAGGCATATAGCCTTCTCTTTAAATTTGTTCTCCTGTTTCCGCTGCGTCATCTGTATGATTTAATTCAGATTCTTCTTGTCCCTCAGTATTTTTATTCATAATCTTATAAAAGTCCTCTGAACTCATTTTTTCATTTATGAATAAATATTTCGCAACTTCATGAAGCTTATCAATATGATCTCTTAAAATATCTTCAGTCTTATTATAACTGTTTGTTATAATTCCGCTTACTTCTGTGTCAATTTGAGCTGCTATCTTTTCTGAGTAATTTTTAACATGTCCCATATCTCGTCCTATAAATACTTCATCATTATCAGAGCCATAGGCAATTGGTCCTAAAGTATCGCTCATTCCATACCTTGTTACCATGGAATTGGCAATCTCAGTTGCCCTCTTAATATCATTAGACGCACCTGTTGAAATGTCACCAATAATTAAGGCTTCAGCTACCCTTCCACCTAAAAGGACTTCCACACTTTCCTCCATCTCTGTTCGAGACTTATACGATCTGTCCTCAGTAGGCAGCGACATTGTATATCCACCAGCCATCCCTCTCGGGATAATAGAAATTTGATGAACTGGATCCTGTGTTGGACAAAAATAAGTAACAACTGCATGCCCTGCTTCGTGATAAGCTGTTAATTTTTTCTCTTTTTCGCTCATCACTCTTGATTTCTTCTCTGCACCAACGACAACTTTTATTGTTGCTTCTTGAATTTCTTCCATGGTAATCGCCTTTAAATCTCGCCTTGCAGCAAGCAGTGCCGCTTCATTTAATAGATTCTCAAGGTCTGCACCAGTGAATCCCGCTGTGGACTTTGCAATAGTTGAAAGTTCAACATCCGGTGCTAAAGGTTTGCCTTTAGAATGCACCTTTAAAATGTCCTCTCTTCCCTTTATATCCGGGTGCCCAACCATAACTTGACGGTCAAATCTTCCGGGCCTCATAAGCGCCGGATCCAGAACATCTGGTCTGTTGGTTGCAGCTATCATTATTACGCCCTCGTTTATACCAAAGCCATCCATCTCAACAAGCAGTTGGTTCAAAGTCTGCTCTCGTTCATCATGGCCTCCACCTAAGCCTGCTCCACGTTGGCGTCCAACCGCGTCAATTTCATCTATAAAAATAATACAAGGTGAGTTTTTCTTCGCCTGCTCAAATAAGTCTCTTACTCTCGAAGCACCTACACCAACAAACATTTCAACAAAGTCTGAGCCGGATATTGAAAAAAATGGTACCCCCGCTTCACCAGCAACAGCTCTTGCAAGCAAGGTTTTTCCCGTGCCTGGAGGGCCTACAAGTAAAACACCCTTAGGTATTCTAGCTCCAAGCTCATTGTACTTTTTGGGATTCTTTAAAAATTCAACAAGCTCCTTTAGCTCTTCTTTTTCTTCATCTGCGCCTGCTACATCAGCAAATGTCGTTTTCCTTTTTTCATCATTCATATTTTTTATTTTAGCTTTTCCAAAGGCCATTCCCTTGCCACCATCGCCAAATCCTGACATTGCTTTACGCATAAACAGCCACCATAAAAGTCCTAAGCCAATAAATAACACAGCATTTAACAAAAGCGATGTCCACCAAGAATTTTCACTAGCTCTTATAAGTTCCTGTTTCATTTGGGCATCGGGATGAGCTTCATTGTATTCTTTTACATAATCTTTAATGTCTTCCCTCACCCACGATACACTAGGAGCTGTATATTCAATTTCCGTATTATCGTCAAGCTTTATTTTCATGGCCCCAGAGCCAAGATTCATGCTGTATTCTGTTACCCTTTGATCCTTAAAATATTTTATTATATCTGAGTAAACCTCTGATTTTTTAGAATTTGCATTAAAGAAAGTCAAAATAACAATTATTATTAAAATAGGAATCCCTATATAAAACAACATATTTCTAAGTGTTTTTTTCATATCCAAATTAAAACTCACTCCTTATTGAGGTTTATATGTAAAAATCTTTAGCTGTAAACACGTGGATCCAAAATTCCTATAAACGGAACATTTCTGTATCTTTCATCATAATCAAGACCATAACCAACTACAAACTCATCAGGAACTTCAAAACCTGAATAATCAGCATAAATTTTCGCTTTCCTTCTTGAAGGTTTATCAAGGAGAGTACAAATTTTAATGCTCTTCGGTTTTCTTTCATTTAAAATTCTTGTAATATAGTCTAAAGTCATACCACTATCTAGTATGTCTTCCACTATTAAAAGATCACAGCCCTCAAGCGGTGTGCTAAGATCCTTTATAAGCCTAACCTCTCCACTAGTCTGTGTTCCTGATCCATAACTTGAAACGCACATAAAATCAATCTTACAATTTATTTTTATAGCCCTCATTAAGTCTGCCATAAATACTACAGAACCTTTTAAAACACTTACTAGCATTAAATTTTTTCCAGCATAGTCTTTGCTTATTTGTTCCCCTAATTCCCTAACCTTCTGCTGTATTGCCCCTTCACTTATTAATACCCTCTCAATATCATTGAGCATTATTAGTTTCCTCCTCAAAAATAAGTATTACCTTTTTTGTACTTTCTTTAACTTTTGCTTCAGAAGACACTCCTTGACCCTCTATCCAGAGAATATTACTGGCATTTGCCAGCATTAAAATTTTATCTCTTTTTTCAATAGGAATTTTTTCTTCATTAAAAAGTTTTTTAATCGTTTTTGTAACATTTCTTCCATATCGGCAAAATTTATCTCCACTGCGCCTATTTCTAATAACAGTGCCATTATTTATTGTATCATAATCAATTGCATTAATAAATAACAATTTGTGAATTTTTAATTTTTCTTCATATTCTTTTTTGTCAATTAACTTAAATATTATTTTTTTGCTACCTATTTGTAAACTCCTAATTGGTAAAATACTTTCTTCAATACTCTTAACTTTCTCTGGCCCATTATAAAAAATTAATTTCTTGCCTTTTACTCCTGCATATGCATTTTCTGAAAAATTAACACTTCCGCTTCCTTTTGCCATCATTTCTAAAATTAGCATTACATGGATAAACTCTAAATTTTTATCTAAAAACCTATTCGCTGCCCTTAAAACAAACCTTGATTTAAGGGAAAATGGCAAAATATTAACCTTTGCAAGCAAATATTCATCTTTTCCACATTCCAATTCATTTAGTAAAGAAGCAACTTGTTCTTCAAAATATTTATTATCCTGTTCCTGCGTAAATATAAGTCTACTTACGGAGTTCTCTAAAGATGGATTCAACTTTTTTAGTACCGGTATTACATCTAGCCTTACCCTGTTTCTTGAGTAATTTCGGCTTAAATTAGTACTGTCAGTCACAAAACTAATGTTGTTTTCTTTGCAAAAAGTTTCTGTTTCTATTCTTTTTAAGCAGAGTATCGGTCTTATTATTTTACCTCTAACTGCCGGTATTCCACTTAGTCCAGCTGGGCCTGCTCCCCTTGACAAATTTAAAATAACCGTTTCCACATTGTCAGATAACGTATGTGCTGTTGCAATTTTGGAATTTGGTTCTTTTGCCAACTCATAAAAAAAACTATATCTCACATGCCTTGCACATTCCTCTATACCCATACCCGATTCATTCGCAAGGCTACTTACATCCGTTTTTAAAACCCGTAAATCAATATTGCTTTTATCACAAAATTCTCTAACAAAATTCTCATCTCTATCGGATTCCCAGCCTCGTAAGCAGTGATTAATGTGTGCTGCTATAATTTTTATGTTGTAAAAGTTTTTACTATCAATAAAAAACTTTAACAACGCCATTGAGTCAGCTCCTCCGGAGGTACCAATCACTATGGTATCTCCGGCACTTATCATTTTGTATTTACCAATATTAACTTTTATCTTTTCACAAATGTTATCTTTCAAGCCTTGCGCCCTCCTTAGCTGTAAAGCGCATAAACTCTCCTTGCCAATGAAGTGGTACAGATCTCGTTTCCCCGTGACGGTTTTTTGCGATTATGCACTCTCCGCCGTTTTTATCATAATCATCTTCGTCTTCATTTTCAGAACCAGAATAATAATCATTCCTATAAAGAAACAAAACCACGTCTGCATCCTGCTCTATAGATCCCGAATCACGCAAATCTGATAAAACCGGTCTATGATCACTTCTTTGTTCACTAGCACGAGATAGCTGAGATAGAGTAACCACAGGAACATTGATCTCCTTTGCCATTATCTTTAAGTTCCTTGTTATTTCAGAAATTTCTTGCACCCTGTTGTCTATCCTCCGACCTCCGGACATAAGCTGCAAATAGTCTATAACAACTAAATCAACATTTTTTAGTCTTCTAAGTTTTGCTTTCATTTCTGGCACAGTTATCCCGGGAGTATCATCAAAATATATTTCTGTTTTAGATAAAATATCCCCAGCCTCAATAATTCGTACCCACTCATTTTCATCAAGTTTCCCAGTTTTTAATTTAATTGCTGGAACCAAAGATTCCGTTGACAAAAGTCTTGATGTAAGCTGCTCCTTCGTCATTTCAAGAGAAAAAAATGCAACCTTCTTTTTTTCCCTTACAGCAACACTTCTCGCTATATTTAAAGCAAAGCTAGTTTTTCCCATACCAGGTCTTGCTGCTAATAAAATTAAATCCGATTTATTAAGTCCTGTCAAAGTTGTATCTAAATCTCTAATTCCTGTTGATACTCCTTGATATTGTGATTTATCCTCCGAGTTTAAAATGTCAAGCTTGTCAAAAGTTTCTATCAGGGTTTCATTTATCCTAACTAGGCCTTGCATATTTTTGCCACGTCTTATATCAAAAATCTTTTGCTCTGCCGAATCAAGCAAAACAGATGCCTCATTTAACCCGTTTGACGCATCTTCTATTATATCTCTTGCAACCATCATTAAAGTTCTTACATCATAGCTGTCACGAACTATCTTTGCATAATTTTCAACATTTTGAATTGAGGGAACAATTTGTGCAAGCTGAAGCAAATATGTTTTTCCATTGACTTCATCAAATGAAGTTTCTTTCTTTAATTTCTCAAGTACGGTAATAAAATCTATCGGTTGCCCTAAGGTGAACATTTCAAGCATAGCCGAATATATTAATCTATGGTTTGAAAGATGAAAATATTCAGGTTTGGGAAGAATCTCTGCAACCTGGTTTAAGCACTGCGAATCAAGTAATATTGCTCCTAAAACCGATTGCTCTGCTTCTGAACTAAACGGCAAATTTAAGCCATCGTAACCTGTCGTAACTTTAAATTCCGACATTTTTATTTTTCCCCTACCATAACTGTAACTTTAGCACATATGCCTGAGTAAAGTTTTATCTCGCAGTTATAACTTCCAAAAGCCTTTATTTCCATACCAATGTTTATTTTCCTCTTATCTACGCTAACCCCATATGCTTCCTTAAGTGCACTGGATATCTCCTTTGCCGTAACAGATCCAAAAAGTTTTCCACCTTCACCACTTTTTGCAAAAATGTGTACGGTTTTACCATCTATTTTGTTTGCAGCTTCTTTTGCCCTTTTTATCTCTTCATCAATTTTATGTTGTTTTGATGCCTGCTCATTTTTAAGTTCACTTAAAGCTTGATTTGTAGCTTCCTTCGCAAGCTTCTTAGGTAATAAGCAATTCCTAGCGTACCCATCAGCTACATTAACGATATCTCCTTTTTTTCCGCTTCCCCTTACATCAGCTAGCAATATAACTTTCATTTATATCATCCTTTCAAATTTTCATTTCCAACATTTATTTTTGTGTTGGTAATAATATCTATAACCATTTCTCTAACCTTCGAGAGTGTCTGATCTTCTATCTTTGCACCAGCCATAGTTTGATGCCCCCCACCACCAAGCTTTTCCATTAGAACCTGTACGTTTACATCTCCCATTGACCTTGCCGATATACTTACAGACTCTCCTTCCGGATATATGACAAAAGATGCTCTCACATCCTCTATTTCTAAAAGTTCATCTGCAGCCTGAACTGCTGCCAATTTCATATCCGGCAACTCTTTAGGTGCCAAAACCACCGCACAATTGTTAAAAATTTCTGCTGATGACACAAGGTGTGATTTTTCTTTATACGTATTTATAGAATTAGAAAAAAGCCTTTTTACTGCAACCGTGTCTGCACCTTTCTTTCTTAGAAAAGCTGCTGCTTCAAAAGTTCTAACACCTGTTTTTAACACAAAATTTTTAGTATCCAACATAATCCCAGCCAGTAAAGCCTGTGCTTCAAAATTATTTAAAGTACAAGGTCCCATATATTGTACCAGCTCTGTTACCATCTCTGACGCTGATGACGCAATCGGTTCATGGAAAAATACAATTGCATCTTTAATATGATTAACCATCATTCTATGATGATCAATAACAACCGTTTTCTTGCTTCTATTATAAATTTCCTCGCTTTCAACAAAATGAGCGGAGTGTGTATCCATAATAATCAAAAGTGTTTTATCTGTAATTAAATCTGCAGCCATTTCCTCATTTATAAAAATCTCTTCCTCGCTAGAGTTCTCTATAGTTTTTACTAAAGCAGGTGCCAACGTCATATCTTTATTAATTATAATATAAGATGGTTTCTTTCGGCCTTTCGATATCGCACTCCACATGCCAACACATGCTCCTACACTGTCAAGATCCGAATATTTGTGCCCCATTATAAGTACACAATCGCTCATTTTTATATGCTCAACAAGTGTATTTGCTATCACCCTTGTTCTTACTTTATCAAGCTTCTCTGTCCCTTTGGAAACTCCACCAAAAAAATCATACGATTTATTATTCTTTACTACAACCTGGTCACCGCCTCTGCCGAGGGCCATGCTTAAAGCGTTTTTGGCCCATTGTTCTCCATCTTTAAAAGTCGAGGCCCCCTTGCTAAACCCGGCTGAGATTGTTGCTACCTTATTATCATCAAGCCTTATTTCTCGTATTTCTTCCAATATTCCAAATTTATCATTGATAAAAACTTTCAAATCTTTTTCTTCAATTAATGCTAAGTATTTATTATCACTAAGTTTCTTTAAAAATCCAGAGGTACTTGATATCCACCTTTGAAGTTTTTGTTCTAATTGCGATATTACCTTTGAATTTTCTTCCTCACTGCTCTCCCTTAAAATTTCTTCTTTGTTATCAAATACAATCATCCCTATGCTAAATTTATAATTATTCTTCATAGGCCTTATTTCATTATTTAGACATTCTCGAAAACAGATTAACGAAAAATCATCTTGGCCTATGGTAAAAATTTCGTATTTCCTGTCATTAATATTCTCTGTTATAAAATTATGCGTATTTATATTTTCAACAGTTCTTTGCGAAAACAGGCTATCGAGCTTAACACCCTCACAGTCCTTACTTTGACAAATATTGTTTTTAAAAAGGGTGTTTGCACAAACAATGAATCCATCTTTTACAATACATATTGGGAAAAAAATATTCTCAATGGAGTTTTTGTTAAGTGTAAAATACATAAGTGCAGAATCTTTCAAAAGCTTTTTGCTTGTACCTTTAGTTCTTGAATCGTTAAGCATAGCAAGGAAAAAAATTCCCAAAGACAAGAGGATTAGCATGAGAAAAATATACTTATTAATTGTAAAACTCCAAACTGCCAAAGCAAATATGATTATTGCCAAAATAAAAAAAGCTGACTTTAAAAAAGTATTTTTCAAAAAAGCAGCACACTGCAATAGACTAACCTCAAAAGCTAATCCTTGCACATGTGCCTATCCCCCTTTTTACTTTAAACTTTTAAATTTCCATAATTATCGGTAAAATCATCGGGCTTCTTTTAGTTTGGTCATAAAACAATCTTGAAAGCTCATCTTTTATCCTTGATTTCAATGCTCCCCATTCTTTTATTCCTTCTTCCCGACATTTTCCCAAAACTTCAACCACCATTTTTTTTGCGCTACCCATCAGTGGCTCCGATTCTCTCACATATACGAACCCTCTTGACACTATATCTGGGCCGGAAACAATTTGACCCGATGCAGAGTCCATCGTACAGACAACAACAATCAATCCATCCTGAGCTAAATGTTTTCTATCCCGAAGGACTATATTACCTACATCTCCAATCCCCAAGCCATCAACGAACACTCTTCCTGCAGGAACCTTACCTAAATGTTTAATATAATCTCGATTTATTTCTATTTGATCTCCAATGTCACCTACAAAAATTCGTGATCTATCTATCCCCATTTTTTCTGCAACTTCAGCATGACGTATCAAGTGTTTCTGCTCACCATGTACAGGAATAAAATATTTAGGCTTTACAAGGCTCTGCATAAGCTTAAGTTCTTCTTGGCAAGCATGACCAGAAACATGAACATCATACATAGATTCGTACACAACCGTACAACCGTGCTTCATAAGTTCATTTATGACAGACCCTACCATCTTTTCATTTCCAGGAATAGGATTCGCAGAAATGATTATAAAGTCACCAGGGCCGACCTCTACTTTTCTATGATCTGAATAAGCCATTCTAGACAGTGCTGACATAGGTTCCCCCTGGCTTCCTGTTGTGAGCAATACAACTTGCTCTTTCGGGTATCTGCTAAGTAAATCTATATCAATTATAACACCTTTTGGAATATCTAAAAATCCCAATTCATCAGCTATAGTTATATAATTTATCATACTACGACCTGAAAAGGCAACTTTGCGTCCATATTTTACAGCGCAGTTAATTATTTGCTGTATCCTGCCTATATTTGATGCAAAGGATGCTATAATTATCCTTTCCTTCTCTGCGCGTTTAAACAGCGTATCGAAAGATGCGCTAACTTTTTGTTCTGTCAGCGTATATCCAGGTCTTTCAGCATTTGTAGAGTCTGCCATAAGTGCCAAAACACCTTCATTTCCCAACCTTGCAAAGGAGCCCAAATCAATTGTTTTTCCTTGGTTCGGTGTAAAATCTACTTTAAAATCACCGGTATGAACTATTGTTCCAGCAGGAGAATGTATTGCTATACCAATTGCATCAGGAATTGAATGGTTAACATGAATAAATTCAATTTTCATGCACCCAATTTTGATAGTTTGCCCTGCTTTAATAACATTTAACTTTGCTTTATCATAAAGACTGTGTTCTTTAAGTTTGCTCTCAACTAAACCTATTGTAAGCGATGTTCCATACATAGGTATATTTACTTTTCTTAAAAGATATGGCAAAGAGCCTATATGATCTTCATGGCCGTGGGTTAAAACTATACCCTTTATTTTATCAAAATTTTTCTCTACATAAGTAAAATCCGGAATTACTAAGTCTACTCCCAGCATATCAGAGTCTGGAAAAGCCATACCACAGTCAAGAATAAACATGTCATCATTGCACTCAAAAAGTGTTATATTTTTTCCTATTTCATTAAGCCCACCTAAAAATGAAACTTTTATTGATGGCAGTTTTTGCTGGCCTCTCTTAGGATTTTTTGAATTTGGTTGTGTATTTTTTTTTCTATAGCCTTTGTTATTCCAATTTGTATTTTTTTTAGTGTTTTCATCTAACACTGATTCCGTATTTTTTGTTTTCTTTGTACTACTCTTAGAGAGTCTAGAACCTCTGGAAGCTATTTTTTTTGAATTAGCAGCTTCCCCTTGCTTTGCTTGTATTTTCCCTTTATTTTCTGTTTCTACATTTTTTCCTTTGATCACAAAAAGACCTCCATTGATTATTACTTTAAAAGGTATGCACTGAGTTTTTCTCGCAACGGTGCCGAGTTAAACAATTTTATAAAATTAACTTCTATAAAAATATTTTTTCTGCATATATCTTCAAAATTTTATTATAAAAACCGAACACAATCATTATTTTTATTCTATCACTTTTCATAGCCAAATGTCAAGTCGAATAATCATCCCAATTAAATCAATATTAAAAGGTGATAATCGCTAAAATATAATAAAAGGGCAGATTTCTTTATTGATATATATAAAATAAATGATATAATTAATATGTTCATCTGGAAAGTAGGTGCATTATGAAAAAAGTAGAAATATTCACAGATGGTGCTTGTAAAGGAAATCCAGGCCCAGGCGGGTGGGGCGCTATATTACGCTATAACGGTACTGAAAAAGAGCTTTCTGGGGGCTTTGCAGAAACTACAAATAATAGAATGGAACTAACTGCTGTTATAGAAGCTCTTTCTGCCCTTAAAGAACCCTGCGATATTATATTGTACACAGATTCCCAATATGTATGCAATTCAATTACCAAGGGTTGGGCTGAAAAATGGCAGAAAAATAATTGGATGCGTACAAAAAAAGAGCCGGCATTAAATAAGGATTTATGGGAAAAACTACTACTAGTTTTAGACAAGCATAATGTAAAATTTATCTGGGTTCGTGGACATAATGGGCATCCTGAAAATGAACGCTGTGACAGGCTTGCTGTAAACGCGGCCTTAAACGCAACTCTCTAATGCAAATATTGCAAACAACCATAACATGGAATATAATGATTATGTACAAATTTGAATTATTTTATGAAGGTGACTTTAATGATAAAAACAGTTTACGCAGATAACGCTGCAACAACCTCTGTTTCTAGAAATGTTGTAGATGCTATGCTGCCATATTACGAAAAATCTTTTGGAAACCCCTCTAGTGTGTACTCGGTAGGCAGAGAAGCAAAAAAAGCTGTAGAAGAAGCTCGAGCTAACATTGCTACTTATTTTAACGCTGAATCAGATGAAATCTTTTTTACTTCCTGTGGAAGTGAATCTGATAACTGGGCCATAAAAGGTATTGCACACGAGCTTGCAAAAAAGGGTAAAAAACACCTGATTACCAGTAAATTTGAACATCACGCTGTACTGCATACCATGCAAGCGCTTGAAAAAGAAGGCTTTAGTGTTACTTATCTTGATGTTTATGAAAATGGAATTGTGAAGCCTGATGATGTTAAAAATTCAATTCGACCTGATACTGCACTCGTCTCCATAATGTATGCAAACAATGAAATTGGGACTATTCAGCCTATATCTGATATAGGTAAAATCTGCAAAGATATGAAGGTTCTGTTTCACACTGACGCTGTTCAAGCTGTTGGTAATGTCCATATAGATGTTAAAGCACAAAATATTGACTTGCTTTCTTTATCTGGGCATAAATTTCATGGGCCTAAGGGAGTCGGTGCACTTTATATTAGAAAAGGTGTAAAATTGCAAAACTTAATAGAAGGTGGTGCTCAAGAAAAAAGGCACCGAGCTGGTACTGAAAATGTCGCCGGGATTATTGGACTAAGCGTTGCTCTTTCTGATGCATACTCAGACATGGACGCCCGCGTTGAAAGGGTTAAAACAATGCGAGATAGGCTTATCGATGAACTTTTAAAAATCCCTTACACTAGACTAAACGGTGATAGAACCCAGCGCCTTCCGGGAAACGTGAACATCAGCTTTAGCGGCATTGAAGGGGAGTCTCTTTTATTAATGCTTGATGCAAAAGGAATTTGTGCTTCTTCCGGCTCTGCTTGTACTTCCGGTTCTCTTGACCCAAGCCATGTTCTTTTAGCAATAGGTCTACCACATGAAATTGCTCATGGCTCGTTAAGGCTTAGTTTAAGTGATGTTAACACAACCGAAGACATCGATTACATTTTAAGCGTCCTTCCTCCAATAATCGAAAATCTTCGCAATATGTCTCCTTTGTGGGAAAATATAATTGCAAATAAATAAAAATCATTTAAAAAAAGTAGGTGAAATAATGTTATATAGTGATAAAGTTATGGATCATTTCTCAAATCCTCGTAATGTTGGGGAATTGACAGATGCCAATGGTATTGGTGAAGTTGGTAACCCTAAATGTGGCGATATAATGAAAATGTATATAAAAGTTGAAAATGGAATTATTGCAGACGTAAAGTTTAAAACATTTGGCTGCGGCGCTGCAATTGCAACCAGCTCTATGGCAACAGAAATGGTAAAAGGCAAAACCATTGATGATGCTTTGAAGCTTACAAATAAAGCTGTTATGGACGCTCTTGATGGATTGCCACCAGTAAAAGTTCACTGCTCAGTTCTTGCGGAGCAAGCTATAAAAAGTGCAATTGCCGATTATTACACAAGGCAAGGTATAGATCCCACTCCGTTTGTCGGAGAAATACCCAATTGCTGTGATTCTCATGGCTGTCATAAATAGAAAAAGCTCTCAGTTAAAAAACTGAGAGCTTTTCGCTTATATTAGCTCACCAACACAGTAGTCCTGAAACGCATGGGTGATTTTTACATTTAAAATCTTACCTGATATATCCTGGAAATTTTTTATCTTGACAGGTATATAATTAGTAGTATAACCTTCATATATTCCATTTTCTGCCTTAGTTTCAAAAAGGACTTTATAAGTTTTACCTACCTGCTTGTTTAAAAAATTGCTTCTTAAATCTTCAGCAACTTTTATCATCTGCTGACTTCTTTTACTTTTATCTGCTTTGGTAATTTGATTTGAAAAAGAAGCTGCCCTTGTGCCTGGGCGAATCGAATATGGAAAAACATGAATCTTCGCAAACCCGACCTTTTTTACAAAATCAAGTGACTTTTTAAATTCTTCTTCTGTTTCTCCTGCAAATCCAACCATTATATCTGTAGTTATTGCCGGATTTGCAAAGTACTTTCTAATATTTTCAACTATTTTATAATACCCTTCTGAATTGTAATGCCTATTCATTCTTTTTAAGGTTTCATCACAGCCACTTTGAAGTGATAAATGAAATTGGGGGCATAACTTGCTTAATTTAGATAACCGTTTTACTTCAAATTCATCCATCTGTTCAGGCTCCAGTGAACCGAGTCTAATTCTTTCAATGCCAGGTACCGCATTTACTGTTTCTATGGCATCGTAAAGAGTCTTTCCGAAATCTATACCATAGGCAGATAAATTTATTCCTACCAAAACAATTTCCTTATAACCCCTTAGCGCTAAAGTTTTAACTTCCTCGCTTATGTCATTCAAAGGCTTCGATCGAACCCTACCTCTTGCATAGGGAATAATACAGTATGAGCAAAAACGGTTACAACCATCTTGAATCTTTAAAAATGCCCTTGTCCTTCCATCAAAACTATCAATTCCCATTTTATCAAAGACATCATCATTTTTATAGTCACTTACATTTACAATCTTTCTTCGTTTTTTTAAAAACTCCTCAATAAGCAAAGGAATATCCTTTTTCTCCTTATTTCCAACTAATATATCTGCCTCTAGAAGCTTAGATGATTGTTCCGGAAAAGCCTGTACCATACAGCCCGTTAAAACAATTACTGCCTGTGGGTTAACCCTCCTGACCTTATGTAGGGATTGCCTTATCTTGTGATCACTTTGAGCTGTTACTGTACATGAATTTACAATTATTACATCCGCATCCTCTATTCCGTCAGAAAGGTTATAGCCATTCCCACTCAGCATTTCTCTTATATACTCAGACTCATATTGGTTTACTTTACAACCGAAAGTTAATATAAAAATTTTCATCATATCTCTCCAAATTTAAATATTCATACAGATTTAAAATTTTTTAAAATAAATTTTTTAAAATTCCTTGACCTTATTGACTTATATTGATAACATTAGTTATGTAAGGTATTTTAATAGGTTCTATTGTGGGGGTAAATTAAATGTATAAAACGGACATTTTATTATCTGATATTGAAACAGTTAAAAAATTTGTTTCATTAACCAGTCAGTATGATTTTCCTGTTACTCTTTATTCTGATAAATATGTAATAAGCGGAAAATCAATCATGGGTATTTTCGGGCTTGACCTTTCTATCCCATTAAAAGTTGAAGTTCCGGTTAATTGTCCGGCTGATTTTAAAGAAAAGTTAAAAGAATTTGCTGTTCCTGTTCAAGTAAATGCGTAAAAAAATTACATAAGTGGCATTAACAAGCCCATAAACCCGTTGGGGGTTATGGGCTTGTTTTTATTATACCTTAAAATGTTTTTTTATTCAACTATTGCAAAACATAATTTAGCGTCATTGGAAAATCAATAGTATTAAGATCAACAAATTCTTCTTTATCTCCATCTAATTCAAGTGACGAAACCTCATCTGGTTCATTTGGCGAAGACTCATCTTCATAAAATTTAACAGGGAATACGCTTTCGCAACTATCTTCTCCTTCTTTTCGGTCAACCCCAGTAATTTTAATTTCGCCCTTTTGTTCATCATAACTAGCTTTAAAAGAATTTACTCCTTCGCAATTCTTCCTTGTTTTGTTTACCGCGTAAATTAAGCTTGTTTTTATGTTATTAATAATAGGTCTAGCTCCTCTATTAATTTTTTCAGCTTTATTTGCTGTGCCATCAAGCATGCCATCCGTATTCACTGTAATTTTATATTTATTTTTATAATTTTCTGCAACTTCATTAAATAACTTTTTAGCTAGTTGTTTATAGTCCTCATTACTTAAATTGTCAAATTCTATAAGCTTAAATCTATTCATAGCAGTTATATCATGTTTTATTTTTGTCCTTGAACCGGTTTTGTCTTTATCAGGTTCATCTGAATTACAATTAAAAAGCGAACAATGATCTTCATTTGATGTAATAATAAATATTGCTTTAGAAAAATCTATAACTTTCCCATCTATATTCACTTTTCCTTGATCAACAATAGTTCTAAGAAGGTTTTCCAAGTCTTTGCTCCACATTTTATCATATTCTTCTATCATTATAACAGGATGTTTTGTTTCTTCTACATAGTCTACAATACTTTTGGGGCGATTTTCTTTATCCAAAAAATAATATATATCAGATTTTATTCCAAATACATCTGATGCTTTAAGTTTATATTGTCCATTTCCTTTATCATTCGGAATTATACTTACCGGATCTATTATATGTGTTTCTCCATCTTTATTTAAAGCTTTGGATATAACTTCAGCAACATAAGTTTTTCCTACTCCTGAAGGACCTGCTAGATATAAAACTTTTGCTTTACTCTTGCCCTCACCCTCAATATATCTTTCATTTAAAGCTCCCCCTACAGCTTCTATGATCTCCTTCTTTTGGGTTTCTTGTCCAACCACCAATTTATTTAAATCTTTTTCCAAATTTTCCATTACTCTTTCCATATAAGCCAATTCATCTTCTTCAATTGGCTCATTGCCAGTAATTTTATTATATATATTTACAACGCTTTTCTTTAATTTATCTACAACTATTTTATCTAAATCAGGCTCAAATTTTTCTAATAATTTATATAGACCCTTGCACATTCCACATATTTTATACATTCTATCAATATTTATACCTATTATCTGCTTGTTCCCTTCTCTACCCATCATTGGTTGTTGACCTCGCTGCCATAAAGGCATGGCGCCTACACTCATTGTAGGCATAACCATAGACATTAAAAGAAGTGAACTAATTATAATTTTAAATCCTTTCACCATATACTCTCCCAAGTTAAATTGGGCCTAATGACCCAATTTAACTTGCTATTGCCCCCTCAATATTGAAATTTGCTAACATTTTTTCTAAATCTATCTCTTCAGGTGCTTTTTCTTCTTTAGATTTATTGGCATCTTCTAAAGCTTTTTCCTTACGAATTTGCTCATCAAGCTCAGCCTGAAAAACTATTCCGGCTTTAGTTGTACTTACAATCTCTCCATCTTTATTAATCTCAAAAATTTGGAATTCGTCTTTATCTGAATCATAGAAAGCACTAAAAGTTTTTCCCTCTGCATTTTTCTCTGTTTCATCTTTTCTTATTTTTGCTCTGAGAGTTTGAAAAAGGCCTTGCTTCTTTTTACCTATTTTATCTTCTTTTATTTTAGCTAGGAGAATATTATTAAAGCTATTATGCATATCTCTAATTATTGGTCTGCTGCCTTGATTAATCTTCTCTGCTCTTTTTGCTGCACCGTCAATCATACCGTCAACAATTACTTGAATACCGTATTCCTCTTCAAAGTATTTTGCTATCTTCTCAAAATCATCTTTTGCTATCTCCTTATAATCTTCGTATTTTAAGTTTTCAAACTCTACAAGGCTTACGCGGTTCATAAATGACTTATCATGCTTAACTTGAGTACGCGAACCAGTACCATCATCATGCTTAACTTGAGCACGCGAACCAGTATTATCATCATGCTTAACTTGAGCACGCGAATCAGTATCATCATCCTTTGTTGCATCTAAATTAGCACCAATTGCAGATGCCGTGCTTTCATTAGAAGTGATAATAAATGTTATACCGGAACAGTCAATTTTTTGCCCTTGAATACCAACTACACCGTCATCAACTATTGCTCTAAAAACTTCATCAATCGTCGGATCCTTCTCAAGCATTTTATCATATTCATTTATGATAACGACACCACCTGGATTTGTCTTGATGTATTGAACAAGATTTGCTTGTTCTTTCATGTCATTGCCACCATAATAAAAACTTGATTGTAGCCCAAATAACTGAAGTCTAATTGTTGATTTAGATGTCAAGTCAACGTTAGCAGAGTTTAAAGTCAATGGTTTATATTTGCCCATAATAGCTTTAGCTAAAATTTCAGCTGAAAGAGTTTTCCCTACGCCAGATGGTCCAATAAGATATATAATGTCCCCTTGTTTATACTTATCCTTTGACTTCTTAGCCATTTGTTTATTAACTGCAATTCCGCCTATTGCTTGTACTATTTTTTTCTTTGGCTCTGCTTGTCCTTTTACCTCTTTAAATCCTTCAACAAGGTTTACCATTATTTCATCTGGTTCAAGTTGCTTGCGTGGTAAAATTTTATTCTTTAAAAATCCCGCATACGTAGCAGCAGAACGTGCTATCCACGGCAAAGAGCTAAGAACTACCATTGCATCTTTTTGTGCTCCGACAAATTTGCCCAATTTATTTACAATATTTTTAGCTTCTTCTAATCCTGTTTTGCCTAAAAACCATGTTTTTTTACCTGCACACAGAGCTTTATTAGTATTTTCTCCACAGACATTAGCTAACTGTTCCTTAAAAGTAGGTTGAGGAGTTTTTACGTTTGCAAATGAAGTAAAGTCACTACTAGATAAAATTTCATCTTGCATTGCTATCTCCATGGCTGAACAATTTGCTAAACCTACACTGGTAGCCACCATAGAAGCCACTAACGCAGATGCAATAATTTTCTTTTTCATAAAACTTCTCCTTTTTTATTTATTAACTATTTTACAAAGTTCACCTTTGTAACACTAATTGTACCATAATTTTTATTAAATTTCCATTGTGTGACTGTACAATATATCTATTTTTCTCTTTGCTTTTTAATGAATAATAAACAAAGGCAAGTGATGCCTAAAAATCACTTGCCCTAATGGTTTAATGTCATTATTCAAAATATAAAAACATTTACAATAACACTGCATATAACCCCTAAGATAGCTCCCGCAAGAACATCTGACAAATAATGCACCTTTAAATATAGCCTAGAAAATGCCATTAATCCTGCAAAAATAAATGCCGGTATGCATAAAGCCCCACAACAAAAGGCTATCGTACTTGATGCTCCTATACAAGATGATGTATGCCCCGATGGAAATGAATACGACTTAGGTTTTTTTATAAGTAAATCCTCTTGGAGAATCGATTTCGACGGCCTTGCTCGTCCAACAGCTCTTTTCACTATTACCTCTCCTAAAAAGCCTGTAAGCAAAATTGATAATATTATTTTTATTCCTATTAACCTATATGGTCTATTCACAATTAATGGAATGGCTATTGCAAACCATATAAGCCCACTGTTTCCCATTGTTGAAATTACAACCATAATTCTACTAAAAGTTTTATTTTTAAACTTAGAAACATAACTAAGTACAAATTCGTCTATTCCTTTTATAAATTTAATCATTTTATCTTCCTTTATTTATTTTATATCATGATATAAAATAACATAAAATAAAAATATTCTCAAGTTAAATAGCATATGAAATTAATTATTTAACTATAGCAAAGATTATCGTTGTTTATAGTAAAATTTGTTTTATTAAAATTAAGTTTTCATTTTTTTGTATAAATATTTTTTCCAATCCAATAATAATTATAAATGAAAGGATTGATAACTGTGAATTTTCGAACCGACTTAGCTATTGAAGCAACAGAACTTGAAGAAGTGAACAACATTCAAGGTATACAAAAAGAAGAAAAAAAATACGATGAACTAACACTTACAAAAATTAGCATAGATACAAAAGAAGCCGCCGAAAAATTAGGAAAACCTATTGGAGAATATATAACTATAGAACTGCCGTCACTAACAGATGACTTTAAAAGTGCTGATAAACGTCTTGAAATTATTGCAAAACAAATCAGTTATTTAATTCCTATAAACGGAACAATATTGGTTGTGGGCCTTGGTAATTATAACATCACTCCCGATGCCCTCGGGCCTAAAACCGCAAAATCAATACTTGCGACAAGGCATATTACCGGAGAAGTTGCAAAATCAACCGGCCTTGAAAATCTTCGCTCTGTGGCTGTGTTGTCTCCCGGAGTTTTAGGCCAAACCGGCATAGAAGTAAGTGAGATACTTTTTAGCGTTGTAAACAAAATAAAACCCAGCGCCTTAATTCTCATTGACGCTTTAGCTTCAAAGGAAACCAGTAGACTTGGCACCACAATTCAAATTGCTAACAATGGCATTTCCCCCGGATCTGGTGTCGGCAATTCCCGACCTCCAATAAATAAAGACACAATGGGCATCCCGGTTATAAGTATTGGTGTTCCCACTGTAGTAGATGCAACAACCCTTGCTGCTAATCTTTTCTCTTCCATAGATGAAAGTTTATCCAGAGATACCATAAATCAAAAAGTAACTCCTAAAGGTGCTAGCATGATGGTAACACCTAAAGAAATTGATCTTTTAATTGAAAGAGCCTCAAAACTGCTTTCTATGTCCATTAACTGTGCTCTACAACCACTTTTTTCTATTGAAGATATTATATCTTTGGTATACTAATGTAAGCATAAATAAGTTTATCATGGCATAACTTTTAAAGTAGCAAAAGTAGCATTTTTATTTTGGTTATAAAATTTAAAGGTATGCGATGAGGTGAAACAAAACATGGACGGAAAAAAATTTTTGAAAGTATTTTTTATGCCAACTTCCATCACAGCAATGGTAATTTGTCTTGTGTGTATGGCCTCCAAAACTAATGAAATAATAAACAAAAATCTTAATAATATAGAAATAATGGCTGGCAGCATTTTTTTGCCGTATAAACAATGTAATAAACCTGCTAAAACCGCCTCTTATGATAATCTAGATTTTTCGGAAATCACAAAATGTAAAGCTTTAAAGTGGAAAAATACAAATGAAAAAATCCAAGAAAGCCAAAACTACCTTTCTTCACTTCAAGATGAACCTCCGCTTTTCGAAATTCCCCACTCCGATGGTGAGGCTACTTACAAAATAATAGAAAGTCATTTTGGAGCCTCGGGTACAAAATACGAAAACTTCTTTGTAAATAATAAGACTGGACTTGATTTAAATATTGCAGAAGAATTAAACCGACGCCCTGATATAAACTTAAAAAGAGACGGTTCTCCTGAAATTCTAATTATCCACACTCACACCTGTGAAGCATTTATGGACAAAAATCAGGGATTTTATTATGAAAGTTTTCACCCACGGACAGAAAACTGTAATTATAATGTTGTAAGAGTTGGTGATGAAATTTGCAAAAGCCTTGAAAAATCTGGATTTGGAACAGTTCACGATATTACTTGCCATGATTCTCCAACTTTTAATGGGTCTTACAATCGCAGTGCAAAAACTATAGACGAAAACTTGAAAAAATATCCTTCAATCCAAGTTGTTCTAGACATTCACAGAGATACGATTGGAAATAATGAACGTGGAAAAATCAAGCCAACCTTTTCTGTTAGCGGAAAAAAAGCTGCTCAAATTATGATTATTGCTGGCTGCGATACCGATGGCACACTTTCCTTTCCCGATTGGGAGTATAACTTGCGTTTTGCTTTAAGGCTTCAAAGAAGTGCTGAAACATTATATCCCGGAATGACAAGGTCATTGCTATTAAAAAAAGCTAAATATAACATGAATAAAACTCATGGCTCTCTCTTAATAGAAGTTGGTTCCGACGTTAACACTTTAAATGAAGCCATACATACCGGTGAATTTATTGGCAATGCTCTTGCCGATGTATTTAACGGATTATAACAATGGAGATTTAAAGCATGAATAAAGATAAAAAGTCGTTAAAAATAATTTTATCCAGCATGATAACATTTCAATTGTTATTTATGCTATTTGTAGGATTTATAGTCGTAGAAAAAAACACAAGAAAAATAGGTTTTGCTGACTACTCTCCCTGGGTCATTTTAAAAAATGATGATCAAAACCACTTTATAAAATTTAAATTTATGGGAAAATATTTTACTATAGACTTCTCAGAACCGTATCAAAAATTAGACAGCATTTCAAAGTATATCTTCTTCATATATCAAAAAACAAAAAAATAACTTGTTCAATATAAAAAATTATGTGTTGAGTGTTGCTTTGATTAAAAATTATGATATAATATAGTTTATTAAAGTTTATTATTCATTCTTCTTGCATTATTTTGGAGGAATTTAAAATGAAAATAAAAAAAATAAAAACCTTCATATCCTCAATATTTGCTATTTTATTGGCTACTTCTAGTTTGTCACTTTGCACCGTGTGCGCTATGGATACTTCTCCTGACAAGCCTTCTTACATTCCTGCAGATCCCCCCCAACAAAAAAGCGTTGTTCAAAATAATGAAGCAAAAAATCGCAGCGAAACTGTTGCCCCTTCCGAAGCAACAGCACAACCTAAAGTTCAAGCTGCCAAACCGGCTCAAGAAGCTACCGCACCGGCCCCACATCCTACTCCAAGCACGCAAAATACAGCGGCTCCTGCAGTACCCGCTGCCCCAGTTGCTCCTCCCACTCCCAGTACACCCCCTGTAGAGTCTCACACAAATCAACATAAAGATGAAAATCATTTACCCATTCAGAAAAGCAGTGAAGAAAACAGCAAAGACCCCAATAAAGCCGATGCCGAAGGCACTGAAGGTGAAGAAGAGCAAAAGACTCCTGAAGATTTACCAGAGGTAGAATCGGATGAAATTATATTTCCCGAAGTAATGTCACCAGTAGAGGAAACTACCCCAAAATCGAAAAATTTTCTTGCTGGAATTATAGCTTGGACATGTATAATTCTTGGCATTGCAATTGTTATCTTTGTTTTAATAAAAGGACATCATAAAGGTGAAATTGAACCTAAAGCAATGAAGGTTCACAGTTCCGGTCATAAAAAGAAGACAAAACGGTTACTTGAAGATAAATATTATAAAAAAAGATAGGTTTTTTAACCTATCTTTTTTTATCAAAGTTTTAATATAGCTGTTTTCTATATGTATCAAATATAAACTTACCTAACTTAAAAGCAAAATCCAGCACTTTAGCATTTTTCATTAATGTATATTCATTAGAGCAATATTCATTTTTAGCTAAAGCCTTACATTTATTATATCCACTCCATGCCTCTTCTACACTTACATTGTTTTTAATAGCAGACCAACAGCTTTCAACCGATACTTTATTACAATCGTTAAATTGATCTTCAGAGTTTTTTACAATATAGTTAAAAAAGACTCTTACCACTGCCCCTACAACAAAGATTGGCAAAGATACAGCAATTTTTTTCAATTTGCTCTTTGTTTCCGGGGAAAGTTGAAAATTCTTGAATTCCTCATTAGTTTTCACATCTTTTTGTATATCTTTAAATTTTTCCTCTTGCGTGTCTTTCTGTGTTAATCCCGATATCATCTCACGTTGAACTTTTTCAGTACAAATTTGTGCATCTTTTTCTTCTTTTATATCTTCAGATTTTTTATCAATATCATTATCCTCTTGTATTTCAAGATCTTTTTGCTCCTTATCAGACGTTCCTGCTTGTATAGACTCTGTCTCCGTCTCAGTTTGCACTTCACTTAATATTTTAGTCTCCTCTTGAGCAAACGCTACATAGCTCATAGGCATTACCGTAAAACCCAATACTAAAATTGATGATATAAACTTCTTCATATCTCTTCCTCCTTTTTTATTATTATAACACACAAAAAAACTTTCATTTTTCTCAATAAGAACAATTCAACATTTTCAGGCATTTGATCAAATCACACATTTAAATTAAGATTATTTTATGAAACATTAACAAGAGAATAATTTTGAGAGATATGTTATAATGAATCATATATTTCAACTTTTATGAGGTGATTCCTTGCTACACTTAATATTGGGTCGAGCCGGTAGCGGAAAAACGTACTACATTCACAACTTAATATTAGAAAAACTAAAAAGCAACTCTACCAAAGTTATGCTTATTGTTCCTGAGCAAAACTCTTTTGACAGCGAAACCGCTTTATTAAATAAATTTGGTGAATGCTTTGCATCTAAAGTAAATGTAATGAGTTTTTCACGCCTTGTGGACTTTGTTTCCTTAAAATGCGGTAAAAATAATAAAAAACAAATTGATTCCGGAGATCGAACGATGTTAATGAGTCTTGCCATAGAATCCGTACAGGATAAGCTTAAAATATTTTCAGGCAACTCCAACAAAATGGAGCTCATCGAACTTATGACTTCAGCTTTAACGGAATTTAAACTTTGCTCTTTAAACACCGATCTTCTTTTAGATACCTCCTCTAAATTGAATCCCGGAACTTTAAAAACAAAACTATATGAAACCTCAATTATTTTAAACGCTTTTGAAGCTTTACTGGCACAAAGTTACATAGATCCACTTGATAACTTATCCAGGCTGCGCGACACATTAAATAGCATTGATTTTTTTTCAGATTACGAAGTATTTATTGATGGATTTGACGGTTTTACTATTCAGCAGTTGAACATTTTAGAAATTATACTAAAACAGTCTAAAAACTGCTATATGGCCTTTTGTACTGATGAAAATTCTTTTACTCAAAGCTCTAATAATCTTGACTTATCACTTTTTTCTCAAGTTAATAAAAACATTAAAAGAATATTATCATTAGCGAAAAATAACAGCATTAAGATTGCTCCCTATAAATATCTATATAAAAATTTAAGATCTAAAGATGATATTTCCTTTCTGGAATCACAAATTTTCAGTCCCCAAAAACTTAAATATGATAAACATGTTGATAATGTGGTTATATATACTGCAAATAACCTATATGACGAAGCGAATTTCATTTGTAAAACTATAAAAGACCTCACAATTAATGGCAAATATAGATATAAAGATTTTGCAGTTATATGTAGAAACGAAGAAATATATAGGGGAATAATTGATTGTTACATGCAAAAATATAACATCCCGTTTTTTATGGATATCCGTGAAAATATCGACTCTAAACCACTTATGTCTCTTATTTTATACGCATTTGAGATTATAAATACAAATTTTTCATCTGATGCTATTTTTAAATATCTCAAAACAGGTTTAACAGAACTTTCTACAGACGAAATTTCTACACTAGAAAACTATGTCTTCCTCTGGTCTATAACCGGCTCTTCCTGGTTTCAAGATTTTACATCAAATCCTACTGGCCTTGGTAAACCTATGGATGAAAATGCTAAAACAACTTTAGATGAAATCAATATGCTTAGAAAAAAAGTAATATTTCCTCTTAAAAGTTTTGAAGAAAAAACAAAAAATACAAACGGGAAACGTATGTCTGAGTCTGTTTATGAATTATTAAAAGAGCTTGCTATTCCAGAAAAACTACAAAAATATTCTGAGCAATTAATTGAAGATAAACTAGTTGATTCTGCAAAAGAGCAGGTTCGCCTGTGGGAAATTCTTATATCTGTACTTGATAAAGCTGCTACCATTTTAGACCAAAAATATATTACATCTAAAAGATTTGCAGAACTTTTAAAATTAGTTATTCAGTCAAGCAATATCGCATTTATTCCTCAATATTTAGACCAAGTAACCATTGGCTCAGCTGATAGAATTCGCTCCTACAATATAAAAGTTGCATTTGTTATAGGTGCTGTAGAAGGGGAATTTCCTAGAACACCTGCCGTTTCAGGAATTTTTACCGATGCGGAACGAAAAGAGCTTTTATCTTTAGGATTAAATTTATCTGACTCTCTTCAAGGACTTGCCTTAAATGAAAGATTTTTAGCTTACAAAGCCATTTCCATTCCAAGCGAAAAACTATTTATAAGCTACTCTAGTTCTACATCTATGGGTGCTGCAAAAATTCCATCTTCTATAATACGAGAAACTCGGTGCATTTTAAAAAATGTAGTAGAAACATCGCAAACTGAAGATAATTTAATAGACAGTATTTACTCACCGGAACCGGCCTTTGAACTATGTGCCAAGCATTTTAATGATTATACGGAATTTTCAGAAACCTTAAAATGTTTTTTTTACAAATCTGAAAAATATAAGACAAAAATGGACGCGTTAAACAGAAGTTCCTGTAAAAAAGATTTCTGTGTCTCAGATAAAACCTTATGCAAAGATTTATTTGGCAAAAGCATACGGCTATCTGCTTCCAAGGTGGAGCAATTTTATAAATGCAAGTTTTCATTTTTCTGCAAATATGCACTGCTTGCCAAAGAAAGAAAAACTGTAAAATTTGATGCGCTGGGATATGGCACATTAATGCACTTTATTCTTGAACGCATATTTTCATCTTTTTCATATGAGGATATTCTGTCATTTGAAAAAGATGAATTATACAGTAAAGTATCAGCCATTTTAAATGACTATATTAATGAAGCTTTGGGTGGAATGTCAGATAAGGGTCCGCGCTTTACATATCTTTTAAACCGTGTAAAAAATTCGGCCATGCCGCTTATTATACACCTTGCATCGGAACTGCAACAAAGCAGCTTTTCACCTGCAGACTTTGAGCTTGAGTTGTCTTCAAGAGGGAAACTGCCACCCCTAAAACTTCAGCTTAATGATGGAACAAACGTCTATATAGAAGGTAAAATTGATAGAGTTGATATATTAAAAAAAGGTGATGGCACATATGTTCGAATACTGGATTATAAAACCGGAAGCCGTAAATTTTCCTTAAATGAGGTACTTTATGGTCTAAATATGCAAATGCTTATATATATGGCAGCAATTTTACAAAATGGAAAAAAGCTTTATGGTGAAGTTGTTCCTGCCGGAATTTTATATATGCCTGCGAAGTCATCTATTGTAAATGCCAACAGAGATATTCCTGATCAAAAACTAGAATCTATGAAACTTAATCAATTAAAAATGAATGGACTTTTACTAAAGGATCCCGAAATAATTTTAGATATGGAAAAAGACGCAAAAGGTGCTTTCCTTCCTGCAACAGTAAAAAATGGTGAATTTACCGCTACATCTTCAGTTGTCAGCCTCGATGAACTGTCAAGCATCTTAAAGTATGTAAAAAATATGGTATCAACCATGGCTAATGATTTAAAACAAGGTAAAATTTCATCTGTACCATTGGTGTCAGATACTAATACATGCGACCTTTGCCCATATAAAAGTATTTGTCTTTTTGAGGACGGAGATAATTTTAAAGAAATAAAAAAGGTGGATAAATCCAAACTTATGAATAGTTTTTCTTACAAGGAAGTTGGTGAAGATATTGGCTGAACGCAAATGGACACAAGAACAAAGCAACGCTATAACTGCAAGAAATGGCTCTATTTTGGTATCAGCGGCAGCAGGCTCTGGAAAAACCGCTGTTTTGGTACAAAGAGTAATTGAAATGCTAAGTGATAAAAATAACCCTTGCGATGCAGATAGGCTTTTAGTTGTAACATTTACAAACGCTGCCGCCAGTGAAATGCGTGAGCGTATAAGTGCTAAAATTTCCGAGCTTTTAATAGATGACCCTTTTAACTTTAACCTGCAAAGGCAGCAGCTTCTAATGTCAAATTCGCATATAAGTACTATCCACAGCTTTTGCAACAATTTAATTCGTGAAAAATTTTATAAGCTAGGTATCTCCCCTGACTTTAGAATTTGCGACTCCAATGAAATACTCATTTTAAAAAATCAGGCAATAAAAGAGGTTCTTGAACATAAATATGGCACAAAGGAAAAGTCATTTTTTAATCTTGTGGAAGCATTTAGTTCTTCTAAGGATGACAGCAAACTTGAAAATACCATTAACCTCCTTTATGAATTTATCCGCTCTCACCCCTTTCCGGAAAAATGGCTTGATGAAAAACTTGAAATGTACAAAAATGATATTCCACCAGAGAAAACTGTATGGGGAAAAGTCTTAATAGACTACGCTGTAAGTGCACTCGAGCATTGCACAAGCCTTATCAAAAGATCCATTGAACTTATAAATGAAGACGCTAAAATATCAGAAGCTTACCTTAGCAGTTTTTCGGCAGATTTATGTTGTTTAAACTCCATAAAAGCAACCTGCAAAACTGGTTCGTGGAATGACATTTCAAAAGCATTTCACCTTTTTAAATTTAGCACTTTAAAGCGCCTTGTAGGATATAGCGATGACCCACTAAAAAATAATATTCTCTCTAACAGGCAAGAAGCCAAGGATATAGTAAAAAAACTGTTATCTATTTTCTTTATCTCTTCAGATGACTGCCGAGGGGACATAAAAAATACAAGATTTATTGTCGCTGAGCTCTTTGATACCGTCAAAGCTTTTTCAAGTAAGCTAGACGAACTAAAAAAGGAAAAGAAAATTGTAGATTTTGGGGACCTAGAACACTTAACCTTAAAGCTTTTAGTCAAGCCAACTGCTTTCGGGTTTGAAAAAACCGAGGATGCTATTGAGATTTCTAAAAACTTTGAGCAAGTAATTGTTGATGAATATCAAGATACAAACGAAGCACAAGATATGATATTTCGTGCCATCTCACGTGATGAATCCAATATGTTCATGGTCGGAGACGTAAAGCAAAGCATATATAGATTTAGACAAGCAATGCCTGAAATATTTTTAAGAAGAAAAGATAAATATGAAATTTATAGTCCTTTAAAGAATAATTATCCGGCAAAAATTATTTTAGGAAAAAACTTTAGGAGCAGAAGAGGTATCATAAACTGTGTAAATTTTGTTTTTAAGCAACTTATGTCTGAAGAGTTGGGAGAAATGAACTACACTGATGAAGAAAAATTAATTTGTGGTGCTTCTTATTTTAAAAAAGACGATACTGATTTTTCCTTAGATATAATTGATATTGACAGCACTGATGAAACCGATATGAACATTTTAGAGGCACGGCATATTGCTAAAATTATAGAAAACATGATAAAATCCGAAACTGAAATTCAAGATGGAAATTCAAGGCGCCCCGTTACATACAAGGATTTTTGCATATTACTTAGAAATGCAAATAAACATGCCAGCAAATTTGTGGACGAGCTTGAAAAATTTAACATACCGGCTTGGTCCGATACTCCTGGTAAATTTATAGAAACTCCCGAGATTTCTACTATCATATCTCTTTTACGAGTAATTGATAATCCTATACAGGATATACCATTGCTATCAATAATGACTAGTCCTATATTTGGCTTTACACTAGATGAAATAAGCGAAATTAGACTAGCTAATAGAGATGTCCCTATCTATCTTTCGGTTAAAAAACTTTGTGATAATAAAAACTTAAAATGCAAAGATTTTATTAATCAAATAGAAAATTATCGTAATCTTGCAGCTACAATGCCCTCTGATAAATTAATAAATTATATATATGAGCAAACTGGGTATACCTCTATGGTTCAAACCATGAAGAACGGACAAATTCGCCTTAACAATTTAAGATTATTAACTGAATATGCAAGAAATTATGAAGCTTCCGGATACAAAGGTATTTTTTCTTTTGTAAAATTAATTGATAGAATAGTCGAACAAGGTTCTGATATGATAGCTGCAAGTTCTTCATCTGAAAATGCAAACGTCGTAAGAATAATGAGCATTCATCGATCAAAAGGGCTTGAATTCCCAATTTGTATCGTTGCAAACTGCTCTAGAAAGTTTAATAAAGATTTAGATAGTGTAATTTTGCATCCATCTCTTGGGCTTGGAATTAACTTGAGAGATCCAAAAAGTTATAGGCAATATTCAACTTTTCAACGAGATGCGGTTTATTTGGATATAAATAAAAGCAGTATGTCCGAGGAACTGCGAATTTTATACGTTGCAATGACCCGTGCAAAAGAAAAATTAATAATAATCACTGCCTTAAAAAGTGCCCAAAATACAATTACTTCCCTGTCTTCTAAAATTACAGAAGCAAAAGTTATATCTCCATATGTTGTTAGAAGTGCATTGAGCTTTTCTGACTGGATTATTCTTTGCGCATTAAGGCACCCAGACGGAAAATATTTAAGAGATATTGCATGTTCTCTTCCCGGCCTTTCCGTTAAAAGCGAGGACTCTTGGACCATAAATTTAATTAAGTCATCAAGCATAGAACCTGCTTGCGAAAAGATTCATAATAAAAAAAATGTTTTTATAAATCAAAAAATAATTAAAACTGTTTCAGAAAATTTACTTAAAGAATATAGGTTCAAAGATATGTGCAATACTCCTACGAAGGTCTCCGTTTCGGAGCTTTTAACAAATGAAAACTATGAGGGCGAAAATTTAAATTTTTCCAAACAGCCTGATTTCTTATCCACTAAAAAAATTCTTGCAACAGATATAGGAAATGCCGCACATGCTTTTTTACAATTTGCAGATCTAGAAAAAGCAAAAAAAGACATTCAATCTCAAATTGACCTTTTAGTAAATTTAGGGTTTATGACCTCAGAACAGGCAAAAATTATAAATATTAATTCTATAAAAAAATTATTAAACAGCCAATTAATGGACAAAATATTAAAGTCTAATAATGTTATAAGGGAATATAGATTTACTGTAAATATCCCCGCTTGCTTAGTAAATCCTGACTTACCTGATAATTTAGGAAAACAAAAAATAGTCCTTCAGGGCGCAATTGACTGTATTTTTGAGGAAAATGACAAGCTTAATATAGTCGACTATAAAACAAATAAGATAAATTCTATTTCAGAACTACAAGAACATTATAAAAAACAGCTAAATCTTTATAAGCTCGCTCTTTCTAAATGCACAAATAAACCTATAAAAAACTGCATTTTATATTCACTACATACAGGCAAGTCGATTTATTTTTAAAATTTATATTGCAATTTAAAATTTATTATGATATTATAGTATTGGAAAATATGTAAATTTGTTTAGGAGGTGTTTTTCATGACTACATTACAATTAGTTCTAGGTATCTTATTATTAATATTCTCAGTTTTAATTATTTTGGTTGTTCTTTTGCAAGAAGGTCATCAACAAAACGTCGGAGTAGTAATGGGTACGTCTGATACTTTTTACTCAAGAAACAAATCACGTTCAATTGACGCCTTCCTTGAGCGCTGGACAAAATTTATTTCAGTTGGATTTTTTATTTTAGTCATTGCTACAAATGCAGCTTTATTCTTTTTCAGTAACTTTTAATTAAATCATTAATTCTAACTATGTGAATTTTGCTCCACATTTAAAAATATGGGGTAAAATTATGTTTGCCCTTGCCATGCAACCCTTGGTAAGGGCAATATTTTTAAGTTTGAAACTTGGAGGTGAAATATTGGACTTAAACCTTGAGAAAAAAATTATTAACTATATAAAATCAAAAAACTGCAGCATAGCCATGAATAACTTACTTAAACATTTTGCAGATAATGATAAAAAACAAATCTGTGAGTGTATAAACAACCTAAAAGAAGATGCTAAAATCATTGAAACAAAAAAAGGAAAACTTGTATCTCCAGAAGCATGTGGAGTAATATCTGCCAAAGTAATTGTTCATGCCAGAAACTTTTTATTTGCAAAGCCCCTTTACACCGATGGAGAAGATATACACATTCCTGTTGAAAAAAGCCGCGGTGCTCTTATTAACGATATCGTAATAATCAACAGAGTCGTAGAAACTTCTAAAGGATACAGCGGTTCTGTATGGAAAATAGTAAAAAAAGGACCTCGGGCAATTATAGGAACTTTTATTAAAAGCAGAAAAGGATTTGAAATTATTGCTGATAGCGGATATAGATTTTCAATTCCAGTAAAAAAAGGGAAAACTATGGGTGCTATTACCGATGATAAAGTTAAAGCTACCGTCTATTTAGATAAGGGAAGTAACTTGGTTTTTGCTAAAGTTATAAAAGTATACGGAGAATCTCAATGCGCTAGAGTTTGTGCAGATGCTATAATTGATAAAAATTCAATTCCAACTATTTTTTCAACTAAAAGTATTGATGAAGCTAAAAAGCTTGAAAAAGCAAAAATTTCGCCAAATGATTTAAAAAACAGACTTGACCTTAGGGATGAAATAATATTTACAATAGATGGGAGCGATGCCAAAGATTTAGATGATGCTATCTCTATAAAGAGGGCTTCATTTGGATATCAATTGGGTGTACACATTGCAGATGTTTCTCACTATGTGAAAAAAAATTCAGAAATTGATGAGGATGCTAAATTACGGGGAAACTCTGTTTATTTTGCAGACCGAGTGATACCTATGCTTCCAGAAGCTCTTTCAAACGGTATTTGCTCACTACAAAGTGGTGAAGACAGGCTTACCCTATCTGCTATTATAGATATTGACAAAAATGGAAATATTTTATCATTTGATTTAAAAAAGAGCATTATATGCTCAAAAGTCAGAGGTGTGTACTCTGAAGTAAATAGTATTTTAGATGGCACTGCAACGGATAATATTTTATATAAATATTCGGTCGTCAAAAAATCCTTAAAATTAGCACAAGAACTTTATTTTCTACTTTACAAAAATGCAAAAAAACGTGGCAACATGCCTATTGATACAACCGAGTCTAAATTCACACTTGATAAAGACGGAATATGTGTTAATGTTTGTAAGCGTGAACGTGGAATATCTGAAAAAATAATTGAACAATTCATGATAGTTGCAAATATATCAGTTGCAAAATTTGCCGACAGCCGGGATATTCCATTTATATACCGAGTGCACGGTGAGCCCGATCCTGAAAAAGTTCTTTATCTTGCTCATATTGCAAGTAGTTTAGGCTTTAAAACCAGCCACATTAAACCTGGACTAACATCATTTGATTTATCAAAGCTTTTAGAAGAAGCTGAAAGTACAAAGTATAAACAAATTATTTCAAGTCAAGTTTTAAGAACTTTACAAAAAGCCAAGTACTCTCCTGAACCACTTGGGCATTTTGGTCTCGCACTTAAAGATTACTGTCATTTTACATCACCAATACGAAGGTATTCGGACCTTGCAATTCACCGAATATTGTCTGATGTATTAAAATTAAAGTCTATTAAAAAGATTCAAAAAAAGTATACCAGCTTTGTAACTCAGCAGTCTTTAAACACTTCAGAGTGTGAAATTCGAGCAATGAAAGCGGAACGTGATGCAGAGGCTTGTTATATGGCTGAGTATATTTCCCTACACATTGGCCAGACTTTCACAGGTAAAATAAGTGGTGTAATTGAAACCGGTATTTTTGTGGAACTAGAAAACAGTGTCGAAGGATTTATTGGAATTGAATATTTTGCGAATTCAAACTTTAAATTCGATGGATTCATGTCCCATGTTGATGTTACATCAGGGAAAAAATTAACAATAGGAGATCAAATGAAAATTATTGTTGTAGCGTCTAATATTTCAACTGGAAAGATAGATTTTATGCCGTGTAATTAATTACTGTAATAAAATAACATATGTAAAACATAAAACTTGTATATTCGCCGGAATAAGTGACTAATATATTATCATATTATTAATTAAAACCTTTACAGTAGGGTCTCCCTGAAAATTGAAAGGAAGGATTTTATTATGCAAAGTATGAGAAGTATTTTTAGCGCACGTGAAGACTCCAACACTATTGAGAATTTTAACAAAGATTTGTTTTTTAAGGAAATAAACGATGTATGTTCTCAAATAGCCTGTACAGAAATGTGGTTTGAAATGGAGGAGGATCCTGATTTAATTGATAGTATCATTTATCAGCGTGAATCTTTAATCGCAAGATACAGATATCTTTTAAAAAAGGCAAAACGTTATAATGTTACTTCAAAAAATTATGTTTAAATATTTTGAAAGGTGATATTAATGAGTTCTTTAACAGGTGTTATATTAGCTATTGTTATATTTTTATTTTTACTATTTATACAAATCTTGGTGCGTGCAAAAAAACCCTTGCAAAAAACCTTTTTAGGTATTTTAACGGGAATTGGAACTCTTGTGGCTGTAAATATTTCTGGTATGTTTACAGGCGTAACATTGCCAATTAGCCTTCTTTCTGTTTCAGTTTCTGCTGTGGCTGGAATTCCCGGAGTTACAACTATGCTTATTTTAAACATGATTTTATAGATAGAAAGGGGGAAATTTTTTGAAATGCCCATTTTGCGGACATACCGAAAGTAAGGTAGTGGATTCAAGACCTTCTGATAATGATGAAAAAATACGTAGAAGGCGTGAATGTTTAAATTGTAATTCTCGATTTACTACATATGAAATTATTGAAACTTTGCCGATTATCGTTATAAAAAAGGATAAGTCCCGTGAAGCATTTGATAGGAACAAATTAATCAACGGTATGTTACGCGCGTGTGAAAAAAGGGCTATTCCTCTACACGTCATTGAGGATTCTGTAAATAAAATAGAAGCAAAAATTCAATCTTCATTAGAACAAGAAATCAGCTCGGTTAAAATTGGGGAATATGTTATAAACGAGCTTAAAGAAATTGATAAGGTTGCATATGTTCGGTTCGCATCTGTTTACAGGGAATTTGAAGATATAGATAGCTTTATGGATGAACTAAAAAAACTTATAAAAGACAAAAATTTATAATATATAATAAAGTTTTTTATTATAAAAGACAAACTTTTAAAATAAAAAACCCACAAATGTAAATTACATTTGTGGGTTTTTTATTTTATTCGCAATGTATTTATATTCTGAATAAGTCATAATACTGTTTAAAATAGGCAACATTGCATTGACAGTTAAATGCTCAGGCAAATTTAAATACTTCAATATCTTGCTTCTTTTCTCTTTGCTGGTTAAGCTACCAGAAAACCCATCGAAATATAAATCCAATTTTGTTATTTGTGGTTCACCTTCATCATCGTTTATTTTTACACCAACTGCCGATTCAATTACCCTTAAAAGAACTTCCTCATTTATGCCTTCTACTCCAAGTTTTCCCTCTTTAGATGATTTAATTTTCCGCTTCTCCTTACCATACACATCAGGTGTATAGGCATGCTTAACCATTCCGGCTTTAACCGAACCCTTAATATAATTTCTTATCATAAATCCTGCATTATCACTGTCTGTAAGAATTAAAATCCCTTTTTCGACTGCTAATTTTCTTATTAAATTAAGCATTTTTTTATCTTTAAAAATTCTAAATCCACCAACATCAATTATAAGTCCATCTATAAGCGTGGAAAGTTTCATTTTATCATACTTTCCTTCAACTATCACTGCCTCAGAAATTTTAATCAATAAAAACCCTCCAGTCAATTTATAAATATTTAATTTAAAAGTTTGTTGGAATTATAACTTTCAGAATCAGCAATTTTATTTGTAAATGCAGCAAAACTCAAACAGTCAAGCACAGATTCTACTACTTTTGAATCATTTTTCTCCCTTAGATTAAACGTGTATATATTATAGTCAGCATTTTCATTTGTAGTATTTTCTTGATTAATGCTAACGGTTTTTGCATATTTTTCTCTAGCAATAGCTAAAATTCTATCACATAAATCCTTTTTAGATTTAAAAGTATTAACTATTGCAAGATCATTTAAATGTATTTTGTCTGTATTTTTACCTTCATCTATATCATAAAATGCGGCATCTATCCCCATTTTTAAAAGTCTATCGCAAAAAGTTTTTAAAATGTTTTCATAGTCTTTACAAGAATATAGCTTTACGACGGAGGAGTTATTCATAAGATATGAAACTTCATTTATAGTTTCTCTATTCATAATGTTAATTCCATCGATTAAGTCCTGGTAATCATCTTCTCGAATACAGCCTTGGCTTTTATTAAATAGCTTACAAGCCTTATCCTCTAACAACGGCTCAGAAAACAATTGAGAACCTTTATTCTTACTAAAATCTGGCCCTAAACCTTCTATCATATATTATCTCCTTCTCAATAAGCCATAAAAACATTTGTTTTTATTATATAACATTGAAAAATCCTTGTCAAGTTGCTGTGTAAATTGCATAAATCATTATAAAATAACATAAGCGAAATATGAAATATATAAAACATACTTCGCTTATGTTATGTTATTTTAGTAAATATAAATCCAATAAATTGTGATCACACAAAAATAAAACTTTTTCATTCCTGCTTAAATTTTTACTATCTTCTGATTTAGACCACTCTTCTACATTTTTTGCAGCCCTTATTGTTATTGTTTTTAGTATATCTTTGGCTTTATCCGAAAGCCCTGCTGTGTATACTGGAAACCTTCCTTCTTCTTGCTTATTAGGGTACTCATTTATTCCCATACCTATTAAAAACCAATTTGCATTATATTCACCTGTGGCATACAAAATCCCCGCAAAATCTGCTATTAATTCATCGTGTAAATTATTTTCTGATGATCCTAAAAATCTTTTTGTAAAATAGTGCGTGCATTCATGTTCTCTTCTTATAATCACCGAAAAGATTCTCCATTGCTCATCTGTCAATCCTAACTTTTCCGCAGGTATATTACTATATGGTTTATTAGAAAGAACTATAAATCTATTGTTTTTTCCTGACGCAAAACTTGCCCCCGTTTTTTCTAAATTTTTTGCTTCCCTGCCTCTATAAATAATCTTTCTAACAATCTCATAAAAATCTTCTTCATCCTTTGCGTATATAATTGGAATGTTTCCAGCTATGGAGTTATAAATTTCTATATTTACACCTTTAGGGTTTCTCAGCTCTATATTCTTGTCTCCATGAGGTATTTCTTCATTCATTACCTTCTGTATGTCTTCTGATTTGCTTCTATTAGAGATTCTTCTCCATATGTCAATAAACGGCTCATCCTCTATTTTACTTTCTCTGTAGTCCTTAACATTAAATCTGTTTTTAGTATATTTTATTATTTCATCACATACTTCGTCATCTGCCCCTAAATTTTTTAAAACTTCCTTATATTCATTCAATCTATCCATTGTCTTTTATTCCCCCTTTAATAGTTTAAAACTTCCCTTTCTTTGCCTAAAAGTTTACCACTGTTGCTATATGTCTCTGTTTCTTTCACTATTCTAACAATTTTTCCGTTTAAATCTTTATAAACAAATTCATGAACTTTATAGTTTTTTCCTCCGGAAACACCATCCAAACTTTCTTCAGTTAGTTCAACATTCTCTTTTCCTAAAGACTTATTTTCCTTTTTGCTCACTGTTTAACCCCCTCTTATATTTATTTAAACTTTTCTTTCCAGTCATGGTATTTTTGTGGGGTAAATCCCTTCCCAGCAGCCATTATTTGTAAAAATTGTTCTACATTCCCATCAATAAAGACCGACCCATCCCCACTAAATAAATCTACTGATGTAGTGCGCTGATCTCCTTTTCCACCACATACTGATTCAAAAATTTCTTCTGATAACTCATCTTGCTGCAAGTCATCCACTGTAAAGTCAAAGCCCTTTTCTCTCGCTTTTTCAACCAGTTCTTCCATGCTATCCACACCGCAAAAATAGTCTGCAAGATCACTGTCATACATAATTTCTTCCTTAAAATCCTCTATTCCTTTCATTTTATAACCTCCTAACCTTTCACCTAACTTTGTTCTTGAAGCCATTCATCAAAAGTTTTGCCATCCAGGGCTTCAGTTAACCAATTGTTAAAATCTTCTTCAGTGCCACCTTTAAATACCCATGTTCCATCTCCTGTAATTAATGTCTTCTTTGTAACAATAGTTGAAGCTCCTCCCGCAATTTGCTCCAAAGTGTCATTCAATTCTTTGCTTTTTAAATCACTGCTTTTAAAGTTATACCCATTGCTTTTAGCTATTTTAAGGACTTCTTCTTTATCTTTTGCATTTCCAAACTTTTTTATAAAATCTTTATCAGTCAATATTCTTTTCCTAAATTCGTCTAAAGTGTTCATGGTTTTGCACCCTCCCCTTTTGCCGTGTCAGTTCTTATCAAATTAGCCAGTATTTCCCCCTCTTTCTTAGTTCCAGTAAAGCCATAAGAATTAGAACCATAAATATTTGTTTGATTATACTCTGTAGACCCCTTTTCTGTACCACCTGCTACTGCGTCAAGAACATCTTCTCCTATGTCTTTCCGTTTTAGTTCTTCATCTGTAAAATTATAATTATTCTCCCTTGCTAATTTAATAATGTCTTTCCTGCTTTTTACATTTCTTAATTTCTTTGCAAACTCTGAATCATTTAATATCCTTTCCTTAAATTCATCTATATCTCTCAATTCATCCACCTTCCTTAAAATAATACATTTCCATTTTCATCAACATAATAAATATCCCTTGTTATCTCTACATCATTTTTTCCACCAGCTACATTTTCAAGCATGTCCTCTGTTAGCTCTTGTTCTTCTTGTGGACTGCAATTTTTTAAATCATAACCGTTTTCCTTTGCTATTCTTATTGCTTCATTCACATCTTGAATTCCTTTAAATTTATCTTTAAATTCTGGGTCTGTTTTTATTCTTTCTTTAAATTCTTTTGCACTTTTCATTTTATCACTCCTTTTTTTATTACTTTTCTAAAGTTTTATTTTCCCCGTTAGAACTGTTGAGCTACCATCTCCAATTGTTACGGCTGATGCCTGACCTATTTTAACCTTTTCTGTTTTGCTTCCGCCTGCTATATTCATAAGCATATCTTCTTTTAGCTGTGTTTCTTCTTGCTCTGTACATTTGGTTAGATCATATCCTTTTTGCCTAGCTATTTTTATAACATCTTCAGTGCTTTTTGCATCCTTAAAGTATTTTTTAAAAGTATCATCGTCTTTTATTCTTTTTTTAAATTCATCAATGCTATTCATTACAGTCCCGCCTTTCGCATTTGCTCATTTAAGTGAAGTGTCATATTTTACATACATGTGGCTATTTTTTCCTGAATTAATTGTTGTATGTTCAATCTTTTCTACCTCTGCCTCTTTTCCTCCTGCTACTGCATCCAGCATATCTTCCCTTAATTCATTATCTTTTAAAACTTCATCTTTATTTAAGTCATAGCCATTTGACTTTGCTATTTTTAAAGCTTCATCTATATTTTTTACACTGCTAAATTTATTTTTAAATTCTTCATTTTGAATAGCTAATTTAAATTTTTCTAAACTGTTCATCTGCCACGCCTCCCTAATTCATATTGGAATTATAGTCTTTTTTTCCGGATCATTAGGATCTGTTACTACTACTACATTACTTGGTATATGCGTTTTAACTTGTGTCTTAGTTGTATTTTTCCCACCAGCTACATTTTCAAGCATGTCCTCTGTTAGCTCTTGTTCTTCTTGTGGACTGCAGTTTTTTAAATCATAACCGTTTTCCTTTGCTATTCTTATTGCTTCATTTACATCTTGAATTCCTTTAAATTTATCTTTAAATTCTGGGTCTGTTTTTATTCTTTCTTTAAATTCTTTTGCACTTTTCATTTATTACTCCTTTCATTTAATATAAAAACCCGGCTTTATATACTTACTACAACTAAAACAACTACAAATTATAATTACACTCATATAAAGCCGGATTTTATTATATTTTTAATTAACGTTTACATGTTTATAGTAATCTCTGAAGCGTTTGTCGCCTTGCTGTGATCACCCATCGCTATAGCTATAGATGATGCACTTGCTGTTATACGAGTTGAACTTATACCTCCACCCGATACATTTTTCATAACATCTTCCTCAGTTATGTCATAGTTCTGCTGTTTAGCTATTTTTATTATCTCCTCTATTGTCTTGCCATTGTTCTTCTGTGCAAACTTTTCATCAGTTTTAATACGATTTAACCATTTATTTATGTCTTTCATAAAAACTCACCACCTAAAAGCTTAACTAGCTTTGCCGGCCCAAGCCGCTCTGAGTCATAGTTTGAGGTCCTGATGTAGAAGCTGAGGAATGCACACCTGTTGATATTGCAGTTGAGGTCATGGTTCCAAGAACCGTAGTAAGGTCCATACTTGCTGTTACATTTGTTCCACCACCTATGCCTCCTGCTACTGCATCAAGGTCCAATTCTTTTAAATCCTTTTTATTTATATCATAGCCCTGAGTTTTCGCAACATTAATTATGTCCTCTACTGTTTTTACTCCCTCATACTTTTTGGCAAAACCTTCATTGTGTTTTAGCTCTTTTGCCCATGCATTTATTCCCTTTTTCACAATATAACACCTCCAAAAATTTTAATAGGTTTTCATGTTAACTTCCGTAAAATATCAACTCTGTCTTTACAAAAATGTTTACCTTTACCTAAACTTTTATCAGCTTTAATGCTAGCTTCATAAAAGTGTACGCAAAAACTTAATAAATTAATTGTCAGCATCTACTTCTAGCTTTCCAGATACACCAGCTTGGGCACCGGCTCCTGAAGCTATTGCTGTCTGGGTTCCCTGTGCCATTGCCATTTGAAGATCCACATTTACCATTGGCTTGTCAAGCAAACCTCCTGCTACTGCATCAAGGTCCAATTCTTTTAAATCCTTTCTATTTATATCATAACCCTGATTTTTCGCAACATTAATTATGTCCTCTACTGTTTTTACTCCTTCATACTTTTTGGCAAAACCTTCATTGTGTTTTAGCTCTTTTGCCCATGCGTTTATTCCCTTCTTCATAATAAATCCTCCTTATTTTTTAATAAAGTTTTTAATTTATTGTTTTTTTCCAAAAAGACCAGTTGCAGTACCTTTAATGCCAGTCCATACTTCGCCTACTTGGCCTGCTGCTTGCCCAACCTTTCCGGCTACTCCTGTTACTGTTTCTACTCCTTGGTGTAACTTATCACCGGCTGTAGCAACCTTTTCTCCAAAACCTTGAAGTTTTGTAAGAAAACCTGTAAAGCTAGCTCCACCTGCTACTGTATCTAAGTCATCCTCAGAAAGTTGGCCTGACTCTGCTTTTGTCATAAGTCTTGCTAGTCCAACCATTTGTTCTGCAAACTCCTCCATCGACATAGAACCAATATAAGGTTTAGCTACCTTATAAGCTCCCTCCGGTGTCGTTTGGTTTAAAAACTCACTACGTAAAGTTTCATCCTCTGCTAATTTGTTTAAAAATTTTTCCATTTTAAATACCTTCTTTCTTTTAATTTTTTTATAATAAACAGATAAAATGGAGTATCTGCTTATAAACAATATAATTTAGATTAAAATAGGTTTTTAATAACTTCTGCATTTATGCCTTCCAATGCCTTAAATACATTTGCAAATGTATTTACACCACCAGAAACATGTCTAAGCTCACTTTCGTCTAATCCCCTGTTTGCATGATTAATTTTGTCATGAACAATTCTTAATCCATCTTTAAATTCGTCAAACGAAACTCCTTCAATATATGGTTTAGCCTTGTTATACCCTTCCAACGCCGACTGAGTTGATGTAAATTCTTCTCTGAATTTATAATCCTCTGTCAGGCGTACAAAAAACTGTTGCAATTTTTTATTCATATTCCTTCCCTCCTATACAAAAGCTTAAACCAGTTGTCTTTTTGCAAGCTCTGCAAAATATCCATCTTTCTGCATTAGCTCATCGAAAGTACCTTCTTCAACTACTTGTCCCTTATGAAGATAAACTATTCTGTCACATTTTTTTATGGTCGAGAGCCTATGTGCAATAACAACCCTTGTTATATCCATTTTTTCAAGCGTTTCAACAACAGTTGCCTGGGTAATATTGTCAAGAGCACTGGTTGCTTCGTCAAACATCAGCAAGTCAGGATCTGAAATAAGTGCCCTTGCTATCATTATTCTTTGCCTTTGTCCACCAGAAATTCCTCCACCGTCTTCGGAAATCATTGTATGCATTCCCATCGGCATAGCTTCTATATCATCAGCACAGCCGGCCTTTCTTGCAGCTTCCCAAGCATCATCAAGTGTCGCTGTTGGATTTGTTATGGTAATGTTTGCAAATATACTATCTGAAAATAAGTTTCCGTTTTGCAAAACTATTCCTATACGCTTTCTCACACTTCTTAAGTCAAGATTAGACAAATTTTGATTATCAAAATATATAGCCCCTGATTCCGGTTTTTCAAATCCAAGTAAAAGTCTCAATAGTGTTGATTTACCGCAACCGGTAGACCCTACTATTCCTAAATATTCACCCGGCTTTATGCTAAGATTCATCCCATTTACAACCAAAGGACCATCTTCTGTATACCTGAACTTAAGATTGTTAATATCAATTTTACCACTTATTTTATCTACCCTTATTTTATTTCCATCTGATTCAGGAACCTCTTTTAAAATAGGTTCTATAAGTTCCATAGATGGCCTTAAATAAGCTATTTCCACTGCAATTGATGATATTTTTAATACAGATGCTGAAAATGCACCAAACGCTGCATTAAAAGCAACATAATCTGCAACCGCTAAATGATTTTTAAAAACTACATAGTAAATTAACATTGTTCCACCAAGACTTATTACTGCATCTATTGCATCAACTATTTTTAAGAAAAAGTTTGGTGAAAATTTAATTTTTGCAATTTGTGAATATATTTTAGACCATTTTGAAAATGCTCTAACTTCTGCTCCAGCTACCTTTATCTTGGAAACACCACTAAACAGTTGATAAACAAGACCAGATAGCTTTGGGGCTAATTCATTTGCCTTTTTATTTAACTTAACATTGTAATAACCTCTCAGCAAGGATGATGTTAGCATTAATGCTATTATTAGTACTGTTGGCAGCAATAATACTGGTGACAGATTACTAATTTGCCATAAATACACAAAAGAGAATATTGCTGCCAGCATTGTTGGAATTAAGCTACTGCTTAAACTATTACAAATTGCATTCATTCTAAATGATCTAACTGCTAAATCTCCAGAACTGTACTTTTTAAAAAAGTTAATAGGTAAATTAAGTAGTCTTATCCATAGCGCACCTTGCGTTCCAAACTGAATTTTATCCCCTACTCTTAAAATCCAAAGAGACTGGAATACCCCAAACAACGTTGTTGCAAACAAAACACCTATTAAAAGTGCTGCAACTGGGTATATTTCCCTTAGAGCACCTTCCGGTATAACCGTATTATAAATGTATTGTTGTATTTGCGGTGAAACTAGCCCTAATAAACTTGCTGCTAAGGCAAGGATCGCAAGGAAAATCAAGTCGAAAGTCGTAAAGGATTTAAAAATGTGGTATATAAAATTCTTTATTGACATGGACTTCATTGGAAAAGGTTTGTAAAAGCAATACCCCTCATCGTCAAGCACTTCAGCATTTTTGCTGTTAAGATTTATATACTCTCCTGTCTGTGGATCCAAATATCGGTATCCGCCAAATTTCCTTGGCAATAAAGTTACTACATTACCCGTATTATTTTTAGTAACAACAGGTCCTTCACCCTTTCTCCACCAGCCCTTATTTAGGCTTACTCTTCTTCTTGTAAGACCAGTGCAGCCCAACACCGTGTCCATTGCATCGTCATCTTCTAGAGCCTGGGCAGGAATTTCTATATCAGGCATATTATAAAAATGCGTTATTTGATTTATTGCATTTACAACTTGAGCTGATTTCTGCTTTATAGTTGGCCCTGTTTTTTTATGAAAAAGCTTTCTATTTCCAATAGCAGCTTGCGTTGCCTCTTTATAGGCATCAATAAACATACCCTGTTCTTCTTTTTTCTGTCTTTTCACCTTGTCAGAAAAATTCATCAAGCTTTACCTCCTTTCTTATTCACTCTTTACTAAGTTTGCATATTTTCCGTCTAAGTCTATAAGTTCTTTATGAGTTCCCCTTTCTACTATAAGTCCGTTTTCTAACATTATAATCTCATCGGCATCCCTTATTGTAGATAATCTGTGGGCTACAACAAAACACGTAATTCCACGTCTTCTAACTGCGTCCATAACTTTTTTCTCCGTAGTTGGGTCAAGAGCTGAGGTAGCCTCATCTAAAATCATTATCGTCGGATTCATAACAAACGAACGCGCTATCTCAAACCTTTGACGTTGCCCCCCTGAGAAGTCTCTACCATTTTCTACTAGAACATGATCGTAACCTTCTTGTCGCTCTAATATATCATCATGTATTTGAGCATCCTTACAAGCCTGAATTAAAGTTTCATCACTAATAGATGTATCCCACATGGTTATATTGTTTCTTATAGTATCCTGGAACATCGTGACGTCTTGGTCAACCATTGCAAGCGATCCTCTAAATACTTTCCTATCTATATCCTTTCTAGGTTTCCCATCAAATAAAACTTTACCATCTCTTGGCTCATAAAGACCTGCTATAATTTTCGCAATAGTTGACTTACCGCTTCCGCTTCCACCAACTAATGCAATCATTTGTCCTTTTCTTACATGAAGATTAAAATCCTGAATTAACGGTTTAGCCAAAGGGCTATACGCAAATGAAAGATTATCGATGTCAACATCGCCATGAAGTTTTCTATATTCTTTTGCATCAAAGCCGTCTTCAGTAACCTCAGAAAAATCAATCTCAACATCAGGTTCATAGTTCATAACATCTTCAACTTTTTCCATGTCGCCGCTAACAGCTTGTATGCTGGCACCGATTCCAACTAAAGAGTTAACAGGTCCTAAAAATTGTCCCATAAAGCCTTGGAATGTCATGAGCATACCAATTGTAAATGAGCCAACTAAAATGTTATAAACACCAAGTAATAATATTGCTAAATTTGCAACCCCTTGTACTAGAGTTGGTATGGTTGAAATATATGCATTTGTAGTTCTTATTTTTTGTAAGGAGTTATTATATTTTGTTTGATAACCTATTAACTTTTGAAAATAGCCCGGTTCACATCCACTTGCTTTAATAGTTTCCATCATGCTAACACCTGCAACCGTTGCACCTTGCAACTTACCTGCATCTCTTGACATAGCCTTATTATAGTCTTCATTCTTTTTAGAAATAAACCTTATAGTCACCATGTTAACTAATGCCGCAGCAAGACCGATAAGCGTCATATACCAATTGTAATAAATTAAAATGACAAAATAGACAAATATCATAATTATGTCTAATATAATAGGGGCAACTTGAGTACATATTGTAGATGCTATAGTATCATTGCTGTCTTGACGTGAACTTATATCACCAGCAAAACGTTGAGAGAAAAATTCCACTGGCATTCTAAGAACATGCCACATAAACATAACACCTGAATTGACACTCATTTTCCCTTGTATTTTATAAAGATAAATCGATTCAAAAGCCTCCATAAGGAATGTGACAATTAATGTTGCGCCCATTATCATGAGTAGAGGACCCATAAGTTCCCCATCGCCACCATTTAAAATGTTATCTGTAAATACTTGATAGTACAAAGACTCCAAAGATCCTGTTATTGATAACACAAAACCGGCAAGTAAAATAAATGTAAGTGGAACAATAGCTCCCTTTAAGCGTCTTATTAAGAAAGAAAAAATGCTCTTCTTTTCTCCGTCTGCAACAAAATCTTCATTAGGCTCAAATGTAAGAATTATACCTGTAAATGATTTTTCAAATTCCTCCATTGGAACATAAGTTAAACCTGCTGCCGGGTCTGCTATTACAGCCTTATCTTTTTTAAAACCACACAAAACAACGAAATGGTTAAAGTTCCAGTGTATAATTGCCGGAAACTTAATTTCTTCCTTTAAAGCATCAATATCATTATAAGAAAAACCTTTTGCAGTCATTCCGTTGTGCCTTCCTGCCGCTAAAACATTTTTAGCATTACACCCATCCCTTGAAACGCTACACTGCAGTCGTAATTTTTCAAGAGGTACATATTTTTTATAATATGCAAGTATCATTGCAAGTGAAGCTGCACCGCACTCTAAAGCTTCCATTTGCAAAATTATCGGCACTTTATTTACCTTTTCTGACATATCCACCATCCTTTCTCCTATTTGGCTCTATTGTCTGTCTTATCCAAATAATAAGTTAATTGGGTGAATCCTTCCTTGAACTACTTTAACTGAACAAGCTGTTCCAATTGTAATTCCAGGAACCTCTTTACCCTTATCGTTAGACCATAGATATCCATTGTAAGAAGATTCATCTTGGTATAATTTCATTCTAACTTCTACACATGACTCATCTATGCCCATTACATCTTTGTACTGTGTAGTACCCATTGTTTTCTCAATAGTTTCATCGTTAACTGTAACTGTTCCAATATTACTTATAACACCTTTAATATAACCATATTGCTCTCTAGGTGCAGTAGATGGAGAAACTTGTACTTCTGTTCCAACTGAAAGACCTCTGGCAGTTGTATACGGTACATAAGCTATAATTTCTTTAGTACCAGCAACTTGATCCACTGGGATACAGGCTGATATAACTTGATTAGATGTTACTTCATTATTTTTGTAAACTACGTTCTGCACATAACTATCAGCTTCAGCCTTTATAAGTGAAGTTGTTGCATATTCATATCTTAATGCATCTAAAACTGCTCCTTCCGGTGTTCCTTCCATTTTAGCAAGTATCTCTTCATTTGGTATGCTCGCTAAAATATAGCCTTCCGATACATAATCTCCGTGGTCTACCATTACATCCCTAACAGTTCCTGAATTTTTGCTAAGAGAATAATTTACACCCGATGCAGGCCATAAAATAGCTGATGGAATTTCAAATCCTCGTGTCATTTCAGCGGTGCAAGCCCATGCGCCAGCGCCAACAATAAGTACAATAATTGCTATCATGATAATCCAAACTGACGGCCTTGTTATTCGCACATGTTGATCAAGCTGTTCCGGTGATGAAACAGTGTCTAGAGCTTTTTTTCTAAAAATCTTATTTGCCATAATTACAACTCCTTTCTAAAAATTTAACTTTTCAATAGTCACATTTCCATTTGCATCTATATAAAACTTATTTGTTCCATTTTCTGAAATCAGCCTTCCAAGCATGTCAAACTTTAGTTTAGCAAGTCCGCTATATCCCTCATCAGATTTAACATTTTCCATAAATGCAAGAGTTGTACTTGCTCCTTGAATTTTTTCCGCTATAAGCTTAACAATATCATAGCCCTGGCATGATGATGTAGTAGAAATAGCTCCATACTTTGCCTTATAGTCAGCAATAAATTTGTCGCTCTTATCAGATATATCCACAGGATAAGAAGATACACCAGAAACACTTGTTAAAACGTCTTTATTAGCTGCAACAGTGTTACTATTCAAAATTGATGCATTTGTAAAAATATTAACATTACTTTTTAAATATTGCCTCATAGCCTTAATTGTTTCCACAAGATGTTGAGCATCATAATGTGCAATTAAGACTGCATCTGGTTTCAAGGTTGTAAATGTATTTGCAATATCTGTAAGATCTCCAAGTGAATTTGAAACTTCTCTTATGTCTAAAAGCTTAACTGTCGTATTGTTTGTAGCATATTGAAATCCATTAATAAATTCTTTATCAAAGGGAGACGCTGAATGCGACGCAACTACCCACTTGACATTATTTTCAATTGCTAGTTTACCTGCTAAATAGCCTTGTTCTGCTGCAAGTAAAGTACTATTTATTACATATCTAAATCCGTATGCCATAAGTTTACTTAAAGCTTGACTTGCAACAATTAGTGGTTTTTGGGACTCATCAAATAAGTAAGCTACAGGTCCCACAACATCAACGTCCTGAATAGTCACTGCCATAGCATAATTGCTATCTTTAGCAACAGCCGCGGCAATGTTTACGGCATTATCATAGTTACCTTGATCATCAATCTTTTCGTAACTAAATTTTACGCCAGAAGCAGCAAGCTCTTCTATTGCCATATCTGCTCCATTAAAAAAGTCCTGGTACTTTGCAAACTGTTCTTCTGACCCTAGTACTGCTATTTTTATTTCTTGCCCCGAATTAAGTGGGGTTCCATTAGAAACTGTAGGTGATGAACTGCAACCGCTAATGAATAAAATTCCCATAGCAAGTACTATCATTAAACCAATAAACCTTTTCATAAAACAACTCCATTTCTCCGTTGGTATAAATTTAATAGTCAGCAGTAATCCCAACGGTAAATACTGCTCCAGAGCGTCTATAATTGTTGTACATAAAATTATTAAATTTCATATTTATATTATGCGTTTTGCTCTTGAATATAATTATAAAATATTTGTATTAATTTGTCAACAAAATTTTTAAAATATAAATTATTTTTTTTGTAAATTGCACATCTAATTAAATAATGCAAAAAATATGCCTATATAAAATTAAATATATAGGCATATTTTTTAATTCTATTTTATTGTAAGCAAGTCTAAATATTCATACTTGTCTAAAAAAAGTTTTAACTTTTTTAAAATTTTGTTTTTTCCATCCTTAATGTTACTTTCTACATTTAATGGCATAACTGGGTCATGTACACTTAATCTTAATAAAAACCAACCATTTTCGTCTTTCTTATTTGATGAAACTCTTATACCTTCATAGTTATCAGAATCAATTTCCCACTCTTTCTGATTCTTTGCGAAATCGGCTAAGTCCCTAATAATCTTATTTCCATAATCTTCAAAATTTTCACATTTTACATTTAATCTATATTCCTGACTTTCAAGCGGTTTTTTCAAGTCTTCTATTATAGATTCAAACCGTTCTCCCTTTAGCTTCATGTTTACCATTTTTATTATAATTTTAGTTACTAAATATGCACCGTCATCCAAAAAATAATTTTCCCTCATAGCGGCATGCCCAGATGTTTCTATTGCAAGAGGGCAATTTATGCCTTTCTCATTTAGCCTTTTAGCCTCATTTATTACATTCTTATATCCTCTTTTAAACCTTTTATGTACACCATGCAGATTTTTTTCTATATACTCTTTAAGTCCATCTGATGTTATTGAATCTGTAACTATTGTACCACCTGCATTTTTTTCAAGCGCAATTGACGACGCTACTGCTATAAGAGTGTTTCTGTTTATTGGTTCACCATTTGAAGCAACTGCACCCACTCTGTCAACATCAGTATCAAAAATTATTCCCAAATCCGCTTTGTTTTTTATTGTTGAATCGATTATATACTGCATTGCTGCCTCATTTTCAGGATTTGGAATATGATTTGGAAACCTTCCGTCAGGCTCTAAAAACTGGCTACCAGTTATATCCGCCCCAAGAGACTTCAATACATTTTCAGCGTAAAATCCCCCCGCTCCGTTTCCAGCATCTACTACAATCTTAAACCCTTTTAGCGGATGCTCGTAGTCTTCTGCATTTATTTCTTTACATATAATATCTCTTAGTCTTTTTTCATATTTACTCATATAATTTATTTTTTCTATATTAGTAAGTGCGGAAGAATTATTTAAAAAATCATTTTCCATTGCATATTTTAAAATTTGTTCAATGTCCTTGCCTTCCAATCCACCGTATTTTGTAAAAAATTTTAACCCGTTTTTATTAAACGGGTGATGGCTTGCAGTTATCTCAATTGAAGCATCACATGGCAAGTCAATTGTTGCCATAAACATTGCCGGTGTTGATGAAAGACCACAGTCAAATACTTTTATCCCCATTATTGATAGTGTCTCAACTAAAATTGTTTTTATTCTATCTGCAGAAAGCCGTGAGTCATGACCTATTGCTACCGATAGCATACTAAAATCTTTGTTTGTATTTTCGCTAAGCCAAAGTCCAAAACCAATTGCAATTTTTCTTACAGCATCATTGGTCAATGTTTCTGGCTCATTTTTTAAAACTCCTAATGCAACTCCCCTTATGTCAGTTCCGCTTTTTAAAAACATTAAATCTTTACTCATATAAACCATCCTTTACATAATTTAATTTAATTATAAAATAAATTTTTTTCAAAGTCTATTTCTCCTGGATTTTTAATCCAATAATGATAATACTAACTTATATACTTAAAATAAAAAAGGTGATACTATGAACATACTAATTGATATAAAAAACATATGTAAAAAATACCGCGTTGGCAGCAATGATTTATTTGCGCTAAACAATATCAGCTTAAAAATAAATGAAGGCGAATTTGTCACAATTATTGGAAAATCTGGATCCGGAAAATCAACCCTGATGAATATTTTAGGTTTTCTTGATACACCTAGCTCTGGGGAATATTATCTTTTTGGAAACCCTGTTTTTAAAATAAAAGAAAATAATTTAGCAGAAATAAGAAATAAAATGGTAGGATTCATATTTCAAAGTTTTAATCTCATTCCAAATTTAACAGCATTAGAAAATGTAGAACTTCCACTTATATATAGGGGTATGCCCAAATCTAAACGAATAATTCTTGCTAAAGAGGCGCTTTTTAAAGTTGGTCTTAGTGAAAGGTTAAACCATAAACCAGCACAATTATCTGGAGGGCAGCAGCAACGCACAGCTATTGCAAGAGCCATTGCTGGAAATCCAAGTATAATTTTAGCCGACGAGCCCACTGGGAATCTAGACTCAGCAGCAGGCGAGGAAGTTTTGTCAATATTAAAATCACTAAACTCAGAGAAAAAAACAGTAATATTAATAACTCATGATGATAAAATTGCTAAATCTGCTTCAAGAGTAATAAAAATTATGGATGGAAAATTATGCACCTGAATGCCTAAATATCTTGCCCCTTCTGGGGTCTGCGCTACATATACAAAGTCCGCTTCTTTTTAAGTTGAACTATTTTATATAATAAGGTATAATAAATTATTATATAACGATTGGAGATAGTGTAAAATGAAACAAAATACGCCTGAAACTTTTAAGAAAAAAAAGGGGTACGCCTCTTCACATGCCCTTCTAGTTAAAATTACCGCAGGAATATGTGTCTCTCTTCTGGTTGGATCTATTTTTACCTGTCTCATAAGATAACATTTTATAGGAGAGTAATTATGAACAAAAAAACTTTTTATATAACCACACCTATTTATTACCCTTCGGGAAACCCTCATCTTGGTCACAGCTATTGTACAGTTGCCGCAGATGTTATGGCACGATATAAACGGCTTTGCGGTTATGATGTAATGTTTTTAACAGGCACCGATGAACATGGTCAAAAAATTGAATTAAACGCAAACAAAGCCGGAATTACACCTAAAGAATATGTAGATTCACTCGTCTGTGAGTTTAAGAATTTATGGGATATACTTGATATTTCAAATGACAAATTCATAAGAACAACTGATGAAAAGCATAAGGTTGCTGTTCAAAAAATTTTTAATGCCCTCTATAAAAAGGGAGAAATATATACGGGAAGCTACGAAGGTCTTTACTGCACCCCTTGTGAATCTTTTTGGACTGAAACACAGTTAGTTTCAGGTAAGTGCCCGGACTGTGGAAGAGAAGTAAAAGCTACTAAGGAAGAAGCCTATTTCTTTAAGCTCTCAAAATATGCTGATAAATTATTAAAACTTTATCAAGATAACCCTGACTTTATACAGCCTGAAAGTCGTAAAAATGAAATGATCAGCTTTATTAAATCAGGGCTTCATGATCTGTGTGTTAGCAGAACCAGCTTTTCTTGGGGAATCCCTGTTACCTTCGATAAAAAGCATGTTGTTTATGTTTGGCTAGATGCCTTGACAAATTACATTACTGCTTTAGGATTTAGCAGCGATGACGACAGTGAATATCAAAAATATTGGCCTGCTGATGTGCATTTTGTAGGGAAAGAAATTATAAGATTTCATGCAATTATCTGGCCTGCTATATTAATAGCCCTTGGTTTGCCATTACCTAAAAAGATTTACGGGCACGGTTGGCTGCTTTTTGGGGATGGAACAAAAATGTCTAAATCTAAAGGCAATGTTGTTGACCCTGGAATTTTATGCTCAAGATATGGCGTTGACGCTATAAAATATTTTCTTATGAGAGAGATTCCTTTTGGCTCCGACAGCATATTTACAAATGAGGCTTTGATAAATCGTATAAACTCTGACCTAGCAAATGATCTTGGAAACCTTGTTTCAAGAACTGCAGCAATGGTCCAGAAATATTTTAGTGGGATAATACCTTCACAAATGAAGGATGATGAGCTTGATAATGATTTAATTTCTATGGCTTCCGGACTCTCGAAGAAAGTTCAAGCTCATATGGAAAACTTTAAATTTTCAAATTCTCTTTCTGAAATTTGGAAACTTATCTCGAGAGCTAATAAGTATATAGATGAAACTATGCCTTGGGCTTTAAGCAAAGATCCGAAAAATGAACCTCGACTTGCCTGTGTTTTATATAATCTTTGTGAAACTTTGAGAATCGTATCGATATTAATTGAGCCTTTTATGCCAAACACCTCACCCAAAATATGGAAACAACTAGGTTTTACTAAAGATATATTATCATTTGAAAGTGCAAGTTTTTGGGGTACTTTAAAACCTGGTAACATTGTTAAAAAAGGGGAAAATTTGTTTCCACGTATTGATGTCCAAAAAGAAATTGATGAACTTAATTCTTTAATTTAATAGGTGGTTTATATGAACTTAATTTTTGATTCTCATGCACACTATGATGATAAAACTTTCAACAGCGACCGAGATTCATTGTTGAAAAAATTAATTGTCAATGATATTTGCGGGCTTATAAATGTTGGTGCTGACCTTAAAACTTCTCAAGCTAGCATTGATCTTTCCGAAAAATATCCTTTTATCTGGGCTGCCGTTGGAATTCATCCTAATGAAGCTGATAATCTGCCTTGTAACTACATTGACACTTTGAAGAGTATGCTCAAAAAAGACAAAGTCGTTGCTATTGGTGAAATCGGTCTTGACTACCATTATGAACAACCTTCCAAGGAAATTCAAAAACAAGTCTTTGAAAATCAACTTAAACTTGCTATTGAAACCTCTATGCCAGTAATAATACATGACAGAGATGCCCACGGCGACACCTTAGAACTTTTAAAGAAATATAAGCCAAAGGGTGTCGTGCATTGTTTCTCCGGCAGCCCTGAAATGGCAGATGAAATTGTTAAACTCGGCATGTATATTGGACTTGGCGGTGTTGTTACTTTTAAGAATGCTAAAAATCCTGTTTTAGTAGCACAAAAGATACCCCTTGATAAGCTTTTGCTTGAAACTGATTGCCCGTATATGGCTCCTGTACCGCTTCGTGGTAATAGGTGTGATTCCTCTATGATTAAATATACAGCAAAAAAAATTGCAGATCTTAAGGGTATTGAGGTTAATGATTTGCTTTTAACAACAAAAAATAATACTGAAAAACTTTTTTCTATTAAAGTGTAAATAGGAAGGCGCCGCGCGATATCGCGCGGCGCCTTTAATTGACTTTAAGGTAACACCTGCCACTTTAATTCGGGCCGCAAGGCCGCAAGCGAAGCTTGCAAAATGGCTTAGAAAGCCATTTACCGAAGCTTTAAAGCTTCGGGGCCTTGCGGCCCGTCTCAGGCAAAAAGTGCAATACAAAGCTGCAAAACATTTAAAAGCCTACCGTTCTACCAAATGTATTGCTATAACTGTTATGTCATCATCACTTTCAGATTCTCTCATTTTAGCTGCTTTATCCACAATTCTTTCTGCAAAGACTTGTGCATCCTCTTTACTCCATCCATTTAATTCATCACATATCCAGTCCTCTTTATACAATGCTCCATCTGAAAACATCAATACCTTGTCGTGACTTTCAAGTTTTTCGCTCAACGTTTTAAATTCTATATCTTTTAATATTCCAATTGGCAATGACGGTAAATCTATTTTCCTTATTTCGTTTTTTTTCTTTATTAATGTAAACGGTGCTCCAGCCTTTAAAAATTCTATTTTACCTGTAAACATATCAACGCACAAAACGTCTAGAGTTGATAAAAATTCATCCTCAGATTTTACAATTAAAGCAGAATTGGTAAGTTTGGCAGCCGTTTCAAACCCTATTCCGGACTGCATTAAAAGCTTCATTATTTCACAAGACATTGATCCTTCAATCGCAGCTCTTCCGCCCGTACCCATACCATCACTTAAAATAAAATCCATTCTTCCCATGCCATCATTAAAATATTTATAGCTATCACCGCAAAGGGTTCCATTTTTATACACATGTTGTGCTACACCTATTTTAACTTCAAAAGCTGCCTGCTCGCAAAGCATTATCTTGCTTTTTTCTTGTGCTACTGTTATAACAGGTAAATCCATTGCCCTTGCACAGCATTTTGACACTTCTCCTTGCAGTGGTATTTTCTCAATTTGCCTTCTTTCCTTACCTATTATGCCTATCTCTACTGTCATTCTATCAAATTTATTTACTCTGCAGCTTACGTCCATTGGTATAATATCATGCCTTTTCAACATTATCATTATCCTCTGGGCTGAATCATCATCAAACTTATCATATGTTTCAAACTCCTTTGAAATATCGTAAAGTATATTTCCTATGTCTGCAAATTGTTCTGATATAAAACCCCTAACCTCATCAATTCGCTGTTTTGCTACGGTTTGAATAGCATAGTCTTTATAGTATAGATTAATTGCTTTAGATAGCTCGTCTATTTTGCAGCAACGTTTTATAAATTCTTTATTAAAATTTTTTACCTCCAACTCACCCGAAGATTTAAGTGCATCTGTAACATGTTCAAAAGCAGAAATAGTATCATCTTTTTTAGCTTCATAGCAAAACACTCTAAGTCCGCAATTGTTACAAACTGAACCGATTGACTTTAAATATACAGATGTTATATCTTGCTTATTTATTTCTGTTAACTTTTCTGTGACTTTATTAATAGCCGTTGAAATATTCATTAGAGCTCCAGATGCAAAATTTAACTTCATTGTAATTGCATCTTTTAGGTAGGCAGATCTCGTATTACTATCGGAAGGATAATAAAACACGCTTAAAAATATACTTCCCCAGTAATCTGGTAAAAACATAAAGATTATGGAAGCTGCTAAAGATTCATAAATACAGGTTAAAATTATAACAGGGTTATCACTTTGCACTGCTACAATTATATTTACAAGGAAAAAAAATGCTGTACAAATTGATTTTCCAAAACCTGAAAGTATCCCTGAAAGAAGGCCTCCAAAAGCATACGCCACGGGTATATATGTAGGGTTTTTAAACGATAACCCCAAAACTGCTGCAGCTGTTATCCCTGCTATGCTTCCTCCCATGACGCCCAAATATCTTGAGCAAAATAGAATTACAAGCATGTTTACAATTCTGCCAAGCGAAAGGTAGCCGATTGTTATCTCTGACAGCGTTAATATCAATACAAAAAAACTGAAGCACAAATACGCAAGCTCTATCTGACTTAAAATCAGTCTCCCCTTTTTTTCAACAGTATCAAATGTTTCCTTAAAAAAATATGCTGATACTCCGGCAATCATTGCTTCAGTTAAATATAGAAGAATCAAATTGAAGTCAGCTAAACCTGATTTATTCACAGCCACTCCCGTAATTATTGTACTAGCAAACGCTATTATTGGTGAAAATAATACATGCTCTTTAATTTTAGGCAAGTCGTTAAATGTCCATCTTATTGCACAAACAGAAATTGCTGTTGATATGTACCGCATGCCTATATTAATTTCAGCCGGCAAAATATAGCTAATAATGCATCCCAACAAAGATGTCCATATTAAATTGTATGGAACTGCCGCTAAAAGGGCTATTCCATATGGCAGGTAATCGCTAAATAACCTTCCACGTGAAACCAATATTGCTATTAAAAAACATATTAAATTTCTGCTAATTACTTTTAACGTTCTTGATGAAATTACTTTCTGAGCAAATTTTTTTGTTTCCTGTTGTAATACTCTCATTTAAAGCACCATCCTATTTACACGGCATTGTTGGTATTTCAAATCAAAGTATATCAGTAATTTTTAAGATAGCTTGTCTTAACTCGCTGTAATATTTTGAACAATTATAAGATTATTATGGATAGTCCATTTATTCGATATTGCCTATAATTTCCCCCGTTTTTACATAAAAAATGAAAACTTGAATCTATTGATATTTTTGTGGTATTATTTAAATATAGTATAAATAAAAAGGATGTAAAATATGAAAAAATTAATATTATTTCTAGGCTTAGGACTTTTACTTTGCTTAACCCTTCAGCCTTTAAACTTTTCTTATGCTGCAAACGTAAATACAAATTCTTCTTCATCTACAAAGCAACAAAGTTCTAAAAAAAATGACACGCCAGCCAGCGCAAAGGACAATTCTAAATCCAGTAAAGGTTCAAATCAAGTAAATACTAATCAAAAAAAAGCAGGTACAAATAAAGCACCTGAAAAAAAGCCACCTGAAAAGAGTCAAAAATCAAATTCCAATGATTCTGAAAAAAATAAAAATCAGCAAATCAAAAAGCAAAATCAGCAAAAAAAGGATACTTCTTCACAAAATAAAAGTGTACAAGCAAATACTCCCTCTAAAAATAGTGATATTGCCTTGGGCAAACAAACCGATGCCTCAACTGATGATAACTCATTTGTCGAGGAAACCTTAAGTCCTGATGATTGGAAAATTGAGTTAAATGATAACTCAAATACTGACGATTTTAATTTTATAAAAGAAAATCAGAAAACACTTAATTTTTTTAATAATGAGCCACTTGTTTTCGGAATTAGCATTTCTTTAATCGTGCTTTCTGTTTTAGGGGTTGTACTTTTTTCACTGTTATATATAAGAAACTCAAAGCCCAAATTAGGAAAAAGAAAAAAAATGAACGCTGCACATTTTAGAGTGTTTTAAAATCATAGTTTTCAAAATAAAAACCTGTATACTGCTATTTTAACAGTATACAGGTTTGCCTTTTATTTGTGAGCAATTATTCTATCAAAAAGAAAATGCCCCATACGCAATTTGCGTTCTGAGACTCTCCGATGGCCCGCCCGGAGGGATTTGAACCCCCGGCCTTCAGAATCGGAATCTGCTGCGATATCCAGCTTCGCTACGGGCGGATAATTAATAATTAAATTATACTATAAATCCGACCTTAACTTCAAGAAAAAATTTTTAATATTCTTTTAAATTTTCAAAATCCTCCATAAATTGTTTTACTGGCAGCAATATTTCTTTCTTATTTAAGTAATTTAAAATTCCAGCATCTTCTTCAAAATCAAAAATGAGCTTATAGGAATATAAGGCTTGCTTGGTATATCCTGTTACCTTGTTTAAAAAATTCTTCCCATATTTTCCGTCACCAACTAAAGGATGCCCCAAATATGCCATATGTGCACGAATTTGATGCGTCCTTCCTGTTAAAAGTTCTATTTCAAGCAAGCTAAAATTGCCCTTTTCTTTAATGACCTTATATTTGGTCAAAATTGTTTTTGCATTTTTCTTAGGATTTTTATGTATATACACTCTATTTTTATTCTCGTCTTTTTCAAGATAAGCCTTAAGTGTACCTTCTTTAGATGCAAATTTTCCATGCACCATACATAAATAAAACTTCTTTAACTCTCTATTTTTAATTTTGCTATTGAGAATCCTTAAGGAAGACGCATTCTTAGCTGCAATTACAATTCCTTGAGTATTTCTGTCAATGCGATTCGCAAGTGCCGGAACAAATGAATTTTCATCTGAAGGATTGTACTCCTTCTTGTCATATAGGTAATGTTGAATTCTTAATATGAGTGAATCGGCTTGATAATTTTCATCCGGATGAACTATAAGCCCCTGTGGTTTATTTACAAGAATGACATTATCATCCTCATATGCTATAATAAGATTATTCGGTGCTTTTAGAAACTCATATTTATAGTAAGACTGCTCCAGCAATTCATCTTTCACGTATATGCTTATAACGTCTCCATCTTCCAATCTTGTATCTGGCTTGCACCTTTTTCCGTTTACCTTAATATCTTTCGTTCTTATTTTCTTGTACATCAATGCAATTGGTAAACTCTTGAACGACTTAGATAAAAATTTATCTATTCTCTGGTTCGCATCATTTTTTCCTACAACTATTGTTTTCATAAAACTTATCACCCATTTTAATTATATCATTTAAATTTAAATTTGAATACTTTTCAAAAATGCACATTTGTTGTATAATATAGTTATAAATTTTTGTATGATATTAAAATCTAAAGGATGGTGATATAATGCCTAAGGATCACAACGGCCACAGAAACCGTCTTAGAAATAAGTTTATAAAATACGGTGCGGACGGTCTTGAACAACATGAATTAATTGAGTTATTTCTATTTTATGTATTTTCTCAAAGAAATACAAACGATATTGCGCATGATTTAATCGGTACTTTTGGCTCTATATCTTCAGTATTTGATGCTCCATTAGAAGATTTAATAAATATAAAGTGGATTGGATATAATAGCGCTATTTTGTTAAAATTAATACCAGAGATATCAAGAATTTACTTACTGGACAAACACAATAACCGTAATAAAATAATGGATATGGATTCAATTAGAAAGATGGCTATAAATAATTTTATTGGCAGATCGGAAGAAAAAATAATGCTCATTTTGCTTGACATAAAAATGAAGTTGCTATTTTCTGGTATTATAGGCAATGGCAACGTAAACTTCGTTGACGTTTACATTCAAAAAATTATTAAACTTGCTTCCGATTATGGAGCAAGTAAAGCCGTTTTAGTTCATAATCATCCAAGTGGTATTGCTCTACCTTCAAGAAATGACTTGAAAACTACAGCGGCTTTAAAAGATGTTTTAAGAATTGTCAATGTTAAACTTTTAGATCATATCATTGTAGCCGATAATGACTGCGTTGCCATATCTGAAACTGAACTTGGTAAGGATATCTTTAAGTTGTAGAAGGTGATATATATGGATTTTAAAATTAACTCTAAATATTCTCCTACAGGGGATCAACCTTACGCAATAAAAAAATTAGTTGATGGAATAAATAAGGGATACAAAGAGCAGACGCTTTTGGGAGTTACAGGATCGGGAAAAACATTTACTATGGCCAACATAATTGAAAAGTTAAACAGACCCACCCTTGTTTTAGCACATAACAAAACTCTTGCCGCACAATTATGCTCTGAATTTAAAGAATTTTTTCCAAATAACGCTGTTGAATATTTTGTTTCATACTATGATTATTACCAACCTGAAGCGTATATTTCGTCAACGGACACGTATATTGAGAAGGACTCTTCAATTAACGATGAAATTGACAAGCTGCGTCATTCTGCTACATCTGCACTTTCTGAGCGCCGCGATGTTATAATTGTGGCAAGCGTGTCCTGCATTTATAGTCTTGGAAACCCCATAGACTATAAAACTATGGTTATTTCACTTCGTCCTGGAATGGAAAAAAACAGAGATGAGCTTTTGCGTAAACTTGTTGAGTTGCAGTACGAGAGAAATGACGTTAATTTTATTAGAAATAAATTTAGAGTGCGGGGAGATATTGTTGAAATCTTTCCCGCACAATCTAATGATACTGCTGTACGTGTAGAATTTTTCGGAGATGAAATAGATAGAATTTCTGAAATAAACCCACTTACAGGCGATGTTAAAGCAATAATTAAGCATATTGCAATATATCCTGCGTCGCACTATATTGTACCAAAAGAAAAAATGCACGCAGCTATTCTAGGTATTGAAAATGAATTGCAAGAAAGATTAAAGTTCTTTAGAGAAAATGATAAATTTATTGAAGCCCAAAGAATAGAACAGCGCACAAGATATGACATCGAAATGCTAGAGGAAATTGGATTTTGCAAGGGAATAGAAAATTACTCCAGGGTTCTTTCAGGACGAGCACCTGGAAGCTCACCATTTACACTTTTAGATTATTTTCCAAAGGACTTTTTAATGTTTATTGATGAATCTCATGTAACTCTACCACAAGTAAGGGCAATGTATGCGGGCGATAGAGCAAGGAAAGAAAACTTAATAGAATATGGCTTCAGGCTTCCATCTGCTTATGATAATAGACCCTTAAATTATGATGAATTTTATTCACATATAAATCAAGTTATATTTGTAAGCGCCACTCCTGGGGAAATTGAAAAAGAAAAAAGCAGCCAAATAGTTGAACAAGTCATTCGCCCTACTGGACTTGTTGACCCTGAGGTGATTGTAAAACCCATTGAAGGACAAATAGATGATTTGATATCTGAAATAAATATTAGAATTTCAAAAAAGGAGCGCGTACTTGTTACTACACTTACAAAAAAAATGGCTGAAGATTTAACTCAATACCTGCAAGATGTTGATATAAAAGTTCGATATATGCATTTTGGTGTAGATACCGTGGAACGAATGGAGATCATACGTGATTTAAGACTTGGGAAATTTGATGTTTTAGTCGGAATAAACCTTTTAAGAGAGGGACTTGATATACCAGAAGTATCGTTAGTTGCTATTTTAGACGCTGATAAAGAAGGATTTTTACGCTCTGAACGGTCTCTTATTCAGACCATTGGCAGAGCCGCACGAAACGCGCATGGACAGGTTATTATGTATGCAGACAGTGTAACTTCTGCGATGGAAACCGCTATACGTGAAACCGAACGAAGACGCAAAATTCAAATGGATTATAACTTAAAAAATGGTATTACTCCTAAAACCATAGTTAAAAAGGTTTCAGATATTCTTGAGATTTCCTCTCACGATGCAAGTGTAATACCGAAAAAAATGAAAAAATCGGATAAAGAAAAACTCATTTTAGAGCTTGAAAAAGAAATGAGATATGCTGCTAAACTTTTAGAGTTTGAACATGCAGCATTTTTAAGAGATAAAATAAATAAATTGCGAAACAATTAAATTTAAAGGAGAAAAAATTTGTCAAATAATTATATACATGTTAAGGGTGCCAAAGAGCACAACTTGAAAAATATTGATGTTAAAATTCCACGTGACAAGCTTGTAGTTTTTACCGGGCTTTCGGGATCCGGAAAATCCTCACTTGCCTTCGACACCATATATGCGGAAGGACAACGAAGATATGTTGAATCCTTGTCCTCTTACGCACGCCAATTTTTAGGTCAGATGGAAAAGCCCAATGTAGACAGCATTGATGGCCTCTCACCTGCTATTTCCATAGATCAAAAAACTACATCTAAAAACCCTCGTTCTACAGTTGGAACTGTAACTGAAATTTATGACTATTTCCGTCTTTTATATGCAAACATTGGCATTCTGCATTGCCCCATCTGTGGTAAGGAAATCAAACAGCAAACTGTTGACCAAATTGTTGACAGAATATTAAAATTTGAAGATTTAACCAAATTTCAGGTTCTGGCACCAATAGTACGGCTTAGAAAAGGAGAGCACGTAAAAGAACTTGAAAAAGCTAAAAAAGATGGTTACATTAGGGTACGAATTGACGGAGAAATTAAAGATTTATCAGAAGATATTCATCTTGAGAAAAATAAAAAGCACACCATTGAAATTATAATAGATCGATTAATAATAAAGGATGGAATTCGCGCAAGGCTATCCGATTCTATTGAAGCTGCTGCATCCATTTCTGGAGGTTTAGTTACTATAAATATAATAAACAGTGATGGCTCAACTAAAGATATCCTTTTTTCTCAAAATTATGCCTGTCCGGAGCATGGAATCAGTATAGATGAAATGACGCCACGGATGTTTTCTTTCAATAACCCATATGGAGCATGTAAAAAGTGTATGGGTCTTGGCCATTTCATGAGAATAGACCCTAAGTTAATAATTCCAAATAAGAAACTATCAATAAATGAAGGTGCTATTAAGGCAAGCGGATGGACTACGGAGGGTAATAGCATAGCCTTTATGTATTTTAAGGGGCTTTCTCAAAAATATGGTTTTTCTTTAGACACCCCCATAGAAAAACTTCCAGAAGATATTGTGAATAAAATTTTATATGGCACCGGTGAAGAGAGAATAGATGTTGCAAGGGTGAGTGAACATGGTTCTTATGCTTACAAGGCCAAGTTTGAGGGAATAATTAATAATCTTGAAAGGAGATATAGGGACAGTAAAAGCAATTTTGTAAAAGAAGAAATTCAAACTTATATGAATAGCATCCCATGCGATGAATGTAATGGGAAACGACTGTCTAAGGAAAGTCTTTCTGTTACAATTAATGGACTTAACATAAGTGAACTATGCGATAAATCCATTTTAGATATTTTAGAGTTTATTAAAAATCTTAAGCTTAACGATAAAGAGAAAATAATTTCAGAGCAAATAATCAGAGAAATAAAAAGTCGGCTTAGCTTTTTAAAAAGTGTGGGACTTGAATATTTAACCTTATCAAGAAGCTCCGGAACTTTATCCGGCGGTGAAAGTCAACGAATACGCCTTGCAACACAAATTGGCTCTTCTCTCATGGGGGTTCTTTATATTTTAGATGAACCAAGCATAGGTTTGCATCAGCGTGATAACGATAAACTCATTGAAACGTTAAAGCATTTGCGTGACATTGGTAACACTGTGATTGTAGTGGAGCATGATGAAGATACCATAAAAGCCGCGGATTATATTGTTGATATTGGGCCTGGCGCCGGTGTACATGGTGGTAATGTAGTTTGCAGCGGAAGCTTTAATGATATTGAAAAATGCAATGAATCAATCACAGGTCAATATTTAAGCGGTAAGAAAAAAATTGAAGTTCCTAAAAAAAGACGAAAAGGTAATGGAAAAAAGCTTAAAATAGTAGGTGCTAAACAGAATAACCTTAAAAATATAAGTGTTGATATTCCGCTTGGAAAATTTGTTTGTATAACTGGAGTCTCTGGATCGGGAAAATCATCTTTGATAAATGAAATTTTGTATAAAGAGCTTGCTTGCAAACTAAATCGTGTTAAATGTATTTCTGGGGACCACAAAGAAATAAAGGGAATAGAACATCTTGATAAGGTAATAGACATAAACCAAGCTCCAATTGGAAGAACTCCAAGATCGAACCCTGCTACGTACACAGGTGTTTTTACCGATATACGTGAATTATTTGCCTCCACAAGTGATGCTAAAATTAGAGGATTCAGCAGTGGACGTTTTTCATTTAATGTAAACGGCGGACGTTGTGAAGCTTGCCAAGGTGACGGAGTTTTAAAAATAGAGATGCATTTTCTGCCCGACGTATATGTTCCATGTGAAGTTTGTAATGGTAAACGTTACAACAGAGAAACCTTAGAAATAAAATATAAAGGAAAATCAATATACGATGTGCTTGAAATGACAGTTGAGGAAGCAATGGAATTTTTTGCAAATATTCCCAAAATATACAGGAAAATAAAAACATTAAATGATGTCGGTCTTGGATATATAAAACTTGGGCAACCAGCTACAACGCTATCTGGAGGAGAAGCTCAGCGTGTAAAGCTTGCAACAGAGCTCTCAAAAAGGCCCACAGGAAAAACTATTTATATCTTAGATGAACCTACGACGGGGCTTCATACTGCTGATGTTCACAATTTAATTAATATTTTGCAAAAGCTTACTGATACCGGCAATACTGTTGTTATAATAGAGCACAACCTGGACATTATTAAAACTGCAGATTATATTATTGATTTAGGACCTGAGGGCGGTAATAATGGTGGCTATGTCGTTGCTAAAGGTACCCCTGAAAATATTTGCAAAGTAGAAAATTCATATACAGGAAAATACTTAAAATCATTCTTAAAATAAAAAGTTAACACAAAGTTTATTTTTAAGGGACAATAATATAGTAAAATAAAATTAATAAATTTTATTTGGAAGAGTGATTATTTGTTTGGATATATAAGAATTTACAAACCTGAATTAAAAATAAAACATTTTTCCGAGTACAAAAGCATTTACTGTAGTATTTGCAAATACATGGGAAAGTCTTTTGGAAAAATAACAAGGTTTACCTTGAGCTATGATTCCACCTTTTTAGCCATGCTTGCACTTTCTCTTTCAAACAAAGACAATTTTAAATTTTCCTCGTCTCATTGTCCATTAAACCCATTAAAAAGGTGTTCTTTCTGTAATGAAAAATCTTATGAAATAGCCTTTGCTTCTTCTGTATCAATAATACTTACACACTATAAATTGATGGATGATATTAATGATTCAAAGTTTTTTAAGAAATCATGTGCATATTTTCTGCTAAAACTTTTGAATCGATCTTACAAAAAGGCTCGTAAAAAGTTTGTAAATATCGATGAATTTATTGGAAAACAAATGCAAACGCAGAAAATGGCTGAATCAAATCCGGATGCAAGCATAGATTCATGTGCCGAACCTTCAGCTTTAATATTATCTTACATTGCTGAGTTGTTGTCCTCAGATATCAAACAAAAAGTAATTTTAAAAGAATTTGGTTACTTTCTTGGCAGGTGGATATACCTTATAGATGCAGCTGATGACCTTGAAAAAGATTTTAAGTGTAATAATTTTAATCCGTTTATAAAAGTATTTAACTTGCAAAAACTTATGTCACATAGCGAATTAAACCATAAAATTGAACCTGTTTTAAACCACACCCTTGGTAGACTTATAAGCGCATATAATTTATTAGACATTCATAAGTTTAAAGATGTCCTTGATAATGTCATTTATTACGGATTGCAAGAAACACAGAAAAAGGTATTAAATAAAGAAAAGAGTGATATTTGTGAATGATCCATATAGATTTTTAGGCGTTGAAAGAGATGCGTCTGATGACGAAATACGTGCAGCTTATAAAAAACTTGCAATAAAATATGATCCTGTCAATTATGAAGATAGTCAGTTAAAAGAGTTCGCTGCGGAAAAAATGAAAACCATTATATCAGCTTACGATCAAATAATGGACGAAAGGAAAACTACACCCATACCTGAAAATAATACATCTTATGAAAATTATGAATCTCATGGAAGTGCATATAGTGATGTGAGGAAACTTATAATAGAGGATAGAATAACTGATGCTGAACAAATATTAAATGGCGTTCCTCAAAGCATAAGAGATGCAGAATGGTATTTTCTTAAAGGAAGCATTTTATATAAAAAGGGTTGGCTTGAAGAGGCATATAAAAACTTCTCCGATGCATGTAATATGGATCCTAGCAACGGAGAGTATGCCGCTGCGCTAAATAAATTAAAAAACGACCGTCAGGGGAATTTTGAAAGCCCCCGTATAAATCCACTTCCATTGGGATGTGGCTGTAGTGCTTGTGATGTATGTACATCTTTGTTGTGCGCAGATTGTTGTTGTGAATGTATGGGTGGAGATATAATAAGATGCTGCTAAAATTTTATTTTGGATGGTGAAATTAGTGCAAAAAAGTTATCGGCTGGCCTTTTGTTCAATTATATCAGCTCTTTCCGGTGTTACAATGATTTTAACTGGCATAATTCCAATAGGTACATATGCCCTACCTGCTATTTCCGGAGCCTTGCTTCTACCTATAATAATAGAAGTCGGCTGCAAGCATGCTTTTTATTCCTATATTGTAACATCTTTGCTATCCATTATTTTAGCAGCTGACAAGGAAGCTGTAATTTTGTTTATACTGTTTTTGGGTTACTATCCTATTTTGAAATTTGCCTTGTCAAAATTAAAATTTAAGTTTTTAAGATTAATTATAAAGTTTTTAATCTTCAACACAACTACTATTTTATCGTATTTAATTGCTGTAAATATACTTCTCATTCCGCAAGATACAATAGTAATAGAAGGAATACCCCTTCCGTATCTTATGTTAATTTTCTCTAACATTGTATTTTTAATGTACGATTACTCAATTCATGTAGTTACAATTATGTATGTGCTAAAAATACGTCCTAAATTAATCATTCCCCCTAATGGTCCTAAGCTTCCACATAAATAAATTTAGCTTATATGCCATAAAAATTAATTAACTTAACTGAATAGCCAAAAAGAGGATAGACCCAAAAGGATCTACCCTCTTTTTATGTATATATATATTCGCACTCTTTATCTTCTCCAACAGACGTCGCTTCGCTACTAAATATACTTTCAACAACACGCTCCGAGCTCTGTGGAGAATATTGAAACCTATCCATATGGTTGCCCGTATAAAAATACTGTGGACTACTTGCTTTATAGTCATAATCAAATGTGTCGATTATAATTAGTTTTATCTTCATTCTTGACGGAATAATATTTTTTATATAAACACTTGCCTGTTGTCCAGGTCTTATGCCTTCTTTAGGCTCTGCAAGACCTGCAAGATTCGGAGACAATTCCACAAAAGCACCATATGATTCGATAGACCTTATAATACCTGCAACTGTTTCGCCAGTTGAAAAAAATGCTGCATTTTGTTCCCAAGTTCCCAACAGCTCCTTGTGCGTTAAGCCTATTCTCCCGTTATCAATAGATTTTACTACAACCTTTATATCCATTCCCACAGAAAATCTCTCTCTCGGATGATCTATTCTGGATACTGAAATAGTGTCAATCGGAAGAAGTGAAACTATTCCGCAACCTATATCTGCAAAAGCGCCAAATGGCTCAAGATGTGTAACCTTTGCATCTATAATGTCGCCTATATTTAAATGCCTTAAAAATTGTTCCCAGCATATAATCTGGGCTTCCCTTCTAGATAGTAGAGCTATATTTCTGCCATCGATCCCTTTTTTAAACCCTGTTATAATAAAGCATACCGGTCTATTTACCCGTGATATAACTGCAATATCCCTTACAGTACCTTCCTTTATCCCAATTGCTCCTTCTTCACGAGGTATAATCCCTTTCATGCATCCAAGGTCAACTATTAAATTGTGATCTCCATCACATACCATCGCCCTTGCTTCCAAGATTCTTTTTTCGCTATATGCCTCAGCTAAATTAGATGCAGACTGCATTGCCAATCTGTTTTCTAAGGTGTCAATAAGCCATCCTTCCGGATAAAAGTCTATCATTTTGTTTCCTCCCATTGTTCGTATGGTAATCTATATGCAAATATATCTTAGCTTTATTACTATTAAAATTCCTCTATTGAATTATTAAATAAAATGTTCTAAAATAAAAACTATAATAATAATGAAAGGATTATCAATTCTTATGAAAGTATCTTTATTCAAAAAACTTGTGTTAATGGGTTTAACTCCTATAATAGGTTTGTACGGTTGCTCTTCGGGAAATGCTGAGCCTCAAAATGTTAAAAATTCAGTTGGATATCAGCTAGATATGCCTGAAAAAGGCGAAGAAATTGCTGTTATGACAACAAGCTTAGGAGAAATCAAACTGCGTTTTTTCAAAAGCGAAGCTCCAAAGGCTACTGAAAACTTTATAACACACTCAAAAAATGGTTATTATAATGGTCTTTCATTTCACAGGGTAATAAAAGACTTTATGATTCAAGGCGGTGACCCAAATGGTAATGGAACTGGTGGCGAAAGCATTTGGGGGAAACCCTTTGAAGATGAATTTAGTCCAAACTTATTCAATATAACTGGTGCTGTTGCCATGGCCAATAGCGGCAAAAACACAAATGGTAGCCAATTTTTTATAAATCAAGGCGGTAAAGAAAGCTTTTCAGGCTGGGATAATGCTGAATATGCGTATAAGGTATATAAATCTAATCCAAAAGTGTTTACACAAAACTATGGCGGCACAATTGACATGTCTAAGGTTACAGATGAAGTTAAAAATTTATATAATGAATACGGTGGAAACCCTCATCTTGACGGGTACCTAAACACAGCACAAAAAGGACATACTGTTTTTGCTCAAGTTTTTGAGGGGCTAGAGGTTGTTAATAAAATAGCAGACGTAAAAGTAGACACAAACGATAAACCCCTCACCCCAATTATAATTGAAAAAATAGAGATTAAAACCTATGAATAATTTAAAGTATAATAAAGTTAATATAAAACTTTTGTCCGCACTTTCTTACATTGGTCCTTTATTCTTAATTGGGCGCTTCTCTGTAGAAAAAGACTCCGAACAATTAAAGTTCCATAACAAACAGGGTGAAGTATTATTTCTCTTAATGTTAACTGTCGGTACTGTTACTGCAATTGTAAGCTTTCTTTTATTTCAAATTTTGGAAGAAGAATTTGAAATTATAATTTTTCTCCTCTTTATAGGTATATCCGTTGCATGGTTGGTTCTCGCAATAATGGGCATATGCGGTGCAATAAAAAGTAAAAAAATATGTTTGCCCATCGTGTGTGACATTACAAAAAAATTAATAAAGTAGGTGTTATCATTGCCTGACTTAAATAAGCAACCCAAAACTTACAAAATACAAGAATTTAAAATTTCAAAAAGCCAGAAAGAAATACTTCACTGCGCACTTTCATACATATATATATTGTGGATGGTCGGTCTTTTATCTGATATTCAAAACCCTAAAGTTAAATTTCACGTAAATCAGGGAATAATTCTTTCTGTCTTATCATTTTCGTCACTTATTGCAATAAGCTTACTTTCAAATGTTTTGTACTACATAGCCCCTATTTTAGCTTGTGTAACTGCGTTATTGCAGCTTTTGTGGATAATTTTTTCACTTTTTTTTATAATAGTCGGTATAAAAAATGCTATTAAGGGTAAATGTGAGCCTTTGCCGTTTATTGGAAATTTGTTTAATATAATAAAATAAAGCTCAAAAAATGAGCTTTATTTTTATAATTTTTAATTTAAAATTTGTGGCTAATATTTACAATTACATCTGCACCTTCGTATTCCTGATTTCTGTTATTTACCATTGCCTTAATAGCACTTTGAGCGTCCGCAATACTTGCAAAATTCCCCTTTACAAAAAACCACGAAATATTATTATCTTCATAAACTCTTCTTAATATGGTACAACTTCCTAAAACATCCTCAGTAATATCAAAAATAAATTTCTTTCCCCCGGCTATATCTTTTAAATCCCTTAAAAGCAACTCCTTCATTAAAAGTCATTCCTCACTGATAATATTTCATTTTAAAATAACATAATTTACAACCTATGTCAATATAAAATTTTATAATATAACATTATCAATTATGTGATTAAACACAAGAAAGGATCTAAATTTTATGTCTACAAAATTAAATATATCATATATCAAAAGCTTTATAAATCCACATGAATATCAGTTTATGAGTCATCAAATTAAAACCGCTCATGAAATGCTGCACTCAAAAACTGGTCCCGGCAATGAATTTACCGGGTGGCTTACCTTACCAACAGATTATGATAAAATTGAGTTTGAAAGAATAAAAAAAGCCGCAAAAAAAATACAAGCAAACACAGATGTATTTATTGTTATTGGAATTGGTGGCTCATACCTCGGTGCCAGAGCTGCTATTGAATTTATGAAATCTCAACATTATAATTCCTTAAAAAAAGACACTCCTGATATTTACTTTATAGGAAACAGTATTAGCTCAAGTGAAATTTGCCAAATTTTAGAAATTTGTGAAAATAAAGATATTTCAATTAATATGATTTCAAAGTCTGGAACAACAACTGAGCCTGCCATTGCTTTTAGGATTTTTAGAAAATTACTTGAACAAAAGTATGGTAAAGAGAAAGCCCGTGAAAGAATATTTTGCACTACAGATAGAGAAAAAGGAACACTTAAGCAACTCGCTGATAACGAAGGCTTTGAAACATTTGTTGTCCCAGATGATATTGGCGGAAGATACTCTGTTCTTACCGCGGTAGGACTCCTTCCAATTGCGGTTGCAGGAATTAATATAGACGAATTAATGAGCGGTGCCAGGCTTGCACAAAATGAGCTTGCAAATCCTAACATTGATGAAAATGACTGCTACAAATATGCTGCTATTAGAAATATTCTTTACAGAAAAGGAAAAAGCACAGAAATTCTTGTAAGTTATGAGCCTAGGTTTTCTATGATGAGTGAATGGTTTAAACAGCTTTTCGGAGAAAGTGAAGGTAAGGATCAAAAAGGAATTTTTCCTGCATCTGCAACATTCTCAACAGATTTGCACTCTATGGGGCAATTTATTCAAGATGGGAGTAGAAATTTATTTGAAACTGTTGTGTTTATTAAAAAGCCTGCAAAAGATTTAAAAATTGAAATAGACAGTGAAAATATTGATGGGTTAAATTTTCTTGCAGGTAAAACTGTATCTTATGTTAATCAAAAAGCCTTTGAGGGTACCGTTTTGGCTCACACTGACGGAAATACCCCTAACATTGTTTTGACGGTTCCAGAGATAAGCGAAAAAGAACTTGGCTACCTCATATACTTTTTTGAGAAAGCTTGCGCAATATCTGGATATATAATGGGAGTAAATCCTTTTGATCAGCCAGGTGTGGAAGATTACAAAAAAAATATGTTTGCTCTTTTAGATAAGCCCGGTTTCGAAAACAGAAAAAAACAGCTCCAATACCGACTAGAGATGCAACATAACAAACAATAAAACATTTCTGCAGTCGGGCAGTGCGCAATGTAGTGCGCCACCCGGCTTATTTTCTGTTTCATATATAATTTTTCCCTTCAGTCATCCTGTCCTGTTTGGTTCTTGGCAACTAGCATTTTGGAAATCAATAAAGCTATGCGCATTAATGCATTTCGTATATAAATTCAGACAAATTTTCAAACCAATAACGAAATCTTTATAAAATTTATTAAAATATACACCTTTCTATAGTATAATTGTGCCATAAAAACATAAAAAAACAACCTTCCGCTCCGGCACTCAGTGCCGACTCGCTTGAAAAAGTTTCCTGACAACGTCGGGAAACTTTTTGTATACCCTTTTGAGGTTTTATATCACTTGACATTATAATTGGCTCATGTTATAATTTGGCTTAAGTTTGTACAATAAGGAGGTATTTTTGTGGAAAACGTCTTTACATCTGAAAATCTTACTAAAGTGTTTTCTAAAAAAACTGCTGTCTCAAATATTAATATGAGCATAAGCAAAGGAGATATTTATGGTTTTATTGGAAAAAACGGAGCTGGTAAAACCACACTTATGAAAATGTTGGTGGGCCTTATTTCCCCAACTTCCGGATCTATAAAACTTTTTAACAGTACAGATTTAAATGTTGAAAGGGAAAAAATTGGCTCTGTAATAGAAACACCTAGTTTTATGCCTAACCTTTCAGCCAAGGAAAATTTAAAAGTACAGTGGATGCTCGTTGGTAACAAGGATAAATCCATAATTGATGAAACCTTAAAGTTGGTTGGTCTTTACGATGTTGGAAAGAAAAAAGCAAAAAAATTCTCTCTTGGAATGAAACAACGACTTGGAATAGCCATGGCTTTAATTGGTGACCCTGAATTTTTGGTTTTAGATGAACCTACAAATGGCCTGGATCCTGAGGGAATAATTGAAATAAGAACTTTGATAAAAAAGCTAAACAAAGAAAGAGGAATTACCGTTCTTATTTCCAGCCATATTCTTGGTGAACTTTCAAAACTTGCAACGCGCTATGGAATAATAAATGATGGAAAATTAATTGAAGAATTTACTGAACAAGAATTGAGAGAGCGTTGCCGTGCGAATTTAACAATAAAAGTAGATGATGTTCAAAAGGCTTCTTCTATAATTGAAAATGCTATTGGAACTAAAAACTATAAAATTTTAAATGAAAATTCAATTGAACTTTATGATGTTAATATTAATCCTGGTGTTATAAATTCAGCACTTACCCAAAATGATATTGTAGTTAATTCTATTTCCTATAAAGAAGCCGATTTGGAAGAGTATTTTATGAAAGTTATAGGAGGTAAGAAAAATGACTAGATTATTAAAAACAGATTTTTACAAAATGATTAAAATGACATCCTTCTGGGTGATATCCGCTATAATGGCAGTTTTAGCAATCTTAAACACATTTCTACCTTGTTTCACATATAAGCAATCCGGCGCGATTGGCGAGCTTTTTGGGGCCGCCCCCTTTAATTATTTTGTTATTTTAAATCAAATGTTGAATTCTGTAACACTTCCATTAATATTTGTTGCAATGTTTGCTACTTTTGATTTTTCCACGGGCGTTATAAAAAATGTTATCCCTAAAGGGTTTTCACGTGTTTCAATGTATTTTTCAAAATTTATTGCTCTAATAGGGGCTACAATATTTTTTTCAATAATATCAACAATAGTCTCATTTATAACTTCTAAGATAATACTAAATGGAATAAATATCTCTAATTTCTATACACTGCAGGAAAATCAATTAACGAAACTTTTCTTAACTCTATTTGGTGTAATAACATATGTAGCCTTGATTTTACTTATTTCAACCTTAATCAGGTCTACCGGGCTTGCAATTACAATAACTGTTTTGTGGGTAGGTTTTGAAACTATGTTATATTCTGTAATAAACATATTTATAATAGGAAAAGTTTTAAAATCAGATTTTAAAATAAATCCTTATACAATTCCTGGAGCAATGGCCGCATCTAGTGACTTTTTAAAAGCCTTTATAGTTTTATCCGTTTATTTGGTTGTTACTCTCGCAATTGGTGTATTTGCGTTTAAGAAAAGAGATATAAATTAATATAATATTTAAATTTTAAAGCTGGGCTGTTTAGCCTAGCTTTTTATATATTTACTTTGCATATAAAATTTTTATATTTATCACAATTAGCATATAAAGTGTAAAATTCGCCTTAAATCCATTGAACTTAATCGTGATAAATGCTATAATTAATATAGTTTAAATACTTTTTAAGGAATGGTGATATATGAAAAAACTTATTTCGGCTGGTTTAATATCAACTATGCTTATTGTACCTTGTGCAAGCTACGCTTCTGCCAACTCCTCAATTGAGTCTCCGGCCACGCCTTTTGCCGAGTTTTTTGTTGAGCCTTCAACTGAGTCGCCGGCAGAGTCTTTTGTTAAGTCTTCAACTGAGTCTCCGGCCGAGTCTTTCGTAGAGTCTTTTGTTAAGCCTTCAACTGAGTCTCCGGCCGAGTCTTTCGTAGAGTCTTTTGTTAAGTCTTCAACTGAGTCTCCGGCCACGCCTTTTGTCGAGTCTTCAACCAAGTCTTCGGCCGCATCTCCATTTAATTTTTTCTTTAAAGAGTTAAAAAAAGAATGTGCTGACGTTTATTTATGTAAAAAAGTGTGGGATCACCCTATCTTTTCTGCTGTGGGAATCTTCGCTGCACTTCATGTAGCAGATAAAGCTTTTTCTGCTGTAAAAGAAAAAATTGATACAAACTTAAGTTCCCGTATTCCTAAATATAAAGGCGGTTATACACATAGAGAAGAAAAAGGGGCAGTCGGCTATTCTCTTCCAATTATAACCTATGAAAAAGATTATACATCTCCGAAATTTACAAGCAGCCCCGCTTCTGATAATGACTGTAACGTTTACTACTCAACTACCGGTAAAATTCAATTAAAACTTGATGAAAAACAAAAAGAACATTTTTCTGATAGGGGTTATGTTTCTGTAAAATTACGCGATATTCCTCAAAAAAAGGTTGGTAAATTTAAAAAACCTCTTATATGGCTATATAAAAAATTAAAAAATGAAGACCCACAAGAATTTAATAAATTCTATATTCATGGTCCTAATTTGCCTACGCCAACTTTTGTTGACTATTTAAAACAATTCCTTCCATTCGTTCATTCGCCTAAAGTATCATTTTTATCATGCTTAAAAAATGCTCTTCCTTGGAACGAAAAAGATTTTATAAAAATAAACTACGGTATAGTCTTAACTAACAAAGATGAAGAAGCTGTTTTAAATTTTACAGTTCCTACTACAGCTAATTACACTAAAGAATATTCAGAACAGAAAAGAATAAATGACGCACACAAAAATGAGAAACTTGAACCATATGAGTATGATTGTATTGAAGAAGTAACAACATATGATAAAAATGGACAATCAAGAACTTTGACTAAAAAGAAAGTAAACTCCCCTTTAAGTACAATTCAAAAATATTATACAGCCCAAGATATTAAAAAATTAAAAGATGAAAATGATAAAAAGAAAGCTGTTGTCCTTGCAAAATTAGCTAATGCTTGCCAAGATAATTACATTACTAAAGGAGAAATTGCTAGATTATCTCTGCAAAATCCTGAGAAAACTTTTAGATTAGTCATAAACAATTTTAACGGAGCCCATGATGCAGATCAACTTTCAGCCTTACTTAATAAGGCATCTCAAGAGCAGATAACAACAGACGGTAATAACCCTCAACTTTTATTTGATTTCGAATATGTATTGCCTTTACCGGATAGACTAAAAAGTTCATCTGAAGCTAAGCTTCCTCACGCTACTAAGATAATGAAAGAAGTTAATTCAATAGAACCTACGGAAATTGAACCAAATAAAGAGGAAAATGATTCTGAAAAAGCAGGCATAAACAAAAATGCCCCTGACTCTGACGCTAAAAAGCCTGACGCTTCCACCGACGCTTCCACCACAGATGACGATAAGTCAACCCCTACCAAATCCGGCGTTCCCGCTCAACCACAAGTTACTATAAATGTAAACGATAATACAGGCAAACAAAACAAAACAAAATAAAAAACAAAATAAAAACAGAAGTAAAAAATAAAAAATTAATCCGGTTATATAACCGGATTAATTTTTTAGGAAGATATTTTAAGAATATAATCTTCAAACTCCTCAATAGTACATACATCTACATAATCATATTCATTACTCAATATATCACAAATCTGTCTGGTTTCTTCGTCCATGCCTACATCCAGACAGATGATTCTTTTTGTACCTGAGCCTTTAACCCAACTTACGTTTGAAATAGTATTTCTAAGCACGTATTCGGCTTCTTCGTTGTGTCCATGCATTGGAATCACTGCAAGGGAATCGGTATTACTCTTTGTTTTAAACAGAGTAAGAGAAACAAGGTGAAAAATTTCAATTAGTCCTATAAATGCTAAAAATAATAATAGTACACTAAATATAACTTCAAACATAGAATCACCCCTTTACATACAATATGTAAAGGGGTGATTCATGGTTAATCCAAACTTTAGTGAGCTCTAAGGGATGCTCTAGCTACTGGCCGCGAGGCCCCGCAACCATAAGTTGCGGTAGAATGGCATTGCCATTCTTGCAAGCGAAGCTTGCGGCCTCGCGGCCGCACCAGCACCAATTAACTAAAGTTTATAAAATTATTTCTCCATATTCCGGTTTAAATATACCTGCAGCATTCGATTCATCTGTGTCAATATGCATAACATCATTAAACTTATCATTTACGCGGACAATCACATCACCAAACAATAATGGCCGATCGTCTGTTTTAACTCGTACAATAACGTTTTGGTTTTCATATAAGCCATTTTCATTTGCCGTTTTTGTACTAATATGGATATGTCTTTTAGCAGCTATAACACCACTTTCAATTTCAAGTTCGCCTTTAGGTCCCACTAACTTACATCCTGGTGTCCCACTTAAATTTCCGGATCTCCTAACCGGTACCGATATTCCTAACTTTCTTGCATCAGTTAAAGAGACTTCAACTTGAGTGTTTTGCCGAATTGGTCCCAGCACAGAAACGCCATTAATTGTGTTTTTAGGCCCCACAATATTGACTTTTTCAAAACAAACAAATTGTCCCGGTTGTGAAAGTTCCTTCTTTTTGGTCAGCTTATATTCATCACCAAAAAGGCATTGTAAATCTTTTTCAGACAAATGTATGTGTCTTGCAGAAGTTTCTATTAAAATTTTCATTGTAAAATCACCTTATAAAATTATTTTATTACATACTTAATTTGGGTAATAATATTGATATTAAAATCCATAAAATATGGTACACGCCCAACTCTATTGGTTTAATTACATCAATTCCGCCTGTCAATGCCAATGATACCGAAAATACACATCCTAAAATTAAGAATAAAGTCATTATCATAAAAATTATATTTTTTCTACGTACCATTTTTTTGCTTAAGCAAAGCCCCCATATAAAGGAACTAACTCTTTCAAAAGTACATAAAAGCGCCGGTGGGTTTTCATTTTTTATGCTTTCAATCTTATTAATCTGCTCACTGGTTTTAAAATTAAGAATGTTGACTTCATTGCTGGAAACATAAAAATCTTTGCTTATTTTTTCAGCTGTTATATTACAGTCAGATGTTTTAACAAATAGTAAAATCCCGTTTTTTTCTAGGTTTTTCAAGCATTTTTTTAAGCTTTTTTTGGGTATATACTCCAAAACAAACATAGCAACAAGATCTCTGTCCATAGCTAGGTAGATATGCTCCATTCCAGGCCCGACATATTTCCTTTCATAATCTCTGCTAGGCGGATCAACTTTATATTTTTTTAAAATTTCTCTGTTACCCAAAAGCACTCGTTGAGAATCTATATATCCCACCACGCCCATTTCATCTTCATACTTGACCTCTGTAGGCTCGGAAAGCATACTTTTTTTCCCCATTATAATTTTATCAAAAACTTTGCTGATAGGTCCCCCTATAGAGCAAACCACAGCTGCCGCTTTCAAAATCGCTTCATCTATCCTCTGGCCCTTAAACGTTTTTATGCTTCTTAAAACGACATTATCTGCCGGGTATAGGTCTGAAGCATCCACTGCAATTGCATCTGTTTTGGAAAAGCACTGTGCGGCATATAAACCAGCAATCATGGCACCCTTCCGTAAAGCTTTTTTACAAAACCCAACAATATGGAAATTAATAACTGTTAAGAAAGGAATGGGACTTAGCATAAAAGATAATATTGTAAGAGTTGAAAATAAATATGGCATGCTATAAGAACCTACAACGCAAAATATTAAAACAGTAATTGAAACAAATATCGTGAATGTAACTAGTATAAAGATAATTTTTTTAAGTTTAGTGTCCATAAAAGAGGAATCAAAAAAATCATTTATACAATCCTTGTTTTTTCTATAAGCAAATTTATGTGCCTCACTATTATCCATATTACACTTTTCATACATTCCCGAAACATATTTCGTTTTTTTGCTATTAATGAACTTCATATTCTTTTTTATTTTCTGCTTAATAAAATAATCATTAAACTGCAGCATAACAACATATAGGCAATAAATAGAAACATAAGCGTTTATAGTTACCGATGTCAAGTCATTAAAACAAATAAATATACTCAAACATTGAATGAATGAAAATACACCGTTAAGCAATACTATTATACCACTCATGGCTAAAAAAGACTTGGAACATTTCAATTTTTTAACAAAAAAAATAATATTATAAATTAAGAAAGTAATATTTATAGACCCTTGAAAGTACAAGTAGAGATAATTTTTATTTACACTACTAAAGTAAAAAATATTTTGATAAAACCTATAGGCAATATCAACTGCTGCAGAGGCCAAAAACAAAATAATTAAAATCAACAATATTAACCTTGATTTAAAAACATCTTTATATGTTTTTTTAGCGGTAAATTCATAATTAGAAGAATCACTGTATTTGGCATAACACTTTTTCAGCTCAAAATTAATGGGTTTATATCCGCTAAGCACTACGCCTATATCTTCTTTACCTAAATTTAATGGATTAGTATTCTCTATATTATTCTTCTTTTCGCTCGTACTAAAGATCTCCTCAATTTGCGAACTTTTTTTTAGCATGCTTTTTATCTTATCTTTTATATTTAACATAATAAACTTGCCCTCTTTATTTAAGTTTATTTTGCATCTATTCCAAGTCTTTGTCTCGTTATTTCATACATTAAAATACCCGCCGCTACAGATGCATTAAGTGAATTTATATTTCCACAAAGTGGCAGTGATATTATCGCATCGCATTTTTCTCGAACAAGCCTACTTAATCCAAAGCCTTCACTCCCTATAACCAGCGCAACCGCACCCTTAAGATTTGTTTCACACCAATTTTCACCATCCATGTCTGCACCATAAACAAAAATTCCTTGCTTTTTTAAATCATCTATAACCGATACAATATTGGTAACTCTTGCTACTGGCATATATTCAAGTGCCCCTGCAGAAGTTTTTCCAACAGCAGCTGTAAGTCCTACTGATCTTCTTTTGGGAATAATTACACCATGTGCCCCTGCGCATTCTGCTGTTCTTATTATGGCGCCCAAATTATGCGGATCCTCTATTTTTTCTGCAATAACTATAAAAGGAAGTTCTCCCTTATCTTCTGCAGCTTTAATTATATCTTGTACCTGCACATAGCATGCAGAAGATGCAACAGCTAAAATGCCTTGATGCGCAATCCCCTCAGATAAGCGGTCTAACTTGCGTGCATCCGCTTCTTTTATTAATATTTTATTTTCCTTTGCCTTTTTGATTATTGGCAGCATTCCGCTTGAATGATTACTGTTTGAAACGATTATATATTCTATATCTCTACCTGACTTTATTGCCTCTTTTACTGCGTTTTTTCCGCATATTATTTGATTTTTATCATTGCCTGTTGTATCCAAGATATTACACCTTTCCTTTTTTTGTTTTATAAATTATAACATATTTCTTATCATTTTTAAATCTATATTATTTTATTTTGTAGATAAAACTTTAAGAAAATATTTGCTGTGTCTGTGTTAAAATGGTATAATTACTTTAATATACTTTTTAATCTTATTTATTGAGATGTGATTGACGTGAATATTAATACTGGGAATGTTTTAGTTATGAAAAAACTGCATCCTTGTGGTAACAACAAGTTTTTGGTTAAGAAAGTCGGTATGGATTTTAAACTGCAGTGCCTTAAATGTAACCACCTGATAATAATTTCTCGGTCTAAAGCAGAAAAATTTACTTCCCGCATTTTAGAACCTTAATAGCTTCCTTTTTTCACACCTCTCGCTATGTAAGGGCCGCCGCATAGTCAGCCCATGAAACTGGCTGACTAGCCCAGGGCTCAATGCCCCGGGTCCGCGCGCAGCGCATGCGGCGGCCCTTATAATAAAGCACTAAGAAAATTATTTGAAAGTAGGTATTATTTTGTTTGATAAATTAGAGGTTTTTAAAAAAAGATACGATGAATTAAACAAACTTTTATATGACCCAAACATAATTTCGGATCAAGAAAAATATAGAGATATAATGAAAGAGCAAAAAAATTTACTTCCAATTGTTGAAAAATACTCAGAATATAAACGTGAAAAAAACAACGAAGCAGAAGCTAAACAGCTCTTATCAGAGGGAGGACTCGATAAAGATTTCAGAGAAATGGTAGAAGCTGAACTGGACAATGCAAGAGAAAAGCTTGCAACTATTTCAGATGAACTAAAAATTTTGCTGCTTCCCAAAGACCCGAATGACGACAGAAACGTTATAATAGAAATTCGCGGTGGCGCCGGAGGCGAAGAGGCAGCTTTATTTTCCGGGGTTCTTTTTAGAATGTATAGTATGTATGCTGAATCAAAAAGATGGAAAACAGAAATTTTGAATGCAAATGAAACTGAACTTGGCGGATTTAAAGAAATAAGTTTTATGATTTCCGGTGAAGGTGCATACTCAAGGCTTAAATATGAAAGTGGTGTTCACAGAGTTCAGCGAGTACCAGAAACAGAGGCTCAAGGCAGAATTCATACCTCTACCGTTACTGTTGCAGTTCTTCCAGAGGCTGAGGATGTTGAAATAGATATAAATCCGGCAGACCTACAAATAGATACATTTAGAGCAAGCGGAGCAGGCGGTCAACACATAAACAAAACCGAATCTGCAATACGTATTACACACCTTCCTACGGGTCTTATAGTTGAATGTCAAGATGAAAGAAGCCAATATAAAAATAAAGATAAGGCTATGAAGGTTTTGAAGTCTAGACTACTAGAAGCTAAAATGCAAGAGCAAAATGATGCCCTTGCTCAGGAAAGAAAAACTCAAGTTGGTACCGGTGATCGTTCTGAAAGAATTAGGACTTATAACTATCCTCAAGGGAGATTGACCGACCATCGTATTGGCCTTACATTGTATAGACTTGAGGACATTTTAAACGGCAACCTTGAAGAAGTCATTGATGCTCTTATAACTGCCGATAGAGCTGCTAAACTTGAAAGTTCCATTGAAAATGGAGCCAAATAGAAATGGTGTTAATATGAAAACTAAAATTTTGTCAGTAAAAGAACTGCAAATCTGTGCAGATATATTAAATGCAGGAGGACTCGTTGCAGTACCGACAGAAACCGTATATGGTCTTGCGGCTGATGCACTAAATCCTACCGCTGTAAAAAACATATTTAAGGCTAAAGGACGACCATCGGATAATCCTCTTATAGTGCACATATCTGACTTCTCACAAATAGATAATCTTGTTAAAGATATTCCAGACTCAGCAAAACATTTGGCTGAAACCTTTTGGCCTGGACCTCTAACGATGATATTAAAAAAATCTTCGATCGTTCCTTATGAAACCAGTGGCGGCCTTGACACGGTAGCTATAAGATTTCCGTCAAATGAAATTATGCGAAATCTTATAAGATTAACGGGAAAGCCTTTAGCTGCCCCTTCAGCTAACCTTTCAGGCAAGCCCAGCCCCACTAAGTTTGCTCATGTGGTAAAAGATCTTAATGGAAAAATTGATGCAATAATTGATGGCGGCAATTGTGAATTTGGCGTTGAATCTACCGTAATATCTTTGGTTACAAATCCTCCAAGAATTTTGCGCCCCGGTAATGTTACGCCAGAGCAAATTAAATCTATTTTACCAAACGCAATTATTGACCCTGCAATTACAAAAGGTCTAAGCCAAAACGATATTGCCCTATCCCCGGGAATGAAATACAAACATTATGCTCCGGAAGCTGATATAATCATGATAGACGGCAGCTCTGAAGCCTATGCAAACTATGTGAATAATCAAAATGATAATGTTGGTATTTGGGCCCTTTGCTTTGATGAGGACACAAAAAAACTTTCTGTTCCCTGCATTTCATATGGAAAAGAAAATGATTATTTAAACCAAGCAAATTTATTTTTTGATTCACTTCGGAAAATAGATGAGCTAAGCAACATAAAAAAGGTATATGCTCATTGTCCAAAGCTTAAGGGAGTAGGGCTTGCAGTATATAACCGGCTTATTCGTGCTGCAGGGTTTAACGTAATAAAAATAGATGATATTAATTAACTACATGCTTTGCAGTTAAAGTATGAGGTGAAACCTTGAAAAAAAATATAGTTATAGGCCTAACTGGGCCTACCGGAGCTGGAAAGTCTACTATATGCAGCTATTTAATTGATAAGGGTGTTAAGGTAATTGACGCAGATAATGTGGGAAGAAATGTAATTAATGAAAACCATAATTGCAGAAATGAGCTTTCTTCTTATTTTGGTGCAGATATATTAGACGAAAGTTTAAAAATAAATAGAAAAATTTTGGCTAGCATGGCCTTTAGTTCTAGCGAGCAAACTCAAATATTGAATAAAATTACACACCCTTATATTGTAAATAAAATAAAAAAAATTATCTCAGCACTCAGTAGTAATGGGGCTGAAACAATAATAATCGATGCTGCTCTCCTTTTTGAAAGTGGTTTAAATCTTATTTGCGATAAGGTTATTGCTGTCTTAAGTGATTTCAATATTCGTAAGCAAAGAATTATAAGCCGTGACACTTTAACTGAAAATGATGCTGAGTTAAGGCTTCGTGCACAAAAACGTGATACATTCTATCATAAAGCTGATTTTATCATTTATAATAATGAAAGTAAGGAAAACCTTTTAAGCAAATTTAGCACTGCCCTTAGCAAGATACAGGAGAGCTTAAATGAAACGTCAACTTAAACTTGGTATATTTGTATTTATATCAGCAATACTTGTATTTGTGCTTTTGCAAGCCGGATATTCATTCTTTTTAAAAAAAGCATACCCTTGTAAATTTAATTCTATTGTATCTAAATATTCAAAACAATATGAAGTTGAACCTGAACTTATATACGCAGTTATAAAATCTGAAAGCAACTTCAGCAAGAATGCAAAATCGACCGCCGGAGCCATAGGTTTAATGCAAATAATGCCTGATACATTTAACTGGCTTCAAACTCAAAAGAAGACCCAAACGTTAGATGTTTCCATGCTTTATGATCCAGAAATTAATATACATTTTGGCGCATATTTTTTATCTAATTTATTAAAAAAATATAATAATGAAACCACAGCTCTAGCTGCATATAACGCAGGAACAGGTAATGTGGATTCTTGGCTTAAAAACCATAAATACTCAAGCGATGGCAAAACACTTAAAAATATACCATATCCTGAAACTCATGCATATGTAAAAAAAGTTTTGCGAAGTCGGGATATGTATAAAAAAATATATTATAAAAACAGAAAGGGCGATAGTTATGTCAAAAGTAGAAACAAAAAGTGAAACGGAAATACTTAAAGAGAAATTATTTTTAAACAGAAAAAACGGAGCATTAAAAATAACAGACACTGAAATTGCTCATGCTGATGAGTTTTGCGAAGATTATAAAACATTTTTAAACGAAGCAAAAACCGAAAGAGAAGCTGTGGATTATTCTATTAAACTTGCAAAGGAATACGGTTTTGAAGAATTTGATTTAGATAAAAAATACAAACCCGGAGATAAAATTTATTACGTAAACAGAAATAAATCTGTAATTTTTTCTATTATAGGAAAAAAGGGTACAAAAGAGGGAATCAAAATTACAGTTGCTCACATTGATTCGCCAAGACTTGACCTAAAGCCAAACCCTTTATACGAGCAAAATGAACTTGCACTGTTTAAAACACATTATTACGGCGGCATAAAAAAATATCAATGGACTGCTATACCTTTGGCGCTTCACGGCAAGATCATTAAAAAAAATGGTGAATTTGTTAATGTAAAATTGGGCGAAACTGATGACGAACCTCATTTTTGCGTTACGGACTTGCTTCCACATCTTGCTAAAGAGCAAATGACCAAAACTTTGCAAAAAGCCATTGCGGGTGAAGATCTTAATATCTTAGTGGGAAGCAGGCCATTCAGAGATAACAAGGCATCAGAACTTGTAAAACTTAATATAATGAAGCTTTTAAATGAAAAATATGATATTATTGAGGATGATTTTATCTCAGCTGAACTTGAATTGGTACCATCTTATAAAGCTGTGGATATCGGATTTGATAAAAGCATGATAGGATCTTATGGACATGATGATAGAGTCTGCGCTTATCCAATTTTAATGTCAATCTTAACCTTTAGTGAGATTCCTGAACACACTATTATGACCATTTTAGCTGATAAAGAGGAAACCGGAAGCGATGGAAATACCGGTATGAATTCTGCTTTCTTTAGATATTTTATTGCAGATTTATCCGCTAATGATAATCAAGAATATAGGCATGTATTAACTAAGTCAGAATGCTTGTCTGCCGATGTTAACGCTGCTTTTGATCCAACCTATTCTTCTGTTTATGATGCCTCAAACAGTTGCTTTATTAACAATGGAGTAGTAATAACCAAATATACTGGTAGCGGCGGTAAAGGCGGTACTTCTGATGCATCTGCCGAATTTATGGCCAAGGTTAGATCTATTTTAGAAAAAGACGAAATTCTATGGCAAACCGGTGAACTTGGAAAAGTTGATGCCGGCGGTGGCGGGACTATCGCTAAGTATATGGCTAATTTAAATGTTGATGTCGTTGACCTTGGCGTTCCTGTTTTATCTATGCATGCTCCATTCGAAGTCGTATCTAAAATAGACATATATATGGCATACAAGGCAGCCCTTGCCTTCTTTAGGTCAGAATAATATCTTTTGCTTTATGCACTACGCAGCCGCGAGGCCCCGCAGCTTTTAGCTGCGGATAGAATGGCAAAGCCATTCTTGCAAGCGAAGCTTGCGGCCTCGCGGCCGCTTTAAATAAAGCTGAATTATAAATTAAAGCATATTTAATCTAAAATTAAAAAATACCATAGGATGAAATACATAATGATAATTGCCATTGATATTGGAAACACGAATATAACTATTGGTGGATATAAAAATAAGGAACTAAAATTTGTTTCACGCATTTTTACTGACAGACATCTTACAGAAGATCAAATTTTCGTAAACTTAAATGAAATTTTACAGCTTTACGGAATTAACCATTGTGAAATATCTGGTGCTGTTATAGGCTCTGTTGTTCCATCTATTACACATCATATTGAAAATGCTGTGATACGTCTTTGTAAGGTTGCCCCACTCATTATAAAAAATGAATCATTTGCAAATGCTCAATTTTCATTTTCCAAACATATAGACTTTGGTGCAGATTTGCTTTGTGGGGCTATTGCTGCTGTTAACCTATATGGACCACCTTGTATAATTATTGATTTAGGAACTGCTACAACCATTTCTGTAATTGACAATCATAAACAATTTATAGGTGGAAGTATTATTCCCGGTTTAAGAATATCACTTGACGCCCTTACAACTAAGACAGCATTACTTTCCTCTATAAGCATAGATGCCCCAAAAAATTTAATATCATTAGATACTTCTGAAAGCATGCGTTCAGGCATCATCTATGGAACTGCCTGTATGATTGATGGAATGACACAAAGGATAAATGAAAATTTGGGTTACAAATGTAAAATTATATTAACTGGAGGATTTTCGTCTAAAGTAGCTCCACATTGTAAAAGCAATGTAATTTTATGTGAAAACTTAGTCTTACATGGACTAAAAGAAGTATATGAAATTAACAGGCATATTTAATAAACTGAAATAACACTGTCTAAACTTAAAATTCCTTTATTAAGCTAACTTTAAATATTAACTCCAATATGTTGTGCACATAAGAGAGTTAGAATATTCCTTCTCTGCATTTGCTAAAATATTTGACCCCACACTAAATAGTGTGAGGTCCCTTTTTAGTTACATTCAATACGGCAAAATTAAATATTTAAAATTCCTGGAACTTATAATTACCTATATACACAAGCAAGTTATAACATCTCATGCCTCAAAAAAATGAGAAGAGGTAACTAATTATGTCGTCCTAATCAACTTCAAAACATTGCAAGGAAACTGCTAGATGAAGGCGGCCATAAACGTTATAAATTCAGTTTTTAGTATTCCACCTAAAATGGCAGATATTTTTGACTACCACTTTTTTTCTATTGGTTTAAGTTACTTTTTATTTGCACTAAATGCGCTACTCCGGGTATACTTTCTCCTTGTTGTGACGACGTTGGCGACATAAGGGCTCCTGTTGCCATAAATAAAATGTTATTTAAATCACCCTTCTTTAATTTATTCAGAATTACCGAACAAAGCACTGTTGCAGAGCAGCCACACCCTGATCCACCTGCATGAACGTCTTGCTTCTCTTTATCGTATATCATAACTCCACAGTCATTGTGTTTATTTCCTAATTTTATTCCATCCTTGCTCAAAAGTTCAAACAGCAAATCACTGCCAACCTGACCTAAATCCCCCGTTAAAATTAAATCATAATCATTTGGTGTTGTTTCTGTATCTTTAAGGAAGTCCTCTAGCGTTGCTGCTGCCGCCGGAGCCATTGCTGCACCCATATTATTAGCATCCTTTATTCCAAGATCCACTATTTTTCCTACGGTTACCGCCGAAATAAATGGATTATTTCCGCTGCCACCAACAACCGCTGCTCCAGATCCAGTAACTGTCCATTGAGCTGTAGGTGTTCTTTGTCCCCCATATTCGAGCGGAAATCTAAATTGTCTTTCTGCCGAACAAAAATGTGATGACGTTACTGCAACACAATTTTTTGCTATTGCACATTCCACCATTATTGATGACAATATAAGAGTTTGTGCCATTGTTGAACATGCACCATATTGTCCTAAAAATGGTATATTTAAATTTCGCAGTCCAAATGTTGATGAAATACACTGATTTAAAAGATCTCCGGCAAATATAAAGTCAACATCAGCAGCCCTTACGTTTGCTTTCTCAAGCGCTCTATTTACAGCTTCTGTTTGCAATTTGCTCTCTGCTTTTTCCCAAGACGCTTCTCCCAGTGTGGTGTCATCATACGTATAGTCAAAATATTCGCCTAAAGGGCCTTCTGCTTCCTTTTTCCCGCATACCGCGGCAAAACCATTGATTGATGGCATATTTTCCATCTTAATTGTATATCTTCCTACTCGTTTCGCCATAATTATTCTCCTTATATTTTTGCTTTACAATTATTATTTTCTAATTTATTATAAAAATTCAAAAAGAGCAGCTTTTGCACTGCTCTTTTAAACTATATATTTAATTTCTGTATTAGGAAAATATTTGGGGACCTCATTTAAAAAAAACTGTTTTCCATACTCACGTATATCTTGTCTGTAGCAATATTTTCCTCTGCCCCTTCCTGTCATCAAATCCTTATTATATAAATTCGGAGACCTTGTAAATGCTTCTTCATTTATTTTTCTATGAACATAACTGTAAGTCATAAAAATTATTTCTATAAACATATTTTTACGAACTTCCGCGCTTAATTTTTCATTAAGAATTCTAAGCAAATTTTTATACTCATTCTCCCAATTATCCACTATTATCACTGGTGCAATTAATATTCCCACCTTATATCCTGCCATACTTAAATTATTTAATGCCTTTATTCTATTTTCTAAATTTGAAGTTCCAAGTTCTATTTTCTTTATTATATCCTCCGGGTTTACACTCATTCTAACTATAGTTTTTCCCCCATGGTTCAGCCCCAAAAGTGGTTCTACCATATCAAATTTAGTAGGAAAAGTTATAAATCCACGCCCGTGTTGTGCAAAGTTCTCAATAGTCCACGGCAAATTCTCCGTTATAACATTTTCTAAAACCAAATCGCTATTACTGCCAATTTCAAAAATAAGTTCCTTTTCACTTTTTTGTGACGTTCTTATTATTTTTTCAAACATTTTTTCTCTATTCACAAAAAGTCTTAAATATGAACATTTGTTGTAATTACACACTAAATAGCAGTAAAGACACGATGCCATGCACCCTGAAGATGTATATGGAACCAAAAAATCAGATATTTTATTGTTGGGAACAAACTTATGAGTTTTTCTGACGCCAACTATGATATTTTGCTTCATGCGGGCAAACTCCTTATTGGGTTTATTTCTAAAAAAAGGAATATTGTTATGATTTTCTATTGGTACCCAATTTTTATTGCTAAATTTAGAATAAAGAAATTTACCCAATTCATAATTTAAAGCATCTTCTTCATAGTATATTTCTTTAGGCTCAATTTTCATGTTTTATTTTAAAAATTTTCTTCCCTCTTGCAGATTTATCTCTTCTGTTTTTATAAGTTTGTCCGCTAAAGCATAAACTTCATCATCTACTTTGCCCTTATACTCCTTCATTCGTCTAATTAACTGTATAATTCCCATTAAGTTACCTTTCATTAACATTTCGGTTATGTGGTCGGCCGATCTCCCCTTCATTGTTTTCATTTCAATCATGACCTCAGCTTGTTTTTTTTGCATCTTATTAATATCCTTGGATTCTTCACCCAAATCATTCAGCATTTTATCAGCCTCATCAAAAACTTCTTTATATTCCCTAAATTGATTTTCTAAATGTTCCTTAAACTTATCGTCTTTATCCATAATTTCAAGTATTTTCTTAATTGAATTCTGCCCCATTTGAGCATTTTGGTGTATATAATTTAAAAGTTCTGCATTTGCATTCATTATTTATTACCTCCTCAATTTTAATTTTCTCATATTTATTAAATTTATTAATTCCAATTATTTTTCTATTTTAGATTTAAAAAATTTTTCTGTGTCTGCCTTCCCCGGTCTTAATATTCTAAACATCCCAAATAATTTATCCGGATCTCGCGTAAGATTGTTTATTCTTCCTTCACAGCCCAATGTCGCCACAAATCCCATTTCTTTTAAAATATCTACCGAACAACTACTTACAGAGCCAAATGGAAATGTAAAAGTTGTTGGTTTTAATCCCAAATGTTCATCCATCTCTTGCTGAGCTTTTTCTACATCCTCAGAAAAAGCCTTTCTGTAATGTTCCATACTTTCATTTTTGTTTTTTTTGGTGCCACGCCGATTTTTCCCGACAGTATGCATATCATACGAGTGATTTTGTACCTCTACCAAACCGGAATCAACCATTTCTTTTAAGTTTTCCCAAGTGACATGTGCATATGCCGGATTCCTGTCATTACACTCAGAATATATATCCACTTGCTTTCCAATTGGAGAAAGTACCATTTTGCATTCATACTTTTTAAGCAGTGGAAATCCATATAAATAATTGTTGTAGTAACCATCATCAAATGTTAGCATTATAGGCTTTTCCGGCAGTTCCTTGTCATTGTATACATAGTCAATTAAATCCTGCATTACTACGGTCGTGTATCCATTGTCTTTAATGTACTTTAAATCACTTTCAAATTCCTGTTCTGATACAACAAATTTATTTACCTTTTTAGAATTTTGCGTTATCCCATGGTACATAATAATTGGAAGTCTTGTAAATTCTTCTGTATCTTCTGCCAGCACACTATGAACTAAACTTTGACTTCCCCACACTATAAATGTTGCAATAAACGAAAAAATTAATACACTTATAGCCAAAATTGATCTGCTAACCTTAACATTAAAATACATAGTCATTCAGTCCTTAACATTTATTTTTATATCATTCTTCGTATAAAAATTTAAAAACTTAAAATAATATAGATATATTAATATTTATGGAGGGAAATAAAAAACAATGAATGATAATCAATTAAAAGTGAAAGATTTTTTAGATAATAGAATTAATGAGCTGCAATCTGGATTAAATAATTTGCAAGACAGAGATAAACAACCTACTCAATTGGGTAATTTCTATAACAATGTGCTTAAACACAGCGTTGAATTTGAAATAAAAAAAACTAAAGAATTAAAAAAAGATTTAATCGAGCTTTTTGCTTAGTAACTTTGCAATATGGTAATTATGTCTTCATTCAGGAGCGCCAGCGGAAGTGAACCGATAGGTTCGCGGAAGTTGGCGCTCTTACTTTTTTATAAATATGAAAATAAGCCCGACCTTAAGGCCGGGCTTATTTTTACACCAAAAGATGTATTCTATTTTGGTGGAGATGAGGGGAATCGAACCCCTGTCCGAAAACTACTTACAAAAGCTTTCTACGAGTATAGTTATTGATTTAAAATTCCCTCAGCAAAGCGCCCAATAACAGGCTCTTTGATTTGGTAGTTCCTAGTTCATGACAAAGGTCGAAACTTACCTTTGTTCACGTTCACCGCTAATCGACGCCTTTAGTAAAGCCGCGGTACTCTCTACAAAGACGGCAGCTTGCTTAAGCAGCTGCTAATTCAAACGTATTATTGTCGTTTAATTTTAAAGTTTGCAGATTTTATAGCGGGTCTGCGCCGCTACTCGCTTACTAATGCTTATAATCCCCGTCGAAACCTTTGCATCCCCATATTTTATAAAATTAAAAATTATAGCTGCTTTAAAGGTGGCTTTTTTATTGCCATTCTACTTCGCTGCAAAGGTAATTTTCCAATTATTATAAATTTCTTCTTCAGACTTTCCAAATGTATCCTCATAGCTAGAGTTTTTAGCAAGTTGCAATACTTTTTTAAATCCATATTCTTTAGTTAAATACTCAATAAAATTATATGCAAATTGATACCCACCAAATCCTTCAAAATCTAAATTGTTGGTTGTATGCAACTGGCACAACCTTGGAAATGAAAAATATTTATAAAAATCTTCACTTGGCTTTTGATTAGCTAAATACACTGCTAAACCTTCATTCATCCATAATTCCATGTTGGAATTTAAAACTGAATTATATGCGTGAACCATTTCATGCACAACAGCATTTTTAATTGAATTATAACCATGTTGGGTTTCGGCAAAACCTGCAGGAGATAGCAGCAACACATCTGTTCCACGATTATCACCAATATACCAGCCTAAATCAAGAAGTCCTGCTAAAACCCCGCACCTCTTAGAGTGAAATGTCTCTTGATCATCGTAAACATAAACATTAATTTTCAACGGCTCAGTAAAGCCTAAACTCGTCGCAATGTGTAAACTTTCTTTCTCTGCTAAATTAAAGACATCTTTAGCTGCACTTTCTTCTTTTTCATAAAATACCGTCACATATTTTCCTTGAAGCTCTTTCATATCCTTTTCTTTTAGCTCTGCTTCACGAAAAATATCGCCAGCCCAAACCCTTTTATAATATTCCGTTTGTTGCCAACCTGTATCACTCACGTAGCGAGCATCTATCATATTAACACCGTCCTTTCCTTTTTGTTTTAAACTATGCGGCTTCTTTCTTTTAAAGCCCTTTCAATGTTACGTTTAGCGGACTTCTCAGCCATGTCCTGGCGCTTATCATATAATTTTTTGCCCTTGCACAGGCCAACTTGAACCTTTACTAAAGAACCTTTTAAGTATATTGACAAAGGCATCAACGTGTAGCCATCTTGCTTAACTAGTCCCAAAAGTCGCATAATCTCCTTTTTATGCATCAAAAGACGCCTTACACGCATTGGGTCCTTATTAAATATATTACCCTGTTCATAAGGCGAAATATGCATGCCGTTTATAAAAAGTTCACCTTTTACTATTGAACACCATGCTTCTTTTAGGCTCACCCTGCCTTGCCTTACAGACTTTACCTCCGTGCCAAATAACTCTATGCCCGCTTCCAGTTTATCCTCAATAAAATAATCATGATATGCCTTTTTGTTTTGCGCTATAGTTTTAAATGATTCCTTTTTCATAACTGCTGCCCTCCTTGCATTATATCATTATTTGCCCGCAAAGTCAATGGTCCTTGTTTATGAAGCCTTTTATACTACTTTTTTCACCAAGTTTAGTCTTACCTCTTGACTTCAGGGCCGCGAGGCCGCAGCCAACGGCTGCGAAAGGGCAAAGCCCTTTGTAAGCTTCGCTTACGCCTCGCGGCCCTGAGCAGCTAGCCCTAAATTACATTTCACTTCTTCCTTCTAAAGATCTAGATAATGTTACCTCATCGGCATACTCTAAATCCCCGCCAACCGGAATCCCATAAGCAAGCCTTGTTACCTTTACACCCAACGGTTTTAAAAGTTTAGATATATACATAGCTGTAGCTTCTCCTTCAACAGTTGGATTTGTTGCCATGATAACCTCCTTAATTTTTTCTTTGGGAATTCTATTCAGAAGGTCCTTTATATATAACTGATCCGGCCCTACACCGTTCATTGGCGATATAGCTCCGTGAAGCACATGATAGACCGCTTTAAACTCTCCTGTACGTTCAAGTGCCATTACATCCCTGGGGTCTTCAACCACACATATAGTAGATTTGTCCCTATCTTCGCTTTTACATATCTTACAAAGTTCTTCATCTGTTAAGTTATGGCAAGCTTTGCAGTACTTTATTTTATCATAGGCATCCATGATTGTTTTAGAAAAATCCTCTGCTTTGCTTCTAGGTAAATTTATAACAAAATATGCAAGCCGCTGTGCTGTTTTCCTTCCTATACCCGGGAGCATTTCAAAATTATCGATTAAAGCTGCAAGAGGTGCTACATTATATTCCATAATTAAAACAACCCTGGCATATTGAATCCACCCGAAACTTGTTCTACATTTTTATTTTTATCATCAACTGCCATTCTTAAAGCCTCATTTACTGCTGCCTTCACCAAATCAGATAGCATCTCTATGTCATCTTTATCAACAACATCAGGTTGTATTTCAATGGATTGTACTTCCATCTTTCCTGTCACAATAACTTTTACAGCATTTCCTCCCGAGGTCGCACTATATTCCTTTTGTTCCAGCTCTTCAGTTAGTCTTTCCATATCTTCCTGCATTTTTTGAGCCTGTCTTGCAAGTTGCTGTAAGTTTCCTGCACCAGCTCCGTAGCCTTGTGGTAATCTTGCTTTCATTATTTTTCCTCCTAAATATAATTAATTTTCTTCCACCTGTATCCCTGCATCCCTTGCCATTTGTAAAAAGTCATCCAGTGGATCCTTTTTAGTTTCCTCATTATTTTTTTTGTACGGTCCAAGCTTATAGGCCCTGCCTGTTACTTCCTTAATAGCCATGCGCATTCTATCTCTTTGAGCCGATTTCCTTAAAAGTTCAAATGCTACATCATTTTTAGAATCAATTAACACAAAATCCCCATTTACATATGCTTTGGAACCCTTAAATGCCATTGCCATAGTCCTAGAATGCTTTTTCAGCACCTCTATTACATCCGACCAATTTGGCATTTCCTTCGCTTCATCCTGCAAATTGTTTGTCGATGTTTTTACAATATTAGGTGTCTTTTTTTCAAAATCTTGTTTCTGATCTTGCCCCCCGGATGCCTCTGCACTGTTGCCCTGATTACTTAAATTGGGTTCAGGTTCCTTTTTCTTATAAGCATTCACGCATTTTACATCTGTCATAAATCCTGATTTTACAATATTCTCAAGTTTTCCAAGTCTTACCGAAATAGACTCAGCGCTATAATCAACTCCCGGAACACCAAGTTTTACAATCGCAAGCTCTAACTCAATCCTACTGTTGCATCCCTTAGAAATCCGTTCTGCTGCAGTTTCTAACGTATCTAAAATATTAATTATTTCACAAATTTCAATTTTATCGGAAACTTCATTTATAGCAGAATATTCTTCCTTGCTGACCGAAATAAGCCCATGGTCACTGCTTGTAACTTTTACAAGCATCAAATCTCTAAAGTACCCTATAAGTTCATCGCACAACCGAGCCATATCTTTGGATTCATCGCTTAGCTTTCCTATGATTTTTAATGCATCTTCAGAGCTCTTTTCTACAATCGCCTTGCTAAGATTGTATATGTTTTCCTTTGTTGCTACCCCTACAGTCTTCGTAACAACACCAAATGTAACCGCGTCTCCATCATTAATACACTTATCAAGTATGGAAAGTGCATCTCTCATTGCTCCATCAGATATCCTTGCTATAAGAAACGCGGCTTCCTTCTCCAGTATAATACCTTCACATTTAGCAACATACAAAAGTCTATCTGCTATGTCCTGCGGCGAAATTCTATGAAACTCGAATCTCTGACATCTTGACAATATTGTCGCAGGAACCTTATGAACTTCTGTCGTTGCTAAAATAAAAACAACATGTGCTGGCGGTTCTTCCAGTGTCTTTAAAAGAGCATTAAATGCTCCTATAGAAAGCATGTGTACTTCGTCTATTATGTAAACCCTATATTTCGCCCTTGCCGGCATAAATGCTGCAGATTCACAAATCTCTCGTATATCATTAACACCGTTATTACTGGCTGCATCAAGTTCTACTATATCCATTACCTCTGTATCTTCTATGCTTCGACACATCTCACATTCGCCACATGGATCACCGGTAATGGCATTATTGCTGCAATTAACCGCCTTTGAAAAAATTTTTGCGCAAGTCGTCTTACCCGTACCCCTAGAACCTATAAATAGATATGCATGCCCTATTCTACCAAGCTTGACCTCATTTTTCAATGTCTCAGTCACATGAAGTTGCCCCACTACGTCAGAAAAGGTTTTGGGTCTGTATTTTCTATATAGTGCTTGATACATAGCATCCTTACCCTTTCTTTTATAAACTAAAAGCAAAGCAGATGCTGTCTCTCAGCTTTATGTACATTTAAATATGCAAGCGAGCAGACTAACTGCATCGCCCCCGGCAACTCCGCTTAATGCTGCTCGGTTCCCCGCCTGACATGGTTCACGGCGCCAGACCGTGCAGCGCCCACCCACTCACATATTTAAATGTACAGATCTCTACCTTGCTTTTATATTAACTTTAATAATTATATTACATTTTCTTTGATAAATCAATACTTATTTTTAAATTGTAAATTATTAAATATAACCAGTTTAGCTCTAAAGCAACCCGGCCGCGAGGCCGCAAGCATTGCTTGCAAAATGGCTTTTGCCATTTTCTGCAGCTTTCAGCTGCAGGGCCTCGCGGCCGGGGCAATGTAAATCCTGCAAACCTATTTTAAACCGCAGCAGCTGTTTATATGCGATGGTATATGAAAAGCAAATTTATTTTCACTTTTTTTAAATCCCATCGCATATAAAATTCCATAATTACAAGAGCAAATTAAAATTAGATCTAAAATATCCCTGTTTATAGAATAATTTACACAAGACTTTATTAGCATTTCGGGTATTAAGCTATTATACTCAGCTGAAAGCTTGCAACTTTCAGCTATTAACATCTCCTCTATAATAAGATTAGTTTTTTCTTTTCGTGCCCTTAAAGTACCTATCTTATTGTTATCTTCATAAACACTAAATAAAATCTCTCCCTTACATTCACTCACACAAACACTTATCATTGATTTTTCTTTAGTCTCCTTAACTCCTCCGTTGTAATCTCCCTCCATTTTCCAGGCTGTAGCATTCCAAGCTTAACTGTGCCAATTGATGTCCTTTTAAGCCTTGCAACCTTTAATCCAAGGGCCTCACACATTTTTCTTATATGTCTATTTCTGCCTTCAGTAAGTGTAATTTCTAAAACAACTCTGTCTGGCTCACTTTTTAGTATTGATACATCTTTTGCAGCAAGCACATCTTCACCCGATCTCACACCCGTACACATTTTTACTATTTGTTCTTCCTTTATTCCAGGTTTAACTGTTACACGATATTTTTTATCCATATGATTGGCCGGGTGCATTATTAAATTTGCAAAATCTCCATCATTTGTCATAAGCAACATGCCTTCGGAATCTTTGTCTAGTCTTCCAACCGGATAAACTCTTGCTGGAACGTCAAGAACAAGCTGCGAAACGCATTTTCGATTTTTTTCATCACTCATAGTAGATATAAATCCCCTGGGTTTATACAGCATTATATAATATTTCTTCTCTTCCCTCGAAACATCTTCCCCATTGACTCTTACTTTATCTTTTTTCGGATCGACCTTATCTCCTATCCTAGCCTGCCTTCCATTTATAGTTACACAACCCTTTAAAATTATCTCCTCGGCTTTTCTCCTTGAAGAAACTCCACATTCCGACAACATTTTCTGTATCCTTATCTTTTCCAAAACCTTTATCCTCCAATTACGTAAAAATGCCCTTTACAAAATTTAAAAACCTATTCCAGATTCCGGTACTTTCCTTGTAATAGTCCACATCACTTTTTGCAACCAACTCATTTGATGCTATCACATTTCCATCCAGTACATATAATATTTTACCTACAACCTGCCCCTCCTTAAGCGGTGCATATAAAAACGGAGCTACATCGATTTCTTTTTTTATCTTAGATTTTTTACATTTCGGCACTGTTGCCACAGTTTTACCTTTAACACCTACATATGTATTTTCATCCTGTGCGCCAACTACAGGTACTATTATATCATCACTATCGTCAAATGTCACGGTTTCCACCTGACTAAAACCATAATTAAAAAGTTTTTCATGGTCATTCCAATCATCAGGAGCATTTAAAGTAACTGCCACAAGTCTTGTTTTATCTCGTTCCGCACTGGAAACAAGACATCTGCCGGCTTTTTTTGTAAATCCGGTTTTTATGCCTATACACCCATCATAACGTTTTAACAGTCGATTTTCATTGTAATACGTCTTAATTTGATCTGGCTCCCAAAATTGAACATCCACTCTTTTCTTAGAACTGATATCGCGAAACATTTTATTTTCCATAGCATATGCCCCAAGTAGCGCCATGTCATATGCCGTTGAATAGTGTTCCTCCGCGTCAAGCCCCGAGGGAGTTACAAAATGTGTATCTTTCATACCAATTTGTTTTGCCTTGTCATTCATCATTTCTGCAAACTTTTCTATACTTCCTGCCATTGCTATTGCAACAGAATTAGCCGCATCATTTCCCGAGACTGTTAGCATTCCCTTTGCAAGCCCACTCATAGACAAAATTTGCCCCACTTCCAAATACATTGATGAACCTTCTACAGGAACCATTTTATTTGTTATTGTTACCTTTTTATCTTCAGCTTCACAAGATTCCAATGCAAGTAAGCTTGTCATTATTTTGGTTGTGCTGGCTATTGCCCTTTTTTGTTTTTCATTTTTTCCAAAAATCACCTCGCAGTTATCAGCGCATATAAGTATTGCACTTTCTGCAGATACCTCAGGTAGACTCTCGCTTGGCACCACATCATCGGCTAAAGATATCTTCCCAAAAGAAAGAAATACCCCAATTATTAAAAATAAAACTATTATTTTTTTCATGAAACTGTTGCTCACTCCTTATTTTAATTAATGCTTGTTCTTATATACTCCATAAATTATATGCGTAAATAAAAAAAATATTAGAAAATGGGGAATGAGGCAAATAAGATTTTAAACCTTATTTGCCTCATTCTTTTTATTGCAATTAAACCTATTCCGTCTTACCTTTCTTTTTTATCATAGCACCAATTTTGTCTATCGCCCCCGGAACCATATCAATAACTCTGTCAATAGTATTATTAGAAGGCTCTACTCTAAGAAGTTCGACTTTGCCATCAACCATGGTTAAAAAACCCACCGGCGAAAGAGTAACTCCGGCTCCGCTGCCGCCTCCAAATAGATTTTTTTCATCTTGCTTTTTGCTTGACATCTCCGAGCCACCGGATGCAAAGCCATAAGTGACCTTAGAAACCGGAATTGCCACCGCACCATTTGGCAAATTGATTGCATCTCCAATTATGGTTTCCGAGTTCACCATTTCTTTAATTTTTTGCATAGTAGTATCAAGTAAATTGTCAATTGGACGCTCGTTCATATAAAACACTCCTTTTTTATTATTTCTTGGAAATTTGCGGCTTTAAATAAAAAACTTTTATAAACCCGGCAAAAGCCCATAAAACTATATAAATAAGCGAAATTAAGTTAAAATGAAATTTTAAACTGAATTTTACCCTTGATTTATCATTCATAAAATTGGGATAAACCTTTACACTATAATCTTTAATTTTAAAATATTTTAAAATTAAGTTTGCAAATGGAAATATGCATGCGCAAGCTTTCCCGTATCTAACGGCTGTTTTAGCTGAATCTTCGTCTGCTACATCCACTAAAACATCTAAGTTATCCACTTTAACTTTTGATTTTAGCTTTTTACCTGCACGTAATAATATTTTTCCAAGTTCGCTTAATATATTTAAAAATCCTTTTAATCCCCTTTGATTCAGCAGTTTTTTAACCTTATTATCTTTTTTATTTTTCCCTTGTATGGGGTCTTTATTATCGTTAATTTTATTATTTTCCGATTCTTCAATTTTTTCATTCCTTATCGGAAAAATTTTTATCCAATAAAAAAGTATTTTCAAATTTATGCTTAAAGTTTCATAAAATTCAATTTTTAAATAAATTGGGCAAAATAAAATAGCTAAAATAATTGCAATTACCAAAAAAGCAATGAACATAACCATTTTTGCTCCCTTCTCTTATCCTTATTGGACATCATCCTTTCTAAATTCAAGCGGAGGTAACTCGTCTATTGAGGAAATTCCAAAGCACTTTAAAAAATTTAGTGTTGTACCATACAAAAGCGGACGCCCTGGTAATTCAAGCCTGCCCTTTTCTTCTATTAAATTTTTGGTACATAAACTTGATATACTTCCAGAACAATCCACTCCCCTTATTTGTTCTACAAAAGACTTTGTAACCGGCTGATTATACGCCACTATCGCTAAAACCTCCATTGCTGCCGGCGAAAGCGGTATATGACGCCTTAAATCCATCACCCTTCTTATGTAATCTGAATAGCACGACTTTGCACACATCTGATATTCATCATTTAACTTGATTATGCAAAGTCCTGTTTTTTCCTCAAATTCGTCCATTAAAGTTGCCAATACCTTTGAGACTGTTTGCTTGTCCATGTCAAGAGCTTGCGATATCCTATCTATAGATATCGGGTCACCACTTGCAAATAAAATAGCTTGTATTGCCTCTCTTACTTCTTTTATCTCCACTTTTTCCCACCGCCGTTTAACTCTACTGTTAATTCTTTATTGGAGTCTAAATCAACCTTTATGCGCTTTCCTTTAACAAGCTCCAAAACGGCTAAAAATGTTGCTACCAATTCCGATTTGCTCTTGCTCTCACTAAATAATTCATTAAATTTTACACTTTTATATTTTTTTAATTTCTTTAAAACAAATATTGCTTTAGATATTACAGAAACAACCCTCTTTTTTACTATATGCGTGAATGATTTATGCAAATCTGGAGAAACTCTTTTCTTTTTTCCCATAACAGTTATATAAGACTTTAAAATTTCATTTATATTGTGTTTTATGTCGTAAGATAAGTCTATATCAAGTTTCATAACTTCACGTGAAATATAATCTAGGTTTATCTCTTTTGCCATTAGCTTTGCTACCTCTTTACACTCTTGGTATTCTAAAAGTTGCCCCGTTAACTCCTCTTTTAACTTTTCTGCCTCTTCATGCTTTGGAAGTAAAAATGCAGTCTTTATCAAAACAAGCCTTGATGCCATTTCTAAAAATTCACTAGCAACTTCCATGTCCAGACTTTCCATCAGCTTAATGTGGGTCATATACTGATCTAACAACTCAGATATTTGAATATCATATATATTTAGCTTATGTTTAGAAATTAAGTGTAGCAATAAATCAAGCGGCCCTTCAAAGCTCTCCAGCTTATACGATATTTTTTCCATGATTCACCTTTTTTTATGAAAAAATTTTAAACGGAACAGCGCTTATGTTTAAAATCCATTTAAACATTATGTTGTTAATATATATGAGCGGGCCCGATAAAACACCCATGAACAATAGAAAAAACACAGCTAAGTTAATACTCCCTTGATACCTGTAATAAAATTCTAAAATTCTATCAGGCAAAAAAACTGCTAAAATTTTAGATCCATCAAGCGGCGGCAATGGTATTAAATTAAAAACCGCAAGGCATACATTTATACTCACAAAATAATATAAAAATATGAATATATAAGAAACCAAAGTATATGGTATTCCTGAACCAAAAGTTAAAAATGCATTTAAAATAAATGCTCCCAAAAAAGCAACTATAAAATTTGAAAGAGGCCCCGCTGCAGATACCAATGCCATGCCTACTTTTGGATTTTTAAAGTTTCTTGGATCTACTTGCACCGGCTTTGCCCAGCCAAATCCAAATAGTATTATTGCTGCTGTTCCAAGCGGTGAAATATGGGAAAGAGGATTTAACGTCAGCCTTCCACTATACTTTGCTGTATTGTCGCCTAGCTTATATGCTACGTATCCATGTGCAAACTCATGTAATGGCATTATAAAAAAAACTATAAACAAAGATGCTGCAATTATTAATAAGGCCCTTGGTATAGTCATACCAGGCTGTAAAAACCACATATCGCTCATCCTTTCTGTTAATATTATTATAATATTATCCTGTAAAAAAGACAAGTAAAACATAAATTGCACTACTTACATCTTTTCATTCTCTAATGTTTGGCCCGAAGGGCCGCAAGGCCGCAAGCAAACGCTTGCAAAAATGGCAAAGCCATTTTTCCGCAGCGAAAAGCTGCGGGGCCTTGCGGCCCTTCGGGCTTACACAGACATCTAATATATTGGTCTTTTCCTCAAAAAAAGAGGGAAAATTCCCTCTTTTTCCACTTAGCCCTTATCTTCAATAAGAGTTACTTGCAAATTCTGCGTACTGCCCTCGCCACCTGTTGGGCTAAGTCTATAAACTGTTATCTCTACTTTATCTCCAGGGCTATGCTTTTCAAGCTGCCCATAAAGTGCCGTGGTTGTCCTTATGTTCTCACCGTCCATCTTTATAATTATATCCCCGGGCTTTAAACCGCCCGCTGAAGCCTGGCTTTCATCATTTATTTCGGCCACCAACACGCCTTGCGGTACATCATTGGATTGAGCCTCAAAAACAGACAACGGTCTTACTGTTATACCAAGCTTTGCCCGACCCGAAACATATCCTCTTTTTATAATATCATCAACAACTGTTTTTACTGTGTTTATTGGTATTGCAAAGCCTATTCCCTCATATTCGCTAGCCTTGGCACTGTTTACTCCTATAACCTGACCATACATGTTTAAAAGGGCTCCACCCGAATTTCCAGGGTTTATAGCTGCATCTGTTTGAATGTACTTAACGGGGCTATTTGATGCACCAATGGATCTGTTAACCGCAGAGACAAGACCCCTTGTTAAAGTGTTTGAAAACTCAAGGCCACCTGGATTACCTATTGCCAAAACCCATGCACCTACGTTTAGCTGATCTGAATTACCAAACTCTGCAGCTGCAAGATCATTTGCTTCAATCTTTAAAACAGCAACATCTGTCCTTGTATCATAACCTACAACTTTTGCTGTATATTCCTTTTTATCACCTGTCACGACTGTCACGTTATACTTATTGGTGTTGCCTATAACATGCGCATTTGTAATTATATAACCATCGTTGCTCATAATTATCCCTGAGCCTTGACCTGTTGATGAAGAAATTAGCCCTTGGCTCGGGTTATATGTTACTATACCAACTATTGACGGAGCTAACTTTTGATATATTTGTTCTGCCGTCATTGTTCCTTCTGTTTCCGTGTAATCAACAGTCTGGAGCGTAGGCCCTTCGGAATTTACAGTTGATGCCGTTTTTTCAACTGAAGAATTCCAAGGCAATGAACCTTTATGTTTATTTAAATACGATGCTGTGAACAAAGATAAAGACAGTACTACACACAGTGTAAATATTGCTGCAGATATAATTAAAAAAGTTTTTACTCCCCTGTCCATTTTCTTATCTTTTTTCGACACTGCGACACATTCTACCATTTTTTCATCTTTATTGGCAGCTGAGTTTTGCCTAAACTCTTGATATATTGACTCAAATTTGTCTACTGGTTTATATCTTAATTCATCATCAGGATTCCAATTGTTAAAATTGTTTTCTTTTTTATTATCATTCATAAGTCTAATCTCCCATCTAATTATTTAAAGGTAAATAAAATTCAAACTTGCATTTATTATTATTGCTTTGTGCAAAAATTTCACCTTTATGCGATTTTATTATTTTTTTTACTATATAAAGGCCCAGTCCCAAGCCATTTTTATCTTTACTCCTTGATTTATCCGCCTTATAAAACCTGTCAAATATATGCTTTAAATCCTCCGTATCCATGGTTTCACAGCTATTTTCCAAGTAAAACACTGCCTTGCTGCCCTTTCTTAATAAATTTATTTTTATATAACCATTAGGCTCTGTGAATTTAACTGCATTTTCTATCAAGTTGTAAACCGCCTGATAAATCATATCCTTATCTGCCGTTACAATCACAGCTGCACAATCATCAAGACCCATAATTTTAATGCCTTTGTCTACAATATCCTTTTCAAAAGATATTAATATACTCAAAATTACCTCAAATAAATCAAAGTTTGACTTGCTCAGTTTTAAAGTACCGCTATCTATTCTTGATAAATTAAGCATGGATTTTACAAGCCTTGATAGGCGCTTCGTTTCCTTTGAAACTATTTTTAAATAATACTTTTGCTTATCCTCTCCAATGGTTCCGTCAAGAATTCCATCAACAAAACCTGAAATTGTAGTCATTGGGGTTTTAAGTTCATGCGAAACATTCGCTATAAAATTTCTTCTAACATTCTCTGAAGCTGAAAGTGAATCTGCCATTTTGTTAAACGCATAAGAAAGTCTACCTATTTCATCGTCAGAGCTCACCATTATACGCTTTGAAAAGTCTCCCTTAGAATATAAATCTGCTGCCTGAGCCATCTGCTTTAAGGGTTTTACCATCTTATAAAATAAAAATCCCACACATAAAAAATATAAAAGCACAATTATAATTGCCGATATAAAAAATATATTAAAAATTTCAAAACGGTAGCTGTAAAGCGTTGCTGGGTCTGTCCCTACAAATGTTGCAGCAATAATGTCTCCCTTTGAATTTAGCATAGGAACTTCAGCAACATAATAACTTTTCTCATATATTCCTCCCACATTGCTAAAACCGATATATTCTTTGTCCTTCATCATGTTATTTAAAGTATTTTTATCAATTGTGCTAGATTTAGCCGTATTAATTAAATTTTCTGACTTTAAAATTAAGTTCCCATCTAGATCAGAAACAAATATATCTGCATGAATGTTAAGCGAAAATGCATTCATAACACTCTGCATTAGCCCCGGCTCTTCAATTATCAATCCGCCGTTATATTCCACATTATTATGCTTTATAAAATTCGATATTGATGTCGCATTTTGCAAAAGTAGTTCTTTTTTTTCTGTCCCCCAATACTTGGTCGTAAATACCCATAAACTTGTGCCAAGTATAATAAAACCTATTAAAATAACCGTTAACGTGATGCTAAAATATTTTTTTACTAGCGTTTTTTCCTTAGCCATATCATTCTTTTACCTCAAATTTATAGCCAACTCCCCAAACTGTCTTTAATCGCCATTTGCGTGAAGCCCCTTCAAGCTTTTCCCTTATTCTTTTAACATGTACATCAACGGTTCTTGAGTCCCCATAGTAATCAAATCCCCAAACCTCATCTAAAAGTTGATCTCTTGTAAAAACTTTGTTAGGATTTGCAGCCAAATGATACAAAAGCTCCATTTCCTTAGGCGGTGCGTCCACTTCCTCGCCATTTACTTTAAGTACATAATTAGTAAGATTTATTGACAAGCCATCATATTCCACAATTTTGTTTTTTTCTTGATTTTCAGCACCTGATCTTCTCAGCACAGCATTTATTCTTGCTATTACTTCCTTTGCCTCAAACGGCTTAACAATATAATCATCCGCACCTATGTCAAGACCTAAAACCTTGTCGAACACTTCACCCTTTGCTGTTAACATTATAATTGGGCAGTTTGATCTTTCGCGAATAGTTCTGCATACCTGAAAACCATCAAGCTCCGGTAGCATAATGTCAAGAAGAACTAAATTCGGTTTGTAATCTAAAAACATTTTCAGTGCCTGTTTACCATCGTTAGCTATTGCACAACTAAATCCTTCCTTTTCTATGTAGAGCCTCAAAAGTTCACATATATTGGTATCATCGTCCACTATAAGTATCTTCGACATCTTATAAACTCCTTTTTATTGTAAGCTACAAATCTATTATAAACCATAGCGAAATAAAATTCATGAATTTTTTATAAAAATTTACAGAACATAATATTAAATTAAAAATTACAAAATGGAGTTGATATAAATGGAATATTTAAAAGCCTTTATAATAGGCGGATTAATTTGCGTTGTTGGTCAAATTTTAATTGACAAGACCAAGCTTACGCCTGCAAGAATACTTGTACTTTTTGTTACTCTCGGCGTTGCACTTACCGCTATGGGAATATATGAACCACTTGTGGAGTTTGCTGGTGCTGGTGCAACTGTTCCTTTAACAGGCTTTGGATATACTATGGCAAAAGGTACCTTGGAATTTGTAAAAAAAGACGGTCTTATGGGAGTCCTGACCGGTGGTATTTCTGCTGGGGCAGCAGGAATTGCTGCTGCCGTATTCTTTGGCTATCTTGCCGCTTTGGTTTCCAAACCAGGTGATAAAAGCTAAATTAACATATTTTCTGAATATATTAAAGAAATATGTAGATAATATTTTTGAAATTAGTAGATAAGGAGGTAATTTAATTTGAAAGCTACAGGAATAGTTCGGAGAATAGACGATCTTGGGCGTGTTGTTATTCCTAAAGAAATTAGACGAACTTTACGTATTCGCGAAGGAGATCCTCTTGAAATATATACTGACACCGAAGGCGGAGTTATATTTAAAAAGTATTCGCCCATGGGGGAACTTTCACAGTTTGCAAACACCTATGCCGATGTCTTATCACGCACTTCCAACTTCCCTACCTTGGTGTGCGACAGAGATCATGTGATAGCTGTTGCTGGTATTCCTAAAAAGGAATATATGGAACGTAGAATTTCTCCTGCTCTTGAAGAAGTTATGGAAGCTAGGCGCAGCTACAGTTTAAAAACCGGCGATCAGCCAACATTTCAAGCAATTGAAGGTGTTGATAGATCAGCAACGATTATATATCCTATAATTGTTTCCGGCGACGTAACAGGCGCTGTTGTTATGCTAACAAACGAAGCTGGATCCATTCCAACTGAAACTGAAGTTAAACTTGCACAAACAGCTGCCGTATTTTTAGGCAAACAGATGGAAGAATAATTCTTGCCCTTCGAAGTTTTTCGAAGGGCATAATTAATTTATTACATAAATTCAAAATTTTATTTATAACTTTTTATTGAAAGCTGTAGATAATATTACTCCCTTGTGTTATAATATTACCATAATTTAATATTTGGAGGTATTATGTGTGGAAAATAATATTACTCAAAAAAAGTTGTCGGATGGCATAAACTTTACAGTAATTAAAGACCCTAGATTTAAAACCGCTAGAATCTCATTGACTATGTTTCTTCCCCTTTGTGAGGAAACTGCTTCTGCTAATGCAGCTTTACCCTTTGTTTTAACACACGCTTGCCAAAAATATCCTGACTTTTCAAGTTTTAATAAATGTCTAAGCAATCTATATGGTGCTTCTGTATCTGCCGATGTAAACAAAATAGGCGATATGCAAACCCTTACTGTGTCAGCATCGTTTTTAGATGATAGATATTCACTTGATAATGAAAAGGTATCTTTAAAACTTGCACAGTTTTTATGTGATATTATTTTTGACCCACTTTTAATTAATGGAAAATTCTCAAAAGAACATTTAGATCAAGAAAAAAGACAAATAATAGAATTAATAAACTCTGAATATAATGATAAACGTACTTATGCTAAGATTCGTTGCGAGCAAATTATGTTAAAAAACGAAAAAGCCGGAATTCGCAAATTTGGTTCAAAAGAACAGGTTGCCGCTCTTAATTGTGATGATATATATGAAGCGTGGAAAAGAGTACTAAGCTCTTCCAGAATAGAACTCATGGTCTTGGGAAACTGCGATGAAATCGCTGTTTTTAATCTATTTAAAAATGCCTTTTCTAAAATCGAAAGGAAAAATATTGTATCTTATGAAAATAAAGTCATTAAAACGGCTTTGGAAGTAAAAAATTCACGTGAATGCATGGATATCACTCAGTGCAAGCTTGTTATGGGTTTTAGAACCTGCGCCGCCCTTGCTGATAAAGAAGTTATGCCCATGCGAGTTATGATATCCCTTCTTGGATCAACTCCCCACTCAAAACTGTTTTTAAATGTAAGAGAAAAACAAAGCCTATGCTACTATTGTTCATCAAAATACGACCGAATTAAAGGCATTATGATGATTCAAAGCGGAGTTGAAAAGAAAAATATAGAAAAGGCTAAAACCGAAATTTTAAAACAAATTGATGAAATTAAAAATGGTAATGTGACAGAAGATGAATTGGCTGCTACTAAAAAAAGTCTTTCTAATAGCTTTAGAACTATTTCTGATTATTTAAGCGGACTTGAAAACTTATATATTACTCAAGTTTTTGACGGTAAATTTTGTTCTCCTGAACAGTTTGTTAAAGAAATTAATAAAGTTACCCTTGATGAAGTTATTAATGCTGCAAACATGTTAACGTTAGATACCATTTATTCTTTAGAAAGCCGATAAGTAAGGGGAGGAAAAACTATGTTATTTAAAGAAGTTAAAAGTGAACGAATCGGAGACAAGTACTATATGCTTAACCATAGCTCCGGGCTTAAGATATATGTGTATCCTAAGGAGGGATTTAGCTCCACATATGCTGTTATTGGTACAAAATTTGGATCGATAAATACTAAATTTAAGAAAAACGGCGATCAAAAAGTTACTGTGGTTCCAGATGGTATTGCCCATTACCTAGAACATAAGCTTTTTGAAAGCGAAGATGGTGATGCATTCGCTAAATATGCAAAGACCGGAGCTAGTGCAAACGCTTATACCTCTTTTGACATGACTTGTTACCTTTTTTCCTGTACGGAAAATTTTAGCAAATCCCTTAAAATACTCCTTGAACTGGTTCAGTCTCCTTACTTTACAAAAGAAAACGTAGCTAAAGAGCAGGGCATAATAGGTCAAGAAATAAAAATGTATGACGATGACCCTAATTGGCGTGTTATGTTTAATTTGCTTGGAGCTATGTTTCACAACCACCCCGTCAAAATTGACATCGCTGGTACTATTGAATCTATTGCTAAAATAAACACCGATAACCTTTATGAGTGCTACAATAACTTTTACAACTTAAATAATATGGTCTTAGCAGTGGCCGGCAATGTTTCCCCCGATGAAGTTTTAAAAATCGCCGATGAATCCTTAAAACCATCTGAAAATTCCGTTCCGGAAAGTATATTCCCAGATGAACCTTACGAAGTGGTCAAAGAAAGAGTGGAACAAAAATTTGAAATCTCTATGCCAATTTTTCAATTTGGCTTTAAAGAACTTGCTGCCAAAGATAGATTTTCTGCAAAGGAGCTTGCTCAAACAGATATAATACTTCAAATACTTGCCGCAAAATCATCTCCTATGTATCGTGAACTTCTTGACAAGAGCTTAATAAACGACTCCTTTAGTTATGAATACTTCGAGGGACCAGGATATGCTGCTATAATATTTTCCGGTGAATCCAAAAAGCCCGATGAAGTTGCCAATATAATAAAAAAATACGTTAAAGATATGCACGAAAACGGTATAGATAAAGACGAATTTGAAATGTCTAAGCGCGCCGTATATGGTAAAACCGTCTCTATGTTAAATAGTGCTGAAAATATTTCCAATGCATTAATGGGCCTCGATTTTGCAAATAGATCCTTATTTGAATCTATAGATTGCATTGCCTCTACCACACTGCAGGACGTTGAAAAGAGGCTAAAAAAACAACTAGATATTAATAATTGCTCTTTATCGGTTGTTCTTCCGCTTAAACAGGAAAAAAATAATGCTTAGTGTAATTTATAATGTAAGGTTTCCTTACATGGGCCTTCACTTTTATATCAGCCCTGTTGCATTTAAAATTGGAAACACTTCTATATATTGGTATGGCATGATTGTTTGCTTAGCTTTCATCCTTGCTTTTGTGTATGTTTATAAAAATTCCTACCGCTTCTCACTTAATAAAGAAAACATGGTAGATGTTTTTCTTGCCAGTGTTGTGTTTGGGATTATCGGTGCAAGACTTTATTATGTGCTGTTTTTCCCAGGTGATACTTATGTAAAAGATCCTATTAAAATTTTTTATATAAACCAAGGTGGCCTTGCTATTTACGGCGGCCTTATACTGGGCTTAATTGCCGGCCTTGTTACTGCTAAAATAAAAAAACTTAATGTTCCTGCTGTTTTGGATATCTCTTCAATTGCCGTTTTGTTAGGACAAGCTATTGGCCGTTGGGGTAACTTTTTTAATCAGGAAGCTTTCGGTACTGAAGCTAACTACTTTCTCGGTATGGCAAGTCAAGCTACCGGCGGTGTTCCTGTTCATCCCTGCTTTTTTTATGAGTCTCTTTGGTGTCTTCTGGGATTCATTTTACTCCATATATTTAGCAAAAATAACCGTAAGTACAATGGCCAGGTTTTCCTTATGTACGTTGCCTGGTATGGAATTGAGAGATTTATTGTTGAGACTCTTCGGACCGACAGTCTTATGATACCATACTTAAATGTTAGAGTCTCTATGGTGGTAGCTGCCGTTTCAGCCATTATTGCAATAATTTTGTTGATTGTATTTCGTAATCGTGATAATATTAAAAGTGACACTAATCCAAGTGCAGACTAAGGACGCGCGGCCCGCGCGATATAGTGCGGGCCGCGCGTCCTATAAATTAAGGTAAGTAGGTGATTTATTTGTCTTTTAATCAAGATAAAATTAGAAATTTTAGTATCATTGCTCATATCGACCACGGGAAGTCCACCTTGGCCGATAGAATTTTAGAGCAGACTCAGTCAGTTGCATCACGAGATATGGCTGATCAGCTTCTTGATAACATGGATTTAGAACGTGAGCGTGGTATAACGATAAAAGCTCATGCTGTTACTTTATTATATAAAGCCTCCGATGGTAACGAGTATATATTTAATCTTATCGATACCCCCGGCCACGTTGATTTCAACTATGAAGTATCTCGCTCTCTCGCTGCTTGTGAAGGTGCTGTTCTTGTTGTTGACGCCTCTCAAGGCATTGAAGCTCAAACCCTTGCCAATACATATCTGGCTGTGGATTCCGGACTTGAAATCGTTCCTGTTATAAACAAAATAGATTTGCCAAGCGCCGACCCAGAAAGAGTTAAAAACGAAATTGAGGACATAATCGGTATACCTGCCGATGAAGCTCCTTTGGTTTCCGCTAAAACCGGACTTAACATAAAAGACGTTCTTGAAAATATTGTTAAGTTAGTTCCTCCTCCAAGTGGGAATAAAAATGCACCTCTAAAGGCTCTAATTTTTGACTCTTACTATGATGCATATAAAGGCGTTATTATATATGTGAGGATAAAGGAAGGAACCCTCCATTCCGGTGACGAAATCAAACTTATGGCTACCGGTGCTAAATTTACCGTCACTGAATGCGGTCTTCTTCGCGCTACCTCCCTTGAGCCCACCAATGAACTTGCTGCCGGTGAGGTTGGTTATGTTGCTGCTTCCATTAAATCGGTCGGCGATGCCAGAGTTGGTGATACTGTAACTTTAGCTTCAACCCCTGCAAAAGAGCCTCTCCCAGGATACCGTACTGTACATCCAATGGTTTTTTGCGGTATTTATCCTGTTGACGGTGCAAGATATGCTGATTTACGTGATGCTCTTGAAAAACTTCAGCTAAACGACGCTTCCCTCTCATTTGAACCTGAAACGTCTATCGCCCTTGGCTTTGGCTTTAGGTGCGGCTTTTTAGGTCTTTTGCACATGGAAATTATTCAGGAACGTTTAGAAAGAGAGTATAATCTTGACATAATTACTACTGCCCCCAGTGTTATATATAGGATAACCAAAACAGACGGTGAAGTGCTTCTTATTGACAACCCCACAAATTACCCCGACTCCGCTCACATTAAAGAGTCTGAGGAGCCTATGACAAACGCTCATATATATGCCCCTTCTGAATATGTAGGTAATATAATGGAACTTTGCCAAGATCGTCGCGGTATATTTAAAGATATGAAATACCTTGACAATGATAGGGTTGATATTCACTATGAACTGCCTTTAAACGAAATTGTGTATGATTTCTTCGATACTTTAAAATCAAAAACCAGGGGCTATGCTTCCTTCGACTACGAAGTAATTGGTTATGTTCCGTCTGACCTTGTTAAGCTTGACATTATGCTCAACGGAGATGTTGTTGACGCTCTATCATTCATAATACACCGCGATAAAGCTTACCAAAGAGCCAGAAAAATGGCTGAAAAGTTAAAAGAGAAGATTCCTCGTCAATTATTTGAGGTGCCTATTCAGGCCTGTATTGGAGGAAAAATTATAGCAAGGGAAACAGTTAAAGCTATGCGCAAGGATGTTCTTGCCAAATGTTATGGTGGCGACATTACACGAAAGAAAAAGCTTCTTGAAAAGCAAAAAGAAGGCAAAAAAAGAATGCGTCAATTAGGCACTGTTGAGGTCCCGCAAGATGCATTTATGTCTGTTCTTAAGCTCGATGATTAAAGGGCCGTTCGCATGAAACCTATAGGACTTTATATTCACATTCCGTTTTGTCGCAGCAAATGTCCTTATTGTGATTTTTATTCTGTTTCTTCAAATAGCAAAATAATAAACCAATATGCAAATACAATTTGTAAAATGATTCAGCATTACGCAAAAAAGTTTCCAAGACCAATTGACACCATATATTTTGGCGGCGGAACCCCTAATTTACTCGGTGAGAAAAATATTTGTATCATTTTAAATTCTGCAAAGGAAAATTTTGAGCTTTTAAACCCCGAAGTTACCATGGAAGTTAATCCATCTTTTGAGAATATCAATTTTAGAACTCTATGTAACAGCGGTATTAACCGTTTATCCATTGGCCTTCAGTCTGCTAACACAAACGAGCTAGAACTTCTTGGTAGAAAACACTCTGTACATGATGTTATAAAAACTGTGCATCAGGCAAAGAGCGCCGGTATTTGCAATATCTCATTAGACCTCATGTTATGTATACAAGAACAAACTCAGCAAAGCCTCCTTGAATCGATAAAATTTTGTGTGGATCAAAACATTCAACATATTTCTGCTTATATGTTGAAAATCGAAGAAAATACACCCTATTTTTTTAATTCCTCTAAACTAAAATTAAAAAATGAAGATGAACAGCGGGAGCTTTATCTTTTTGCTTGTGAGGAATTAAAAAAACTTGGCTTTCAACAATATGAAATTTCTAATTTCTGTAAGATCGGATTTGAAAGCAAACATAATTTAAAATATTGGAATTGCAACGAATACTTAGGAATAGGCCCATCTGCCCACTCCTTCATAGATGGAAAACGATTTTATTATCCACGATCTATCGAAAAATTTCTAAACTTTGAACCTGAAATTTTTGAATGCTACGGAGGCAATATGCAGGAATATTTAATGCTTCGACTTCGGTTAAGTAATGGCGTAAGCAATGAGGATTTTAAAAATAGGTTTGGTTTTGCTTTACCCCAAAAATACTTCAACAATGCAAAAAAATATGAAAAATATGGCCTTTTAAATGTTAACAACGAAAAAATTAGCTTGACCCCTGAAGGATTTCTTGTTTCAAACAGCCTCATATATAAAATATTATTCAATTAAAAAGGAGCCCAAATGGCTCCTTTTATTTATGGTACTTTCCACCGGAAGATATTTGAAATGCTCTATAAATTTGCTCGCAAAGCATTACCCTTGCAAGCTGGTGCGGAAAAGTCATTGGTGACATTGACAACTTTAAATTTGAGATAGCCTTTACTTCATCGCTTAAGCCAAACGATCCCCCAATTATAAAATTAACGTCGCTTACACCTTTAATCTGCAATTCATCCAAATAGCTCGCTACCTTTTCAGATGACATCTCTTTCCCCTCAATGCAAAGCGCTATTATATATGATCCTTTGGAGATTTTAGACAGTATTTTTTTCCCTTCCTCACACATTGCTTTCTCAATCTCCGCCCTTGAAGGATTATTACTAAGCTTATGCTCGCTAATTTCTAAAACCTCAAAAATACAAAAAGCCATAAGCCTTTTTTTATATTCTAAAAAAGCTTCCTTTAAGTACTTTTCTTTCAAATTGCCCACACAAATAATTTTTACCTTCAGCATATGTATACCTTAAAAAATTATATTTCTTTCTCCAAAGTTTTCTTTTGGCGCAACACATAAATTAAAATCATATCCTAGCTTCATTCCGTGTTCAGATAGCTTGCATACAGCTGTTTCATGTGCTAGTTCCGGAATATTATTTTCCGCACTTAAATGTGCAAGCACAAAGTTCCTTGTTCCGCTGTTTATAAAGAATGGAAGCTCTAAAGCACAAGCCTCGTTTGATAAATGTCCTATTTGAGATAAAATCCTTCTTTTTAAATAATATGGATAGCTCCCATTTTGCAGCATCTTCACATCATGGTTTGATTCTATCACCACAGCATCCGAGCCTTGAATAGCACTTCTCACTACGTCGGACATGTACCCTATATCCGTTGCAATTACTGCTCTTTTGCCATCTGCAGTATTAACAGAATATCCTACACTCTCTATACTGTCGTGAGGTGTTTTGAACGGCCTTACAAACATACCCGCAATCTCCACACCTCTTTCAGTTACAACCTCATAAGGAAATTTTCCATTTAATACGCCTAACTCTCCAAGCTTTGACATTGTGCCACTTGATGCGAAAACTTTTATCCCATACCTTGAAGCTAAAACCCTAACACCTTGTATATGATCTGTGTGTTCATGGGTAACAAATATCGCCTTTATTGAATCAACATTTATATTGTTTTCTCTTAATGAAACCTCAATCTGCTTTGCACTTCTTCCTGCATCTACAAGAATTCCAACCCCAGAAGAACCAATATACGTGCTGTTTCCCCTACTTCCGCTAAATAGCGGACATAATCTTGCCAATTATTTCACCATCCAAAAAATTTAAATATACTTTTATAATAAATTACAAAGCCTCCTGAAGCTCCTGATTATCGGGAACATAAACCTTCTTTATATCTGCACCCACAGCTGTTAATTTATCTATAATATTCTCATATCCACGTTCTATATAATGTATATTTTCTATTTGAGTTGTGCCCTTTGCAACAAGACCAGCTATCACCATCGCTGCCCCCGCCCTTAAATCTATTGCCTTAACTGGTGCACTTTTTAGCTCTTCAACACCCTCTATTACTGCTATTTTTCCATCTACAGAAATTTTTGCACCCATTCTATTAAGCTCATCAATGTATCGAAAACGATTATCCCAAACGCCTTCATTTACTATGCTAGTACCTTCTGCTATCGATAACAAAGTGGCAATTTGCGGCTGCATATCGGTTGGAAAACCCGGGTGAGGCATTGTTTTTACATTACATTTATTTAGTTTCCCCGTGCTGATAACTCTTACAGATTCATCATTTTCCTGAATTTCAACACCGATTTCTTCAAGCTTAGCTGTAATAGATTCCAAGTGCTTTGGTATAACATTTTTAATTAAAACATCTCCACCTGTTGCGGCAACTGCCGTCATATAGGTACCCGCTTCTATTTGATCAGGTATAATGGAATAAGTCGTTCCTCTAAGAGTTTTAACCCCACGTATTTTAATGGAGTCTGTTCCAGCACCACTTATATCAGCTCCCATGGAATTTAAAAAGTTAGCAAGGTCTACAATATGTGGTTCTTTTGCGGCATTTTCAATAACCGTTAATCCCTCTGCCTTTACCGCTGCAAGAATTATATTTACAGTTGCGCCTACAGACACAACATCCATGTAAACATTATTTCCTATTAAATTTTCAGCCTCAACATGTACCATACCACCTTCTACTCTATGCGTAGCGCCCAAAGCCGCAAATCCCTTGAGATGCTGATCTATAGGTCTCACACCAAAATCACAGCCCCCAGGAAGTGATACAACAGCCTTATGAAACCTACCTAAAAGAGCACCCATAAGATAGCATGATGCTCTCATACTTCTAACTGAATCATACGAAACAACAGGAGATTCTATCCCTTTTGTATTTATTTCCAATGTAGACTTGTTCAGCAATTTAACAGTCGCACCCATATCTGTTAAAATTCTACATATTATAGTAACATCATTTATGCTTGGTATATTCTCCAGCCTGCAAATTCCATCTGAAAGAATTACCGCTGGTATTATTGCAACTGCAGCATTTTTTGCACCACTTATCTCTATTTCACCATATAGTTTATTTTGGCCATTTATTAAAAATTTTTCCAAATTCCTTGCCCCCTTAAAATAAAAATGCCTTTATCTTTTTATCCTTTTATCTCTTTACCTTTAAAATTTATATAAATATAATAGTCAATTTTCAACAATACATAATTATTCTAATATATCATAATACAAATCCTCTTAAAAGTCAATGAAAAAAGGGTAACAATTCATATAATTATATTGCGCTTTTTTTACTTGTGGGATTCAAAAAAGTTAAACTTTTAAAACTTAAAAACGGCCTTAAAAAGACCGTTTTTATTAAATTATTCACAGCAGGTTTTCCTTAATACACAGAAAATAAATTGAAAAAATGTTGTTAGCATTAATGTTAAAAATGCCCCAACTAGGAAAAATATAATTATCGATATTATTTCTGTAGTTAAAAGCGTAATTGCTAGTCCTGCTATTGTGGAAACAATGGTTCCAATTACACCCGACAGTATACACCTTCCATATGTGCATAGACACTTCCTTACCGGAGATCCTCGTTCATCTGTCAACATAGTAAGAATAAACGTGACTGTAAATAACACTGTTAACGCTAGGCCAAATGCAATCCACAATACGACTGCTGTTTGAGCAATAAATCCAAAACTGTAAACTACTGCCAAACCTATTCCCAAGATAACACTTAGAATAAGTGCTGCTGTACATGCGCTTTTTTTACACATTAATTTCACCCCCCAAGTTTTATTAGCTTCCGCTTAATACATTATATGCTAAAATTTTTCTCTTGACATTGACTTATAATACTTATTATTGTGAATATTTATCTATTTGTAGAAAAAAATATTTTTGAAAGGATGTGTTTATGTTGAAACCTAATAATCAAGAATACTCAAAAATGAGCCAAAATGCTTCACCTGATTCGCCCATTATAAAAAATGCAATCATGGCATTTATATTTGGCGGAATAATTTGTACCATAGGACAGGGTTTGTTAGATCTTTACAAAATGTGCGGTATGGAAATAAAAGATGCAAGAGCTGCAGTTTCTGTAACTTTGGTTGCCGTAGGTGCAATTTTAACCGCTCTTAGAGTCTATGATAACATCGCAAAAATTGCCGGTGCCGGTACTCTCGTTCCTATAACCGGATTCGCAAATTCTATTGTTGCTCCTGCAATTGAATTTAAAAGCGAGGGGCATGTAATGGGAATTGGTGCAAAAATGTTTATTATAGCAGGCCCTGTACTGGTTTTTGGCATTACTGCTTCTATTGTATACGGTTTGATTATCTATATTTTTCACTTATATTAAGAAAGTCCTCCCGAGAATTTTCTCGGAAGGACTTTCTTGATATAACATGAGTCCAATTATGTACCGTCAATAAGGGTGACATATACATAAAAATTAACTAAGAAAAACATTAGTTCGGCGTAGTATACAGACTTTCAACGGTTCATGCGTACTATACTTTGCTCACATAAAATCGTTTGTACCCTTACCTACAGTTGCTAGGCAATTTTTTAGTGAGTATACTGGCAATGTTCAAACATCCGAGCAGCATTATCCACCCAAAAAGCTGACCTATCAAAACTCTCTTTCATACTTTTTTCTTCTTTGTCTAAATCTACTTCCAAACCTTTTAACGTATCTTGATAAACTCTATTTAAACGTTCCTCCATATATTTATTCAATTCCATAGCTCTTTCAAGTTTCTGTCGAACCGTATAGTGTCGGTTTTTGGCATAAGCGACTTGTAAGGCTAGCAGGCCATCCCTAACATAACCGAATCGTTCGTAAAGATCTTGTTTAATGCGCGATGCCTTTGCACGCATATTTGCATCAGCATTATCCGATGTTTTTTCATTGCGTCTAGTTGCTAAATAACTGCCATTTTTTACAGCCTCTGGCGATGGACGGCCTGTTGCTGGATAACGGCCCTCTTCTACATCTTGTAGCGATGGACGGCCTACTGCCGGGTAACTGCCATTTTTTACAGCCTCTGGCGATGGACGGCCTGTTGCTAAATAACTGCTATCTGCTACAGCTTCTGGCGATGGACGGCCTGTTGCTAAATAACTGCTATCTGCTACAGCCTCTGGCGATGGGCGGCCTGTTGATAGATAATTGTCACTTTCTACAGCGTCTGGCGATGGGCGGCCTTCTTCTGTACCTCCTGCCTTATCTGTTTTAGAAAAAAAACTCAAGGCACCGCGCAAGAAACTTGATATACCTTGCCTTGTAGGCATTGCGCACGACGATGCCGCCGGAACTGCTCCTGCTAATAAACTTACCAATAATACTGAACTTACTATTTTTTTCATAAATCCCTCTCCTTTATAGTTCTGTAAATAGTAACCAAATTAAAATCACAAAATTTATTCACTATATTTAGTATAACATACTTAATATATAAATGTCAAGCCTTTCATAGAAATAATTGCATAAAAATAATTTTTTATTTTCAGACATATTAGCTGAGCCCTTATCTTTTGTAAATTATAAATTAAGCCGTTTGACGGTCCACCTGGGCAACAGAGTAATCAATGTATAAAATTTAATTATCTGTATTTTCATTTATTAAAAAGTCCTCCCGAGAATTTTATCGGAAGGACTTTCTTGATATAACATGAGTCCAATTATATACCGTCAATAAGGGTGACATATACATAAAAATTAACTAAGAAAAATATTAGTTCGGCGTAGTATGTAGACCTTCAACAGTGCATTAGTACTGTACTTTGCTCAAATAAAATCATTTGCACCCTTACCTGCAGTTTCTAGTCAATTTTTTAGTAAATATACTTGCAAAGTCCAAGTATCTGAGCAATATCAGCTACCAAAAAAGCTGAATGGTCAAAACCCTCTTTCATACTTTTTTCTTCTTTGTCTAAATCTACTTCCAAACCTTGTAATGCATTTCGATAGACTCTATTTAAACTTTCCTCCATATATTTATTAAAGTTCATAGCTTTTTTAAGTCTCTCTTGAACCATATGGTGTCGGTTTTTGGCATAAGCGACTTGTAAGGCTAGCAGGCCATCCCTAACATAACCGAATCGTTCGTAAAGATCTTGTCTAATGTTCCATGCCTTTGCACGCATACTTGCATCAGCATCATCCGATGCTTTTTCATTGCATCTAGTTGCTAAATAACTGCCATCTGCTACAGCCTCTGGCAATGGACGGCCTTCTTCTGTAGATCCTGCCCTATCTGCTTTAGGAAAAGAACTTAAGACACCGCTCAAGGAACTTGATTCACCTTGCCCTGTAGGCATTGCGCACGACGATGCCGCCGGAACTGCTCCTGCCATTAACCCTACCAAAAGCATTGAACTTACTAATTTTTTCATAAATAATCTCTCCCTATAATTTTAAAATATAATTTGGTTCATATTACCTAACTTTAAAAGGAAATACTTATTAAACTATTTTAATGTATCACACCCATTATATAAAAATCAAGTGTTTTTTTATCTTTATTTCGCAAAAGCACTTGATTCCCATTTTTTACATTTGTTGTTACATCAGCCGCATTAATTGATTATATATTCTTTGCAAATCACGCTGCGTATAGTCCCCTGATTCCTTAAGGCCAAGCAATTGATAGTAAATTTCCCTTGCCTGCGCAATATGTCCCCTTGTTTTATTTAATGTATTTTCCTTAACACCGGCAACCCTTACACTCAAAGTAAATCGATTTGCCGCCATATCTATTAAAGCGTCTATATCCGCGTGAAACATTGGCTCTAAACCGGTCTCTGCGCTACTTTCAAGAGAAAAACCATTCGCAGCATAAGTCCCGGCAACAGAACTTGCCAGCAAGTTTAACAATAAGCACGTTGTTACTAATTTTTTCATAACTATATCTCCTTTTTGTGAAGTCCTTGATTAATTGTCAGTTAAAATAATTAACCTTACTCAACAATATTATAATATCATAACTTCCATAAAGCAAAATAGTCTTTTATAAATCTTGATCATACAATAATATTTTTGCACGCCGATTTTATGTTCCCTGAAGCTGTAACTAAGCTTATTAGGTAATCTTTTCACCCAGTGATTTGCAAAATCATGTGCATATTTTATGTATGATTTGCGCATCTTTCCATTTATCTATTAACATTCGATTCTTAAAAAACACAAAAGCCTTAGAATATTCTTTGCTTATTAAAAAAGTTCCCTGAAAACTCAGAGAACTTTTTAATTTCGTTGCTTTTAATTTTTCAATGCTTAGTTATTTAGTCCATAAATTTTATTACACCGATTTATTTGAATTCCTATGCTCCAAAAGCGATCCTACAACTCTTACACAATCTGAAAATTTTTTCTATCTATATACATCGTTCTGGCAATACCCCCAAAATTTCCCGTAGGTAGATACTTTAGTGTTTTCTCCCATACACTTATGCAATTAAACAATTCCTCATATATCCTAGGGTTTTCCTCTTTGTATTTGCTAATCATTTCTTTGAGTTCTTCAAAAAACTCAGACGTTTTGCCTTTGAGCTCAGCTAACTTTATTTTAGCTCCATCAAATGACTCAGCCGCTTTACCTTTTAACGCAGTAAATTTTTCTTTAGTTTCATCAAAAAATTTAGGGTTCTCACTCGCTTGTTGAGTTGCTTCACCTGTTTGTACTTCTGATTTGGACTCAGTAAGATTTCTTTTTGCTCTATCAAATTCAAGTTCATCTACATAAGCTTCTACAGCTGAAGACGCTTTAGATACTTTAACTGCTTGTTGAAATACCACACTGCCCGTTTTCTCTGTTTTTTCAGGTTCATCTGCATAAACCCCTACAGTTGAAGACACTAATGTGCCTAACAATAAAACACTTGATATTAACCTTTTCATTATGGCTTTCCCTTCATTTATATAAAATATAGTTAATCCATGGACCAACTATATTTTATCACATTTGTATATAAACGCAAATGAATTTTTGTTAAAAATTTTTATTTATTGATTTTTTACTGTATTCCAATACTTTTTGTAAGCTGCTTCTGTTTTATTTTCTCCAAACTCATAATAAATCTTATTTTTAAGCTCATTCGGCAAGTACTGTTGCTCCACCCAGTGATTTGCAAAATCATGTGCATATTTATAAAACTGCCCTTTAACTTCTGCATCAGCGCCATCGCAATGTTTATTTTGCAAGTGCCTGGGAAAAGGATAGTCCTTTCCCGTTTTTATGTCCTCAATAGCGCTGTTTATTGCCATGTAGGCAGAATTGGACTTTGGTGATATTGCTGTTAAAATAGCAGCATCGGCAAGGGGAATTCTAGCTTCCGGAAGACCTACTTGAAGCGCTATGTCAACAGCTGATTTTACTATAGGTATAATTTGCGGATACGCAAGACCGACATCCTCACAGGCGCAAACCATAAGTCTTCTACATGCTGATAATAAGTCCCCTCCCTCTAAAAGCCTTGCAAGATAATAAACAGCAGCATTTGGATCTGAGCCCCTCATAGATTTTTGAAATGCTGATAAAGTATCATAGTGTTCATCCCCTGACTTGTCAAACTTTAATCCATTTGCCCCCCTTAACTGGCAAACCATATTGTAAGTTACCTTTTTTGTCCCCCCGCTTATTTCCGCTGCCAGTAAGCATACCTCTAAAAAGTTTATTGCTTTTCTTACATCACCACTTGATATCCCAACTATGTAATTTACTTCCCTTTCCGAAATCTCCACTTCAATGTTGTTCATTTGCTTATATTTAATAATTGCGTTGTAAACCGCTCTTTTTATTTCATCTGCCTCAACTGGCTTAAATTCAAATACTGTGGATCTGCTTAAAATTGCCCCATAAACACAAAAATATGGATTTTCCGTTGTGGATGCAATTAATGTTATTTTTCCTTTCTCTATGAACTCCAAAAGAGTTTGCTGCTGCTTTTTATTAAAATACTGTATTTCATCAAGATACAGTAAAATACCGTTTGGCGCGCTAAATGTGCCAATTTCTGAAATAATTAATTTTATATCCGATGAGGACGCTGTTGTCGCATTTAATTTATGTAATTTTTTGTTGGTTCTTGCAGATATTATATTTGCAACTGTGGTTTTTCCTACTCCCGAAGGTCCATAAAAAATCATATTTGGTACATTCCCGGCATTAATTATGTTACTTAAAAGCTTTCCTTTTCCTAAAATATGTTTTTGCCCTACAACCTCATCCAGTTCTTTCGGTCTTAGAACATCTGATAACGGTTTAATCACACCTTTATCTCCCCTCTTTATTTCACTTTAGAAAATAAAAAGAGTGCCTTAATTGCACTCCTTTTTGCATTTTACTCATAAATTGGATATTTTCTGCAAATACTTTCTACACCATTTTTAATAAAATCTTTGCTTTCATCAAAACTTTCTATTGCCATACGTATGTACAACGCAATTTGCTTCATATCCTCCTCATTAAGCCCCCTGGTTGTGACAGCCGCAGTCCCAATTCTTACGCCACTTGCTATAAAAGGACTCAAAGGCTCATTTGGAACTGTATTCTTATTAACCGTTATACATACATCATCTAAGCGTTTTTCAAGCTCTTTCCCGGTTACGTTTTTGTTCCTTAAATCTATGAGTGCTAAATGGTTGTCCGTTCCGCCCGAAACTAATGTTATATCATTTTTCATAAGCTCATCTGCCAAAACTTTGCAGTTTGAAATTACCTGGCCTATGTATCTTTTAAAGCTATCATCCAGAGCTTCCTTAAAGCATACAGCCTTTGCTGCTATTATGTGCATTAATGGACCTCCCTGTGTTCCGGGGAAAATGGACTTGTCTATAATTTTTGCGTATTTTTCTTTACACAAAATTAAACCGCCTCTAGGTCCTCTTAAAGTTTTATGTGTTGTTGAGGTAACAAAATCTGCATATGGCACCGGAGACTCATGAAACCCTGTTGCTACAAGTCCGGCTATATGAGCCATGTCCACCATTAAGTATGCGCCGCATGAATCTGCTATCTCCCGAAACTTTTTGAAATCAATTTTTCTCGGATATGCACTCGCACCACAAACAATTAATTTAGGTTTTACCTCTTTTGCCGTAGAAAGAATCTCATCATAGTCTATCAAATGAGTTACCGGATCAACTCCATACGGGACAAAATTAAAAAACTTTCCGGAAATGTTTACCGGAGATCCATGTGTTAAATGGCCGCCCTCGGAAAGATTCATTCCCATAACAGTATCTCCGGGATTCAAAACAGAAAAATAAACTGCTGTATTAGCCTGTGCCCCCGAATGTGGTTGAACATTTACATGCTCTGCCGAAAATAATTTTTTAGCCCTATCTTTTGCCAGTTCTTCTACTACATCTACATATTGACAGCCGCCATAATAACGCTTAGACGGATATCCTTCTGCATATTTATTGGTAAGAACCGTACCCATAGCTGCCATCACAGCTTCAGATACAATATTTTCTGAGGCAATAAGTTCAAGGTTCCTTCTTTGCCTTTTAAGTTCATTATTTATACTGTTACCTACCTCGGGGTCTACTTTTATTAAAAAATCCATGTTGCTTTTAAAATTCTCAAACAATTATAACACTCCTCTTTTTCGTATAATTATACATCTGCTAGAGCATTATATCAACACAAACTTTATTTTTCACTTTCATGCCAGTCTTCTCCACCATATATCAAGTCATCTATATCCCCACTACTATTTAAAATAATAGTATTCTCATCTTTAGCATCAGAATAATTCAATTTTATCACCTCACTTGCAAAAATTTCACCCCACTCCCGTTTTCAGAGTGAGGTTCTTATTATATTATATAAAAACTACGTTTGCACTCGATATTTGTATTTTAAAATATTTTTGTTTAATGCTTATTTTATGCATAACATAATTATATTATTCTTATATTATTTCTTTTGCCACAAAAATTTTAGGAGCTGGGAATTAATTCCCGGCCCCTGATTTTTTAATACGTTCTTTTAATAAGTCTAATTCTTTATTTAATTCTTTTGGCAATTTATCACCGAATTTTTCGTAAAAATTTTCAATCTGATTAACCTCATCAGCCCATATTTTATTATTGACCCTTAAAATTTCATTTAGCGTATCAAGGCTTAAATTTAATCCCTCTAAATTTAAATCATCAGCCTTTGGAACATAACCAATCGGAGTTTCTATTGCATCAATCTTATCCTCGCACCTTTTTATAATCCAGTCCAAAACTCTTATATTTTCACCAAATCCCGGCCAAATAAATTTGCCGTTCTTATCAGTTCTAAACCAGTTGACGTTAAATATTTTAGGTGCGTTTTTTGAAAGCCTTTTTCCCATGTTTATCCAATTTTTAAAATATTCACATATATCATACCCACAAAAAGGCAGCATGGCCATTGGGTCTCTCCTTACAACTCCGGTTTTTCCGCTTGATGCCGCAGTCGTCTCTGAAGCCATTGTGGAACCAATAAAAACACCATTGTTCCAGTTTCTAGATTGATATACAAGCGGCGTAGTTTGCGCTCTTCTGCCACCAAAAACTATTGCTGAAATTGGCACTCCCATAGGAGAATCAAATTCCTTGCTTATACATGGACAATTTTTAGCAGGTGCTGTAAATCTGCTGTTGGGATGTGCTCCCACTTCTTTTGATGTCTTTCCGTTCCATGGTTCACCTTTCCAGTTTTCACCGTTTTCCGGCGGATTCTTATCAAGCCCTTCCCACCAAACCGTTCTGTCATCTTTATTAAATGCAACATTTGTAAATATCGTGTCTTTTAAGGTGGATTTAAGGGCATTAGGATTTGACTTCTCACTTGTTCCCGGCGCAACACCGAAAAATCCGTTTTCCGGATTTATAGCATAAAGTCTTCCGTCTTCACCTATATGCATCCACGCTATGTCATCTCCTACACACCAAACTTTGTACCCATCTTTTCTATATCCTTCCGGCGGTATCAGCATTGCAAGATTTGTCTTTCCACATGCAGACGGAAAAGCTGCTGCAATATATTTTACATTGCCATCCGGATCCTCTAACCCTAAAACAAGCATGTGCTCTGCCATCCATCCTTCTTTATGTCCCATATATGATGCTATTCTTAATGCAAAACACTTTTTGCCAAGCAATACATTACCACCGTATCCTGAGTTTACCGAAATTATCGTTTTATCTTGAGGAAAATGGCATATATATCTTTTGTTCTCATCTAAGTCGCAGCTGCAGTGCAAACCTTTTACCCAATTATTGCTATTTTTTAATCTATCTACAACACACTTACCTGTTCGAGTCATTATTGCCATATTTAAAACTACATATATGGAATCTGTTACTTCTATTCCGATTTTAGAAAAGGGAGAATCAATTGGACCCATTATATATGGTATTACATACATTGTTTTTCCATCATAGCTGTTCTTTGCTATGTCCTTCAGCTTTTTATACATCCTTGAAGGCTCTTCCCAATTGTTGGTAACCCCTGCCTCCTCCTTTGTTGGCGTGCATATGAAGGTCTTGTCTTCTACCCTTGCAACATCATTTATTGCCGTTCTGTGTAAATAGCAACCTGGCATCTTTTCCTCATTTAATTTTATAAGTTCACCAGACTCACATGCCTTTGCTCTCAACAATTCAAGCTGTTCACGGCTTCCATCAATCCACATAACTTCGTTTGGATTAACAAGTATTTTAATTTCATCTAGCCAATTTGTTACGCTTTTATTCTTAATATCCATAAAAACACTCCTTTTAAATTGCATTCTTATACACAACCTGCACTAACATCGGAACATACCACACTCCCTTTGGGCCACGAGGCCGCAAGCTTCGCTTGCAAAATGGGGAAGCCATTTTCCGCAGCTAAAAAGCTGCGGGGCCTCGCGGCCCAAAGGGTTAAGTATACGGCATTATACATTAAATTAAGCTGTCTATTTCCTTTGTAGCAAATGCATTCAACTCCATTCCTGCTATATTTCCTGATAAAAACTCATAATATGCTTGAGCTCCTACCATTGCTGCATTATCTCCGCACAATGCTATATTAGGAATATACAAACTAACACCTATTTTTTTACATTCCTCCTTTAGTCTTCTTCTTAAAAGACTATTTGCAGAAACGCCACCAGCCACAGCTAACTTTTTATATCCTAAGTCTTTAGCTGCCTTAATAAAGTTTCCTACCAAACAGTCAACAACTGCTTTCCTAAATGATGCCGCTAAATCTTCTGTGGATATAGCTTCATTTTTCTGCATTGCATTGTGAATTTTATTTACAGCCGAGGTTTTAAGACCTGAAAAACTAAAATCATACTCCGATCCCGAAACTGTAGGATGAGGAAATTCATATGCCTTATCGTTTCCAGTTTCCGCAACCCTATCTAAATATACACCTCCAGGATATGGTAACCCCACGGATCTTGCTACCTTGTCAAAAACCTCTCCTGCCGCATCGTCGCGAGTCCTGCCTACGACTTTCAATGTTGTATAATCATGCACCTCAACTATATGACTGTGCCCACCTGAGACAATTAAACACAAAAACTTGGGTTCCAAATTTTTATCAGTAATATAGTTGGCCGCGATGTGCGACCTTAAATGATGAACCGGTACAAGTGGCAACCCTGTTGCAAGCGAAAGGCCTTTTGCAAAGTTTACTCCAACCAAAAGTGATCCTATCAAGCCAGGCGCGTACGTCACGCCTATTGCATCAATTTCCTTAAGCTTTAAATTTGATTCTTTTAGAGCCTCTTTAGTAATTGATACCACAGCTTCCACATGATTCCTTGATGCTATTTCCGGGACCACACCTCCATATTTTTTATGTATCTCTATTTGCGACGCCACCACCGAAGAAAGCACGTTTCTGCCTTCTTCAACAACAGCTGCAGCTGTTTCATCGCAAGAACTTTCTATTGCAAGTATTTTCATAATTCACTTCCTAAAAACTTTGTCATTATAATTGCATCTTCAATTGGCTTTGTATAAAAGTTTTTCCTTACCCCAACAGTTTCAAAGCCCAAACTCCTGTACAGCCCAATAGCCGCTACATTACTTTCCCTCACTTCTAATGATATAAAATCCATATTTTCATTTGTTCCGAGAAAAATAATTTCATTTAAAAGTCTTTTTGCAACCCCGGTTCTTCTATACTCCGGAAGAACCGCTATATTTGTAATATAACCGCATGAACAAACATTGTACATACCTACATAACCTATCACTTTTTTTCCCTTTAAAGCCACTGTAAATCTTGCATTTTTATTCTTAAGTTCTGCTCTAATTCCCTCCTCTGTCCAAGGATTTGAAAAACAAGTTTTTTCAATTATATAAATATCACCAACGTGTTCCTCCTGCATATTTGCAAGCTTAATACTGCATAAATTCAATTTAAATCACCGCTTAAAAGCAAGCTATCTATTAAAACTTCAGCAGCTTTCTCTATTTCATCTCGGCATTTTCTATACACGTAAATATCGCCTCCATAAGGATCCTCTATTTCCGGATCAGGGACATATATTTTTTCATTGTCAATTCCAAGATTTTTAATCATCTCACCGTGCTGCTTTGTCATAGCAACAAAAAGATCTACATTTTTTTTATCAATACTCGATATACTCTTAGAAGCATGTTTTGCTATGTCAACACCTATTTCACGGCAAACTTTCACTGCATTCTCTGTTGCTCCCGATTGCTTATTAACCAAAACCCCCGCACTGTCGCACTTTAAATGGCTGCCTCCCCTTTCCTTTGCAATTTTCTCAAATATGCCTTTTGCCATGGGACTCCTGCAAGTATTTCCTGTACAAACAAAAACAATATTCATTAAAAATCCTCCTAATCTTTTGTGTCATACCATGTTTTTCCTACATTAGTTGTTACCGTAAGCGGTACACTTATTTTTGCCGCATTTTGCATTTCATCGCACAACAGCTTGGATACTCTGTCAGCTTCTGCTTCGGGAGCTTCAATTATTAACTCATCGTGCACCTGCAAAATCAATCGTGCTTCTAAACCTTCATCCTTTAGGCGCTTTTCCACGTTTATCATCGCAATTTTTATAATATCCGCAGCAGATCCCTGTATTGGCATGTTTCTGGCCACTCTTTCTCCAAACGCCCGTAAATTGTGGTTCGATGAAGAAAGTTCCGGCAAATACCTTCTTCTACCAAAAATTGTCTCGGCATAGCCCTTTTCTTTGGCCGATTTTATAACATCCTCCATATAAGCGGCCACGCCTGAATAGGTATCAAAGTAACTTTTTATATAGGCAGAGGCTTCTTTCGTTGTTACTCCCAAATCTTTTGCCAGGGAAAATGCGCCTATTCCATACACTATCCCAAAATTTACCGCTTTGGCCCTGCTCCTCATAATAGGCGTAACCATATTGGGGGGCATTTTAAAAACTTGCGCTGCTGTTTCCGTGTGTATGTCAAGATTGTTTTTAAACGCATTTATCATATTTTCATCTTTTGAAATATGAGCTAAAATTCTTAATTCTACCTGAGAATAATCTGCGTCCACTAAAACAAAACCTTCTTTTGCACAAAAAAATCTTCTAAACTCACGACCAATAGATGTTCTTACCGGTATGTTCTGTAAATTTGGCTCTGTTGAACTTATTCTTCCAGTTCTGGTCTCCGTCTGATTAAAATTTGAGTGAATTCTTCCATCTGCTCCTATTACCTTCAACATGCCATCGCAATAAGTCGATTTCAACTTTGACAATGCCCTATACTGCAAAATTAACTCTATAACCGGATGGACATATTTTATAGACTCCAAAACCTCGGCGCTTGTTGAATATCCGGTTTTTGTTTTTTTTCCTTTGGGCAACCCCATTTCTTCAAATAATACTGTTCCAAGCTGCTTTGGCGAGTTTATATTGATCTGTGCGCCTATATACTCAAAAATCTTCCGTTCTATCTCTTTTAATTCAGCTTCTAACTTATTTCCATATTCTTTAAGACCTTCCTTGCAAACAAAAAAACCCCTGTTTTCCATCTTTGCCAAAACTATTGCCAGCGGTATTTCTATTTTCTCAAAAAGATTTTTCTGGCCATTTTCATTTATTTTTTGAACAAGAACATTAACTAGCTCTGCAATTACAGCTGCACTTTCAGCAATGCTTGCGTTTTCATCAATAATTATCTCTTTTTCAGACGAAGTTAACTGTACTCTATTGTTTTCCTCAGCTTTAATTTTCACTGATATTTTATATTCATTTGCAAGTCCTTCAAGATTATAACCTTTTGCATTTGGATTCAAAATATATGCGGCAAGCTGTACGTCAAAGTCAACTTCATTAAGTTCTATGCCCATTTTATCAAGAACCAAGAATAAATTTTTCACATTGTTTGTTCTCTTCTTTATTTTCTTATTTTCAAATATAAATTTAAAAAATTCATAATTTATATTTTCTTGTTTCAAAATATAAATTTTTTCATTAACGCAAAATGCAATTGCAGTTATATCACCGTCTTCAACGTTAAAGTCAAAGTTTGCCTCACCGAATTTATTAAGAATGTCCTTTAATTTTTTTGAATCTTTACATAAAACAATTTCCCTCTCCAGCCCTTTGTTTTCGTTTTGAGAAAAATCTCCTGTCTTTGATTGTATACCCATCTTCTTCATCAAAGAAAACATTTCAAGATCCGACATTAACTCTACAGTCTTTTCCACATCAATATCACCCTTAACATAATGAGAAAATGTCAAATCTATCGGAACATCCGTAAATATCGTTCCTAGTTCGCGGCTTAAATATGCACTTTCTTTGCCCTCAATAAGTTTTTTTCTCATTCCAGGTTTTATATCTAAAGTGTCAAGATTTTCATATATATAATCAAGATTTTTAAACTTCTGTATAAGTTCCAATGCTCCCTTTTGGCCTATTCCCGGCACACCCGGTATATTGTCAGAGGTATCTCCTTGAATTGCCTTTATATCTATCAGTTGTGTCGGTTTCACTCCATAGGTTTCATAAATTTTCTCTTCGTCGTACAACGTAACTTCCGGTCTTCCAAATTTTGTTGCGGCCATTCTAACGCTTACCTTAGGAGAAACCAGCTGCAAACTGTCTCTATCCCCCGTTGCAATTATACATTCATTGTCCGTTTCAGAACACTTTTTTGCAAAAGTCCCGATTATATCATCAGCTTCATAGCCTTCTTTTTCAACTAGTTTATAGCCTAGATAAACCAAAAGATTCTTTAAAACCGGGAATTGCATAAAAAGCTCATCCGGCATGCCCTTTCTATTTGCTTTATATTCCGCATACTTTTTATGCCTAAAAGTTGGAGCTTTCATATCAAATGCTATTGCAACAGCGTCTGGCTTTGCCTCCTCTTGCAGCTTATTCAACATAGTTATAAAGCCGTAAATGGCATTTGTGTAAAAACCCTTTTTGGTTGTAAGCAGCTTTATTCCGTAGAAAGCCCTATTAAAAATGCTATTTCCGTCTAACACCAACAATTTCATAAAAACACTCCAAAAAAAATTTCTGATTTACGGATTATTATACCATAAATCAGAAAATAAATCATCCTTACTTATTTTTAATTGTTCGTGTCCTTGTTATTCCTTTTATTTCTTTCAGTTTTTCAATAATTTTGTCTGATAGCTCTCCCTTTAAATCCATAACCGTATATGCTATATCCGCTTTAGGTTTGCTTTGCATATTTTCTATATTAATAAAATAATCAGATAAAAGTTTCGTTATATCTTTAATAATTCCAGGTTTATTGTCATGTATAATGCACAGCCTTACATCTCCACTGCTTTCCATATACAAATCATTAAAATTCACTGAATTTTTTATATTTCCCTTTTCTAAATAATTCATAACCTGGTTTACTGCCATTATAGCGCAGTTTTCTTCAGATTCTCTAGTTGATGCTCCAATGTGTGGAAGCGCTATAACTCCCGGCACATTTATTATATTGGGTGTGGGAAAATCTGTCATATAGGAATAAATTTTTTTATTCTTTAGAAATAACTTCACTGCTTCTTCATCTACTAATTCCGCCCTTGAAAAGTTTAGTAAATAAACTCCATCTTTCATGACATTTATCGAATCTTGGTTTATTATTTTTTCTGTTTCGGAATTTAGTGGAACATGCAAGGTTATATAATCGCATGAATTATATATTTCTTCAATATTTTTTAAAAGCTTAACCTCACTTGAAATGTTTCGTGATGAATTAACCGATATATATGGATCATATCCATAAACGTCCATACCCAAATCAACCATATTGTTTGCCACCAATGTACCGATAGCGCCCAAACCTATTACACCCAACTTTTTGTTTTTTATTTCCCTTCCTGAAAATTGAGATTTTCCTTTTTCTAAAACCTTTTTAAATTCATTTTCATTTGTATTTATACTGCTTACCCAGTTCATTGCTTTATTCATTTTTCTGGAACTCAAAATTATGCTTGCTATAACAAGCTCTTTTACCGAATTTGCGTTGGCCCCCGGAGTATTAAAAACTACTATTCCGTCTTTGGTGCACTTGGAAACCGGCACATTATTTACACCTGATCCAGCCCTTGCTATAGCTAAAAGTTCTTTATTAAAACTCATGTTGTGCAACGAATCTGATCTCACTAAAATTGCACTTGGTGAATTTATACTATTAGAAAACTTATATTTATCCGAAAATCGATTTAATCCTTTTTTAGAAATATTATTTTTAACTAAAACATTGTACATATGCCCTTCCCCCTACTTTAAAAATTTCGTGACCTTTCAAATCTTTTCATGAATTCTACTAAATGTTTAACACCTTCAATTGGCATTGCATTATAAATAGAGGCTCTCATTCCTCCAACCTTTCTGTGCCCACCTATATTTATAATCTGATTTTCCTTAGCTTCTTTTATAAACATTTCATCAATTTCTTTATCTTTAGTTGTAAACGTTACATTCATTATTGATCTATCACTTTTTCGAACCGTACTTTTAAATAAATTGGAATTTTCCAAAAAATTATATAGATATTCGGCTTTTTCGTAATTTAAATTTTTCATGGCGTCAAGGCCGCCCTTACTTTCTATCCACTCTAAAACCAGCTTACACATATAAATTTGAAAACAAGGTGGAGTATTATAAAGTGAATTCTTTTTTGCATGCACACCATAGTTAAACATTGTTGGAGTCTTCTGCATTGGTTCACCTATTAAATCTTTTCTTATAATCACTACTGTTAAGCCTGCCGGAGCTAAGTTTTTTTGCGCTCCTGCATACAATATTCCAAACTTAGAAACATCTATTGGCTCCGACAATATACAAGACGATACATCTGCTACCAAAGAAATTTCTCCAGTATCTGGTATTTCAGTAAACTTAGTACCGTATATTGTATTATTAAGGCAAATATGAGCATAATCGCTATCCTTAGAAAAATCCTCTTTGTTCACTCTTGGAATATATGAAAAATTTTTATCCTCAGACGATGCTACAACTTTACACTCACCATACTTTTGAGCCTCTAAATATGCTTTATTTGCCCACTGCCCAGTTAATATAAAATCTGCCTTTCTGTTTTTCGTCATAAGGTTCATTGGAACCATTGAGAACTGTGATGACGCACCGCCCTGCAAAAACAAAATTTCATAGTTATAAGGTATTTTCATTGCCCTTCTTAAAAGTAATTTAGTCTGTTCTAAAATATTTGTAAAATCGTCAGAGCGATGTGACATCTCCATAACAGATTGACCACTGTTCTCATAATTTAAAAGCTCCCTTTGAGCTATTTCCAAAACAGTTTGGGGTAAAACAGAAGGCCCTGCTGAAAAATTGTAAACCCGCTGCATAACTTAAACCTCCATTAAATTTTATTTTTTATCATAATTATCATATGAGAAAAATAAAGCTTTGTTATTTTATCCTTATATAAATATAGCGAAAAAGATAATATATTGGCCTTTTACATGAAAACCAACTGTTATTTATTGTTTTTAGTAGAAAAACAAATCATAATGTTTTATAATTGATCTAAAACTAAAATTACGAATTTATAAGGGGAAATACACATGCAAAAACGAATTAGCAATGTACCATTTTCCGGCACCGATGAACAAAAGCTTAGGCTTACTAAATATATAGAAAAAGTTAAAAATACTGAAGGTGCTTTAATTTCTATTCTTCAAAAAGCCCAAAAAATTTATGGTTACCTTCCTGTAGAAGTGCAAAGTATAGTTGCAAATGAGTTAAACATTCCTCTTTCTGAGGTTTTTGGCGTTTCTACATTTTACTCTCAATTTTTACTCACCCCTAAAGGAAAGTACAATATTTCCGTATGTTTAGGTACCGCTTGCTATGTTAAAGACTCTGGAAAAATACTTGAGAAAATTTCTTCTATATTGGGCATAGATCCAGAAGAGTGTACCAGTGACGGAAAATTTTCTTTAACCACGTGCCGTTGTATTGGTGCATGCGGTCTTGCCCCTGTAATAACAATAAACGATGATGTTTATGGAAGAATAACTGCCGATGATGTTAAAAATATTCTCGATAAGTACTCAAAATAAATATTTTTATAACGAATAAGGAGGGATTATAATGATTAAAAGCCTAGAAGAACTTAAAATACTTGCTCAAAAATCAAAAAAATTACTTGACTTTAGGTTGAAATCAACCCACGCTTTTCAAGGCGAAGATATGAATAAAAAAGATTCAAAATATCAAATTCTTATTTGCGGTGGCACTGGTTGCACTTCTTCTCATAGTGAAAAAATTATAGAAAAATTAAATGAAGAAATAGAAAATAAAAATATTAAAAACACTGAAATTATAAAAACCGGATGTTTCGGATTTTGTGCTCAAGGCCCAATTATGGTAATCTACCCCGGTGGTTACTTTTACAATTGTGTAAAAGTTGAAAACATTGAAGAAATAGTTCAAGAACATTTAATCAATGATAGCCCTGTTAAACACCTTTTGTATCAAGATTGTGTTGAAGACAATGTTATAAAGTCGCTCTACGATACCCCATTTTACAATAAACAAAAGCGTATTGCACTTAAAAACTGTGGTCTTATTAATCCTGAAAAAATAGATGATTACATAGCTATGGATGGTTATTTGGCGCTTGGAAAAGTCTTAACTGAAATGACTCCCGAAAATGTGATATCTGAAATAAAAAGCTCAGGGCTTAGAGGACGAGGTGGCGGTGGCTTTCCTGCTGGTATAAAATGGGAAATGGCAGCTAAAAATAAAAGTAAGCAGAAATACGTTTGCTGCAACGCCGATGAAGGCGATCCTGGAGCTTTTATGGATAGATCTATACTTGAAGGCGACCCGCACTGTGTGCTTGAAGCCATGGCCATTGCCGGATATGCCATTGGCACCAATAAAGGGTACATATACGTTAGAGCTGAATACCCGATTGCCGGCCACAGACTTAAAATAGCCATTAATCAGGCTAGAGAATACGGACTTTTGGGTAAAAATATTCTTTCCTCAGGCTTTGATTTTGATATAGAAATTAGGCTTGGCGCTGGGGCCTTTGTTTGTGGTGAGGAAACCGCATTAATGACTTCAATTGAAGGCAGCCGCGGTGAACCTAAACCACGACCACCATTTCCAGCTAAAAAAGGCTTGTTCAACAAGCCCACAATTTTAAACAACGTTGAGACATATGCAAATGTTGCGCAAATTATTCTAAAGGGCGCCGACTGGTTTAACTCCATTGGCACTGAAAAATCCAAAGGAACTAAAGTTTTTGCTCTTGGCGGCAAAATTAATCACACCGGGCTGGTTGAAGTTCCTATGGGAACTACATTGCGCGAGATTATTGATGAAATAGGCGGAGGAATTCCAAATGGCAAAAAATTTAAGGCTGCACAAACTGGAGGACCTTCCGGGGGCTGCATTCCGTCTGAGTGCCTTGACACAAAAATTGATTACGATCATCTTATAGAAATTGGCTCTATGATGGGATCCGGTGGACTTATTGTAATGGATGAGGATACCTGCATGGTGGACATTGCTAAGTTTTTTCTTGAATTTACGGTTGATGAGTCATGTGGAAAATGCACTGCTTGCAGAATCGGCACAAAGCGCCTGCTTGAAATACTTAATAAAATTACCGCTGGAAACGCTTCCTTGGATGACCTTGAAAAAATGGAGGAACTTTGTAATTACATTAAAGAAAATTCTCTTTGTGGGCTGGGGCAAACTGCTCCAAATCCGGTTTTATCAACCTTAAAATACTTTAGAAATGAATATGAAGCCCATGTTAAAGAGAAAAAATGTCCTGCCGGGGTATGTAAATCACTTTTAAGCTACTTTATTTTGCCTGAAAAATGCAAAGGCTGCACTGCTTGTGCAAGAGTCTGTCCTGTTGGCGCTATATCCGGTACCGTGAAAAATCCTCATAAAATCAACCCTGAAAAATGCATTAAATGTGGAGCTTGCTTTAAAACCTGTAAATTTAGAGCCATTGAAAAAAGATAGAAAGGAGTTACTATAATGGATACTGTAAATATAAAAATAAATGACATTGACGTTGCAGCAAACAAAAATGATACCATTTTAACCGCTGCGAATAATGTTGGGATAAACATTCCTACACTGTGCTATTTAAAGGATCTAAACGAAATTGGCGCCTGCCGTATGTGTGTTGTAGAAGTTAAGGGCCAAAAAAATTTAGTGGCATCCTGCGTTTATCCGGTAAGTGAAGGTATGGAGATTTATACTAATTCGCCATTAGTCCAAAAGTCCAGAAAAATGACACTTGAATTAATTTTGTCAAATCATGAAAAGAAGTGCCTTTCATGTGTGCGTAGCACCAACTGTGAACTTCAGAAACTTGTTAATGAATATGGTATTGAAAATGCTTCGAGGTTTGATGGTGAAAACCCGCATTATAATTTAGATTCAAGTACTCCTCATCTTGTGCGCAACAACAATAAATGCATTTTGTGCAGAAGATGTGTTGCTGCCTGCCGCAACCAATATGTAAGCGTTATTGGGCCGAATGGCCGGGGTTTTGACACACACATCGGTTGTGCATTTGAAAAAGATCTCTCGGATGTTCCCTGTGTTTCTTGCGGGCAATGTATTGCAAACTGCCCGACCGGTGCCCTTCGTGAGCGTGATGACTGCGATGAGGTTATGAATGCTATTAATGATAAGTCAAAATATGTGATTGTACATACTGCGCCGTCCATTAGAGTCACTTTGGGCGAATGCTTTGGTATGCCTATAGGATCGAACGTTAAAGGCAAAATGGTTACCGCACTGAAAATGCTTGGATTTGATAAAGTCTTCGATACGGATTTGGGCGCTGATTTTACAATTATGGAAGAGGCAACCGAATTTGCCAATAGAATAAAAAACGGCGGCAAATTACCCATGATTACCTCGTGTTCACCAGGATGGGTTAAGTTTTGCGAGTATTATTATCCGGATATGATAGACAACTTGTCAACATGCAAATCTCCACAGCAAATGCAAGGTGCTCTCATAAAGACATATTATGCTAAAAAAATGAACCTAAAATCGGATGATATTATAGTTGTAGGTATAATGCCATGCACTGCCAAAAAATTTGAAATTACACGAGATGCCCAAAATGCAGCCGGAGTTCCAGATACAGATTTTGTATTGACTACACGTGAACTTGCAAGGCTAATAAAAAGAGCTGGTATTAACTTTACATCTTTAAAAGATTCTGATTTTGACCCCACCCTTGGAATTTCATCTGGTGCGGGTGCAATATTTGGCGCTACTGGTGGGGTTATGGAAGCAGCTCTTAGAACTGCTTCGGATTTGTTAACCGGGGAACCCCTTAATAAAATAGAATATTATGAAGTCCGGGGTACCGAAGGTATAAAAGAAGCAACCTATAGCATTGCGGGAATAAGTATTAATGTTGCTGTCGTAAGCGGTCTTAAAAATGCGGTCAAAGTTTTAAATAGCATAAAAACTGGAGAAAAAAACTATCATTTTATTGAGATAATGTGTTGTCCAGGAGGCTGTATTAATGGCGGGGGGCAGCCTGTACAGCCTGCAAGTGTTAAAAATTTTACAGATTTAAAAAGCTTACGTTCGAATGCTTTGTATGAGGAGGACCGGAATCTTCCCATTCGAAAATCTCACGAAAACCCAATTTTACAGAAAATATATAAAGAATACCTTGGAGCCCCGGGTAGCGAGATAGCTCACAAAATTTTGCATACCGGTTACGTGAAACGATCTAAATTTTAAAGTTACTTAAATATAAATCACTTGGCACTACCCTTTTCTTAAGATCTCCCATGTTAATTCTTTTACTTAAAATACAGTCAGCTACGTATAAACTTGATCTCATCCCATTTAAAATGTTCCTGGTGGGAGGAAACTCTTTTATTGAGACTCTACATTGCCACTAAATTGACTAAGAAGATAAGTTGTTTAATAAAATTTTTTGATACAGAATTTTTCAGATTTCTGCACATTTTCCAGGGAAATTATTACTCTTTAGCTAGACGTGCTGCACAAAGCCAAAGGCTCCATTTAAAATGGTTAAAACCCCAGCTACAATTACAGCTGGGGTTTTTTATTTATATAAGAGGGAGCCCTCCATTGTTAAAAATGTTGTTGAAAGTGTTGAAAATAATATTTATTCATTAACCAATAACTATAATTAGCAACTATTTTTCTTAAAAAATTAAATTATATCCTTTCTTTGTCATAGATCCGTTGATAAAATTTTTTATTTTTCTTTATAAGCTGCAAATATAAAGACTTTTAATTTTTTTTTATTTATAGTATTATAAAGTGTAAATTTAACTATTTAAAGAGGTGTTTTTTTGACTTATATTGATTCTTTAGAATATATAAACTCTTTCCTTAAATTCGGTATAAACCCCGGTCTTGACAGAGTAAAAAAACTACTTAGTTTAATTGGTAACCCACAAGATAAGTTAAAATTTGTTCATGTTGCGGGCACTAATGGTAAAGGTTCCATATGCAATTTTACTTCCTGCATTTTACAAGCCGCCGGCTATAAAACCGGGCTTTTTACTTCTCCGTTTGTTTTGGATTTCCGTGAGCGCATTCAAATAAACGGTATACCTATAAGAAAATCTGGGCTTGCTGCAACTGTTAATTACGTTAAACCATTTGCAGATCAAATGTTAAAAAACGGCGAAATTCTCACTGAATTTGAAATTATTACTGCCATTGCAATGCAATGGTTCTATAGTCAAAATTGTGACATCGTGGTTTTAGAAGTGGGACTTGGTGGCAGATTTGATGCTACCAATGTAATAAACACCGCTTTGTTATCGGTTATTACATCTATTTCACTTGACCATACTAACATTTTAGGGAATTCTATTGAAGACATTACAAGGGAAAAATGCGGGGTAATAAAAAAATACACACCCGTTATCATTTACCCGGACCAGCCTTTGGCAGTAATTGATATAATTAAAGATTATGCAAAAATAAATATCTGTAATGTTATAATTCCTAACAAAAAGAGTGTTTCTGTTTTCGTATCAAATGAGTTTAGATCAGTATTTATTTACAAGAAAGATACCTATGAAATTAATCTTGCGGGTAACCATCAAATAACTAATGCCATAACTGCTATTGAAATTATAAACGAATTAAATTTTAAAGGATTTACCATTTCCGGCTCAGCAATTAAGCAAGGCCTTAAAAACACTAAATTTGCAGCACGACTTGAACTGATTTCTAAAGATCCCATTGTGCTTTTAGACGGTACTCACAACCCCGGAGGCTCAAAAACTCTATTTAATTACCTCAATGAAAACTTTAAGGATAAAAAGCTTATTGCAATTGCCGGTATGCTTAAGGATAAAGATGTTAATCTTGTTTTAAAAACTATTTTGCCGTGCTTTTCAAAAGTTATAGTTACAAGTCCGTTAAGTCCACGGGCAATTAGTGAAGAAGAACTATCTAAAATAGCACAAAAATACTGCTTTAACGTTGTAAGTGCTCAAAACTATGTTGACGCAGTTATTAAAGCTAAAAGCGAAATTTCAAACTTCGATGGTCTTGTTGTTTTCGGTTCCTTATATCTAGCTGGCAACATTCGACCCATTTTATTAAAATATTTCAATTAGCTCTACAAAAAATTATTATATCCCCGCAAAAAATGATTAATTTATCGTTCTGTTAAATATATTATTGTAGTAAAGGGGGTATTTATAACTATGGCTGTTAGCATGAACTTAAATTGCGATACCGTTACCGCAAAAATCGATGGCGATATTGATCACCACACTGCAGGAAACATTCGTAAAACTATTGATGTGTATATTCAGGACATGCATCCTAAGCTATTGGAGCTTGATTTTGGCGGGGTTCAATTCATGGACAGCTCTGGCATTGGGCTTATAATGGGTCGGTACAAGCTAATGAAACTTTTAAATGGACAAGTTTCCGTTATAAATGTGCCTGAGCATCTTAAGCGAATAATTGATATGTCAGGCCTCGGCGTTTTGGGAATATTGAAATAACTTTTTAACATATATCAAAGAGGTGAAAACTTTGCAACCAATTAATGAAATGAAATTCGAATTCATAAGCCGCTCTGCAAATGAATCGTTTGCAAGAGCAACGGTAGCTGCATTTATTTCGCAGTTGGATCCTACAATATCTGAGCTTGCCGACATAAAAACAGCTGTTTCGGAAGCTGTTACAAATTGCATTGTACATGCATACAAAAACAAAATAGGGTACATATATATTACAACTAAAATATTTGAAAATGGTAAAGTAAACATAAAAATACGCGATAAAGGTTGCGGCATCGATGACATTGACAAGGCTATGGAACCTCTGTTCACCACAGGTGGCGAAGAACGTGCAGGGCTTGGGTTCGCCGTTATGCAAAGCTTTATGGATAAGATTAAAGTGCAGTCTAAGCTCAATAAAGGCACAACTATAACCATGGAAAAAAGTATTATTCCAAGAAAGTCTAACAATGGATAATAAATCTGAAATAGTAAATAATAATTTAGGCCTTGTACATTCGCTTGCCAAAAAGTTTAAGGGAAGGGGCATTGAGTATAGTGATCTCTTTCAGGCAGGATGTGTGGGACTCTTAAAGGCTATAGAGGGCTTTGATGATACCCGCGGCACAAAATTAACCACATATGCAGTCCCCGTAATTTTAGGCGAAATAAAGCGTCTTTTTCGGGACGGTGGTTCCATAAAAGTTGGGCGCAGTTTAAAAGAACTATCATTAAAAATTAAAAGGTTTATTGAGGAATATTCTAAGTTGCATGGAAACGATCCATCCATTAAAGAAATTGCTGTTCATTTCGAGCTTGAGCCGGAACTAGTTGCGCAGGCCTTAGAGGCATCTATACTTCCTATTTCATTGACACAGGAAAACGAAGACGGCGAAAACCAATTGGATATCCCTGTTGAATCTCATGAAGAAAAGCTTGCTGAGGTAATTGCTTTAAAACAAACTGTAAAAACGCTTTGCGAAAAGGATAAAAATATAATTTACCTTAGGTTTTATAAAAATATGACTCAAAATGAAACAGCTAAAAAACTTGGAATGACTCAGGTCCAAGTTTCCAGAAGAGAAAAAATTATTTTAAGGGAATTAAGGGTGAAGTTGAGTTGAAACAGTTTTGCAAACCCAAACCTATAAGCAAAAAAGCATTAAAAGTATTGTACATTCGTTATACTGCCATTTTTTTAATATTTGCATTTATCTCTGGAGGAGCCGCTGTTTTTAATATTTTCGTTTCAATTGGCCTTTTCATCAGCTCATCAGCTATGTACATTTTTTTTATTTCATTTTATAGAAAATCATACTATAAAGCCATAAAATATTGCCTTTACAGCAATAAAATTTACTTAAAAAAGGGTGTTTTTTTTCTTAAGGAAAGCACTATTTCTATAAAAAAAATTCAATCTACCGAAATATTAATAAGCCCTATCCAGAAATGGCTAGGGCTTTGTACAATTGTTTTTAAATTTGCAGGTGGTCAAGTTACAATTCCAAACATTGATCTTGACAGTGCAAATATTATTAAATGTGAAATAAAAGGTGGCGAATGCAATGAATTATAAAAAGGTAAGTGTTTACACGATAATTGCCTATATCTCAAAGTTTTCCTTCCTACTTCTCTTCCCTATAATACGACGAATTTTACTAAAATTTAATTCTGTAAGCGAAAATTTTTCTTCTGTTGCTTTTGAAGTGCTTTTCGTTTCTTTAATTTTAATATATTCGTTTTTAGAATATAGATCAGTTAAATATAAGCTTACTGATAATTCTATAGTAATAAAAAAAGGAATCTTAATTAAGAAGGTTACCGAAATTCCCTATGATAAAATTCATTATGTTAGAATTAAAAGATCTATCTTTAGTATGATGTTTTCCTCGTGTAAAATAATTTTTGGTACTCCAAATAAATACAGAAAGGACAGTAACATATTTCTAAAAAATAACGATATTCACTTTATTTTGAAAAAGGTATTTAATTTACAAGAAAAAATTTTTTCCTATAAAATATCTAATGTAAAAATACTTTTTATGTCAATAATGTGGTCAAATATATTTGCAAGCCTTTTAATTGCTGTTCCGTTTATAAATAAGGTTGGCTCAATCATAGGCAAGGAACTTTCCAAAGAGCTTTATTCTTCAATAGATAAAAGCGCGGCTCTTATAAAAATTGGAATTCCCCCCATTATTGCCACATTGACCTTTTTTATTTTAGCATTTTTTTTAGTTTCAACCTTTTCTGAATTTTTACGCTATGCAAATTTTAAGGTTAAAAATTTTTCTAATTGTATAATAATAAGGCGTGGATTTATTTCTAATGATGAAAAAATTATAAAGAAAAATTACATTAGCGCTGTAGCAATAAAACAGACTCTTTGGATGAAGCTCTTTAAAATATACAGTGCATACATTTACACCATTGGGTATGCCAAAGACCGCACTGACAAAAGTTTGTTAATAGTTGCATTAAAGAAAAATAAAATTTTCAACTTGCTACAATCGCTTGGTTTTGAAAAAATAGAAGAACCTGAATTTTTTAAAATTAAAACCCATTGCGCAAAAAGCTTTTTATTTTTGCCACTAGCCTGCCTTGGAAGTTTATTTACAACACTCGCATTTTTAAATTTTCAAACTTGGTACCAAAAAATAACTTCCCTAATAATATACTTTTTTATCCCATTTTGCCTTTGGTGGCTAATTATAAAAATACTGGCATACAAAAACACTTCTTTAAAGAAAAATAGCTCAAACTTAATTATAAGCAGCTACGATAAATTTTCTTTGTACACCTCTTATATTCCTTTAAATAATATTCAAAATATAGCTATCTCACAAACCTTTATTCAAAAATTTTTCGGAAACTGCAATATTAGCATTTTTATTATGTCAGATCGAAAATATAAATTCCATTGCAAACAATTAAATTATTTAAATGTTAAAAACTTTGTTGATAAAGTTTAAAATTTATGCCTGATCATCATAATATAATATATTAATCGACATTTAAATATTAATAAACACCTTTATGTATAAACTGTATCCAATATTTTGTATCAAAAAACACGTTAAGGACCATTACATATGGTGATTTTAAGTGTTAAACAATTAAAAAATAGTTATTGTTAAAAACTTTGTTGATAAAGTTTAAAATTTATACCTGATCATCATAATATAATATATTAATCGACATTTGAATAGTAATAAACAACTTTATGTGTAGATCATATTTAATATTTGGTAGTAACAAAACACCTCGAAGACGGTTTTATCTGGTGTTTTTAAGTATTAAACAGTTAAAAAAATAGTCATTGTTTAAAACATTGTTGAAAATGTTGAAAACAACGTTCCTATGTTAAGAAATAACTGTAACTCACGACCATTTTTCTTAAAAATCAAAATAAATCTACAAAAAGTCTCATTTTATTTTAAAAAAACAAAATAAAAGCCCTCTCATATTTTAAATTTGTTCTATCAGTTAATAATGTTGTTGAAAGTGTTGAAAATAAAATCTCTGGTGATAAAATTAGGTATTTATATTTTAGAAACGAGATGGCTTATCAAATCTGTAGTTTTATGCGCCACCAAATATTTAAATTGGCTATATTCCGAATGTGAATCATTACCTGCATTATCAGATATAATTTTTAAAACCACAAACGGTACGTCATTCATGTAGCAAACTTGCCCTATACTCCCAGCTTCCATTTCGCATACTGCAGCATCGAATTCATCTCGTATCCTAAGTAATTTTTCTTTACTGCAAATAAACTGGTCTCCCGATGCAACTGTTCCAATACGCATAGGTATATTCAATTTCTCGGCCAGGTTAGCTATTTTCTTATTGGTGAAATTATCACATGGTATTTTTACAATATTTAAAGTGGAAATCAGCGCCTTAACATCACCTATAGCTGTTGTATCAATATCATGTTGCATAACAAAATCAGCCAAAACTATGTCTCCAATTTTAACATCTTCCCTTAATGCACCTGCAACACCAGTATTAATAACAATATCTGGGGAATATTTCATAATAGCAGTTTGGGTGCAAACTGCAGAATTTACCTTTCCTATACCACTTAGAGCCACTACACATTCTGTATCATTTATTATTCCCCTCGTGAAGGTTATTTTGCTGCAAACTTCTGTTACCTTTCTAGTCATAATATCTTTAATTGCATTAATCTCCTCTGGCATAGCACCTATTATAGCAATCATTTAAATACCTCCTATTATTTTAATACTTTTTAATATATTTTATCAAAAACCCCTGCACTAATCAAGGAAAGTTAACCTTTGCAGTTATGACTATTTCGACTATTTATTTTTAACTTGTTAATATTAAATTTTCTAATTATAAAATTTCTTTTTCTAGTATTAAAAAATTTTGCAAAATTAATTGACTTTTTTGAATTAATAATGTATTATATATCAAAGTAAGTTTATTTTTATTAAAAGAAAAATACTACTTCTTCAAGTATATGCCCCTGTAGCTTATTAAGTAGAGCGTTGGTAACAAAGGAGTCGGTGCAAATCCGGCTTAGGGCAAAATTATTAAATCCAAAGCGAGGTATAATCAAATGTACGAAGACAAGACTCTCATCTGTAAAGAATGTGGCAATGAATTTGTGTTTACTGCTGGTGAACAAGAATTCTATGCATCTAAAGGTTTTGTAAATGAGCCTCAAAGATGCAAAAGCTGTCGTGATGCTCGTAAAAATTCCAATAGAGTTGAACGTGAAATGTACTCAGCTGAGTGTGCATCTTGCGGATGCGAAGCAAAGGTTCCTTTTAAACCACGCGAAGATCGCCCTGTATATTGCAGCGAATGCTTTGCAAAGATGAGGGAAGCATAATCTTCTTAATTCTTATTAAGCTCCGATTTTATTCGGGGCTTTTTGTTTTTTCTAGATTACCGCATGGGCCGCGAGGCCCCAAGCGAAGCTTGGAAAAATGGCAAATAGCCATTTTTTCCGCAGTTTTTTAACTGCGGGCCTCGCGGCCCATTCTCAACTAAAGAGGATTGATAAAACAAACCTTTCAAAAATTTCTTGTTTACTTCTAAAACACAAAATGGTACAATATAAATATATAATGTTAGCCAAAGCTAACTTTTTGGAGGTGGCATTTTGAAAACTTTAAACGATATAGCTCCAGGGCAATCCTGCAAGGTTATTATGGTTTTAGGAGTTGGAGCTCTTAAACGCAGAATTATCGATATGGGCATAACACCAGGAACAATCATTACAATGAAAAGATTTGCTCCATTTGGTGACCCTATTCAAATATCTGTCCGCGGATACGAGCTTAGCATAAGAAAGTCAGAAGCCGAAAATATTAAAGTCGAATCTTTAGAAAGGAATTTATCATGAAGCTACTTGAAAAAAATTCACTGGATAATAATATTAAATTAAGCAATAGTTCCGCAGTTGATAGCTTGCGAATTGCTTTAATTGGAAACCCAAATTGTGGAAAAACCACGCTTTTCAACTCTTTAACCGGCAGCCGCCAATATGTAGGTAATTGGCCTGGTGTTACCGTTGAAAAAAAGGAAGGAAATTTAAAGTTTAAAAACATAAATATAACCGTTATAGATTTGCCTGGTATTTACTCTTTATCTCCATACTCATCCGAGGAAATTATTACCAGAAACTGCTTAATGCAAGATGACATAGATTTAATTATAAATATCGTAGATGCTAGCAATATAGAACGCAATCTTTATCTTACAACGCAGATTGCTGAGCTTGGTAAACCTATGATTATTACTTTAAATATGATAGATATTGTTGAAAAACGCGGAGATAAAATAGATTATTCTACGCTTAGTCAAAAGTTGGGATTTCCTGTTATTCCTATTTCTGCTAATAAGCATATTGGTACAGATACTCTCCTTGAATACATAACACAACACAAAAATGTTGAGAAAAATATTCAAGTTAATAAAATATTTTCTAATGAAATTGAACAGGTATTAAACAAAATTGGACATACATTACCTAAAAACAAAAAATATAAGAGGTGGTTAAGTGTAAAAATTTTTGAGGACGATGATATAATTATTAAACAATTAAATGAATTTGATAAAAGTAAAACTGATGGATATAAAAGGCTTATTGTGCTACCTCCGGATGTTGACAGGCAAATGCTTATTGCAGACGAAAGATATCAATACATTTGCAACCTTTGCACTAAATGTTTAACTAAAAACAAAAAAACTGCTACCTTTAACTTAACAGATAAAATAGATAGCATTGTAACCAATAAATTTCTTGCGATACCTGTGTTTTTTTCAATTATGGGGCTAATCTTTTACATAACGTTTGGGCCTTTTGGAAACTTTTTAAGAGATACCTTTGACTTTTTTATAAAAGGTATATTGGGAGATTTTATGCTAAATACACTTTCGTCACTTGGTGCATCCGAATGGGCTAAGAGCCTAATTGTTGGAGGAATAATTGAAGGCGTTGGGTCTGTTGTATCCTTCCTACCACAAATTGCGTTGCTATTTACACTATTATCAATTTTAGAGGACAGTGGATATATGGCAAGAGCCGCATTTATTACAGATAAACTGCTTCGTAAAGTGGGACTTTCCGGCAGAGCATTTGTGCCTTTACTTATGGGATTTGGATGCTCCGTTCCTGCTGTTTTAGGTACCAGAATTCTAGAAAAAAGTAAGGATAGGCGGCTTACTATTCTCATTGTACCTTTCATGTCATGCAGTGCCAAAATGCCCGTTTATGCTATATTTATTTCTGCGTTCTTTCACGAACATCAAGCCATAATAATTTTTTCAATTTATCTTTTAGGAATTGCACTGGGAATTCTAACTGCATTTTTATTTAAATCCACGCTACTTAAGGGCACAGCTGCACCATTTATAATGGAACTTCCGGAATACAGATTGCCAACCATAAAAAATTTGTTTTTACACGTTGGAGAAAGAGTTCGGGACTTCCTTGTAAAAGCTGGAACTGTTTTAGTTTTTGCTACTATTGTAATATGGTTTTTACAATCTTTTAATACATCATTGCAAATGATTGAAAACAAAAGTGAAAGTATTCTTGCTTGCATAGGAAATACAATTGCACCTATTTTTAGCCTCTGTGGCTTTGGAGATTGGAAATCTGCAGTCTCTTTATTATCAGGTCTTGTTGCAAAAGAAACTGTTGTATCTACCATGGCAGTCCTTTATGACTGCAACGGCACTGTTGACCTTGTAGGCTCAATTTGCTCCCACTTTAATACAATATCTGCTTATGCCTTTATGACGTTTGTTCTTCTTTATACACCATGCGTCGCAGCAATATCAACAATGATAAAAGAATTTAAAAGCATTAAGTGGGCTTGTTTTTCTATAACATACCAATTAGTAATCGCCTGGTTTGCGTCAGTTTGTATTTACCAATTTGGAACTTTAATCTCCAGATTTATACTTCACATTTAAGGAGGTATTTTATGATTTTTGATATTATTATAGGTTTATTTGCTATTTTATTTGTGTGTTGTTTTATAATAAAATGTATATTAAAATTTAAAAGACATGGCTTATCATCTCTGTGTAGCGGTAACTGTTCAGGGTGTCTGCAGAAATGTTCTTATTTTAAGGAGAAATCAAGATGAATGTTGCCAATAAACTTAGCACCTCTCTTGAAGATTATCTTGAAACTATATTTATATTAAATAAAGAGAGAGGTGAAATACGTATAACCGACATTGCAAATGCAATGGAAATTTCCAAACCAAGCGTCAACAAAGCTGTGTCAAGTTTAAAAAATCAAGGGCTTTTAACTCACCAAAAATACGGAGAAATTAAGCTGACCAAAGAAGGAAAAGAACTTGCACAATCAATATACTTTAAGCACAATACATTAGTTAATTTCCTTACCAATAAGCTCGGAATAAATAAAGAAACTGCCGAAAATGAAGCATGTAAAATTGAACATGTTATTAGCTCCGAAACCCTGGAAAAACTTATTAAATATACCTTAGAATAAATGATAATTTAACTTTTTGTTTACCATTAACATAGCATACTTTGTAGGGGGTATGATATCATAAAAAACTGTTATAACGGCAAACAATTAATTACCATAGGCACTGCGATTGCTTTTAAAATTGCTGATTGTACGGACTCAGACTCGCTTGATGTTTTAAGTGCCTTATTTAGCGTGATTGGGGATCAATTGGCATTGCTGTCGGCTACCAAAGAAAACTCACTAAACACAGCAACAACTGTCAGCAATCACGATTAGAGTATAAAATTACGGTTTTAATTTAATAAGGTTCACTTAAGGCTAAAAACAAAATTATAAATATTTTACTATTGTAAGCATAAGGGAGCCCGCACCTAGAAGGTGCGGGCTCCCTTATTAATGTTAATTACTCATTACGGGAACAGAACAAAAGCGGTCTCCTCATTTCACTCTCATGCTGCTTTCGTAAACCAGCGCTCAGATGCGTGGGGTGGGGCCCTCCCGCTATTCTCCTACACTTTCTTTCGCTTTTCACTCTCTAACAATCTTTGCAAACGCTCAGCCGCGTGGGTTAGTGTTTCTCTCCTTTTTGCACTTTTGCAAAATCAGTTATGAAGGCCAGCTAAAGATGGGCTCTGCCAGGCCGCCGTTTTGCTGCGGCCTGGCAGAGCCTTCAAGTCAACAAGCGCCAATAAATTTAATGCATAAAATTGCAATCCATATTTTTTAAAAAAACAGTAAAAATTTATAAAATCTATTGACACGCCCCCCCCCCCCCTATGGTATAATTGTACCATGAAAGGAGGTGATCATCATGAAAGATAAAAACACCAAAAAGCCGCACCCTGCTAAGGCCATTAACAAAGACAACTTGGAACATGCTTCTGGAGGCTGGTCAACAGAACACGGATGCGGATATTTTTTCAACAACGATGAGATCGAACGACTCTCAGATGCTGGGTACACTGTAACTTACCTGGGTTTGGCTGGTAGACGTGGAAAAGATGGGATGTACAAGGAATACGCTGTACGAAATACAAATAATGATTGGGTATTTCCTAACGAAGTAAGACATGTTTTAGGGCCGAAATCAGGAGGGCTACAACGCTAAGTACAAAAAGGGCGAGGCTGGCTCCATTTTCATCTTTCTGTATTCCTTCCTATTCGCCTGACTTGCTTCTCCTGCCACTGGCAGCGCAGATGCTCCCCGGTCAAAGGCATTGTCGTTTTACTCACCTTCGTTCGTAATTCTCTGTGCCTTTTCCTGCTCATCAGCACGCCTGCTTCGCCCTCTGGGCGCGGCGCACTGCGAGCCAGTTAACAACCCCATCCTTGCGGCTGTAACACCGCAGAAACTAAAAACTCCACCCTCTTTTTAGGTGAAGTTTCTTAAACTTTGGTTCCCCCTGTTGGACTTGAACCAACGACCATTCCGGTCAAAGGCATTGTCGTTTTACTCACCTTCGTTCGTAATTCTCTGTGCCTTTTCCTGCTCATCAGCACGCCTGCTTCGCCCTCTGGGCGCGGCGCACTGCGAGCCAGTTAACAACCCCATCCTTGCGGCTGTAACACCGCAGAAACTAAAAACTCCACCCTCTTTTTAGGTGAAGTTTCTTAAACTTTGGTTCCCCCTGTTGGACTTGAACCAACGACCATTCCGGTCAAAGGCATTGTCGTTTTACTCACCTTCGTTCGTA